>WRJC01000056.1 GCA_009782405.1 Oscillospiraceae bacterium
CATGGGAATTATCACGCAACGAAGTATCAAAATCTGTAAATTGGCATTTCACTACTTCCGACGCAACAGGTTAGTTGAAATTCCTTTATCCTAATATCTGATTGTGTCTTTGTACTACGTTATTACACTTATCCAAATACAGCATTTCTTTTTGAATAAGCGAATTAACGATACATAAATCAATGCCGCGCTTTACGCATAAGTAATCTGGTATTTTATAATATAAAAACTGTCAAAAGGTTCATCACATTTATAAATATGATGAACCTTTTTTACGATATTTTTTGTTTGTTTTAGGGAGAACTTCATTTATTTTAATATAAATCGTGTATAGCCGTTTTTGAGTTTTTGAAACACCGCATTTTACCTATGCTTTAAAAAATTTGGAGCGGGTGATGGGAATCGGACCCACACGGCCAGCTTGGAAGGCTGGCATTCTACCATTGAACTACACCCGCAATAAACCGCCTGAATACTATGATACCATTTTTTTGACGCTTTGTCAACACTTTTTTTGAATTTTGAAAAATTTTATTCGAATTTTTGAAAAAAATTAACAAAAACCCCTTGAAACCACCCGAAATATATTGTAGAATTAAAAAAACAAAAAAGGAGGCGAATTTTATAAGGACAGGAATTGGGATAGACACGGGCGGTACATATACCGACGCCGTCATTTACGACTTTGAAAAAAAAGCGATATTGGGCTCTTCAAAGGCGCTCACGACGAAAGAGGATTTGTCCGTAGGCATTCTGGAAGCTTTGGACGCGCTCCCCGCAGAATCGGTCAAAGAAGCGGAGCTGATCTCGCTTTCCACTACGCTTGCCACAAATGCCTGCGTCGAAGACAGGGGCGGAAGCGCGAAATTGATATTTTTCGGCGGGGACCGCAAAGTGATCGACAAATACGGAAGCGAATACGGACTTCCGCCATCAAGCGAAATGTACATACAGGAAAGCTATACGAAATTTTCGGGCGAAATCGAGCGCGAACCGGATTGGGGGCTTTTTTCCGCTTGCGTGCAAAAAGAATTCGATGGGTTTGACGGAGCGGGAATCGTAGAAACCAACGCGATAAAAAACAGCGCGGCTGTCGAAAAAAGAGGCAAAGAATTGTTTTCGCAGATTTTCAAAAACAAAATACCGGTGGTTTGCGGCCATGAATTGTTCAACGAATTGAACTGCCTGCAGCGGGGAGCCAGCACTTTGCTGAATGCGCGGCTGTTTTTTGTCATCAGGGTTTTCATGGACGCGGTAAAAACCGCGATGGAAAAACGCGGGATAGGCGCCCCGGTGGTGATCGTGCGGAGCGACGGCAGCCTGATGTCGGAAGAATTCGCGCACACGCGCCCGGTCGAGACGCTGCTCTGCGGTCCCGCTTCGAGCGTGATGGGCAGCGCGAGCCTCGCCAAAACCGAAAACAGCGTGGTGGTGGATATGGGCGGCACCACAACCGACATAGCGCTCATAAACAAAGGCGTCCCCCACAAAGTGGAAGGAGGCGTCACCGTGGGCAAATGGAAAACATTCGTGGACGGCCTATATATCAAGACTTTCGGGCTCGGCGGGGACACGGCGATCCATTACAACGAAAAAAACCTGTTTCTGGAAGATTACAGGGTGGTCCCGCTGTGCGTCGCGGCGGACAAATACCCGCAAATAACAAAAAATCTCGAAAATTTGGTAAAAAACAAAAAAAAGCACACGAAATATCTGCACGAGCACTACATGGCGATCAGGGACATATCCGAAAATTCGAGATATACCAAAGAAGAAAAAATTTTTTGCGAAAATTTGCGCGACGGCCCCCTTTCGCTATCGGAAGCCGCCGCCGGAATACCCGGTTGCGACCTCTACACTTTCAACGTTTCGAGGCTTGTAAAAGAAGGAGCGGTTCAAATATGCGGGCTTACGCCCACGGACGTCATGCACATAAAAGGCGATTTCAACAAATTTTCGGCCGAAGCTTCGATGCTCGGCATACAATATGCGGCATTCAACCTTGACATGAAAGCCGAAAAATTTTGCGAGCGGGTCTACGACGAAATAAAAAGGCGGCTTTATGTGAACATTGTCGAAGCGCTGCTTGAAAACAAAAGCGGCAGCTATATGAAAAACAAGGTTAGCGAGGATTTGAGGCGTTTCATAAACGAAAGTTATGAAATGGCCAAAAACGACCTTGAAAATAATTTGGTTTCGGCCTCGTTCAAAACCGATTTTGTGCTCACCGGGGTGGGCGCGCCGATCCGCATTTTTTTGGGCGAAGTGGCGAAGATGCTCGGGACGCGCGCCGTGGTCCCGGAACATTTCGAAGTGGCAAATGCTCTCGGGGCGGTCGTGGGGAACATAAACGCCGCAGTTGCGGTGGAAATCAAACCCAATTACAGCGCGGGCGGAATAACCGGGTACACCGTATTCGGAATCGGCGAAACTAAGATATTTGACGATATACGGGAAGCGGAAGCTTTCGCGCTTTCGGAAGCTGAAGGCGGGGCCAGGGCGGAAGCGCGAAAAAGAGGCGCGAAAGGCGAAATAACCGTCAATTGCAGGCTAAACACAGAAGAAGCGGAAGCAAAAGGCTGCATCATACATTTGGGGACCCGGGCGGTCGCCCATGCGGTCGGTTCGATCGGGTTTTGAAAATTTGTTTTTTATTAATAATATGGAAACATTGAATTTAATTTGTTGAAATATAATGGTTATCATATGAATTTAAAGGAGTTGTTTTTGTGCCTGGGGATTTTAATTCCGCTAACCCGACGATAACCTACTCGATCAAAAAAGAAATAGAAAGGCAAATGAAGCAAACCTTGGCAGGAGTGTACAACGCTCTTTTGGAAAAGGGATACGACCCCATAGACCAAATCGTCGGATACCTGCTCTCAGAAGACCCGACATATATCACCAACTATAACAACGCCCGCGCGGAAATCAGAAAAATCGACCGCGAAGAACTCCTGAAAGCCATGGTTCACCATTACCTGAGCGTAAACCCGCCATCGGCAAACCAAAATCAAAGAAGATAAATGAAATATGCAAATTTGGCCATAAAAGATTCCGGCGGCGAAATCAAGGAAACATTGAAAGTTTCCGCGCTTTGTTTCGGTTCTTTGTGCATGGGCCCGCTTCAATCCCGCCTTTCGGTAAAAGAAGGGGCGCAAGTGATGCGCCACGCTTTTGGCCTCGGGGTGAATTTTGTGGACACCGCCCAAATATATCTGACTTACCCGTACATAAAGGCCGCTTTGGATTCTTTCGCGGGCAAAAACAAAATCGTCATATCGACCAAAAGCTATGCATACACAAAAAAACTCGCGGCGGAGGCGCTCGATGAAGCGTTGCGCGAACTCGGCAAAACCCATATAGACATATTCATGCTGCATGAACAGGAGAGCGTGCACACGATTTACGGGCACATCGAAGCGCTCGAGTACCTTTTCGAACAAAAAAAGGCCGGCAGGATAAAAGCGGTCGGCATTTCCACCCACCATGTAGCAGGGGTTTTGGGAGCCGTCGAATTCAACCGCACATACAAAAAAGACAGATTAGAAGTCATACACCCGATGTACAATATGGCAGGTCTCGGGATAGTCGCCGAAAACAACGAAAAATCCGAAGCGGCGGCGGAGCAAATGGGAACTGCTTTGGCCGAAGCCAAAAAATGCGGTTTTTTCGTTTTCGCCATGAAAGCGCTCGGAGGCGGAAACCTTTTTTCGCAGTCTAAAGAAGCCTTGGGTTTCGTTTTGGGCAAACCGTTCGTCGATTCCGTCGCTGTGGGAATGAAAAGCATATTCGAAACCGAAGCGAACGCATATTTTTTCGAAAACGGAGATTTTCCCGAAAGCTATGATAATCACGCGCAAAAAAACAAGACAAAACGCCTGCACATCGATTCCTGGTGCGAAGGATGCGGGAAATGCGTCTTGGCCTGCCCCGCGAACGCGCTTTCGGCAAATCAAGAAAACAAAGCCGTTTGCAATGCCGGCAAGTGCGTTTTATGCGGGTATTGTTCGGCCGCCTGCGACGTTTTCGCGATAAAAATAATATAACAAGGATAAAAATTCAAGCGTTGCTTGAATTTTTTGAATTTCAAGCAACGCTTGCTTGAAATTTTGGGAATATTGCCGTAGAATAGAAAATGCCGGGCGCGCGCATACGGCAAAATCGGGAAATATGAGGCAAAAGGGGGTACGAGATGTTCAACGAAAAAGTCGGCGCATATATCGCAATACTCAGAAAAGCCGGAAAACGCACACAGCAGGAATTGGCCGAAAAACTCGGCGTGAGCCATCAAGCGGTCAGCAATTGGGAAAGGGGCGAAAGCATGCCGGATATTTCCATATTGCCGAAACTCGCGGCTCTTTTGGGAACCACCACCGACAATATTTTGTCGGCGGACAAAGACGATTTCAGGGGATTTGACGAAATACTCGAAAACGTGAACATAATCAAACGCAAAAAAAACGCCAAAGATGCCGAAATATTGGAGTATTTAAAAAACGTAGCGGAAAAATTAGGCGACGTCATCGTCAACTACAACAAGGAAGATTTTTGATTATATATTATCGAAAGGAAAAAACCATGAGCGAAAATATTTCAAACGATGAAAAAATCATTTCGGAACTTTCCGAAAAACGCAGTGAATACGAAGGAAAATTAAACGAAGCAAACGAAAAAATGGGCGAATTGCAGAACACTTTAAGCGACCTCGGGGCAAAATCGGGAATGGACGACATATCCGATTCGACCAAGGAAAAAATTTCAGAAGTTATGGACCAGGTAAAAGAAAAAATCGGCGAACTGGAACAGCAAAAAGAAGAATTGAACCGAAAAATAAAAGAAATAGACGATACTTTGAATCCAAACCCCGAACCCGAAAAAGATGCCAAAACAACAGAGATAGAAAACAAAATCAATAAACTCAAAGAGAAGATAAGCCAAAAAGAAGCTGAACGCGGCGAAATCGAAGCCCAAAGAAACAACGCCGAAAATAACGAATTTGCCACCCGCATAAATGCGCAGATCCAATTGATCGAAAATCAAAAAGAGCGCTTGAACCAGACAGTCGCTTCAATCGAAGAAAAATTCGGAGGCGAAGGCGTAAACGACGCCACTCGCGAAAGGCTCGAGGAAATGCGCGACGAAGTTTTCGAAAAAATTGACGAGCTTCAGGACCAAATAGACGAACTCCAAGATAAAAAAGACGAATATGAAGATCAGATAAATGACAAAATCGACGAAATCAACGATGAAATCGCGGAAATGCAGGAAGAAATAGAAGAACAAAAAAACAATTTCGTCGATGAAGACATAATAAACGAAGTGAAAAAATCTTCGGGATTCGGCGAAATCGGGATTATTATCAATAAAATAACGGACACCGTCTCCGCCGCTCTGTCGAACGTAAAAATCCCGGACATAAAAATCCCGCAAATTTCAGAAATAAAAATCCCGAAATTCGAAAGCAAAATCGAAACCGCCGAAAACAAAGATGAAATCACTTTCGACGATATAATCGCGATAGCCCCATTTGCCAAAAAAGAGACATTGGACAAGCTCGTGCGCAAGCTCGACGGAAACGACAACATAAATTTTGACAAAGTCAAGGCGCTCGCCCCGTTTTTAAGCAAGGAGACGCTTATGCGCTGCGTAAAAAGAAGCGGAAAAATCGACATGAAACGCCTGAAAAGCCTCGCACCCTTCCTTGGATCGGATGCCATCGACGAAATAATATCGGAAATGTTTTGAATTCCAAAAGCAAAAAAGCCCGGATTTCCGGGTTTTTTTGCATGGAAGCAGATTTTTTACAAACCCGGGAATTTCGGGATTGTGGCGAACCCTTTTTCCAAATCCGCATCGGTGGGCACGTAATCCGTCATCGTGCTGTCCATATACTGCGTATAAGCGAGCATATCGAAATATCCGGTCCCGGAAAGCCCGAACAAAATATTTTTGCCTTCTCCGGTTTCCTTGCATTTCAACGCTTCGTCGATCGCCGCCCTGACCGCGTGGGAAGATTCCGGGGCGGGCAATATGGTCTCGCATTTGGCGAACAAAGTGGCCGCTTCGAATACTTTGGTCTGTTCGACCGCCCTCGCTTCGTCGATTATCCTGTCGTGGTAGAGTTTGGAAACAATGGGCGACATTCCGTGATAGCGCAGCCCGCCCGCATGGTTCGGCGAAGGTATGTATCCGTTTCCGACAGTGTACATCTTGGCCAGGGGGGTCATGTTTCCGGTGTCGCCGAAATCATAAACATATTTGCCTCTTGTGAGCGACGGGCAAGAAACAGGTTCGACTAAGATAAAATGCGGCGAATGGGTTTTTTCGATTTTGTCTTTGATGAACGGGGCCATGAGCCCGCCCGCATTTGAGCCGCCGCCGGCGCATCCGATGATTACATCCGGGTATTCGTCGATTTTTTCGAATGCGGCTTTCGTTTCCATTCCGATTATCGACTGGTGCATCAAAACGTGATTCAAAACGGAGCCGAGCACATAACGGCAGTTTTCGCTCTTTACCGCATCTTCGATGGCTTCCGAGATCGCGCACCCGAGGCTTCCGCCCGTGCCCGGATTGGCGGCCAATATTTTTTTGCCCACTTCGGTGGTCTCCGACGGGCTGGGTACGATATTTGCCCCGTAGGTTTGTATGACCGCTTTTCTGAACGGTTTTTGTTCATAGGAAACTTTCACCATATATACGGTCAGGTCGATTTTGAAATATGCGCAGGCCATAGCCAGCGCGGTTCCCCACTGCCCTGCCCCGGTTTCCGTGGTGAGTTTCGTGAGGCCCTGTTTTTTGCAATAATATACCTGCGCGGCGGCGGAGTTTAGCTTGTGGCTTCCGGATGTGTTGTTGCCTTCGTATTTGTAATAGATTTTTGCTGGGGTTTGAAGTTCTTTTTCCAGATTGTATGCCCGGACAAGCGGCGAAGGCCTGAACGTTTTGTAGTAGTCATAGACCTCGTCGGGGATTTCGATATACCTTGTCTCAAAATCCAATTCCTGTTTTGCGAGTTCCCCGCAAAAAACGGGGAGCAAGTCTTCTATCACAATGGGCTTCAAAGTTCCCGGGTGCATAAAAGGATCGGGTTGTTCCGGCATATCGGCGCGCACGTTATACCATGTTTTCGGGATTTCCTTTTCTTCGAGATATATTTTGTGCGGGATGTTTTTCATGGTTTTTTCCTCCTTAAAAATAAAATAAAAAAACCTTCAGCCCAAATTTTCACTGACAAAAATGGGACAAAGGTTCATTTTCAGAACAAATCTCTGCGGTGCCACCCACATTGGCCTTGGCAAAAATTCGCCTTCAGGCCCTGCTTTACGTATACGCGCGATATACTTTCCGATGTAACGGTCGGTCCCCGTCGGATACTACTAAACATCGAATCAAGCATCGATTTTGTCTTTCGTTCCGCTCTCATAAGCCCATTCAAAATGCGTAGCGCTGTCGATTTTCACCGGCCATCGACTCTCTGTGAGCGTTTTTCGCATATTTACTATTCTCAATCAACGATTTGTTGGCATTATTTGGTTTTGTGGATAGATTATAGCATAAATATTTTTGTTTGTCAATAGTTTTTCAAAAAAAATTTTTTATTTCAAAAAATATTTCAGGGTTCCGTCTTTTTTTATTTCAAAGACAACCGAACCGTAATCGTCGCTTTTGAGCAGCAAAGGGCCGATCCGGTACGCATCTATCGCATTGGCCCCGAGCTTTTGCGTCGTTTTGTTTTTTTCCCCGTCCAAATAACTCGAAAGCACCCCCGCGAAAAGCCCGTACACATCCGAGACATAATCGTCGTCGCGCCGATTGTGTTTGTGAGTGCCATAAAAAACTATGTCGTATTTCTTCTCGTTTATATCAGAGTGTTTTTCGTATCCCTCCATATATCCGATCCCCAAATACAAAAGCCTTCTTTCCGCGCCCTGCGTCCTGTAGTATATTTCGGCTGCCAAATGGCTCATTTTGCCGTACTCGAAATTGGTCACGCTCAAAAGCGCTTTTTCCGAAACCAAATATTTATCGTATTTCAAAAGCTCGAAATTTTGCCCGTTGTTTTTTGCAATGGACAAATAATAAAGCATATTGAGTACTTCTATGTCGTATTCGTCCCGCGGCTCCGGTATGTAAACTTTTTTGATTTCGGAATATTCCATGTATTTTTTGAGCATTTGGACATGCCGTTTCCGATAATCTGTAAATACGATCGAATTTATGCGCACTGCCCCGTTGGATAGCATTATTTCGAAAACCGGTTTGACGTGCGATTTTGTGCCGTGGGTCATGTCTATTATATCCGCCGAATCATAGTCGCCCTGAAACAAAATTATGTTTTGGTTCAAATCGTCCGAATAATATGCCACCCTCAGGCTTTCAGCGAACGAAATGCGCGGATAAATCAAGCTCGCCGCCATTGCAAAAAAACAGAGCGCGAGCGCCGTCCCCAAAACGGGTTTTATGAACTTTTTTTCCGATAGTTTGGGCAAAACGAAGCATAGGGCGATAACGGCGAGAAATACAAAGGAATAAATATGAAATCCCGTTTGGCCCGTGCTTTCCGCCGAAATGTACGAATAGGCAAACGAACCGAAAAAATTTGCCAAAAACAACAATAATTTTGCCATGTAATAAAGGCACAGCCCGAAAAATGCCGATAAAAACGGGACAAATGAAAATATTGAAATGAAGAGCGCCAAAACCAATATGACGGTGACAACAGGCGCGGAAAACAAATTTGAAAGCGGCGATATTACGCTCAAAGTCTTGAAATTATACGCTACGAAAGGAATGGTGAAAAAAGAAGCCGCCAGCGAAACGCCGACAGATGAAGCGATTGTTTGCAGCGCCCTTTTCAGGAATTTAAACCTCACCGCTTTGTTTATCGCAGAAGCTATTTTCCCATTTAGCCCCGATGCGGCCAAAATCCCCAAAGTCGAAAAAAATGACAGCTGGAAACCGATGTTTAGGATATTGTACGGATTGAGCAGTACAATGACAATTCCCGCAAAAAAAAGCGAAGTCACCGGATCGCTTTTTCTCCCTGCGAGAAAAGCGAGATAAAACAAAATTGTCATTATCCCGGCGCGTATCATCGAAACGGAAAATCCCGTAAAAGCCATGAAGCTCAAGCAGCACAAAATTATGAACGCGCAGCTTATTTTTTTGTGTATTTTCAAGAAATTCAAAAACAAAAATATGATCCAGCACAATATCGAAAGGTGCATTCCCGAAACCGCCAGCACATGGGCTATTCCGGCTTTTTTGAAATCCGTTTTCACCCCGGGGCTTATATGCCCCTTGTCGCCCGTGAATATGCCGTAAGCCAAAGCGGCTTCTTCGGTTTTCGTGTCGTGGTAATCGAGTTTCACATTTCCAAACAAAGCCTCCCCCGCCCGCCTTCTCGCCAAATTCATGTAATAGCCCAAAGGTTTCGGCTCTGCGGGGGTTATCTTGAAACTTTCAGAAATATTTTCATCGCCGTCCCCCTCATAATCGTAATAGTCGGCGGCGATATAATAGCCGCCGGATTTGAAATATGCCGCGTCAAAATCGGAGCTTGCAATTTCTTCTATGCTCTTGAAAACCACATAGCTTTCCAAAATGTCCCCGATTTCCTCGTCGCCCGCTTCGATTTCGCCGTAAACCAAAAGGGACAGGTTGAATCTGTTCGCTTTTTTTTCGTCTACTTCGAATACCGACAAGTCGAAAACGGACATAAAGGAAACACTCGAAACATTTTTTATTTCCGCTTTGATGCAAACCGGTTCGTTTTCGTATTGCGCCAAATAATTTTGCGCCGGTTTTTCGGAAATTTCGTGCCTTGCCATATAATACAGCACAGCGCAAGCCGCCGACAAAAAACAGGCCGCCGCGCCCCCGAAAACCAATTTCAATTTTTCATTTCCGTATTTTGCGCACAAAAAACGCAAAACAAAAAAAAGCGCGGAAAAAAAAAGCGGAATTATCGCCGCCGCGACGATAAACCTGTATTCAAAAACGCACAAAAAAAACACGGAAACCAGAAAAACGGCGAAAATGGAAGCCAAGCGTCGTTCCAAAAAAATCATTTTTTTGTCCCCACCAAAAACAAATCCAGAATTTTGTCTTTCAATACCTCCATGGAATCTATAAATTCTATTCCTTCGAATTTCAAAGCGGAGAGTTCCGTGCATCCGAGCACCGAAATGGCGCCCTTTTCTCGCGCCATGCCCGAAAGCCTGCTCACATCGGGGCTTATGCCCGCCTTTACTTCATAAATCACTTTCATCATTTCGGCCGTCTCATCGGTTGTGGGGGAAATTATTTCTATGTCTTTTTTGCCGAAATATTTTTGATAGACGCTTGTTTTGACGGTTCCTTCGGTGGCCATCAAGTAAACCTTTTTTATTCCGGCGGATTCCAGTTTTTTTGCCGTCAGTTCGACCATGTTCAAAATTTCGGTTTTGCAGCCGCTTTGAAGCTGGTCGAAATAATAATGCGAGGTATTGCAAGGTATCGCTATCGCGTCGCAGCCTTGGGTTTCGAGGCTTTTGCATCCTTCCAAAAGATAAGGCAAGGGGGATTTTTCCCCGCGGAGTATCGCCGAAGTCCTGTCGGGGATATAGCAGGCATTCAGTATGACCATGTCGATGTGATCCTGGTCTTTTTTGGCGGGCGTGGAATTTATTATGTCCGCATACAGCTTGCACGTGGCGAGCGGGCCCATCCCGCCGAGTATCCCCAATCTTTTGTACATTTGTTTCCACCTTATCTTCAATACATTTGCAAATATCCGCTTATTTTTTTTTGTATTTCGTCGGTCCGGAGGTTGTCGCTGATAAATGCGTCCCGCAAAAGGTTCTGCGGTATGTACTCGTCGTATTTTTCATGGGCGAAATCTTCTTTCTGGCCCACAAGCCCTTCTTTGTCTATTCCGTTCCTGTTTATGTCGTCGTGCATAAATTTTATGAAATCGTAATCCGTGCCTTTTTCCATTTTGAATTCGAAGAAATAGCATCCTTCAAACTCGACGTTGCTTATCTTGAACTGCTTTGCCATATTTGTCTTTATATATCGCCTGAGCGTCCTAAACGAAACGGTGCCCAGCCAAGGGAAAAACGCATAGGAGTATCCGCCCAAATGGGCGAGCGGGTATTTGAACAAGTTCGTTTTCTTAACCAAATCCCGGGCTTCCTTGAGCCTTTTTTGTGCATTTTCCAAAAGATACGGGTATATGGTTTCTTCTTCGAGCGCCCGTTTTATCCTTTCGACTATTTTTGTGTGGACTACTCCGTACTCGCCGGGCCATTCTATCGTCATTTTTCCCTCGACTTTCTTGACGTAAATGATCTTGCGCTTGACGTCGAGTTCTATTACTTCCCAAGTCCTTCCGGCCAGCGCGAAACGTTCGCCTTCGGGGGGGCTTTTCGTTATCGTGCCGATTTCCTGGGATTCGCATTTTACCGTAAAACTTTCAACATCCTGAAAAACGGCGTAAAACTTGAACGAGTTTATTATCCTTTCGCCTTTTAGCCCGATTATCACGTTTTTTTCCTGGGAATCTTCCACGAACTGCAAATGGTCGTTTTTGAGGAGCGAAAACATCAGCTGCTTGAATTGTTCCCGCGAGACGTTTTTGAAAGCGCTGAAGGACAGCATCCTGTCGGCCAAATCCTTCGGCGAAATTTCCCCGAAAGAAGCGACATAGCTCATCGTTTGGTGATAAAGCAGGCTGAAAGGCAGCTTTTTCATATTCGGCGGCTCGATGAATTTTTCTTCGATGTACAGCTGGGTGACCGCTATGGCTTTGAGCAGTTCCCAGGGCAGCGTTTTCGGGGTGGTGGCGGTGGGCAGCGGCTCTTCTTCCCTGAAAACCATGATCATCTCCGAAGGCGCCCCCCTCCTGCCCGAACGCCCCAGCCTCTGCAGGAAGTTCGATATTGTATTCGGGGATGAAACCTGTATCACCCGTTCCAGCCTGCCTATGTCCACGCCGAGTTCCATCGTCACCGTAGCCACCCCCACGGCCGGTTTTTCATCGTCTTTTAGCACAAGCTCGGCTTCTTCGCGTATTGCGGCGGACAGATCTCCGTGATGGATATAAAATATGTCTTCGTCTTTTCTGTTTTTGGCGAGTTCGCGCATGGTGGCCGTGACAAATTCGGCTTCTTCCCTCGAATTCGTGAATATCAGGCTCTTTTTTTCGGTGGCGCATTCGTACATATAGCAAAAGCCTTCGTCTTCTTTTGCGTTTTCGGCCATTTTGTCGTATTCCGGATATGCTTCATCTCCTTGCGGATATTCGTCAGTTTCCGAAACGCTTTCGTTTTCCGCGGGTTTTTTTTCGCCGTCCGCTATTTGCGGGGCGATGGAAAAGTGGTTTATCGCCAATTTCCATTTTGTCTTGGCGGATTTTATCTGTATTATGTCGCATTCCCGCTTGCTTCCGAGCCCAAGCCAGGCCGCGATTTCCTCCGGGGCCCCCACAGTCGCCGACAACCCGAACCTCCGGGGCGATTTTTCTATTATGCGCTCGAGCCTTTGCAAAATGCACATGATCTGGTTTCCCCTGTCGGTTCCCGGCATCGTGTGGATCTCGTCGATTACGATATATCGCAGATCGCCGAAAATTCGCGGCAGGTCGTTGCCCCTGTTTATGAGCATGCTCTCCAAGGATTCCGGGGTTATCTGGAGTATCCCTTTCGGGGATTTTAGCATTTTTGATTTGTGCGAGAGCGCGACGTCGCCGTGCCAGTGGAAAACGGGTATCTCCGCTTCTTCCAGCAAAACGTCCAGACGCGAAAACTGGTCGTTGATCAGCGATTTGAGCGGGGCGACATATATGACCCCGACGCTTTCGGGAGGCTCCTCGACCATCTGCGATATGATGGGGAAAAAGACCGCTTCGGTTTTTCCCGTAGCAGTCCCTGCGCAAAGCAGCATATTGTTTTCAGAACCGTAAATCGTTTTTCCCGCTTCTATCTGCACCTCGCGCAGTTCCTCCCAGCCGCTTTTGTAGATGAACTCGCGTATGAACGGGGCGTAATATTCAAAAACTTCTTCGTCTAACATATTTTTCCCTTTTTGTTTTCATTTATTGCTGCTATTGCTGCGGCATATTGCCGCCATTTTCAGGGGGATTTTGCGGCTGGTGGTTTTGCGCTTGCATCTGCGTTTGTTGTGCCTGCTGCCACTGCTGCCATTGCTGCTGCTTTTTTTGCTTGTTTTTTTTGTGGCGGCGAACGAGGAAAAATATCAAAACCGCGATAATGATCAAAATCGGCGAGATCGCAGCAATCGATACCACTATCCATTGCAAAACGCTGAAAATCGCATTGCAAACGCCCAAAAACCCGCTGGATATGAACCAGCCCATGTCGTCCAAGGAAAGCGAGTCCCATTCAATCACCCTGGGCTCCTCGGGGGCTTCGTTTATCGGGTACAGATAAAACGTGACAGTGGAATAATCGACCAGCGAATCCCAGAGCCTGAGGCTGCCTTTGAGCTTTTCTATCTCGTATGTTATTTCGTTTATATATCTGGTCACTTCGAGCTGCTCCTCGACGCTTTCCGCGTTCTCCAAAAAAACGTAGTAATTGGCGAGGGTTTTTTCGAGGGTGTCGAGCCTTATCTGAGCATCGAAATATTTGGAGCTTATGTCGCTCGAGGAAATGTTCGACGATTTTACTTCGCCTTCTTTTTTTATTTTTTCCAAAAACTCATCGAGTTTTCCGGAGGGGATTTTCAACGTGGCGTCCACCATCGGGTAGCCGTAGCTGTTGCTCCGCATATTCCTGTTCGCCTCATAGCCGCCAAGCCCCGAAACCAAACCGAGTATTCTTTCATATGCGCCTTCGACGTCTTCCGTTTCCATGGTTATGTCCGCGTCGCGTATGATCTTGCGTTCAATTGGCAAATTGGAGCCCGCAGACCCGGTTTCAGCCAGCTTTTCCATCGCCGGGGCTCTCTCTGCTTCGCTTTCAAACGAATCATATGCGAACGATTCATTTGCGAAATTCGCTTCGCCGCCTGCCATATCGGCCACTGCTCCGTACTCCGGCATGGATTTGTTGTAATCATAGGCGGACGAGCAGCTTGCGGAAAATATGGCGCAAAGAAAAACGAAGGCGGCTGCGGGCAAAACAAGAAGATTTTTAAAATTTTTCATAATATGATACCTCACTTTTGTTTTTTTATTGATCTATCGATCTATTGTATTATACCGAAAAAAACTTGTTTTGTTCGCGGAATTTTACAGCATTCAAATATATTTTTTTATAAGCGCATTTGCCGCTTCGACCGCTTCCTTTATCTTGCCCTCCAAAACGTAGTCCGGGGAAATCAGGCCGTTTTCGTCTGTGGCCGTGTGGTAATGCAGAACATAGGGGATTTTTTCCTTTTCGCCCAAGTCGAAGATCACATGGTAGTTGTACAGGCGGCCGAAATATTTTATCGGGATATTTTTTTCGTGCACCGCCATGCAGAAGCTCACCTGGTCGATGTTGTCGGCTTTGTTCGCCTCATAGAGAGCCTTGCCGTTTTCCAGCAGCCACAAAGACCATTTTTCCCAGCCGGATTTTATGGCTTCGCAATATTTTCCCGGTATGGCATACAGCCCGCCGTTGAAATTCGCCCCATATGTCAGATAGCCGCCGTTTGATTCTATCGGTATGTCCGGCAGCGATTTTTTCAGGCCGGCAGCCTCGAATATGCGGCCGATAACTTCCGTTTCGGGATTTTTCATGTAAACTATCTTTCCGCCGACGCGCCCATAGTCGAGTTTATGCTCAAAATTTTCGAGCATGATCATGTCGGTGTCCATCAATATTGCCGCATCGCAGTCTTTTAATTTTTCATTTGACAGCTGCGCGATTTTGTTGCAGAATTTTTTGTCGCCGAACGGTTCGATCACCGAAACGTTCGCCCCCGTCCCGGCGCATTTTTCGATATAGCGGGAATCCGTCCCCCTCACGCAGTGCACATATATGGATCCGGAGTCTATTTTGCCGAAATGCAAAAGGGAATTGAGCCAAAACCACCCCTGTTTTTGGTAGCGCTCTTTGTTGTCCACGACGCATGAATAATTTACACGCATAATAAATATCCTTTATATAATTTGATTCTGTGCTTCTCGCGCGTTTGCAATGCGCCTAAAGCCGTATTTTTTCGCGGAAGCTTCTCCGCTCTTGCGATAATACTCCGTAAGCTGTTCGGGGGTCATGTTTTTTGTTTCCTCGTAAATTTTAAGCCGGATTTGATTGACTTCCTGCTCTACACTTTTATATATTTTCATTTTCAATTACCTTTCAGGCGAGGGCATACCTCATCAGCCTATTTATGAATATTGTGTTACGAAATCAAATCCAAAGGCGGGGCTTTGCCCCGTCCATTTGTAATATTCACTGGCTGCCTATTTGCTCGTATTTTTCTATCGTTTTTTCCACGTCTTTCAACGCCTTTTCCTGCATTTTTTCGAATGTCGAAGCGATGTTCCTGTTGTTTTTCATCGTCATGTCCGTGATGGTTCGGTACAGGCCGCCCCAGTCGTTTATAACCCCTATGTCATAGACGCGCGAGGCGAAAATTATGTCGAGCATCTTTTCGGATTCCTCATCGCGCGAAAACTTGCGCTGCAGCGATATTTCATAATATGCGGGCTGCAAAGTGTATTTCGATTTCGCGGTGAGCGCCTCGAGGATGATTCCCGTGCGCTCGAAGTTTTCGACCGACGCCGGGATCGCGAGGGCATGGCCGTGATGATGGTTCACCGTGTGGCCGTACTCCGGCTGGGCGGCATCATATTTCGGTATCGGTATTATCCCGAAGTCGCTTTCCATATCCCTGAAATCGAAAATGTCGTGCAGCAGTATCCAGTAGAAAAGCGAGCGGTCCTCCATGAACATCTGCCCGGAAATTTTGTAGATCTCGGGGAATTTGCCTTCGAGGTGGTGTATGTTGAATGAGCCCGGGTCGTACACCAAATCATACGCCCTGTCGAGCGCTGAAAAGAACCTCTCGGTGTTGAGCGTGAAATACGGGACGTCGTCTTTGTCTTTTTTGGCTATGCGCTCCCCTGCCGCGTGCACGAACGAAAAAGCGGCGTCGCGATAGCCGCAGAACCCGTACTTGTCGGTGTAGTCCATGATGCCGTCTCCGTTTAAATCCTGCGCCACACCCCTCATCATTTCGATCATCTTGTCCAGAGTCCACGAATTGGCGGCGACGAGCTCGTAAGGGTTGTCCAAGACATGGTCCTGGATCAGTTTTTTGTTGAAAACTATGGTCGATGTGCTGTCGTTGTCCACGACAATAAGGTCGCTCGGCGCAAAAAACAGGCGGTTTTCAATCGAAAGGGCTTTCACGGCGTTCTGGTCCCACCACGGCGCATCCAGATCGAGATGCGGTATACTGCGCATATTGCAAAAAAGCCCGTTGCCCGCCGCCGGGGCGAGATCGACGATGGCGGCGTAATAAACGGAATACAAGTCGTCCCCCGCCTTTACCGTTTTTTGCAGGTCGCCGGCGTAGCTTGCCGTTTGGTGCTGTTTTATTAGGCAATTGTATTTTGCCTCGACATACCTGTTGCGCGCGTATACCGCGTCGTTTATGGGATCCGCGTTTTCTTCCTCCGAATATATGTCGCGCGCGTTGTATGGTATCCAGTGCGCGTCGTCAATCATCCTGACAAGAAATGTGAACTCATAGCCCTCAAAATCCGCCTCGGGCAGATCCGGCTGGATCTCGGCGGAGGCCGGCTCGGCCGTGGTTTCCTCTTTGGCCGGCTCGTCGCCGGCTTTGTTTGGGCTGTCGGTATCTGCGCCGCTTTGTTTCGAGCAAGCCGCAACGGAAAGCATAAGGGAAACGGCAAACAGCAGCGCCAACGCTTTTATTTTTTTCATTTTGTTTTTTCCTCCCGGTTTTATTTGGCTAAATAACGCAAGTCAAATTCCAATCCTTTTTGCGTTTTCAAAACATTCTTCAAAGATTGCTCCGGCAACTTTTCCGTCCCTATCGAACACTTCAATGTGTCTGAATTTTGTTCCATCTGCCAAAATTCCGTTATCTCCGATTTTCAAAAGTCAAGCTTATCTTGCAGCTTATCCATGTTGGTGGCTTTTATGTCGCCCTTGATTTCCGAATGCTTGAAAAAATATACCCACTCATCTATTGCGCTTTGTATATTGTCGCAAATTATTTCTTTTCACCGAGCCGCGCTTTTAGTTCTTCTATGAGCGCGGCTTGTTCCGCGATTGTTGTTTTATTTTCTGCGACTACACCTTGCCATTTTTCATCAGCTTCACGATAACCCTCGCGCCGGGCATGACCGAGAGCCGACGCTTCATTATGTCTGGCGCGTGAACGCAGACGCTCCAATTCCTTAAATTCGTTTGTAGACGTAACATGACGGTATGCCACGATTGCTTCTTTCATAATCGGCACCTCCAATGCTTCAATTTGTTTTAATTCTTCCTCTGTTTTTGCGTTGAACAATGACAGCCATAATTTTAACCCATCGTCTTTTGATATTGAGCGAAGTTGAAAATTCCCGCGCCCAATAATAGAGAGAGCGGTCTGGATAATCACCCTCGTCCGTTACTTGAATTTCTAAGTCCACCCGCTGACCGTTCACCGTCATGTTTATATCGAGCCGACAAAATTTTTCGCCTTTAACATCGGGCGGGATTTCGGAATTGGTTACAAAAAATTCCTCAATGCTTTCAAAGGGAATCGCAAGCAGTTCCGCGACAAGCCTTTGCAGTAAATTTTGGTATTGAGTAAATAAAATTTTGAAAAGTATATCATTCGTAAATTTATATTTTAACTCCGTCATAGGTTCATTCCTCCGTATCCCTATTATATCACGTTTAACGGCTAATTTTTATGGTTATTTTTTCGTTGAGCAAATCGGACAGGAAGCCCTCGAGTATATCAAAATTTTCTTTTTGCCTCAATATGGATTTCAGCGCCCAATCGAAACTGACCAAGGTTCTGTCTTTTTTCATGCAAATTCACCCCATATCGTTTTTATCGCCCCTGCGGGCGAAATCCCAATCCGCTATCCGCAGTTTTGATTATACCACGTTTTCAAAAAAAAGGCAAGCGTTTTTTTTGTTTTTTTGGGGCGGGCATAATTTGCGCCGCCGACTGATCATTTGCACAGCTCACGTTAATGGTTTATATCATGCGGCATATAATTCTATGCCTGCGTTTATGATTTCGTCTATGAATGGCGTTTCATTTTCTTTAAATTCTTTTGTCTTTATCGGGTGCGGCTCTATCCTCTCATCTCCTCAATATTTTTGATTTGTTCCTCTGTGTACTCTTTGGTACACATATCATAAAATTCTTTTATATTTTAAAATAAATTAATTCAAAAATATTCCTGATTGCGTTTGAAAACGCCCCACAGTCCTCGGCGTGCCGCGGTGGGAATTTGTGTGAAATCAGACTCGCGGGACTTCGAGGATGCCGTCCCCTACTCACCCAAACGTCGCACTGCCGATTGACTTTTTGGTTGTACCTCATTTTGAGGTTCAACCTCTTTTTTGCATTGTGTCCGGGAATTGCTCGAATGTAAATCAAAAGAATAAAATTTTATTTTGTAAAAAAAGAATTGACAAACCCTACAAAGTATAGTATAATTATATTGAGGCGGTGATGATATTTACAGGCAGAACATTTGTATATCTAAAAAATTTTGATGATAAATGGAACGGGTTAGAATTAACAGATGATGATTTGATTCCTCTTGAAAAATATTTATCGGAAAATCCTGATGTAGGTGATGTAATTCAAGGTACAGGTGGACTTCGCAAAGTACGTTGGGCATTGTCGAATACAAGTAGAAGCGGCGGAATAAGGGTATTGTATTTAAATATAGTGATAAAAGAAAAAATTTATATGATAGATCTATTCGCAAAAAGCGAAAAGGAAAATTTGACAAAAGCAGAGAAAAATAACATGAAAAAGTTAGTAACTGAATTAAAGGGGGAGAATAGAAATGGCTAAAAATACTTATTATGAAAGTATTATGACAGGCTTGCAACAAGCTATTGATTTTGAAAAAGGTGATACTTCAAAGGGTAGGATAAGAATTGTTGAAATGCCTGAAATTGAGCCGTTAAATGAATATCCAAAAGAAAAAATAAAAGAACTGAGGCAAAAAGTAAACTTGCCGCAAAAATATTTTGCTGAATTATTAGGAGTTACAATAAAATCCGTTGAAGCGTGGGAATCGGGGAAACGACAACCGACAGGAACGGCGAAAAGATTATTTCAATTAATAGAGAAAGACCCGAATGTAGTTAATATTATGATGAAATAATAACCTCTTTTTCACCGATGTACCGGTTTCGCCCCGCTTCGTTTTTGACGATCTTTTTGTCCGTTCTGTAGTGCAAGCCCCGGAAATAACCCGGCTGCATCGCGTGCAGGTTGCGCCGCCCACAAAAAAATTGTAAATTTTTTTGCGGTTTACATAATAATGTTGATTTTATGTTGACTTATTTTTGCATTTGTAGTAAAATCATCTTTGTCAAAGCGGCTTCGCGAAAGGTTTGCTTTTGCGGAGCGGCGAAGTGTATTTGAAAAAATTAAAACAACAAGGGAGGAAAGATTACATGCAAACACGCAAACCAAAAAGGCACGCGCTGTATTTTGCGCTTGCGCTGGCAGTCCTGTTTATGCTGCTGCCGATGGCCGCAGCCCCGGTTTCGGCTGCTCCGACAGGCGAGTTCGACATTTCGACGGGAACTTGGTTAAGCGGCGTAACCGGCACGGATTGCACTTGGGACGGAACCACTTTAACCCTGCAAAACAGAGCGAACATCGCGGTCACCGGAACGCCGTCAGGTTCGGAGCGCATTGAAGTCGCGGCGTATGCCACGGCAACACTCACGTTGAATAATGTGAAAATATTGGGGCTTGCAACCGGCGAATGCGCACTTTTATTGAACAGCGGGGCGAACCTGACACTGATATTGCCCGACGGCTCGACCAACACTCTGATATCGGGAGCTAGCTGCGCGGGTATACAGACAACCGGCGCAACGCTGACCATCGAAGGCGGAACCGCCGGAACAGGCGAACTCACCGCAAAAGGCGGCGACTTCGGCGCGGGCATAGGCGGCGGCTACCTTGGCGACGGGGGCGAGATCACCATCAGCGGCGGCATAGTTTACGCAGAAGGCGGCGACTACGGCGCGGGCATAGGCGGCGGCTACCTTGGCGACGGGGGCGAGATCACCATCAGCGGCGGCATAGTTTACGCAGAAGGCGGCGACTACGGCGGCGCGGGCATAGGCGGCCGCCAA
>WRJC01000057.1 GCA_009782405.1 Oscillospiraceae bacterium
GTGGCGATAGTGGGGCCAACCGGCGCGGGAAAGACCACGCTTGTCAACCTTTTGATGCGCTTTTACGATGTGGTAGACGGGTCGATAAAGGTAAACGGCACAGACATACGCCATGTGGCCAGAGCCGACCTTCGAAACATTTTCGGAATGGTGCTCCAGGATGCGTGGCTGTTTTCGGGCACGATATACGACAACATAGCCTACAGCCGCGACAATTCGACAAAAGAGGAGATATACGCCGCAGCCAAGGCCGCCCGCGCCGACCATTTCATCGACACCCTGCCCGAAGGCTACGACACGATCTTAGACGAGGAGGGTTCGAACATATCGCAGGGGCAGCGGCAGCTGCTCACCATCGCGCGGGCGATAAACGCCAACCACGAGATACTCATACTCGACGAGGCCACAAGTTCGGTGGACACCAGGACGGAGATTTTGATACAGAAGGCGATGGCAGTTTTGATGAAGGGCAAGACCAGCTTCGTGATCGCGCACAGGCTGTCCACGATAAAGGACGCGGACACGATTTTGGTGATGGACAAAGGGGACATAATCGAGCAGGGCAGCCACACCGCGCTGCTCGAAAAGGGAGGCTTCTACAGCGAGCTTTATCAAAGCCAATTCGCAAAGTAGAAAATGAACGCCGGGCATTTGCGCATTTTATAAAAAATTTACAGTTTTGACAGACCTTTTTTATAATTTTGTGATACTATGAAAGTATCAGCCGATACAAATTTCAAAAGTTTGGAAAAGGATGAGCCTTTCATGGAAAAACCGATAACGGAAAAATCAGCAGAAGAAAAATTGCGGGAAGCGGAAGCCTCAAGCAGGGCGAAAACGAATTTTTTGGCGGCGCTGACCCACGAAATACGCGCCCCCGTTGACTCCATTGCGGAAGCGGCGGAAAATCTGAGCCGCACCCGGCTCACCGCGAAACAAAGGGAATACGTGAACAAATTGAAGGCATCCTCGGATTCGCTCGCCCCGATAATGGAGGACATGGTTCATTTTTCCAAAATCGAAGAAGGCGAACTGGGCATCACTAACAACTATTACAACCCAAAGGACTTGTTTGAAAACCTGTATGCGATGTTTTGGCCGATGTTTCGGACAAAGAATTTGGAATTTTATTATTCTGTCTCAAAGAATATGCCCGAACTCACCTATGGCGACGACAGGCGCTTGAAGCAGGTGCTGGCGAATATTTTGTCGAACGGGCTTAAGTCCACCCCCGAAGGCCACATCGAATTCTACGCTTGGATGTCGGAAGAGAACGTGCTGCATGTGGGCATCCACGATACCGGCGTCGGTATCAAAGAAAAAGACATCGAAAAGCTGTACCAGCCTTTCGAACAGCTCGATTTAAGCAGGAAAGACGAAATGGCGGGCACGGGCTTCGGGCTCGCGATCAGCCGCAAGCTCTGCGAGATGATGAACGGAGAATTTTCGGTGGAGAGCACATACGGCGTGGGAACCACGTTTTTTGTCCACATACCCTGCCAATAAGCCAAAATAAAAAAGATAAAAAAGATAAAAATCAACCGGCGGATAACTTTCTTAAAGTTATCCGCCGGAGTTTTACAGGCGGCGCATTATTTTTGCTTGTAATAATTTATCAGGCAGCCTGCGGAAATTATCTTTTTTTCGTCCTCGGTGAGATCGGGTATGCCAAGTTCGATCTCTCGCGCGGCGGCGGGATCATCCCCGCCTTTTTTTATATATGCCTTCACGGATTTTGCCCCGCTTTTTATCGCTTCCTTTATCTTTGGGATGTACACATAGTCGCCGTTTTCGAAAGGCAATCCTTCTTTGGCATATACGAAGGGTATCATGCCCCAGTTGACGAGGTTGCTCCGGTAGCGTTTCGTGGCGTATTCCTTTGCGATGTTCGCGCAGCCGCCCAAGATTTTTTGGCATGAAGCCGCTTGTTCCCTTGCCGAGCCGTCCCCGGGCTTGTTTGCGAAAATCGCGCTGCCAAAGGTCGTGCCCTTCAAATCGGCCAGAAACATTTCCGCGATTTTCGGGGCGCCGTCCCCGGCTTTTTTTGCCCTTTCCAAATAGCCGGGGTCTTTTCTCGAAAGGGTGAACTTTGCGAGCTCGTACGGGTTCGACCTATATGACGAAGTGTCGCCGGAGGGGATGAGCTCGTCGGTGGTGGTCACTTCGTCGGTTATAACCGAACAGATTTTTATGATCATGTCTTCGCGAAGACTGTCAAATTCGGGCCAATCCGAAATTCCCGGCCCGAATTTCAAGGCGAGCCCGGGGTTTGGGTTCCCATATCCGAAATATACGCGGTTTTTGTAGATTGTATCGTCGAAATGAAATTCCGGCTCGCGGTAAGCGGTTTTTGTTTCCGTGGCCGCTGTGAGGATGCCCCCGTTTGCCGCTGTGGCCGCAATCGACCGCGCGTCCATCAAGGCCACGGAAGCGCTTTGGCGGCTTGCCGGTTTTGAGCCTTCGCGGTTCGGGAAATTTCTCGTGGAGTGGCGAATCGAAAAGCCGCCGTTTGCAGGGACGGCATCCGCTCCGAAGCAGGGTCCGCAAAAAGCCGATTTGACGACCGCCCCGGCCCGCATCAACTTTTCCGCAACGCCGTTTTTGGTTATTTCAAGATTTATCGGCTGGCTTCCCGGGTATACGGAAAGCGAAAATTCGCCGTCGCCCGTGCTTTTTTCTGCGAGTATGTCGGCTGCGGCGCATATGTTGTCAAATGTCCCGCCCGCACAGCCCGCGATTATCCCCTGGTCTACCAATATTTTGCCGCCGCTCATCTTTTCCGACAATCCGCATTGGCTTAAAATATCCCCGGGATTCCGGGTCAATTCATTTATTTCATATACATTGCTCGGGTGGAACGGCAATGCGATCATGCACTCGATTTTGGACAGGTCAACCAAAACCGCGCCGTCGTAATAGGCGATTTCGCCGGGTTTCAGTTCTTTGTAACTTTCGCTTCTGCCATGGATTTTGTAATATTGCTTCGTTTTTTCGTCCGTTTCCCATATGGACGACAGGCAGCCCGCCTCAGTGGTCATCACATCTATCCCGTTTCGGAATTCGATGGGCAGGCTTTGCGCCCCTTCGCCCACAAACTCCATGATTTTGTTTTTCACGAACCCGTTTTTGAAGGTTTCGCCGATTATTTTGAGAGCCACGTCCTGCGGGCCGACGCCGGGCTTTACTTTTCCGCCCAAATGGACCGCGATGATTTCCGGCGCGGCTATGTCATATGTTTTGCCGAGCAGCTGCTTGACTATTTCAGGGCCTCCCTCGCCGATCGCCAAGGTTCCCAGCGCGCCGTATCTGGTGTGGCTGTCGGAGCCTAAAATCATTTTGCCGCATCCGCTCATCATCTCGCGCATATACGTGTGAATCACCGCGAGATGGGCGGGCACGAATATCCCGCCGTATTTTTTCGCCGCCGACAATCCGAACACGTGGTCGTCCTCGTTGATCGTGCCGCCCACGGCGCCCAGGCTGTTGTGGCAATTCGTCAATACATACGGAACGGGGAATTCGTCAAGTCCGGAGGCGCGCGCGGTTTGGATTATGCCCACATAGGTTATGTCGTGCGAGGCCAGGCAGTCGAACTTTATCTTCATTTTGAATTTGTCGGATTTGTCGGCGTTGTGCGCGTCCAAAATCCGGTATGCCATGCTTTGGGCCCTGTAAAATTCCTTGTTTTCCGAAAGCTCGGCATAGCCTCCGTCCAAAGGCGCGAGTATCTTTTTGGCATCTGTCAGGAAAACGCCGTCTTTTATTAATTTAACAGCCATTTTCACCACCAAACCAAAGCGCGAGCATGGCCGCGCACAAAAGAAGCGCGATGATTTTTTTCATAAACATGGTTCTCCTTAACTGTTTTTTAGCTTATTATACCAAGCCAAGGCTCAAATGTCAATATGTTTTCGTGGAAATGGATATAACAAATTTTTGCAAATATTGAAATTCACAAAAAAATCAAAAAAATATTTTAATTCAAATATGCATGCGAATTGCCCAAAAATATTATTTTTGCATTGACTTCTCAATCGAAACATGATATAATCATATTCATGCGCGATGCAAATCGTGAATGTAGGATAAAAATATGAGGAGAAAATGTCATGAAAAAATTTATTTCGGTTTTGCTTGCAACAATGTTATTGTCGATTCCTTTCACAGCGCTTGCACATTTTGATAACAGCAATGCGGGAACTGTTCCCAAAGCCGCAGTTTCTCCGGTTATCGACGGCGTAAAAGACGAGATTTATGACCAAGGCCTGTATTTGCCCATCAAAAATCCTCACAGCGCGACGCCCGACGGAGGATTAGGCGGCGGCGCGGAGGCATGGATGCTCTGGGACGATGATTTCCTTTACGTTTTCATGGATGTCAAAGTGGCAAGCTTTTATGCGCCGGACGATTACGCGGATGTACAGGTTGATTCGCCGTGGGGTCTTACCACTGTCGAAGTTCTTGTCGATTTTTCCAATGAAGCCGACGAAGGTAGCGATGTTTATCAGTTCAGGCTCAACGACCGGGGTTTCCCGAACGTGACGATCGACAACAGTTTTTGGTACAACGGCGACGAATGCAAGCCGTATATGGAATGGGGTTCTGCGAAAACCGCCAATTCGTATACGGCCGAATTCAAGATAAATATCGGCGAAAATAAAAAAGAGGGGGATGCGGCGGACAAAAATTTCGGCGGCGCTTGGACTGTGGGCAAACAGGTGGGTTTGTATCTTTTCTCCCAGGAATGCAGCGACAGCGGCGACCAAGCGCTTTTTGTGTCGGTGCCCACCGACCAGTCGGGCAACTGGAATCCCGGTTTATATGACTATATCGTCCTCGGCGACAATGTAGTGGGCGCTCCCGCCCCGGCAGAACCGGAGCCGGAGCCCGAAGCTGACGCTCCCGCTGCGGAAACGCCGGAACCGGCGGTTCCCGCGGAACCTGCCCCGGCTCCCGCTCCTGCCCCTGCCCCGGCGACCGGCGATGGCGCGATTTTTGCCATTTTGGCCATGGCGGCGGCAGTCGTTTTGTTCGCCAGACGGCGGATATCGGCGCGTTGAAGATGACTTTTTTGTCACGGTTATTGTGCGAAATTTCAAATTTGCATTGACTTTTAATTTATGACGTGATATAATGAAAGCCATACGCGGTGCAGATCGCAAATATACCAAAAAAAAACGAGGAGAACGATTTTATGAAAAAATTCATTGCGCTCATTTTAGCCGCTATGGTCATTGCGGCGCTGGCTATGCCCGCGCTCGCCCACAGCGACAACGACAACTTGGGCAGCGTGCCCAAAACCGCGACCGCCCCTGTTATCGACGGGGTAAAAGACCCGATATACGACGAAGGTTTGTTTGTTCCGGTCAAAAATATCCACAGCGGCGACGGCGGCTTGGGCGGCGGCGCGAACGCATGGCTGCTTTGGGAAGACAATTATCTCTATGTGTTCGCTCAAATGGATGTGGCAAGCTTTTATTTGGACGAAGTGGATGAATGGCAGATGGAGCAGCCGTGGATGCTCACGACTTTCGAAATAATCATCGATTTCGCCAACGCGGGCGGCGGCCACGAAGCCGTTTCCATGATAAGATCGGACTTGACCGGATTTTTGACCATGCATGCGGCGTCGCAGGATCGGCTTGCGAGCGGCGACGAATGCAAGAAGTATCTGGAGTTCGGTTACGCCAAGGGAAGCAATTACTTCACGATGGAATACAAAATAAATATGGTTGAATTCAGAAAAGCCGCAGAAGCGGAAGGCTTGAACTTCGGAAGCGATTTTGCGGCGGGCAAAGAAATCGGATTGTATTTATTCTCTCAGGAATGCGCCGAAGACGGATCTCAGGCTCTCTATGTCTCCGTTCCGTCCGAAAGGCAGGGCAACTGGGTTCCCGACAACTACGATTACATCGTCCTTGGCGACAATGTGGTCGGCGCCCCCGAACCCGAACCCGAGCCGGAACCCGATGTCCCCGCCGCCGTTCCGGCGGAACCCGCCCCTGCCGCCCCGGAACCCGCCGCTCCTGCCCCTGCCGCCCCCGCGACCGGTGACGGCGCGCTTTGGCTTGCGGTTTTGGCGATTGCGGCCTCCGGAATTTTGCTTGCCGCGAAGAAGCGGGCGATGTTCTGAAACATGGCGGCTTGATTTATTTTGGGGCAGCTTTGCTGCCCCTTTGTAATTTTTTTTGTTTTTTTTGCCAAAATGCTTGACATATCGCCGGGGCGGTGATATAATCATGTATAATCATAGGCAAAAAACAAAACATATTAAAACAAAGGAGTATTGAAAATGGACAAACCGCTCGAAGTCAAGGAAATTTCGTTCGACTACATCATCGACTATATAAAGGGGAAAGGGAAAGCGGACGTCGCATGGCTGAAAGAATTGGTAAACAAACAGGTCGCCGACAAAAAATCCGACCAAATGCGCAATATATCGTTTGTGGAAATCAGAAACGAATTCGCCAGAAAATATATGCCCGAAATCGTCCGGCCGCCCAAGGAAACAAAACCCACCATGAAAGAACGCCTGGCAAAAATTTAGTTCAAACACGGGATCGCCCGGCAAAAGGGCAAAAAACGCAAAGGGACAACGCCATAAAAATGTTGTCCCTGCTCAATTTCAACAGTCGGAAATTTTGAAATGAGGGGGACCGGAATGGATATTATCGGCATAGGGAGGCCGTGCATAGATATTTTGACAGTCGTGGAAAGTCTGCCCAAACCGAACTCCGGATCGGGGATAATCGATTTCAGCAGACAGGGCGGCGGAAATGTGGCCACAGCCATGGCGGCGGCGGCCCGGCTCGGGGCAAAAGCCGGGTTTATCGGGCTTTCGGGCAGCTGTGCGCACGGAAAAGCGCTTCGCGAAGACTTCGAGTACAACGGAGTCGATATATCGCATAGCGTCACAGTCGAAGGCGAACCGTCGGATTTCGCCATAATACTCTCGGATCTCGAGACCCGGGGCAGGAGCATCATGTACAAAGGAGGGGGCATCAGGGGGATCGAACTCGGGGATTTGGAAAGGGAATATATAACGGGCGCATCCTTTTTGCACCTTGAGGGCTGCGGGGAGCCTGAGAGAACTGCGGCGGCCTGGATGAGGGCCGCGGGCAAAAAGGTTTCTTTCGACGTTTCGCGCCATTACAGGCAGATTGACGAATTCACGCCATGCATCGATGTTTTCGTGGCTTCGGAATTTTATTACAAAGCGGTTTTCGGCGAAAGCCGGGACTACGAAAAAAACAGCCGGCTGGTGGCGGGCCGGGGCCCTGAAATCGTGGTATTCACCCTCGGCGAAAAAGGCTGCGCGGGGTACTGCCGGGACGACGGGTTTTTTTATGAAGAAGCGTACAAAGTCGAAGTGTTCGACACCCTCGGGGCGGGAGACGTTTACCACGGGGCTTTTTTGGCGGGGCTCGCAAAGGGATTCGGCGCGAAAAAATCGGCGAAGTTCGCCAATGCGGTCTCCGCCGTGAAAATTTGCCATATCGGCGGCAGGGCGGGAATACCGAATTTCGAAACTGCCGAAAAATTCATGGAAACAGGGATAATCGACGATGCGGAAATAAAATCCAGGGTGCGGCATTACCGAAACAAATGGCTGTACGGATGATGCCTGGCGAATATGAATAATTACAGATCGGAGAAATATATTTTTTATGGGTTACGAAAAAGCCGGAGATATAATCCGGGACGCGCACAAAAACAGATACGCGGTGGCGGCCTTCAACGCATTCAACTACGAAACGATGAAATTCGCCGTCGAGGCGGCGGACCGGGCAAAAAAACCGGTGCTGCTGCAGCATTATCCGGGCTGGTACGACTATATCTCCTTTGAAACGGCGGTGGCAATCGCCAAATCCTTGGCTTCCAAGACAAAAGTCCCCATAGGGCTCCACCTGGATCATTGCCATGAAATCGAAACGCTCAGGCACGCGATGGACTCCGGCTTCATGTCCGTCATGTACGACGGTTCGAGGCTGCCTTTTGAGGAAAATATAAGAAACACGGCGGACGTGGTCAAAGCGGCAAAAGGGTTCGGGGCGGATGTGGAAGCCGAGCTCGGCAATATCGGCAGCGCGGCGAATGTGGAAGAGTACACCGACAAAAGCAAATTCACCGACCCGGGCGACGCGCTGAGATTTTTTTCGGAAACCGGCATTTTGTCGCTTGCTGTGGCTGTGGGAAATGCGCACGGCAGCTATGCGGCGCTTCCCAACCTCGATTTCGCCCGCATTGAAACGATAAGCGGCAAGCTGAAAGCGCCGCTGGTTTTGCACGGCGGGTCGGGGATACCCGAAAACCAGCTGCAGGAAGCGGTGCGCTGCGGAATTTCCAAGATAAACGTGGCCACCGACTATTTCCGCGCTTTTTACGAGGCGGCGAAAGCATATGCGGGCAGGCAGGAAGGCTGGGACATATTTTCATGCATGAGATATTCCCAAAAGGACATGACGGAATTTTTAGAGAAAAAAATAAACTTATTTCATATTTAAAACAAACGGAACGGAGGAATTTTTGATTATGGCAAGGGAAATAAAACTCAGGCTCGGTGTGGCGCCGGTCAAAAGAGGGCTCGCCTTCACGAGCATTGAAGACGCGCTGATTTTTAAGGACATGACTTTCGGGGCTTTGAAAAATCTCGACAAAAACGTGGAGATCGTCAACATCGACAGCGTGGTGCCCGACGGCATCGCCGCGCTTCCCGAACAGGTGCCGGAAGTGGCGAAATATCTGAAATCGCAAAATATCGACGCGCTTTTTATCCTGCATACCGATTTCGGTTCGGAGGAAGTGGTGGCGAAGCTGGGCAAAGAAATGGATCTGCCGCTTGTGCTGTGGGGCCCCAGGGACGACGGCCCGGATCCGGAAGGCATCCGGATCAGGGACACGCAGTGCGGAATTCTGGCCAGCAGCAAGGTGCTCTCCAGGTTCGGCGTGAAATTCACGTATATAGAAAACTGCCACCCCTCGGACAATGCGTTCATTTGCGGGCTCAACGATTTTTGCAAGAGCGCGGCAGTGCTCAAAGCTTTCAAATCCATGCGCATATTGAAAATAGGCGACCGCCCGAACGCATTTTTTTCCGTGATGTGCAATGAAGACGAGTTGCTGTCCAAATTCGGCATCGAGGTTTCGCCCCTGTCGGCGGGGAACTTGGTCTCCGGCGTCAACAAAATCGCGGCGCAGGGCGGAGAAGAACTCGAAGCCCGGATCACCTCGATGAAACGCAGGATGGATCTCTCCGCGGTGGGTGAGGAAAAGACGAGGACTTTGGCGGCGATGATTTGCTATGTCAAAAATGCGATGGACGAAGGCAATTTCGCTGCCGCGTCGATAGAGTGCTGGACGAGCCTGAACACGCTGTTCGGGATTTTGCCCTGCCAGCTCATAGGCGAACTCACCGGGATCGGATACCCGGTGGCCTGCGAAGGGGACATATGCGGGGCGGTGACGTCCGCCATGCTCCATGCGGCAAACTACAACAGGACCCCGTCGTTTTTCGCCGATTTGACGATACGCCACCCCACCAACGACAACGCCGAGCTTTTGTGGCATTGCGGGCCTTTCCCGAGGGCGCTGATGGGAACCAACACAAAAAACCCGGCAATCGACGAAGGCGGCAGGGGCCAGTGGGAACTCATGCAGGGGGATTTGACAATTGCGAGATTCGACAGCATAAACGGCGCATACTCGATGTTTCTGGGCGAGGCGAAAACCTGCGAAGGGCCAAAGACCACCGGGACTTATGTCTGGATGGAAGCCGACGACTGGATAAAATGGGAGAAAAAAATCGCCAACGGGCCGTACATACACCATGTAGCGGGAATTTACGGCCATTATGCAGATGTTTTGGGCGAGGCCTGCAAATATATCGACGGACTTGCACCCGACAGGATATAGCCTGAACATTTGACAGGGGGAACATATTTTGAAATTGATAGGGAAGCTGACTATCCCGATAGTATGCGCGGTGTTTTGCCTGGGCCTGATAAGTTTTATCGTGCTCAATTCATCGTTTGCCGGTATGCGCGAAGAACATGTCAAGGACGTGCTTGAAAACCGCATAGAATTCATACTGAGCCAGATCGATGTCAGCGCGCAGAAATCCGTGAATGAAGCTTCCTTGTTCGTTCGGCTCCCGGTTGTAGTCGAGGCATACAAAATGGCCCTGAAAAACGAAAACGCCTACAACCGGGACGACCCTGACCCGTATGCGCCGGAGTATCAGGAAGCGCGCGAATATCTGCGCCGCGAGCTCGCGCCCGTTTTGGAGGTTTATGAGCAATTGGCCGGCAAAAGGCTCGAATTGCACCTTCATCTCCCAAATGGGCTGAGCTTGGCCCGTCTGTGGCGCGATCCGGCCACCGGAGAGCAGGGGACCGGAAACGACGCAAGGGGAAACGATATTTCAGACGACCTCCGCGCATACAGGTCTACGGTGCTTCGGGTGCTCGATACGGGGGAAACGACCATGGGGTTGGAACCGGGCAGCGGGGGTTTTGCCATACGCGGCGTCATTCCGGTTTTCGACCCGGGCGCAGACGGGATTTTTGGCACAGACGACGACATATTGCTCGGATCTGCGGAGGTGCTTCAGCAATTCGAGCCGATTTTAGATGCCGCAATGGAAGAAGACAAGGTATATATCTCCCTTTACGCCAACAAAGAATTGACCGGAATTTCCCCCGAATTGGACAACCCGGACAAGTATCCGCCAAAAGGGGAGGACTTCATACGGATCATCGAAGCAAAAGACGCTTCAATCGAATCGCTCATAACCCCAAAATTGCTGCAAAACGGAAAAAACGCCGATGAAACTTTTTTTGAGGATCACGGTTCCATGGTGCTTGCGCTGCACCCCCTTGTCGATTATCACGGTGATCAAGTGGGAGTCATCGTATGCGCGATGGACACGGAAATGGTGGCCGCTTTCGCGAATGCCGCTTCTATAATGATGGCGGTGATGTTCGCGGGAATCGCCATAGTGTTTTTCATCGTTTTTGTATTGCTGCTGCGAAGGTCGGTAATACGCCCGCTGGCCATGGTCAGGTCAAAAATTCAGGACATCGCCGAAGACCGCGCCGACCTCAGCGAACAGATTTACTGCCCGCAAAAAGATGAAATCGGGGAATCGGTAAAATGGTTCAACGCGCTGATCGCGAAATTGAGGAGCATATTGGCGGAAGGGCAGGAAATGGCCCACTACTACAAGTCGATTCTCGATTCGATCCCGTTTTTGGTTTCCGTCCAGGACAAAGAGATGAAATGGACTTTCATCAATTCCGCATTTGAAGAATTTATCGGAAAAAAGCGCGAGGATCTCATAGGCCTGTCATGCAGCGATTCGGCCGTCGGCATTTGCGGCACGGAAAACTGCGCGATTGCCTGCGCGAAACGCGGGGTGAAACAGACGCGCTTTGTCCACGGGGGCGTATCCTATCAGGTCGAAGTGAAAGTGCTCAGCAACCTGCAAAATGAAATCACGGGATATATCGAAATCATCCAAAACATATCCCAGATCGAAAAAATGGCCAAACAGCAGGCGGAAGCCGATGCCGCAAGCCGCGCCAAGAGCGATTTTTTAGCCACCATGAGCCACGAAATACGCACGCCGCTAAATGCGATCATGGGCATGACTTCCATGGGCAAATCGTCGGGCGACATCGAGCGGGCCAAATACGCTTTGGGCAAAATCGAGGACGCTTCGGTGCATCTGCTGGGAATTATAAACAACATCCTCGACATGTCAAAAATCGAAGCGGGCAAATTTGAATTGTCGGAAGAAGAATTCACTGTCGAAAAGATGTTGCAAAGGGTCGTAAATGTCACATCGTTTCGCATGGAAGAAAAAAAGCAAAATTTCAATCTGAACATAGGGAAAAACATACCCCCGCTGATCGGGGACGACCAGCGGCTGGCGCAGGTCATCACGAATTTGCTGGGCAATGCCGCAAAATTCACCCCGAGGGAGGGAACCATAAATTTGAACGTCAAATTTTTGGGCGAAAAAGACGGATATTGCGAAATCCAAATCGAAGTGGCCGATTCGGGAATCGGGCTTAGCGATGAACAGCAATCCCGGTTGTTCCAGTCTTTCCAGCAAGCCGAAAACAATACGTCCCGCAACTACGGCGGCACGGGATTGGGGCTTGCGATTTCAAAGAGCATCGTCGAGATGATGGGCGGTAAAATATGGGTCGAATCCGAAATCGAAAGGGGGGCCACATTCGCCTTCACGGCTAAAATGAAACGCGGCGGCCTGGAAACGGGGATCCCCCCGGTGAAGCCCGCGCAGCCCGAAGACGACCGAAACCATTATGATTTTGGCGGCTATGCCATATTGATAGCCGAAGACATCGACATAAACAGAGAAATCATGTCCGCGCTCTTAGAGGCGACGGGCGCCGCCATCGATTTCGCCGAAAACGGAAAAGCGGCCGTTTCCATGTTTGAAAAATGCCCGGAAAAATACAGTTTGATTTTGATGGATATCCAAATGCCGGAAATGGACGGATACGAAGCGACCAAAACCTTGCGCAAACTCGATTTTTCGTGGGCGGGGAAAATCCCTATTGTGGCTATGACGGCAAACGTGTTCCGCGAAGACATCGAAAAATGCATTGCATCGGGAATGAACGACCATATCGGAAAGCCGATAGATGCGAACGAATTGTTTGCGAAAATAAACAAATACATAGTTCCCGGAGCGGATCACAGCGGGCATAAGCAAAAAGAACCGGCAAAAAAAGAATCCGGAATGAAACACGGCATCGCGTGGGATCCCGGCTTCGAAACGGGAAACGGCGAAGTGGATGCGCAGCACCGCCAAGTGTTCAGGCTGGTCAACAAGCTGGTGGAAGAGTGCATGAACAAAACCGCTCCGGAAAAATTAAAGGAAACGCTGGATTTTTTGGTCGGCTATACCGTCAGGCATTTTTCCGACGAGGAAGCTTTGCAGCTTCAGTGCGGGTATCCCGGATATGAGAAACACAAGCAGATACACGATGACTTCATAGAGACGGTGGGCGGCCTTGTCCGGCGCTTTGCCGAAAGCGGATCGTCTGAGTGGCTCAGCGGCGATGTGAACAAAATTTTGGTGAGGTGGCTTGTGAACCATATAATGCACGAAGACAAAAAAATAGGCGAGTACATAAAAAAAGGAGAAAAAAAACATGGGCGAATATCTTGAGCGCGAAACCAAGGGCATATGCCTGAGCGTGCCCAAAAACGAAGACACCGACCTGATTGTCAGATTCATCGGCGATTGGCTTGCGCCGCGAAAATGCAATCTGCTCGTCCTTTTGACCCGTTACGGATATAAGTTTGAATCCCGCCCCGAATGCGCATCCCAAAACGCAATTTCAAAAGAAAACATGGTTAAAATAAGGGAGGCGTGTAAGCGCAACGGCATTAAGCTCGTGCCGAAAATGAATCTGATGGGCCACCAGTCCGAAAAATCGAAAGATTCGATGGACGGGCTTTTGCGGGCGCACCCCGAGTTCGACGAAACCCCCGACGCCGGCGAAGTCTTTTACTGCCGGAGCCTTTGCCCCAGCCACCCGGAGATAAAGCCTGTGATATTCGACTTGATGGACGAATTGTCCGAAGTGTGCGAATCCGACGCTTTGCATATCGGATGCGACGAAGTGTTCGACATCGGGCTGTGCGAAAGGTGCAGGGCCACAAAAAAATCCGCAGCCGACATATTCGCAGATTGGGTAAACGCGCTCGCCGGGCATCTCAGAAAAAAAGGAAGGCGCGCATATATGTGGGGGGACAGGCTGCTTTCGGAAAAGACCGGGTACGGCTTTTGGGAAGCCTCCGGAAATGGCACCGAAGACGCGATAAACAAGATAGCCAAGGACATAATGATATGCGACTGGCATTACGGGGACATGGATGCTTATGTTTCCGTGGATATTTTTGGCAGCCACGGCTTTGATTTTCTCGTATGTCCCTGGAGATACAAAGAAAATGCGGCAAAATTTTTGACATATGCGAATGCTCACGGCAAAGAAAACCTAAAAGGATTTTTGGCCACCACATGGCACGGTTCGGCGGCGATAGCCAAGCATATTTTGAACATCGAAAAAAGCGGGGACGAAACGGTGCAAAACCTTGCATCCACGTTAAACGAATTGTTCGTTTGAATGCATAAATCGAAAAACTAAAAAAAGAGGAGAAAAATTTTTATGCCGACAAAAATAACAAAGGTGAGAGCCATTTGCACCGCGCCGGAAAACATACCGTTAGTGATCGTGAAGGTCGAGACCAGTCAGCCCGGGCTTTACGGCATCGGGTGCGCCACCTACACCCAGCGCTTCAAGTCGGTCGCCCACGCCGTGGACGAATACTTCGACCCGCTGCTTAGGGACATGGATCCCGCCCGCATAGAGGACATCTGGCAGATGGCCATGGTGAGCCCCTACTGGCGAAACGGCCCCGTGCTAAACAACGCGCTTTCGGGCGTCGATATGGCATTGTGGGACATAAAAGGCAAACTGGCGAATATGCCGCTCTACGATCTGTTCGGGGGCAAGGCGAGGGAGGGCGTGAGGGTCTACCGCCACGCCGACGGCGGGAATTTGAAAGAAGTCGGGGACAGGGTGCAGGCCTTCATGGAGCAGGGAGTCCAGGTCATACGCCTCCAGTTCGGCGGCTACGGCGGCAGGGGCAGCTTTGACTCGATGAAACCGGAAGGGGCTTGCCCCGGCGCCTATTACGATCCGCTCAGCTACCAGCTGAGGGTGCTGGAGGTGTTCGCCGCCATGCGCGAGCGGTTCGGGTTTGAAGTCGAGTTCTGCCACGATGTCCACGAACGCCTCGAACCAATCGAGGCGATACGGCTGGCCAAGGAGCTCGAACCCTATCGCCTGTATTTTCTCGAGGACGCGCTCGCGCCCGAGCAGGTGGACTGGTTTTCGATAATGCGCCAGCAGACCCATACCCCGATCGCCATGGGCGAGCTGTTCAACAACCCGATGGAGTGGATGGGGCTCATATCCAACCGGCTCATAGATTTCATCAGGGTGCATATAAGCCAGATCGGGGGGATCACCCCCGCGCGCAAGCTGGCGATACTGTGCGAGAACTTCGGGATACGCACCGCCTGGCACGGGCCGGGCGACGTTTCGCCGGTGGGCCACGCCGCAAACATCCACCTCGATCTGTCCTCCTGGAACTTCGGGGTGCAGGAATGGAGCGGCTGGAGCCAAAAATCCGAAGAAGTGTTCCCCGGCTGCCCCGAGCTTCGCAAAGGGTATGTCTACGCAAACGGCAAGCCCGGCCTTGGAATCGACATAGACGAGAGCCTGGCGGCCAAATACCCGTGCAGCGAGGAACTGCCAAAATGGACCAACGCCCGCCGCCTGGACGGCACATTGGCGCGGCCATAGGGGAGTTTTCAGTTTTCAGTTGTCAGTTGTCAGAAGGACGACGGAGGACCGGAAGCTAAGAAAAGAAAGGGGCGATCTCATATGCATTTTGGAGGCGGATTTGGCGGCGGTGGCGGCTGGGGCTTTCGGTACAGGGGGATGTCCGAAGAGGAAAAGGCCAAGATGCCCAAGATAACCAAGGAATTGGTGTTTCGCGCGTTTAAATACCTTGTGCCCTACTGGAAACAACAGTCGGTGATAGTGGCGACTATCACCATATCGGCCGTGATGGGGCTGCTGCCGCCCATAATCACCGGAAAGATCATCGACGACGGCTTCAACGGCGGCGACTTCACGGCGCTCTGGCAGCTGATCGTGGCCTCTTTTTCGGTGTTCATCGCCTCGAACCTCATCGGGGTGCTGGAAAGCTATGTGAGCACCTGGGTTTCGGCGCACATAGGCTTCGACCTGCGAAACGAGATGTACAGGCACCTCGAATTCATGTCGCACAAATTTTACACCACGGAAAAACAGGGCGACATCATAACGCGCATGACAGGCGACATAGGCGGGGTGCAGGGCGCGATAAGCGGCGTGCCCACGAGCATATACAGCCAAGTGATAACGCTTGCGACCACGATTTTCGCCCTGTACTCGAAAAACTGGATTTTGGCCACCATCGGGATCGTTTTGGTGCCGCTGTTCATACTGCCCACGAAAAAAGTGGGCAAAAAAAGATTCGAGTTCGCCACCGAGACCCAAAAGAAAAACGACGAGATGAACCAGATTTTAAGCGAGAGCCTGAGCGTGAGCGGCTCGCTTTTGGTGAAGATCTTCACAAAAGAGGACGACGAATACGACAGGTACAAAAAAACAAACGGCGAGATAACGCAGCTGAACATAAAGGAAAACATCGTGGGCAGATGGTTTAGGATGACCATAGGCATCTTCACGAACATGGGGCCGATGCTCATATACCTCACAGCCGGAATACTGATGTTCAAATACGGGAACACCAAGCTCACCATCGGCGACGTCACCGTCATGGTCACCTTGATCAACAGGCTGTACGGCCCCGTAAATTCGCTTTTCAACATGCAGGTGGACATAACCAGATCGATGGCTTACTGCAAGCGGGTTTTCGACTATTTCGATATGCCGCACGAAGTGGAAAACAAGCCGGACGCAATCATGCTAAACGATATTTCGGGCGACATCGAATTTGAGAACGTGGATTTCCATTATTCGGAGGATCTCCCGATACTGAAAAAGGTCTCTTTTGCCGTGCCCAAAGGCTCGACCGTGGCGGTGGTCGGGCCCTCCGGCGCGGGCAAATCGACGCTGATCAACCTGATCCCCAGATTGTACGACGCGGTGGGCGGCTGCGTGAAAATCGACGGCTTGGACATAAAGGAGGCGGATATGTTTTCGCTGCGCCGGCACATCGGCTTTGTCACGCAGGACACCTACCTTTTCAACGGGACGGTCAAGGCCAACCTTCTGTACGCAAACGAAAAGGCGACGGACGGGGAACTCGCCGACGCCTGCAAAAAGGCGAACATACACGATTACATAGATTCGCTGCCGGAAAAATACGAGACCATCGTGGGAAACAGGGGGCTCAAGCTTTCGGGCGGCGAAAAGCAGCGCCTTTCGATCGCGAGGGCCATACTCAAAGATCCCAAGATATTGCTGCTCGACGAGGCCACGAGCTCGCTCGACTCGATATCCGAGAGCCTCATCCAGCAGGCAGTGGACCCGCTGCTGGAAAACCGCACAAGCGTGGTTATAGCGCACAGGCTATCCACCGTCATGGCGGCCGACGAGATAATAGTGCTCGACAAGGGCGAGATAGCCCAGCGCGGAAAACACGCGGAGCTTCTGCAGAACGACGGGGTGTACAAGGAACTTTACGAAACCCAGTTTCGGCGCGCCATCGAGGACACGCGCGAGCGGGAGAAAATTTAGCGGTTGGGTTTCTCCAGCATTTCCATGGCTTTTTCGTAGGTTTTCTGCCGCCTGTGCTCCGAGTCCCAGGGTATCGGGTCGTTTTGCTCCCATAGCCCCGGAAGCGACAGCCCGCCGTCGATGAGCATTGTGGTCCCGGTCATATACGCGGAGCCCTCCCCCGCCAAAAAGGCGGCGGCTTCGCCTATGTCTTTTGTATATCCGGTTCTGCCAAGCGGGATCGATTTTTTTAAAAATGGCGTCTCGGGATAATTGCCGTCTTTGTCGGGCTTCCATATCGCCCCCGGGGCGATGCAGTTCACCCGTATGCCGTACGGCGAGAGATCCAAGGCCATCGACTTGCAGGCCCTTTCCATGGCGGCTTTCAGCCCGCCGTAATAGAAATCGTCGGGATGGGCCAGCTGCCCCCTGACCGAGCTCACCATGATTATGCTCCCGGCGGTTTTGTCTTTTGCCATGATTCGCGCCGCCGCCCCCACGCAAAGAAAATAGTTGCGTATGTTGTTGGCATACAGATAATCGAGGTCTTCGGCGGTCGCGGTGAGCACGCTGTGGCGCGCGTCCTTTCCCGCGTTGCACACCATCGCATCGAGCCGACCCAAATCGGCCCTCGCCTGATTGACCGCCAGCTCCGGGGCCTCCGGCCGCTCTAAGTGCGCCTCATAGGCGAAGCAGCGCCTCCCAAGCGCCTCGATCTGAGCTTTGGTCTCCGCCGCCCCTTTGGGGCTGGTGGCATAAGTGATCGCCACATTATAGCCGCGTTCGGCCAGGCACAGCGCGATCCCTTGGCCTATGTGCCGGCTTGCGCCGGTCACCATGGCGCATTTTGTTTCGTTTGCGTTATCCATAGTTTTCATTTTCTCCCAAGTAAAATACACACAGGGTGTTTCTATCATTATAGCGCAATAATATATAAATTTCAAGTTTTTTTGAAAAATTAAATCATTGCCGATATGGCGATTTGAAAGGATTTGGGCATGGAAATAAAAATCGCGATTTGCGACGACAAAGCCGAGCAGGCGGAATATATAAAAATGCTTGCGAGCAAATGGGCTGCAAAGAGCGGTATAAGCATAAATCTCGAAATGTTCGACAGCGCGGAAAATTTTAAATTTGCAATAGTCGGCGGCAACATATATGACATAGTGCTGCTCGACATAGAAATGGGCGGGCAAAGCGGCATCGAGCTCGCAAAAGATTTGCGCAAAACGGGCGAAAAGGCAATCATAATCTTCATAACCGGGTTTTCCGAATATATGTCGGAGGGGTACGAGGTTTCGGCCCTGCACTATCTGATCAAGCCCGTCAAGGAAGAAAAATTTTTCGAAGTGCTCGACAAAGCCATGAAAAGCTTGGAGAAAGAGCCGGAGTTTCTCGCGCTTGAAATAAACCGCAAAAATACAATCATAACGCTGCGCGACATCATCTATATAGAGTCCTCCCTAAACTATGTCGTTATAAATACAGCAAGCGAACGATATAAAGTCAAAATTTCGCTGACGGAAATAGAAGACAAACTCGGCGGCGGATTTTTCAGATGCACCCGCTCGTTCATAGTCGGGCTGCGCCATGTGCGCATCATAACGAAAAAAGAAGTCATATTGACTACGGGAGCTTCCGTCCCCCTCGGCCGCGGGCTATACGAGCATATAAACGATGCGTTCATAAAATATTTTTAGGAGGCTATTATGGTTTTTGGAAACGGTGCGAACAAAAAGATGGCGGCGTTTCAGGCAAGCCTCATAGACAAGCACTACGCCGAAGTCGAAAATATGTACCGTCAGGTCAGAGGCTGGCGGCACGACTACAAAAATCACATACAAACGCTCAAAGCGTATATGTCAGCCAATGAATACGATAAGGCGAACGCATATCTCGACCATCTCGACGGGGATTTGGCAAGCGTCGATACAATCATGAAAACGGGGAGCGTAATAATAGATGCCATACTAAACAGCAAAATATCCCTTGCCAATTCTAAAAAAATCAATGTAAACGCAAAGGCGGCTGTCCCGGAAAAGTTGAATATATCCGAAATAGATTTGTGCGTTGTCATCGGCAATCTGCTTGACAACGCAATCGAGGCTTGCGAAAAAATCGCGGACGGAGAAAAATTCATAAGGATTTTCATAGGAATGAAAAACACGCAGTTATATATCTACATCGCTAACACGGCGCCGGGCGGGAAGCAAATAAAAGCGAACGGTCGCTTCGCCACTCAAAAAGGCGGGTATCACGGGTTTGGGCTTGTGCGCATAGATAAAACAATCGAAAAATACAGGGGATACGTAAAACGCAGCAGCGAGGACGGGGCGTTTACGACTGAAATTTTATTGCCAATTTAGACAAAAAATAATGATAACGCGCATTTCATATACGAAAACGCGCTTTTCGTATACGGAACGCGCTTTTTTTATGCGAATTATGATATAATTCAAGACAGGGAGATATAATAATTTTAAGCGAGGTTTTGTTTATGGTCGAGCAAAAA
>WRJC01000058.1 GCA_009782405.1 Oscillospiraceae bacterium
GCCTTCTCCTTCGTCGCCGTCCGATTCGTCTTGGTCGCTTTCATCGCCGTCGTCGCTGTCGTCCGATTGCTCGTCTTGGTATTCCAGCAGTTCTTCTAATTTTTTCTTTACGTATTCAAAATTATATTTTAACGGCATATCCTGCGGGTATTCCAATATGCCTTCGTAATACGCGCTGAGCGCGTACATATAGTACTCCGCCTGTGTTTCGGCGTCTTCGGCGGCGTCGCCTGCCCATACGAATATATTTCCGTAATTTGTGTACGTTTCCGCGTTTTTATCGCCTTTTTCATAATACCCGGCGGCTTTTGCGTATTCGCCCGTCATATAAGCCGCCTGTGCCGCGTTGAAATTCAGGCGCGTATTCTCCGGGCCGGACGCCAAGCCGGTTTCGTATTCGGCTAACGCCTCGGCGTACATTTCACGTTCATAATATCCGTTTCCGTTGATCATCGCCCGTTTGCCCGCGTCGTCTTTATCCGCGAACCCCACCGCCATCACTGCGGACAGCGCGATACACACAGCCGCCGATATAATAAGTAATTTTTTCACGCCGTCTCTTTCTTCCTTTCAGGTAAAAACCACGCCGTTAAAAACAGCAGCAGGCCCGCGCCGAGAAAATACTGGTACAGATGCGTGAAGCGCCTGACGGATTCCGTCTGCGCGACGTTTTTTGTAAGAGTCGCAAATTCTTCCGCAAGGCCTGCCGCCGTATCGTTTGCCAAACCCGCCTGATAGTACGAGCCGCCGCCTTCGCGTGCTAAATACCGTAAAAATTCGTCGTCGAGCTTCGATGTGACGGGGTTGCCGTCCGAATCCTTAATGTAGCCGGTTACAGTCTCACCGAGCCGGTCATACACGGGCACGAGGCCGCCTTTCGCCGTTCCGACGCCTATTGTGTAAAGCTTTATGCCTGCGTCCGTTATATTTTTCATATGCTGCATCGAAGTAAGGTATTTTTGCTGGTGCGATACAATCGTTTTTATGTTGTGCTCGTCGCACAACTTAGTGATTTCCGCCGCTTCGCGCAGCGATGTCGCCATGGGTTTTTCAAAAGCGACGGCTTTGATGTTGTGCTTTACTGCGAGTTTTATCATTTCAAGGCGCACATCGGGGTGCGTAACAAACACAAATATATCCGGCTTTGTTTCAGAAAGCATCATATCTGCGTCCGTATATCTTTTTTCAACTCCGAATTCGTCAGCAATCATATCGAGCCGCTCGCGTTTTATGTCGCAGACCGCCGTTAAATCAAGCCTTTCCGCATTGCTTTTTATCCCAGCCAGATGCGTTCTGCCTCTGTTTCCGAGTCCCGCCTGCGCTATTGTATATTTTTTGTTTTCCATGATTTTTCCCCGTCCCCTCCGTATTTATTTTTATAGCTTCATCCTATCACTATTTTGCGCGTTTGTCAAGGGGTTCGCGGTATTCGGCCCGAAAAACATTTCCGCAATGATATAATATTTAATTTAGGGATTGATTATATATGATGGAACTTAAAATCGCAGTCTGCGACGACGAACCGGAACAAGCTCAGTATATAAAATCCATCGTCAGCAAGTGGGATAATAAAGTAACGATAGATATGTTCGGGGGCGCGGAGAATTTCAAGGCTGCATGGAGCGAAAACAAAAACTTTGACATACTGTTGCTTGATATAGAAATGGGCGGGCAGAACGGCGTTGAACTCGCAAGGGATTTGCGCAAAACCGACGAAAAATTGGTCATCATCTTTATCACGGGGTTTTCCGACTATATATCGGAGGGCTATGACGTTTCCGCCCTGCATTATCTGATGAAACCTGTAAAAGAAGATAAACTGTTCGAGGTGCTGAACAAGGCCGTGAAAAACCTCGCGCAAACCAATAAATCGCTCGTGCTGGCCGTTGACGGCGAAGCGCACCGCATACCGCTGTCGGAAATCCGGTATATCGAAGCGCAAGACCATTATGTCGTTATCCGTGCCGTTTCGCGGGAATACAAAACGAAAATGAATCTGTCCGAAATTGAAAAATCTTTGGACAACGGTTTTTTCCGCTGTCAGCGGTCGTTTATCGTAAATTTAAAATTCGTGTATAAAATCACGCGGGCATTTATCGTGCTCGACGATATGACAGAAATTCCGTTGTCGCGGAATTTATATGAAGCCGCAAACCAGGCGGTCATCAAGTTTTTCCCGGAGGCATGATATGTTTGGCAAACGAACGAACAGAAAAATCGCCGAATACCAAAACGAGCTTATGTCAAAGCATTACGACGAAGTGGAGAATATATACAAGCAGATGCGCGGCTGGAAGCACGACTATCACAATCACCTGCAAGCCATCAAGGCATATATCTCGTCGGGCAAAATAGACGAATTGCTCGGTTTTTGCGACAGGCTCGAACAGGATTTGAAGTCGGTCGATACGGTGATGAAAACCGGAAACGTGATGCTTGACGCGATACTTGGCAGCAAATTATCTCTCGCAAAACAACGAAATATCGAAGTGAACGCCAAAGCCTCCATACCCGAAAAACTGCAAATCACGGACGTCGACTTGTGCGTTCTGATTGGCAATCTGCTCGACAACGCCATGGAAGCCTGCAAAAAAACGAAAGATAATGCGGATTTGGAGTTTGACCGCCCGTTTATCCGCATATATATCGGAATGAAAGGCTATCATCTGTATATCTGCGTGACAAACTCCGTTTACGGCAAGATCAAAAAAAGCGGCAACCGTTTTTTATCCACGAAAAACAGCCCGACGCATGGGTTCGGGCTTATGCGGATTGATAAAGTGTGCGAAAAATACGGCGGCTATTGCAAGCGAAACAGCGAACCGGGAGTATTTTCAACGGAAATACTGCTACATGCAAAAGAAAAATAATCCAAGTTTTGGGTTATTTTTTTATGAAATCTGCATTTCACGTACTCAAAACTACATTCTGCGTACCGGGCGTATCTTTTTTTGTTTTTTCGTGATATGATATTTTCATAAAATCAGAAACGGGGGATTTTTATGGTTGGGCAGAAAACTAAAAAACTCAAACAAAAAAAAGAAAAGCCGCTATATTCGACATGGCAGAATATATCGTTTACGCTGTCAAATATGTGGAAATGGGAGAAACTCCTTGTGTTTTTATGTATTTTAAAAGCCCCGCTGAATGTCGTATTGAATTTGGCCTGGCTTTATATTGTCCGGCTTGTGATTTCATTGATAGAAAATAATTCCGGCATTGAAATATATGTCATTCAAATTTCCGTATTTTGCGCTGTTGTATTTTTGTTAAATGTTGCGGGCAATATAATCTCCACAAAGATAGCATGGCGACAGAATAAAATTCGTTTCAATTATCAAAATATGGTAAGTTACAAAATCATGGATGCCGACTATGAAAACATAGAAAATCCCGACGGAATGGACAAAATGCAGAAAGCTGACAACACAGTCCGGAGCCCTCATTCGGCATCTACCAATATCATAAATATATCGATAGATGCGCTAACAAGCATAATAAGCATCATTGCTTTATGGACAATTATAACAATGCTGAATCCGTTATTACTGATTGCGATAACGATAATTACGCTTATACAATATTTTTTCAATAGGGCGGGCGGAAAGTGGCATTGGAGAAACGCAAAAAATTATGCCCCTTATGACCGCAAATTAAACCATATAAATCACATTTCCGGCGATTTCGACAGGGCAAAAGATATAAGGCTGTATAATCTGAAACCGTGGCTGCAAAATATATTCGCGGATATTCTTAACGGACGGATAAAGTGGCACAAAAAGTCCGAAAAAGCGTCGTTTTGCTATTATGATATCAATCAGGCGATCACCCAATTCATATTATGCAACGGCATCACTTGGATTTATATAATTCATAGCGTGTCAAACGGGACAATCACGATTGCCGGCGCTGTATTTTATCTTTCGGCAATATCGACATATTCAGGCTGGATAATGGGAGTTATCAACAATATAAACTCATTGAATCAGGCGACTTTGTCTATATGCCATTTGCGCGAGTTTTTGGATATACCGGACAAATCAAACAGAAAAAAAGGAATAAAACCGCCCGACTTTGCGCCGGACATCGAATTTGAAAACGTGAGTTTTGTTTATCCGAAATCCGAAAAAAATGTGTTGGATAAGCTTTCGTTCAAAATCAAAAAAGGCGAAAAGATAGCGATAGTCGGGCAAAACGGCGCGGGAAAGACAACGCTCGCAAAACTCATAAGCGCGTTATATCAGCCGTCCGGCGGCGATATAAAGATCGATGGCAGCAATATCGGCGAATACAACAGAGATGAATATCAGTCGATCATATCCCCGGTATTTCAGGATATTTATCTCTTCCCCGCTTCTGTCGCGGAGAATGTGGCTTTATGCGAAAAAAGCGATATAGATACAAATAAACTGTCGCAGGCAATCCAATTCGCGGGACTGCAAGATAAAATCGACGGTTTGCCAAACGGGCATAATACGCCCTTGATAAAAAGCGTCGTTGACGACGCAATAGAATTGTCGGGCGGCGAAAAGCAAAAGCTCGCCCTTGCCCGCGCGCTGTACAAAAACGGCCTGATTCTTATCCTCGACGAGCCCACCGCCGCGCTTGACCCGATCGCCGAAAACGAGATATATCTAAAATACAACGAGTTTGCCAAGGACAAAACCTCGATATTCATTTCGCACCGTTTGGCAAGCACAAGATTTTGCGACCGTATTTTCTTTTTGGACGACGGCAATATAACCGAAACGGGCTCTCACGACGAATTGATGGCGCAAAACGGCAAATACGCGGAAATGTTCAATATACAGAGCCATTATTACAGGGAGGACGCAGCAAATGAAAAAACTTAAAAAAGATTTCAAAACTCTCTTTCGCGCCTATAAAATCATTTTTTCTCTTGACAAAATGCTTATACCGCTAAATATAATAAGCGCGATTCTTCAAGCTGTATCTCCGTTTGTTTTTATTTTTATGGGAGCGGAAATCTTGAATGCGCTTTCGCGCGGCGATGATATTAAGCATATATATTTTTTATTTGTCCTTGCGATTGTTTTAAATGTTTCGGTTCAGGAGCTAAATAATATCATATCCCACGCGATAAATGTCAAGAATTCAATTTTCGAGCATAAATTCGCGATGTATTTGAACAGCAAAACCCTTGAAATGGATTACGGCAATATCGAAAATCCCGAAACGCATTTAAAAAGACAGCGCATAGATGATGTCAGAAGATTGGGCGGAGGAATTTGGAAACTTGTTCATGAGAGCAAATATGCGGTCAGCGGCATTATTACAATGATCACATCCATCGCCATAACCTATAAGGCGTTTACTGTTTACGGCGCAGCCACGCAGAATAATTTTGTCAACATAATCGCTTCTCCGCCAAGTTCCGCCATATTGCTGATATTTATAGTCATAAACACATTAATCACAATTTACTTCAACGGGGTAAGCACTGTAAAGACCCATGAAACATTTAATGAAATACTTCCGCAAAACAGAATGGGAGCATATCTTTCATCTAATTACGTAAACAGTTATCATGCCGGCAAAGACATACGCCTGTATAATCAAAAACAAATGATAATGGCGTATAATAAAAATGCAGTTAAAATCGTTGAACTCATATTTGCCAAATTAGAACGCATCATAATCAGATACTCAAATATAAACACGATTTTATCTTCGGCAATCGAATGGCTTGTATATATTTTTATCGGCGTACGGGCAATATGCGGTCTTATCGGATTAGGGGATTTATTCAAATATATCAATTCCATCAATCAATTTAGCGGAGGGTTGACCGGATTTTTGAACACGTTCAATGCTCTCAGGACAAACAATCAATATCTTGAACTATTGTATGAATTTCTTGATATACCAAACAATATGTATCAAGGCACGATAAGCGTGGAAAAACGCGACGACAACGAATACGAGATAGAGTTCAAAAACGTCAGCTTCAAATACCCCGGCACGGACGCATACGCGCTAAGGAACCTCAGCCTCAAAATCGGCATCGGCCGGCGCATGGCGGTGGTGGGCCAAAACGGGAGCGGGAAGACCACGATGATCAAGCTGCTGTGCAGGCTGTACGACCCGACGGAGGGCGTGATCACATTAAACGGCATCGACATCAGGAAGTATGACTACGGCGAGTACATGGGCATATTTTCGGTGGTGTTCCAGGACTTCAGGCTGTTCTCGTTCACGTTGGGCCAAAACGTGGCGGCAAGCGTGGGTTACGACGGCGAAAAAGTGGCGCAGGCGCTGGCGAAGTCGGGGTTTAGGCGGCGGCTGGGGGAGATGCCGAAGGGGACGGAGACGTATCTGTACAGGGATTTCGACGATGGCGGGGTGGAGATATCGGGCGGGGAGGCGCAGAAAGTGGCGCTTGCGCGTGCGCTGTACAAGGACGCGCCGTTTGTGGTGCTGGACGAGCCAACGGCTGCGCTTGACCCGGTGGTGGAGTTTGAGATATACTCGCGCTTCGACGAGATAGCGGGGGACAAGAGCGCGATATACATATCGCACCGGCTGTCGTCGTGCCGGTTCTGCGACGACATAGCGGTATTCGACAAAGGCGAGCTAATCCAGCGGGGGAGCCACGAGGCGCTGCTGGCCGACGAGAGTGGCAAATACCGCGAGCTCTGGCTCGCACAGGCCCAGTATTATGCCCAAAAGTGAGCGTTTTTCGTCGTATAAACTTATCGATACCATTTCGCCTGTGCCTCGTACAGCCTTGCGTATTCGCCGCCAGCCGCCAGTAAAACTTCGTGCGCCCCGTCCTCGGCGATTTCGCCGTCTTTCATAACGATTATCCTGTCAACCAACTTGCACAAACCGACGCGGTGAGATATGATAAGCGCCGTTTTGCCTTCTGCCACCGCAATGAATTTTGAGAGTATTTCCGTTTCGATAAGCGGGTCGAGCGCGCTTGTCGGCTCGTCAAGCACAATCAGCTCGCTGTTCTTGAATAATCCCCGCGCAATCGCCAGCTTTTGCCACCCGCCGCCGGACAATTCCCTGCCGCCAAATTCGCGTCCCATCATATCATCAAGACCTATATCCTCATCAACGCCCGCGTCAGCCAACGCCGATCTGACGCTTAAATCATCGGACAATCGGGATATATCGGATATGGCTGCATTTTCACGCATTGTCAGGCTGTACGATACAAAATCCTGCGCTATCGCGGAAATGCCCGAATAAAAGCTGCCCTTTGCAAAATCATCGACGGGGATTCCATCGTACAAAACTTGCCCGTTTTCCGGCGGATATAGTCCGAGCAGTACCTTTGAAAGCGTGGTTTTTCCGCTCCCGTTTTCGCCGAGGATCGCGATTTTTTCACCCTTGCGTATTGTCAGGTTGAGCGGCTTTAATGCGTAGTTTTCGCTGTTCGGGTATTTGAAACTGACGTTATTGAGCGTGATGTTTTCGCGCAGGCCGGGATATTCCGTCGCCCCGTTCTGTTCTTCCGGCATATCGAGGAATGTGTAATAATCCCCGGCATACGATATCCGTTCCGTGAACCATCCGAATGCCTCCAAAAAGTTTTGCATACTGTTTTGCAGGCTCAAAAATGCCCCGATTGCCGCGCCGAATACCCCGATGCTCACTTGTCCGCATAGGGCAAACACAAGCACGATTATCACGGAAGCGCCGTAACCGATAATGCGAAAACCGTCGCACAGAAGAAGCGATATGGCGTCCTTTTTCTCGACAGCCCATAATTCTTCATTCACTTCATCACGGACGTCACGCCATTTGTCTGTTACATATCCGTCAAAACCCATCACCCGCATCTCTTTTGCGGTCTGCCGGGCAGTAAAAAGCTCCCACAAATATGAAAGCAAGCGCGTTTTTTTCGCTTGATGGCTCTTCACATGATAAAACTCTTTGCCCCGGATTATCCGAGCGAAAAGATACGGAAGTACCGACAAAAAGGATAAAGGCAACAGCCAAAAATTGTATGCCGCCATGACCGCCGCTATGCTGACGACCTGAATGCCCGCGCGAATGAACCTAAACGAATGATTGAATATCGCGGAAAGCGATTCATCGTTGACTGCTTTTTCCGTGCGTTCTTTCTTGTTCAGAGTATCTGCGTTTTCAAAGGTGATGAGCGGAAGTTTCGCCAGTTTTTCATATAGCGCAATGCGGAAAAAAGCAGTGCCTTTTTCGTAAATCCCGGCGTTGAGCGCGATGCTTCTGACATACACAAGCAAATCGTTGACAAGATAAACCCCAAGATATAGCCCCGCGTAAAGATACAGCTCGTTTTGCATGGGGTTTCCATCCAGAACCTGCATGGCGCTATCAAAAAATCTGACTGAAATAAATGTAATAACAGCAGGAGTAAACGCGCCATAAAGATAATCAAGCGTGGTGATGAGCGCCGAAAACGGCATCCATTTGAAAATGCTTTTATATATCCGAAGTATGTATTTCATACGGGCTCACCCCCTGCGGCGGACGATGAATACCACGCGCTTTGACTCGCGTACATACGCGAGTACAAACCACCCGCCGCCATCAAATCGGCATGACCGCCCATTTCCAAAACAACACCATCCGACAACACTGCGATTTTATCCGCCATCCTCGCGCTTGCCAGTCGGTGAGAAATCATTATGCAACCCCGGTTTTTTGTCACTTCCGCAAAGCTGTTATACATATTGCTTTCGGCGACCGGGTCAAGCGAAGCGGTCGGTTCGTCGAGGATTACAAACGCGCTGTCCGGCAGGCACGCCCGCGCAACCGCGACGCGCTGCCACTCGCCGCCGGATATGTCCACGCCGTTTTCCTCCAGTTTGCCAAGCGGCGCATCGAGTTCGGCAATCCCGTCGGCAAGCCCCATTTTAAGCGCATTTTGTAACGCATTATCGTCATGCAGTTTCGATAAATCGCCGAACGCCACGTTTTCGCGGAGCGTCAGAGTGTATTTGCAAAAATCCTGAAAAACCACGCTGAACACGCGGCGCAGAGCGGCGGCGTTTACCGTTTGGATATCCATGCCGTTAATAAGTATGCGGCCGCTGTCCGGCTTGTATAGTCTGCACAGGAGCTTGATGATTGTGGATTTTCCCGCGCCGTTCTCGCCGACAAGCGCGACGCGCTCGCCTTGATTCACCTCGAAGCTGACGCCGTTTAGAATTTTTATGTCCGTTTTGGGATATGTAAATACTACGTTTTCAAAAACGATATGCGGCGGTTCATCGGTCAACGGTTCGCCCTCGCTTTGCATCTCCGGCAGGGCTAAAAACTTGTAATAGTGTTCCATTAAAAGATACCGCTGACGCAAATTCTGCACCGTATGGGAAAGCATGTCCGCGTTCTGTAAGATAACCCATGTTGAGGTTATCAGCGCCGTAAACAATCCGATTGTAATACTGCCGTTTATGATGGCAGACACAAAACCGAGCACGATAAAAAAAGACCAGCACTTGAAAAGGATTGTGCTGATAAGGAAAAATTTTTGAGAGCGGATTGTGGTTTTTACGCGGGTATCGAGAACATCACGGGAAATGCCGCGCCATTTCTTGGCTATGTAATCCGCCGCGCGGAATATTTTAAGCTCAAACAACGGCGATTTATTTGACAGCAGCCCGCCGAGATAGTGCATTTTTCGCTCGTCTGCGGACTGTTCGTTGAACATCGTATTCATCATATTGGCGGCTTTGAAATCAAGCCATATCATCGGCACAAGCAGCGCCGCGAAACCTACGACAAACCACCATCCGGCTTGCGCGAAAATCAACGCCGCGCCGACCACGCCTACCATGCACTCAAGCACGCCGAGTATCGTGAGAAATAATTGAAAAACTTTGTACTGGGGGTCGGAGGACATACGCTGCAAAGTGTCCTGTACGTCTTTATCTTCAAAGCAGGCGTAATCAAGCCGCTTGAATTTCTCCAGCACATCCGGCGTCATTGCGATAGTGAGCTTGCGCCGGATCGACACATACAAGATGCCACTGAGGAAACCGCCGCCGACTGCGCTGAAAAACAGCATGGAAAACAATAACAATGCCACCCATAATATCAGCCCGTTCCAGGCGGCGCCATTTGTAATAATATTTGCCGCTTCATCGATAATGCGCTGCGTGAAGTAAATCGACAGCGGCCCAAGAACCGCCGACAGACCGATTTGAACTATTTTCAAAACGGTCAGCCCCGGCGCGTACCGAAACACTATAGCTACGGATTTTAATGATTTTCGGAACATGGCTTACCTTCTTGAATATGAAAAGTTTTTCTTATATTATACCACAATAATAAAAATATTTTTAATTTGTTATGCAACCTTTTTTTAATTCCCCGCACTATATTAGCGAAAGGGGGTGCGAACGGTATGTCGGATAACAACCACACCGAAAAATTAATACAGCTTTTTGCCGATGAATATTTTGAAAAACTTTATTATTTTTGTTTGAAAAAAGTAAGCAATGATAATGAAGCCGAAGATTTGGCGGCAGACATTGCGTTGAATATAATTCAAGAATTAAGAAAAGGAACAGAGCCTGATAATTTTTCAGCGTGGGTTTGGAAAATTGCGAGAAACAAATATTCTGGATGGGCCGATAAAAAACACAAGAGATTTATTACGTTTTCCGGAGACGATATTAACGCTCTTGAAGTTCCCGATACATTCAGCCTGGACGATGATTTAATCCTTCAAGAAGATATTAAATTGTTGCGCCGCGAGCTGGCTTTTATTTCAAGCGAATACCGGAATGTTGTTATCGCCTATTACATTGAGTACCGCAACATAAATGATATAGCCGCTTCGTTAAACCTCCCCACCGGGACGGTCAAGTCTAAACTTTCCCGTTCACGAAATATATTGAAAGAGGGAATGGAAATGGCAAGAGAATTTGGTGTATTGAGTTACAAGCCGGAAAATATAGGGTTTATGATGAACGGAAGTTCCGGCAAAAATGGCGAACCGTGGTCTGTGATAAGTAGAAAATTGATTAAAAATATCCTCCTTGCGGCTTACAGGACGCCTTCGACAGCGGAAGAACTCGCAATCGAGTTAGGCGTGGCTTTAACATACTTGGAAGATGAATTGGAATTTTTGTCTTGGGACGGTTTTCTCCGCAAAAACGGGAAGAAGTATGAAACAAACTTTTTTATCGTAAGCGCAAAAGCACAAGAGAGTATTTACGCGCACCTCAAATCAATCACGCCCGCATTGACAAATAAACTCATAGCGTTAATAGAGAATCAAGTGAAAGGTTTTGAAGAAAACGGTTATCAATGGCACGAGGGTTATCAGCCTTACGACGATATGAAGTGGGCGATGCTGATGTTGAAAATCGACGAAGTTTCATTCGGAGTCTTAGGCGATGCTGAAAAAGGCAATGATTATTCTGCCGATGCAAAACTCAGCAAATACGGGCGAACAATACGACCTGACGGCGGGGAGTGGGATTTGCTTGGTCTGGAAGAATATGACGGTGAACGACCGGATTTTGTCGGCAGTCACGGCTGCGGCGTAGGCAAACCTGAAAACGCAGAATACGTTAATTTCATTCAATTTAAGTTCAAATACAAAGGCATTGAGCATAAAACCCCGGTAAATTTAACTCATGAAGAAGGACTTGCTCTTGTCGCGGCGGCAAAACAAAACACAAACGGAATCGAGCAGCGGGTTTTCGATAATTTAATGAAGCACGGCTATCTTGAAAAGTCAAAAAGCGGCTATAAGCCGACATTCCGTGTCACTTTTAACGATAAAATCGGTGAAATGACCGCAGACCAATCCGAAAAGCACGATCGCTTGTATTGGGAAGTATATAATATCGCGTTGGAGCATTATCAGTTTTGCCGCGAAATCATATACCGTGAAATACCTGATTTTTTCAAAAACGATCATTATCAGATATATCATGCCTGCGCTAATATTTTTTCAATGCGGGGCGCGGTGCTGGAAGGAGCATTGGAAAATGGTTATATCAGTTGCGCCGACAATGACGAAAGAAAAATGTTAGGAGCATATTTGATAATATAATCGCATGATATAATCGTATCCCGGTTTTTTATGCCCTTTATGTTCTTCGTGGTCAACCTTGCCGTATAAAAAACCTATTTTGACACTCTCCTGTTATACCGTTCGGGGCTTTGCGCTTTCGATTATTTTGAAGCCGTATTTTTGCGCGGCGGCTTCCGCAATTTTATTTGTACGCTCCGCTCTCTGTGCGGGGGTCATGTCTTTTGTTTTTTCGTAAATCGCAAGTCGAATTTTATTGACCTCTTGCTCGATAGGGCTAATCGCTTTCATTTTCCACAACCTCCATCGGATTAAAGATTTCCACGGCACGGTAGCCGTTAATGGCGTTAATGCTCCCTGTTGCAAGTTTGGTTTTGCGCTTGACGATGTGCTGAAAGTTCATGCTGATTATCAAGTCCAAGTCATTCACGGCGGCAACGGCGATATGCACTCCATCGGTGCGGTATTTTATCGGTATCACACTTTCCGAAACGTAAATGTCTGCTAACTTTTCCGCTTCCTCGCTCACGCTCAAAACTGTTATTTTATATTCACCGATAAGCGAAAACATCTTTTCGTATTTTTCGGTTGAGGCTTCCGTAAGTTCCTCAATCACCGCGCCCGAAGTGAACGCTTCATATTTCCCCGCCGCAATCTCTTGAAACAGTTTTACGGTAGCGGCATGGGCTTCCCTGTCCTCGTCAAAATAGAAATTGAACAGGGTGGTTTCCAAATATATTCTCTGCTTCCTCATAAACCGTTACCCCCTATCGCAAACTTCATTGTATCACGAAAAACTGATTTTTTCAATAACGAATTTGTAAACATTCGCAACGCTTGCCCCCGACTGCGCCGACAATGACGAAAGAAAAATGTTAGGAGCATATTTGATAATATAATCGCATTCTTTGAAATGCGTTTGGGGCTGACTGTTTTGTTATGGCAGTACAGCCCCTTAGCTGTTGATTTGAATTTATAAACTTTTTTCAAATGTATAACCTTTACCCGTTGTCCCATCAGGATAAGTGCCGTCTTTATATTCTGTCACGATATAACCGCATTTTTCATATAAAGCCTTTGCGGCAATATTATCCCCGGTCGTTTTTATTCCCATTTTGGTGAAACCCCTTGCTATAACGTATTCCTCGGCATAATTGACGGCGTATGTGCCGGCGCCTTGACGTTGCCATTTATCGCTCACGACAAGCATACTTATCCACGCCATTATTTGATTGTTGGGATTGTCAAGCCCGTTCACACGCATCCATGCCACAGGCATCGCGCCTCTACAGACAAGGAAATTTTGTTCGTCCGGGTCATTCCAAAACGCGGCTTCTTTCCAATCTTTCAAAGAAATGAAACTGCCGTGCAAGGTTTCTCTGTTTTGGGTGTAAAATTTAAAAATAAATACGGCTTCTTCGGCGGTGGCAGGAATTACGTTATATTCACGGGCTATTCTGCGTTCAAGCATGATCTGTTCTTCACCGTGTATTAAATTGTCGAACTGTACACAGGGTTTTTCAATAAATCCAAGCGATTTATTCAGATTTATTGAAGCTGTGTGCGTTTTCGCAGTATAGCCGTCAATGATTTCTCCGCCCATGTCGGATATTTTTTGAATTGCCGTCTGTATCATTTTGCTTGCGATTTTCATGCGACGATATTCCGGCGCAACCGCAAGGTCGCCGTGATACCACCTTTTTGGATTTTCTTGGTTTTTGAGACAAAATAATCTGCCAACCACGTCATCGCTGGAATTGATCGCAATTACGTTGAAACAATCGCTGGAATATTTTCCGTCATACACGAAGAATTGGCGTATGTGGTTAAAATCTTTTGGCGTATTTCCACGCCATTGAAAAAAAGCTATCTTTTCCGCAAGTTCATGTGTCAGATATTCGCTGACGGATATAGCGACAGCATCATGTCCGCGTACGTCTTTTTCCCATATCGCCATATTGTTATGTGGTTGGATTTCGTTTGTCGGCGAAAATCCCATTGACCGCCAGAACGCCTCGCCGGAAGCCCTTGTATTGAGATACATTCGCTTTGCGCCATGACCCGAAAAATGCTGTTCCAACCGCCGGAACAATATTCTGCCATAGCCGTTTCTGCGGTGTTCGGGCTTGATATAAAACTCCATGATATAGCCGTATCCCGGTTTGTTATGCCCCTTATGTTCTTCGTGGTCAACCTTGCCGTATAAAAAACCTATCGGATCGTCACCTACAAACGCAAGCTCTAAATGTCTGTCATATGCCCCCTGCATATTGATGCAACCTTGCGTAAATTTTAAGATAGAATCCTCGCTTGCGGGTTCCTCGTCCGGCTTGTCAGCGTCAAGCTCCCTGTTGTACGGAAACATCAAATCTTTGAGTATCTTGTAATGTTGCGGGTTGTCCTTTTGGATTTGAATAAATCTGATTTTTTTCATGCTCGTTTCCCCTTTTATGATTTTGTTGGAAGTGAAAATGCCCCCGACAAAATCGGGGGCACCCTATACCGTTTCATGAAAGATTACGGGTTATCTTTGATAAGCGGACAGGATGGTATTCGATTTTATCGGTAAGTATTTGGTTTTCATCTCGTCCACCTCGCTTTCATTTTTAACATAATTCATTTTAGCATAATTTTTTCAAAAATACAACGGAAAATTTGAATATAATCAAAAATTGACAATTCGCCATTTTGCAGACAATTTTTGCGTTTCGTGTCAAAAAATCCGCGTTTCGTACCAAAAGCGCGGATTTTTTTGCGTGGATATGATACAATGATCCGCGAGGTGATAAATTTATGAGTAAAGAAAAAATAAAAAAGGAAAAACCCGCGCACTCGATTTTAGATAATATCTTTTATCTTTTGAAAGATATTTGCGCAAACGCGAAAATTTTATTCGCGCTGATGCTTGTCGAGGTTTTGTGCGCGATTGTCGCGCCGATGTTCGGCATATATCTGCCCAAGATCGCAGTCGACCTGGTCGCCCGGAAGGCGGACGCGCCAAAAATATTTATGACCTTGGGTTTATTTGCTCTTGCGATGACGGCTGTCAATGTCATGCAAAGCGTTGCGGGAAGCGCTAAATATGCCCACAGCAACAATATGAGGTTTTATTATTTCCGCAAAATACACTTGAAATCGTACACGTGCGACTATAAAAATATTGAGAGCGCGGACGGCCGGACGCGCCACCAAAAAGCCAAAAACTGTTTTGACGCGGGCGACGGGTCGGGAAGCTCGAAAATGATATGGTCCATGATCGCCATATTTACTTCGGCGGTGAGTTTCATACTTTATTCAAGCGTCTTGTCGCTTTTGAATCCGCTCATAATATTGTTTTTGACAGGATTGACTGCAATAAATTTCGCGGCTTCGGCGCGGGCGCGCAAATATGACGAAAAACACAGGGACAAATCGTCGGAACTCGGCAGGAAGCTGTGGTATGTGCAAGCGGGTTCGCGCGACGTCAAAGCGGGAAAAGATACGCGCCTTTACGGCATGAAGCCGTGGTTTATGTCGCTAAGGGAAAATTTATTGTCCGAATATTTCGCGCTGCGCAAAAAAATACAGAACAGATATTATATGTCCGGGGTCATTCACGGATTGACTTTGCTTTTGCGGGATGGGGCCGCATATGCCTATTTGATTTATATGGTATCAAGCGGCAAAGTCGATATAGGGGATTTTGTTTTATACTTTGGGGCAATCGCGGGCTTTTCGGGATTTATAAACAACATAGCCGAAAATATCAACAATATAGGCGGCGCGAACGTGCAGATGAACGACGCGCGCGCTTTTTTGGAATGCTCGGACGCTCCCGAACCGGCAAATCCCGCGAAGCTTCCCCCGCTTGATTCGGCAATCTCCATATCTTTCAAAAACGTGGATTTTTCCTACAGCGAAGAAAGCGGCAAAACATTGGATGATTTCAATTTTGAAATCAAAGCGGGCGAAAAAATCGCGCTCGTCGGAGTGAACGGGGCGGGAAAAACGACGATAGTGAAATTGCTGTGCGGATTCTACGCCCCCGATTCCGGGGAAGTGCTGATCGACGGGGTGAATATTAAAAATTTCAGGAAACAGGATTTGTATAAACTATTCTCGGCGGTGTTTCAGGATATCGTGGTCATGCCGTTCACGGTCGGGGAAAATGTGTCCATGACGGCAGATGGCGAAAGCGACAGGGATAGAATATGGCAGTCCCTCGAAACCGCAGGGCTTCGGGAGGAGATCGAAAAATATGAGCGCGGCATAGATGCGCCGATGCTCAAAGAGCTTGACGAGAACGGCGTGGTATTGTCCGGCGGGCAGCAGCAGAAGCTGCTTATGGCGCGGGCGCTGTATAAAGACGCGCCGCTATTGATACTCGACGAGCCGACAGCCGCGCTCGACCCGATCGCCGAAAGCGAAACATACGAAATGTTTCATAGGGTTTCAAAAACCAAAACGGCTTTGTATATTTCCCACAGGCTGGCGAGCACGAGATTTTGCGACCGCATAATATTTTTGAAAGACGGGAAGGCGGCGGAGATCGGCAGCCATGCCGAACTCATGCAAAAAGGCGGCGAATACGCGAATATGTTTGAGATACAGAGCCACTATTATAAAAAAAATGAAAACACGGAGGCGCCGGCAAATGGATAAACAAACCAAAAAAAGCAGGGTGAAAGTGATACTGGAGAGTTTCAAAGCCTCTTATGAATTGGGGAAAAAGGGCGTGATTTTCAGCATAATATCAGCCGTGATAGGAGCCGTCAATCCGTATATTCCCATATTCATATCCGCGAAAATATTGGACATGCTTTTTGCGGGAGAAAATTTTAAAGAGCTATTGATCACTGCGGGAGTGGGGCTTGCAATTATATTCGTCGCTTCGCTTATGGCGAATCACATAAACAAAATCAAAGATTATCATGTGGAGATCGCCATGAACAATTTTGAAATGGCCGAAACCAACAGATTATTCGATTTGGATTACCAGCAGCTCGACAGCCCGGAAACAAACGCATTGCGCGAGCGAATCAAAATGGACAATGGCTGGGGAAACGGCTTTGCCGGATTATATTGGCGTTTGCCGTGGCTTTTTGGGAGCATATTCAATTTTATCGCGGCTATAATCGTCCTTGTTCCGCTATTTTCATCACAAATATTTTGGAGCGGAGCCACAACCCCGGCATATCTCATCGTTTTGTCGGCAATAATGATATTGTCAGTATTTATCACGGTAAAATATATAAGCCCTGCGGAAGTGAAGATTATGGGGAGCTGGAATGACGGCGCGGGAATAAAAGAAAAATATTTGAATTATTTTATATGGGGACGTTACGATTATAAAGAAGGCAAAGACATAAGAATCTACAACGTCGATAAAATGATTGAGCATTATATGAAGTTCGGGGAAAAAACACGCAGCCGCTGGACAAAAAAGTTTTCGCGGATACAGGGTGTTTCAGGATTTGTCAACGCTGTCAAGTGGAACATTTTGCAGGGCGGCGTATATATTCTCGTGGTTTTGCGAGCGGTTGCCGGAGCGCTGACCGTAGGCTCGGTTGTAATATATACTGAGGCGATCATAAATTTCATAAACGGCATCTCCAATATATTTTTGGCATTCGACAGTTATTATATCGCAGGCAAACGCCAGCAGGGAGTCCTCGAATATTTCGGCATGAAAAGCGAAATGCAAAAAGGGAGGATACCGGTGGAGAAGCGGCGTGACAGGGAGTACGAGATAGAGTTCAAAAATGTCAGCTTCAAATACCCCGGAAGCGAGACATACGCGCTCAGAAACCTCAGCCTCAAATTCAAGATCGGGCAGCGCATGGCGGTGGTGGGCCGGAACGGGAGCGGGAAGACCACGATGATCAAGCTGCTGTGCAGACTGTACGACCCCACGGAGGGGGTGATCACTCTCAACGGGTTCGACATCAGGAAGTACGACTACGGCGAGTACATGGGCATCTTTTCGGTGGTGTTCCAGGACTTCAGGCTGTTTTCGTTCACGCTGGGGCAGAACGTGGCGGCGTCTGCGGAGTACGACGTTGTGCGTGCGGCGGAGTGCCTTTCGATGGCAGGGCTGGGAGAGATGCCGAGGGGGCTGGAGACGGCGCTGTACAGGGATTTCGACGATGGAGGGGTGGAGATATCGGGCGGGGAGGCGCAGAAAGTGGCGCTTGCGCGTGCGCTGTACAAGGATGCGCCGTTCGTGGTGCTCGATGAGCCAACGGCTGCGCTTGACCCGGTGGCGGAGTCCGAGGTGTACAGCAAGTTCGACGAGATAGCTGGGGGGGGCAAGACGGCGATATACATATCGCACCGCTTGTCGTCGTGCCGGTTCTGCGACGACATAGCGGTATTCGACAAAGGCGAACTAATCCAGCGGGGGAGCCACGAGGCGCTGCTGGCCGACGAGAGTGGCAAATACCGCGAGCTTTGGCTCGCCCAGGCCCAGTACTATGCCCAAAAGTGACTTTTTTCGTCTTACCCCTTGCACATTCGAATTGACTATGATATAATATTAGAAGCGCGGCAAATGGAATGGTATTGCCATAATATTCTATGAAAAACATATATGAGGAGGGCCAAGGGTCATGATTTATCTCGTCCGGCAAGGAGAAACTGACTGGAACTTATTTAAAAGGTGCAACGGCAAAACCGAAACTTTTTTGAATCAGACGGGAATCGAACAGTCAAAAACGCAAGCCGAAAACCTAAGGAATA
>WRJC01000059.1 GCA_009782405.1 Oscillospiraceae bacterium
GACTAGTCCCGTGCCCAAATCCCCCTGCAGCAGGATCAGGCCGAATATGACCGCGAAATGCAGGCCCAACAGAAGTATGTTTTTTGGTTTGTTTATCTCTTCCTTGACTCTGTCGAGATGTTTGGCGAATGTCATGATAAATGTGATTTTCACGATTTCGGATGGCTGCCCGCCCACCGAAGTGTCGCCGATATGTATGCGTATCCAGCTGCGGTTCCCCACTTCGTCGCCGCTCCCGAAAACAAAAGTGACAATGAGAATGACCACTCCGAATACATACAAATACTTCGAATATTTGAGCATATGGTCGTAATCGGATTTCGAAAGCACAAACATGAACGCGATGCCCGCGAGCGCCGCCACGATATGGACCAAGAGGTTCCGAAACTGCGAGGCTCCCAAAACGCCCGAGGCGCTTATTATCAGCAAATAGCCGTAGACCGAGCTTATGAGGGCGGCTATGACAAGCGTCCAGTCTATCGTGGGCAGATGCTTTTTTATATCGTTTGCCAAAACGCCCATTTTTCCGCCCTCTCCCAAATTTTATCGCCATGCCTATATGATTGTACACAAAATTTTTTAATAATTACTGCCGTAATTTGTTAAATTTCCTGAAAGAATCCCGCAGGGCCTATGTCGGCGGGTTCAGCCCCCGTTTTTTCCATTGCGGCGCCGCAGATAAATTTTTTCATATCGAAGCAAAGCGCGCATTTCGAAACATAGCCGCCGCTTTTCGGGACAAAACCGGATTCCCGGGCTTTTTCGAGAAACAGCCCCAGCCCGCCTTTTGCCACCGCTGTAAAGTATTTGTATTTGTCAGCGTCGATCCCGTCCCCGCACAGCTCGAAGACATTCGCCCTGAAACCGTTGCACGATGGGGGGATCAAGTCTTCGTTCGGGTCGATGTGGAAATGGCGCAGCGAGGCTATTTGCGCCCGGCACGAGCTTTCTTTTGCCAATTGCTCTGCCGGGTACCTGTTTTTTTGGATTTTTTCAAGGATTTGAAGCGCCCTTCCGTTATAGCCCAGCCCGTAGCTATCGGCGATCGTCTCGAGGAATCCTTTCCCGAACAGATCTTCGTATTCCGACAGCGCGTGGGGAATATTTGCATCCATCCGGGAGACAATTCGCTCAAATTTGGACTGCCACACAAAAACGCCCATGCCGTTTTTTTGGCAGCGCTCTTTGAGCTCTTTTGTTTTTCGGTAGGGCACGAACTCGTTGTGGAACGGGTCGACTGAAACCAAAAGGCAATCGACCCCGAGGGCCATCAGCTCCTGGAGCTTTTTGGACGCTCCGGAATCGCCCGCGTACCACGAGGCGTTTGTTTCTATGTATTCGATGGCGACGCGGCGCTCCAAAGCCGATTCGCACACTTCGAGCAGCTTTTCGAAGTTTGAAAACGGCTCGCCCCCGCCAATGTGCACCGAATTGCATCCCATTTCCCCAAGCAGCGAAAAAATCCTGTCGGCGGAACCTCTCGACATATAGTCGCCGCTCCGCCTCGGAGACGAGCAGTAGCAGCAGTGCAGGCAGGAAGCGGAGCATTTGTACGTTACGGCGATACCCGCCCCGGGATACAGAGATTTAAGCTTGTAGCCTGGCATATGTCCTCCTTTTTGTTTTTTTGTTTTTGCATGGTAATATAATACCACAAATATCAGCGCATCTATGAACAAAGTGTGAAATTTGGCAAAAAACGACAAAAATCACAAAGAACCCTTGAAATTGTCGTCGTTTTGTGATATAATGGCTTGTCCCAAAACAAAAACAAAAAATTTCACGCGAAATTAACGGGAGCCCCCAAAGGTGGGAGTTTTTCTCTGGGGGCGCGCCGGGAAAATTTTTTTGGGATTTCCCAAATGGCGCAAGTTTCGCGGCAGATAACCTTAAAAGGAGGAATTAAAATGTCTGTAGTCTCCATGAAACAGCTTCTCGAGTCGGGCGTCCACTTCGGGCACCACACGAGAAAATGGAACCCGAAAATGGCGGAGTACATCTTCACCGAACGAAACGGGATCCATGTTATCGACCTGCAAAAAACAGTCAAAAAAATCGAGGAGGCCTACGCCTATGTGCGCCAGCTGTCCGAGGACGGCGGCTCCGTGCTCTTTATCGGCACCAAGAAACAGGCGCAGGAATCGATCCGCGAGGAGGCCGCCAGGAGCGGGATGTTCTATGTCAACCAGAGATGGCCGGGCGGAATGCTCACCAACTTCAAGACGATCAAAAAGAGCATAAACCGCCTCCACAGCCTGTATAAAATGCAGGAGGACGGCACCTTCGACATGCTCCCCAAAAAAGAAGTGATCGCGCTCATAAAGGAAATCAACGATTTGGAACACAACTACGGCGGCATAAAAGACATGACCTCACTGCCAAACGCGCTGTTCATCGTGGACCCGCGCAAGGAGAGAAACGCCGTTTTGGAAGCCAAAAAGCTCAACATACCGATAGTGGCGATAGCCGACACCAACTGCGACCCCGACGAGCTCGACTATCCGATCCCCGGAAACGACGACGCCATCAGGGCGATAAGGCTGATCGCGGCCACGGTTTCCGACGCGCTGATCGAGGGAAAACAGGGCGAATCGTTTGCGGAGGCCCCAACTGAAACAGTCGAGGAGCCGGAAAAACCCGACGAAGCGGAGCCCATAACGGTCGCCCAGTTCGAAGAGGCGGCCGCTGAAGAATAAGTAAAAAACTTGAAGAATTACGGAGGTATTTTAAAATGGCGATAAGCGCAAAAGACGTGTCCGAGCTCAGGGCCAAAACGGGCGTCGGCATGATGGACTGCAAAAAAGCGTTGGAGGAGGCCGCAGGCAACTTCGACGAAGCGATAAAACTGCTCAGGGAGAGAGGGCTCGCGGTGGCGGCCAAAAAGGCCGGCAGGATAGCGGCGGAAGGGCTCGTGGACATACTCTGCGACGAAGCATCGGGCACTGCGGTAATGGCGGAGGTCAATTCCGAAACCGACTTCGTGGCCAAAAACGAAAATTTCCAGAATTTTGTCAAAGGCTGCCTTGAAGTGATCTTGAAAAACAAGCCCGCGGACGTAGGCGAGCTTCTCGCCATGCCGTTTGGCGACGGGACGACGGTGGACGAGGCCTTAAAAGAAAAAATCCTGCAAATGGGCGAAAATATGTCGATAAGGAGATTTGTCGCAGTCCGGGGCATACTCTCCACATATATCCACAACAAAGGCGCGATAGGCGTAATTGTCAAGGTCGAAGCGGACGAGGCGGCGGCTTCCGGGGAGGGCTTCGCGGAATTCAAAAAGAACATCGCGCTGCAAGTGGCCTCGATGAACCCGCTCTACGTGGCCAGGGAGGACGTGCCTGCGGCGGTCATCGCGGAGGAGAAGGAAATAATCGCGGCGCAGATCAAAAACGACGAGGAAAACGCGAAAAAGCCCGCAGCGGTGATCGAGAAGATGGTGGAGGGCAGGATCAGGAAATATTACGAGGAAAACTGCCTCTTGGAACAGGGCTACGTGAAAGAAGAAAAAATCAATGTGGGCGCCTATGTCGCAAATTACGCCAAACAGGTCGGCGGAAAAGTGAAAGTCGCGGCTTTCTATAAATACGAAAAGGGCGAAGGGATCCAAAAAAGAGAGGACAATTTCGCCGAGGAAATAGCAAAGCTCGCCGGGAAATAGCAACCAAAATATCGGGCCGGCGGCCCGATATTTTTTTATTTTGAAAATGAGGTATCGCCGATGAAAAAGAAAATTTTTGGGATCGCCGTCTCATTGATTTTTGCGCTCGCTTTGGCTGTCGCGGCGGCGGCAGCCGAAAAAAATTCCGCAAGCGAAAAAATCGAGGGCAGCTTTGGCTATTGGAGCGGGTTTGGGGCAAGCTCGCACGAAACCGGAAGGATAGCCCCGTTTGAATACGAAGACGGCTATTTTTCCAAAGCCCCCGATATTTATGACCATGATTTGGCGAAGATGTCTTTGGCGCTTTCGCTTTGCACATATGACCTCAAAGAACTGGAACGGGTGCTTTCGGAGATCGGGTTTGCCCAAATCGAGCCAAACGGCTATTACGCAAGAAGCAACAAAAACGCGGCGAATACCGAGCCCGACAACATCGGGGTGGCGATCGCCAGCAAAAATATCGGCGATTTCACCGTTTTGGCCGCAGTCATCCGCGGATTCGGCTACGGAGCCGAATGGGCCGGGAATTTCGAGGTCGGCATGGATGAAAATTTCCATGCGGGCTTTAAAAAAGCGCGGGATATCGTGACCGATGAAATCGCCTCATACATCCAAAGCCATCAGATCGGGGGCGATTTGAAAATATGGCTGACCGGATACAGCAGGGCCGGCGCAGTGGCCAATCTGGTCGCGGGCGAGATTTGCGGGGGGCAAAAATTCGGCGACGCCAAGCTATACGCATATTGTTTCGAGGCTCCGATGGGGCTCCGCGTATCAAACGGGCAAAATACCGGTTGCGCCGGCGTATTCAACATCGTCAACCCAAACGACATCGCCGCCAAACTCGCGATGCGGGATTGGGGGTTTGGCCGGTACGGAACGGACATATGCCTTCCTTCCCCGGAAAGCGCGGGCCGCGAGTACGAGGCGCTCTCCGAAAAAATGAAGGAAATGTATCTTGCATACCGGCCCGCTTACCCAAACGAACCGGGGCGGCTGGACGATTTTAGGGAAAATATGCATTCCGGGGGGCTTGGCGCATTTATCGACGGCTTGTTATCCGCCGGGGCTTTTGTTTTGGACAGCGAAGGCTACGTCGAAAATCTGCAGCAGATGTTTTTCGATTCGTGCGCGAAAGCCAAGGGGCTTGATGTGGATTTATGGTCCTTGATCTCTTCGGCGCCCGATGTGGCAAGCTACTTGGCTTTGCATCACTTTGGGGAGATAAATACCGCGATGGAAAACAGCGAGCTGATTTTTTCGGCGCATTTCCCCGACTTGTGCCTCGCCTGGATGCATTCGCTCGACGGCGAAAAAATGATGTTTTGCAATCTGCCCTTTGGCGATGTCAAAACATCCGATTGGTTTTACGAAACGGTTTGTGGGGCATACGCAAAAAATCTGATGGCCGGGGTTTCGGATTTTGCATTTGAGCCGGAGGGTAAAGTGACAATCGCCGAAGCGGCGGCGATGGCGGCCCGCGCCCACGCGGGCGGGGATGCTCCCTTTAAACACGCAAGCGGAGCCGATTGGCATGATATCTACGTAAATTACGCCATAAGTAACGGGATTATAAAGCCCGGTGAGTTTGCCGATTGGGGAGCGGCGGCGACCAGGGCGCAGATGGCATATATCCTCGCAAATATCATCCCCGCCGAAAGCCAAACCGAAAAGGGCGCGCAAATCCCCCCGGATGTAAAAGAGAGCGACGAATACGGGGCGGAGATTTATCTGTTGTATGCTTTGGGAATCCTCGCGGGAAACGACGGCGAAGGGACGTTTTTGCCAAGGGAAAATTTGACCCGCGCCCAGGCTGCGGCAATGCTTCTGAGAGTTTATGCTTTGTTGCAGTAGGATTTTTGCCGTTTGTCAAACGTTTTGAAAATATTTTCCAAATAAAGCTTGATTTTTTTCGCCGATGGGATATAATATAGCTATAATACCCAAAAAACGGAGGTAAGAATTTTATGCCAAACAATTTAATCGATTTATGCAAAGGGCGTTATCCGGCCGGGCTTTTCTATTTCGCCAAGGAGCTGTGGACCGAGGACGGGGTGAGGCAGGCGGCCGATACCGGGGCGGATTTCATCATGGCGGTCGAATCGCTCGAGCCCCTGGTCGGCCTGTGCGAAAAGCATGGTCTCGGGATCATCTCGACCTCGAACACCACGCCGATGTGGTGGGGGGGCGACGGCGACAATGCGGGAGGCTACGCAAACCAGTTCCCCCTTGACCGGCTCGATGAAATACAGAAAACCTACCCCAAAAGCCCTGCGGTATGGGGCGATTATCCGGTGGACGAGCCCAACTCGAAGGATTTTTTGCATATTGACAAGGTGGCAAAACGCTACAGGGAGCTGTTCCCCGACAAGCTGCCGTTTATCAACCTATACCCCAACTACGCGAGCATACCCAAAAACACGGGCGAGGAAGTGGTCTCGCAGCTTGGCAACTTCACATACGCCGAGCATATCGAACAGTACGTGCGCGAAGTCGATCTGCCGTATATCTGCTTCGACTACTATCCGTTCACCGGGGTGTTTTCCTCATATCTCGAAAATCTCGACATTGTGGCGAGCGCCTGCAGAAAATCGGGCAAAGAGATGTGGGTGATAATCCAGACCGGCGCCTGGAAAGCCGAGGCCGCGCTCGAGGCTTTCCAGCTCGATTGGCAGGTGTACCTGTGCCTTTCATACGGGGCGAAATCGATAATACACGCGAGCTATTCAAAGGGCTGGTGGGACGAGACCACTTCCTGCGTGAACCTCAAGGGCGAAAAAAACCCAATGTACAGCTATGCAAAAGACATAAACGCCGTGCTTCATTCCCCGCTGGGCTCGGAGTTTTTGAAGTACGAATATTTGGGCACGGGCATATGCGGGGACATGGCTTCGTCGGATTCGCGCATCAAGGAACAGCTGGCAAAACAGGCCGCAAAAGAGCTGCCGGCCGGTTTGCCCGATGTCAAAATCGAGTCGGACAAGGCGGCGGCGATCGGGTATTTCAAGAAAGGCGACGGTTTTGCGATCATGGCGACAAATGCGCACAATCCGTTCGACGGATCGGTTTCAGCTTCGCTGAAACTCGAAACCGCCGCGAAAAAACAGATAAATATACACGGCGGCAAAAAGAGTTCCGGCTCGGTGAAAACTTCGGGCGATGTTTCGGTTGTCGAACTCGAGCTCGAAAGCGGCCAGGGCGCTTTTGTCACTTTCAACTGAAAATACCAAAAAGAAAGCGAGGTAAGACATGGCTAAAAGCATGAGGATTTTGGCATTTATCGTTTTTGCCGCCGTTGCGGCGGTTGTTTTGCTTTTTTCGTGCTCCAAGGAAACAAAGCCAAATGAGGCAAAAAACGGCGAAACACCGGAAGAAGGCGAATCCCCCGCGCCGGAAAACGAGCAGTACTCGATGCTCGAAGAGCGTCTGAAAGTCGCGGACAACATAGAGGACGAGGACATGGGCGGAATGGCTTTCAGGGTGACGTACAGGGACAACCACTACATCAAAGAACTGTTCGTCGAAGAGGAAACAGGGGAAAATGTGGAGGACGCCATATATCTCAGAAACAAAAAAATAGAGGAAAGATTCAACATAAATTTCGTGACGGTGCCGGTCACAAGCCCCGAAAAAGAGGCCTTGAAGGCGGTGCGGGCGGGCGACGACGCGCTCGATCTGGTGGTGACGCACATGATCGAGTTGGCGGGTTCCTCGCTCTCAAACCCCTATCTCGACTGGGGGGCTATGCCAACGGTGGATCTGTCGCAGATATGGTTTTTGCAGGACGCAGTGAAGGAAATGTCGGTCAACAACAAACTTTTCGTGGTTCCCGGCGAATATTGCCTTTCGATTCTGTACAACTCCTACTGTATGTATTTCAACAAAACCTTGGTGCAAAACTATGGGCTTGAAAATCCGTACAGGCTCGTGCTCGAAGGCAAATGGACGCTGGAAACCTTAAACGAAGTGACGAGGGGGATGTATCAGGATCTTGACGGGGACGGCAAAAAGAGCACGGGTGATTTTTACGGGCTGGCCACCAATTATTACAGCGCGGTGGTGACCTACACCTATTCGTCCGGCATGAGGATAATGCAAAACAACGCGGCCGGCATCCCCGAAAACGTCGTGCCCAATGAAAAAGCCTATGCCAATTTCAACAAAATTTACGATCTGCTGATAAACAACCCGGGGGCCTTCGCGGGCAACTGGGGCGAGGACGGCACGATATACAGGGAGAACCGCGCGGTGTTTTTAAACGATCTGTTCTCCGCGGCGAAGGGTTTCAGGACTTTGGAAGACGATTTCGGCATGATCCCCTACCCCAAATTCGACGAGGCGCAGCAGCGGTACTATACGATGTCGGACGGCGGCTCTTCGATGATGGCCATACCAAACACGATAAAAGACCCCGGCAGAGTGGGAAAGGTCGTGAGCGCGCTGAACGCGGAGAGCTGGAAAACGGTCGTGCCGCAGTATTACGACGTGGCGCTGAAGATAAAGTTCGCGCGCGACGACGAGTCGGTGCAGGTGCTCGACATGCTCTTAGACGGGCGCACCTTCGATTTCGGCTATATTTACGACAACTGGCAGGGCTACGCCTTTTTCATGCAGGATCTGATATCCGCAAAAAGCGACGGAATAACCTCATGGTTTGAAAAAAGAGCGGGTTCGGCGGACAAAAACCTGGAAAAAGTGCTCCAGTCCTTCGAGGATTAGGATAAAGACAGGAAAACATAGAATCGAAAAGAGGTTGGGCTTCAAAATGAGGCCCAACCTCGCCGTGTCGGTTTATGCGGATTTAAAATATATATTTTATAGTTGACATACCAAAAGATTGGGTGTATAATTATGATACAGCGTTTTATATTTGCCACAATGCGCGGAGAATGAGAATGGGGAATAAAACGACGGATAACCCGCACGACACGCGGTTAAAAGAATTGTTCGGCAACAAAGAGGCGTTTTTGTCGTTTCTGCGTGATTGCGTGAAAGCGGCCTGGGTGGAAGACATCGATCCAAATAGCCTGAAGCCGATCCCGAAAAGCTTCGTGCTGCAGGATTTCAGGAAAAAAGAAGCGGACATACTGTACGAGGCGAAATTGAAGAGCGGCGGGGAAACAATATTTTTTTACGTGCTGCTGGAAAACCAGAGCCGTGTGGATTATCGCATGGCTTATCGGCTGTTGCTGTACATCGTAGAAATATTGCGGGATTGGTACAACCATGCAGATGAAAAAGAACGCCAGCGAAAAAATTTCAAGTTTCCGGCGGTGGTTCCACTGGTGTTCCACACGGGGCGCGGCAAGTGGACGGCGGCGACGAGCCTGCGGGAAATGTTTTCCGGGCATAGGCGGTTCGGGGACAGTTTGCTCAACTTCAAGTACACGGTGGTCGATGCCAAAAGCTACGACGAAGAGAGCGTGAAGGGGTTTGAGTCTAAGCTGCTGAAAATCATGATGCTGATCGAACATTCGCAGGATTTCGCCGAAGTGGCAAAGACGGCAAAGAGGCACCAGAGGGAAATCCGCGGGCTGAACGACGAAGAAAAGCGCATACTGGGCGTTGCGCTGGACATATTAAGCGAATTGTACGCTGTAGACAAAAAGCCCGATTTAAAAGAGATATTATACGAAAAAAACGCAGGGAGGGTAGATGGTATGTTTGCTGATGTAATCGCCAACGGCAAAAAACTTGTAAAAAAAAGCAGAGCCGAGGGCAGAGCCGAAGGCAGGGTTGAGGGCGAAAAATCAAAGGCGATAAAAATGGCGGCAAAAATGTTGTCCAAAAACAAGCCTATTGATGAGATAGTGGAATTTACCGAGCTCACAATCGAAGAAATTGAAGAATTGAAAAATAAAATGTAAACGTCAATCCGTGTCATTGTCAGCGAAATTTTTGTTGACAGCGTCACGGTTTTTGCCCATTAGGCCCATTTCTTTCAAATTTTCATATTCTGCGCTGTTGGGCTTTACAGTCGAGCTCGCCACATTATATCCTTTGTACACCAGAACAATTTCCGAAACGGTCATTCTTTGTTCAGGGGTCAATTCGCTTACGTCAATGGCGTATTTGGCGCTGAAACCCAAAAGATTGTCCGTACTCACATGAAATATCTGCGCAATTTTTATCAGAACGTCATACGATGGCTGCCTTATGTCTTTTTCGTATGCCGATATTGCCGATTTTGTAACGTTGACTCTTTCCGCCAGTGCGGATTGAGTCATATTTTTTATCTTTCTGAGATGTCTAATCCGTTCACCAATTGTCCATATCATATCCACAATATCGCCCCTTTTGGTATATTATATCAGAAATAAGTCAATCAAAAGAAATAAATAATCGACAAAGTGTTGACAAACGAATTTCCTTGTGGTATAATGACCCTTGGCCTATCGTTCGGCATTTTAAATCGAAATAGGCAATAGCCGCATGGAGGGTTAAAATGGATGAAAATGACGTTTTGGATCTTGCCGTGAAATCTATAACCAAACAGGATTCTTTTGCGTTTTTGGCGATGAAAAAAAATTTTACCGCTTGGCTCGATAATTTAAATGCAAAAATATCTTCCGATGCAACCATTGGTTTTTTAGATAATATTTCCGAATACGCCATCACAAACAACATACAAAAAATGAGTTTTTGGGAATATACGAAATTTAGCGACTTTGAAAATACATATAAAAAAATTTTGGATTCAAAAATTTGTGAAAATAAAAGAATATATAAAAAATTTGAATTGACCGGGCAATTATATATAAATTTTCTTAAAAAAAATTTGTCAAATCTTAATGCGGCAGTTGCGCCCGTTGTCGATGAACAAAAGGCGGAAATTGTCGATCATGCAAAACAAAGTGAAAAAAATGTGGCATTTAAAAAAACAGTGGACTGGCCGTTTCTAAATTATGGTTTTGCCCTTCCTAACCCAGCCGTTGAAAATATTTGCGCAAATCTTGACAAGGAAGTCACACGTTGGGACATTTGGTCCATCGAATTGATTGTCGATGAACATGAATATAACGCGAAGATGATTAATATAGGATTTTCTGAAGATTTGCGGCCCATATTGCAGATTAAATATAATTCAAGCTCCCCAATCGCCCAAATTTTACAAAAAACATTTAGTTCGAGCTACGAAAATTTTTTAGCAATAAAAAAAGGGGAAGCCAACGCCAATGAATTCGATGGCGAAGAATATGTGGATGTCGTTTATATATCCCCGAATATGTATAAAATCATATGTCATCCCATAAAACCCCAACAAGAATTTTTTCAATGCACGTTGGAAGAATCGTCTGTAGTTTCGCCGAAAACTGAACTCGATCCCAATATTATTGGAAAATTCACCGAAATTCTTTCGTCGCGCTTCGCAAATGGATGCAGATTGAATTCGCCGATTGAAGTGGCGCGATTCCGTTCATTTGCCGCCGGCGATTTAAACGAGGAAATTGCGCTGTCCGATGAAGAAATGCAAAAATACATCGAGGCTTGCGGAACCTCTTTCGAAGGAAAAATCTACGCAGTGGCGCCGGAAACAAAAGAAAAAATCAAGGAACTGGCTGATGTATATTTCGCCGGCGGCGCAAGTATTATATTTTTTTCCGAATTTTACGCCAAAAATGAAAGTTGGCTTTTTGAGGCAAGCGTGGTTTCGGAGGATATGCTCGCTAATATCCTTCGCGAATTTTTTCCCAATGCGAAATTTACGCAGACTTATTTTGGTTTCGCTGATGCTACTCTTTCCTCCGCTCTCGAAGGCGAAATCCTCCGCGTTTGGGGAGGCGATTTGCTTCTGACATATGATCAGCTCGCCGAGAGGCTGCAGTATGCGCCCATTGAGCGAATACAATACATGCTCGGTCAAAACGGCGATTTCATTTGGAACAACACGGGTACGTTTGCCCATGTTTCCCATATTGAAATAACCGAAGATGAGCGGGAAATTATCCGGGATACCGCCGAACGGGAATGCAACGCTCACGGATATGTCCCCATCGGCAATTTACCCTTGGAAGAAATCGCGATGCGCAACCATGAACTCTCCATCGCTGCGATTTATGGTGCCGTGCATCGAATTTGCCTATCGGACAAATATGACAAAAAGGCGAAAATTATCGTGCGCAAAGGCGACACACTAAATGCATTGGCCATTATGGAGGAATATTGCCGCACAATAGACAAATGCTCGCTTGACGAATTATTGGATTATGGACAAAATTTGGCAGGCGAGATTCACCGTCAAACAGTTATGGAAGCTGCGTATAACATTTTGGTTCGTATTGATAAAGATACTTATGTGGCAGAAAAACACGTTCATTTTAATTGTGATTTGATCGATGAAGCGATAAATTTTTTTGTCAAAGGCGAATACCTCCCGCTTAAATCTTTTACCGCTTTCGGAGCATTTCCCGACTGCGGGCACCTATGGAATTTGTTTTTGCTTGAAAGCTACTGCCGCCGTTTCAGCGATCAATTTCGCTTTGATGTTCCGGCGGTAAATTCGATCAATGCCGGGGTGGTTATCCGCAAAAGCTGTGCCATGGACTATACAGAAATTATGGCTGATGCAGTGGCAAATGTTGATGTTTCCTTAAATGATGCCGCTGTTTGCAAATTCTTGTATGATTGCGGTTATACAGGCAAAAGCAAAACAGCCAAAGCGGCGGAAATCATCGAAAAGGCGAAAGCCATACGCGAAAAGAGGGGTTGAACTTGTATTCGTATACCTACGATGAAAATACAGGCGGAATACTTCTCAATTTTTCGCCGACCGGTTTTTCGAAAGAACCGCGCCCGGTTTACGCGCCCGAATTGGATGTGCTGGGTTTCGATAAATACTGGAAATACGACAAACAAATGGACTATCCATATATGTGGGCGGAATCGAACCAATATTATTATCGCGGAAATCTTGTCGCAAAACTGAAAGGCGGCAATATATACACCGCCCCCGAAATCATTATTCTAAACGATGAAAATGATATCCCCATACTGCCGGAACCGGAAGGCACATCGCTTCGCCCCGTTGACATATCGGCAATGGTGGAAGCAAACCGGGAAATGATCGAGATTATTGAGCAAACCACGGTCAAAAAAATAGTAGCAGTGTTCAATAAATATTTTAAGCGTTTAAAAAAGCATTACAGTATTTTTCATATAGCATTTTCGGGAGGAAAAGATAGCTGTGTCCTTCTTGATCTTGTTAAAAAGGCTCTGCCCAAAGGCCGTTTTGTCGTGGTTTTCGGCGATACAGGCATGGAATTTCCCGATACCTATGATGTTATCGAAAAAACACATCAAATGTGTATAGAAGAGGACATACCATTTTATGTTGCAAAATCGCATCTTGAGCCAAAGCAGTCTTGGGAGCTTTTTGGCCCTCCTTCGTGTGTTCTACGTTGGTGCTGCTCAGTGCATAAAAGTGCCCCCCAGACGATTTTACTCAGAAAAATAACGGAAATCAATGAATACGAAAGTCTTGATTTTGTTGGAGTTCGTCAACATGAAAGCATAAGTCGATCCGATTATGAATATGAAAATTATGGAAAAAAGCAAAAAGGGCAGTATAGTTACAACCCTATTTTAGAATGGACTTCGGCGGAGATATGGCTTTATTTATATGCAAACAATTTACCGATAAATGAAACATATAAAAAAGGGAACAGCCGTGCCGGGTGTTTGTTGTGTCCTATGTCAGGCGGTACAAGTGATTTTTTGCGGTATATAAATTATTCATCAGAAATTGATGATTATATTGATTTAATTGAAAAAACCTACGATGGAGACAAACGCACAAAAAATAATATCGAATCATATATCATAAACGGCGGTTGGAACTCCAGAAAAAATGGTCGTGAATTATCAAACAATAAATTCCGATGTGTAGAGAGAAATACAAATGAAAATTTTACGATAAATGTCACGGATCCCGATTCCGATTGGATTGAATGGATGAAAACAATTGGAAATATATACGGCAGCGATAGCGATTATTCTGTTGAATTTGATGGTGAACACATACAATTTACCATTAAATCAACAAAAAACGGTTATATCGTGACAATTCCAGAAGTCGTATTAAAAGAATTACCCACTTTCGGCAAGATGTTCCGCATAGTATTCCGCAAAGCATCGTATTGTAAAGGTTGCCGGGTTTGTGAAGCTAATTGCCAAAATGGTTGTATTAGTTTTGCTGATAATAAATTAAAAATAAATAATTGTGTTAGGTGTCACGAATGCCACTCAATCGATAGCGGTTGTTTGTTGTTCCATTCGTTGCGCCACTCACAAGGAGGAGGCAATTCAATGAAAAGTTTAAATTCATTCGCTGACCACGCACCAAAACCGGAATGGTTGCGCTCATTTTTTGAACTAAAAGAAATCTTCTTTACAGAACATACTTTGGGACCGATGATGTTCGATATGTTTAGGCGTTTCCTTAAAGATGCTTCATTAAACGAAAAAAACCATTTTACTTTGTTTGCCGAATTAATTTCGCAAATTGGCTGGGAAACGGATGTGGCACAGGGCTTGATTCTTATCAACCTTGTTTCCGAAAACCCGCAGATGGAATGGTATGTCGGAAGCTTTGATATCGGCAGAAGTTATGCGCGGCAAACCGTTGAAGATATGCTAATTGCCGATGATGTTAAACCGAAAGATGCCAAATCAATCGTCAAATCTTACAAACGCCTGGTTGAATTGCCCCTTGGCACGAACCTGCATTTCGGCTATGTCACGGACGACGGCGACCTTGTGCGCACGAAATGCTCGGTGAGCGACCCGCGAGTGGTTTTGTATGGCCTGTTTAAGTTCGCGGAAAAGTGCAACGATTACAAAGGATTCACGCTCGCCACGCTCTTAAACGACAGCATCGAGCGGGACGGAGTAAGCCCAACCCGCATTTTTGGGCTTGACCGCGATGACATGAAACCGATACTTTTGGGTTTATCTGCTAAATACCCTGAATTCATAGTCGCCTCGTTTACCCACGATCTCGAAAAAATAACGCTTGCAGAGGATAAATCCTCGCAAGATGTACTTGATTTGTTTAAGGGGATGTAATCAAATGGCCAACGAATACCGCGAATATTTCGATATCGACGAAGAATATTTCCCTCAAGTGAACGACTCGTCCATAGCCGCCGCCAGCCCGGATTTTTGGACGCGCACCTATCCGCACCAAACATTCATCGAAATGCTGAACAGCATGGAGCGCATTTTGGCGCGTCAGGAAAAACGTTCGCTTTGGATTGAGGGGGCTTACGGCACGGGCAAATCGCAATGCGCCTATGCCCTAAAAAAGATTCTCGAAGTTCCGGAAGAAGACCTCCGCGCCTATTGGGACAGATACGAGCCTTTAAAAAAGAAGGCCGATCTACTCGAAAAAATCATCGGCCACAAACAAAAAGGCATCGTGACCGCTTACCGCTACGCCTCGGGCATGATCAATTCGCCCCGGGATTTGTTTTTTGCCGTGCAGGAAACCCTCAAAGCTTCCCTTGTCGCCGCAAACCTTTACGCCGGGGAAAACACGCTGAAAGAAAGCGCCATATCCTGGATCGGTGAACCCGCCCAAAACACCTTTTTTGATTTGCTTTTGAAAAAGCCGGAATGGGCCGCGCTGTTCAGCCAATCTTCCGCCGACGAAGTGCTGAACGCGCTGCGCAAAGGCGGAGAAATCAAGACATTGATGGACAACATTTTCCGGCTTGCGGACAAAGAGGGCATCACCGCGCTCAACATCGACGCGGACAGGCTTATTGCCTGGATTTCTGATATCATCAACTACAACGACATAAAAATCGTGTTCATTTGGGACGAATTTTCCGATTATTTCAAGAACAACCGCGAGAGCCTTTCCGAGTTTCAGAAACTCGCCGAGCTGGTGAATTTGAAACCGTTCTATTTCATCGCCGTCACGCATGAATCGGGGCAGCTGTCCATAGGCACCGACACAACTTGGACGAAAGTGCGCGACCGATTTGTTCAAATCAATATTTCTTTGCCTGACAACATCGCATTCGACCTTGTGAGCCACGCTTTCAACGTGAAAGGGATCGCCAAGGAGCAATGGGATATTTTATCCGATGACTTGAACGATAGAGTCAGGGCTTCGCGTGAAAAAGTCATGGAAGTCGCGAAAATAACCAATCCGCAAGTGATGAAAGATATAATGCCGCTCCATCCCATGGCGGCGTTGCTGCTAAAAAATATCGCGTCTGCATTCAAATCCAACCAGCGGAGCATGTTCGATTTCATCAAATCGTCCAACACGGACGATGTAAAAGCATTCCAGTGGTTTATCGACAATATGGGGCCTTTTGATAATCACCCGCTCCTTACGGCGGATATGCTCTGGAATTTTTTCTATGAAAAAGGAAGGGATAACCTTGGCTCCGCCATTCGGCTGATATTGGATATTTTTCCGCAGCAGCAAAATTTGCGCGATGACGAAAAGGCCGTCTTGAAAGCCATTTTGATCATGCAGGCGATCGACCAGGAATTGAAAGGGATGATCGACTTGTTCAAAGCGACGGACCAAAACCTCAGCTATGCTTTTGAAGGCATTCCCGATCTGGAAGGGACAAGATCCGCAAATCTCGCAAAAACATTGAAAGACAAGGGGATCCTCGTCGCCAAGCCGATAAGCGGAGGGCGATATGTATATGCCGCCGCCGTACTCGCGGGCGACCAGGCGAAAATCGACAAAAACAAAAAAGATATAGAGGAAAATACTACGACTTCAAAACTCGTGACCGAAGGCGAGCTTTCCTCCGTTTTGCCGCTTTCGCCAGCCCTTCGCCTGCGCTTTGAATCGGAGCCGGGCAGCGGGAAAATCAACCCGGTGAACATAGATGATTTTACGCGCACGATAAACAAACTCCGGGACAAAACTTGCGGATGGAATTTTCATGCCGTCGTCGCCTTTGCGAAAGACGACGCGGAAGCGGCGGCTTTCCGCAGCGTTGTCAAAGCGGCGGCCAACGACAAACAATACGAAAATATTGTATTCATCGACGCGCTTTCCACCCCGCTCGGTTGGGAAGCGTTTGAACAATATGTCGAATATTCCGCGATGGCGATGTACTATAACGGAAGCGAAAACGCTTCATCGAAAGAAAGCGCGGACAAAGCAAAGCATGTATTGGACCAAGACTGGAAAAAACGGATAGAGAACGGGCAATTCGTGGTTTACACATACGCCAATCGAGAAGGCGAAAAAGTGGGAAACGCGCAAGGCGTTTTAAGCATCCTCCAAACAATCGTCACAGCCCGCTTCAACGATGCATTCGATTTTGCCAAAAATCTTTCGGAAAGCCAGCTGAAAATCACGCCCGCCATGAAGCAGTCCGCAAAATCCGGCATATCGCAGGCTACGAGCGGCGTAGTCGTCGGCATCGAAAAAAACGTGCTGCCAGAAGTTTGGAAAATTGACAGATATTGGGAAAACCCGGCGACATCCCCGCTTCCGATTTCCAAAATCAAAATCGAGCTGGACAAACGAATCGAAGCTGAATTTGCCCGCGAAGGCCAAATTCCAATAGGCGAAATTTATGATTTTTTGGAAGAAAAACACGGTTTTGCCCCATGCAACCTATATTCTTTCCTCACTGGTTTCCTTTTGAAGGAATACGGATCCGATCCATTCAGGTACAGCGATTCGTCGGGCGGCCACGAACCAATGACCCCGGACAAATTGGCGGAAATGATCGGAAACTACATAGGCAAGTCCCCCAAGCCCACATATATAGTAAAAATGACGCCCGAAGAAATGGCATTTTATGGACTCACCGAAAAAGTTTGGAACATTCCTGCCAATTCGTGCTCTTCGGCATCACAGGCGGTCATAGCCGTGAATTCAAAAATGCGCGGATTGAGTTTGCCCGTATGGTGCCTTGAATATGTGGATACAGCCGGGATTTACGAAATAGTCCAGAAATATATCGAATTTGCCCAAAAAGAGGGCAATGAAGCGCACAAAAAGGCGCTCGAAATCGGCAAGATCGCTTTGGCAAAACCATCTCTCGCGGAAAATTTGTCGGTTTTGCTCACAGGCGAAAACTGCCAAAAGGGCATGCGCGAATACCTTCTCCATTTTGAAAACGGCGAAATAACAAAGCTTGCCAACGAGATAGGCGCCGCCGACAATTTGATCGCCGACATACGCCGCTTGTTCGGGGTCAAGCATTCGTGCCTGTGGGACAAAGGGACCGGGGAAGATGAAATACGCAAACTGCAGATCGAATACAGCGTAGTAAAAGAGAGCAACGCGATTTTGAATGCTTCAGCTCATTCGCTTTCCGAAGCTTTCAAAGAGTGGCGCGAGCAGTTGAAATTCATCGGGATTTCCTGCGAGGCGCTGCGGGCGAAATACCCCGCGCTGATAAAAGCGCTTGACACGATTTTGAAAATTTGCCAGCAGAATGACATTCTGCCCGAGCAACTGAAAGCGTTTTATTTTGAACTTATGGCGCACGGCGGGGAAATAAAGGAGTTGATAAATGACCAGCGTATTTTCGCCGATGTATACAGATCATACTTTGAAGATCTGAGCGATTCCGATATTGTCTACGTCAAAAGCAAGCTGCCGACAAATATGTTCGAATCGTCGAAAACCGATTGCAATATCAAAGTGAGGGAAGCAGCCGAAGAATACCGCAAGGATCAGCTAAAATCACAGCTTTCCCGCATATGGCAAAACAAAACGGGCACAAAAGACCCGCGCGAATGGTCTGCCCGATACAAAACCCCGATACTGTGCTGCGTTTCCGATACGGAATTTGACAAGGCAAAAAAAGCCTTTGAAACCCTAAACAGGAATGCAGGGACGGATTCCGAAATCAAGGCGGCAATCGATTTCCTTGAATCCACGCAAGTTTTTGAGATTCTTTCAAATGACGGCAAAAGAAACGATGCGTTCAGGCGCGGCGTTATAGGCGAATACGGCGCTTTGCTATCCGACTTCGGCAAAATCAGGGAAAGCCTTGACCGCTTATCGCCTGACGCTTACGACTGGCGCGACAATCCAAGCGTAAAAAATAAAGT
>WRJC01000060.1 GCA_009782405.1 Oscillospiraceae bacterium
CTATATCGCGATACTCCCGATATGGTTTCTTACATGACCAAGTATACGATTGTTTCAAACATAATCGGGATGTTCTATGCCAGAGGGATCGCCGGGAGGATCGGCGGCAAAGTTTCAAGCGGAGCTTTTGTTACCGACCTCATTCGCCCAATCAATATCTTTTCCATGTCATGGCAAATGGAGCTTGCGGGTATCTGCTCAAATTTTCTTTTGCGCGGATTTCCCGTCATACTTGTGTACAGCCCTTTTTTGATATTTAACGCCGGGTATTACAATATTCCTTTGGTAATACTCGCAATTATGTTAGGTCATATTCTGTTTTTATTGATTTACGCCCTGCTCGGTTTTTCAGCTTTCATACTAATCGAGATATGGCCGTTTGGCCGCCTACTAGACGATACGATTCGGCTTCTCGCAGGTGGGTTTATACCGCTTGCCATATTGCCGGGATTTATTCGGACAATCGCATATGCCTTGCCGTTTCGGTTCCTGTATTCGTTCCCGTTGGAGCTTCTTTTCGGAACGGCTGACATGAGCATATTGGCTGAAAATTTCGCTATCCTTGCGGTTTGGATTTGCGTCTTTGCCGTGTTGAACGTCGTTATGTATCGGCTTGCTTTGCGAAAAGCCGTTGTTCAAGGGGGTTAGTTATGGAGTTTTTAAGTTTATACGGCAGCTACGTCAAGATGTTTTTCAAAGCCCGAATGGAATATCGTTTTTCTTTTTTCTCCGGTATGTTCGCTAACTTCTACTGCTACTTCATCACCTACACGACCTTTTGGGTGATAACGCAGCAATTCGGGACAATCGAAGGATGGAAATTTGAGAATATGACTATGCTGTACGGTCTCAACCTTTTTACGTACTCGATAGCCGGAGTTTTGTTTTGGTACACGGTGTTCCACCTTGACAGTGAAATCACATCGGGCAATCTTGACAGCTACCTGATTCGCCCGATGGGGCTGATAAAACAAATGGTATGCAAACGCTTCGGAGATACATTTCTCGGCCAGATACTTGTCACGCTGATTTTTATGGTAATGGCAATTACAAGGATAAGTTACCAAATGACCGCTTTCAGCTATATATACCTTGTTTTTGCCGTTCTCGGCGGAGTATTGATACAATCCGGGGCAATGATAATATTAGGGAGCCTTAGTTTTTGGATGCTCCGTTCAAGCGATTTAGCGGACATAGTTTATTACGATATGCGCACGTTCGTGCATTACCCGCTTTCGATATTCCCGTCGTTTATACGGATAATATTAACCTATATCTTGCCGTGGGCGATTATCAATTATTATCCGAGCATGATTATTTTGCAAAAGGTTCAAACCACAGAAGAATTTGTGCTTGGCATCCTTTCGCCGGTAATCGGGATATTGTTTTTTTTGTTATCGCTGTTCGTCTTTAATCGTGGGCTTCGTCGTTACTCCGGCAGCGGAAGTTAGGAGGGGATATTTTGGAACAGTTGATACACGTCAAGGGATTATCCCGCGATTACAAAGTTGCCAAGCGTGACGGCGGCTTTCTTAAATTCATGTTTTCGCGCAGGTTTGAGATCATCCACGCCGTAAACAGCATCGACTTTTCGATTCGGAAAGGCGAGCTTGTGGGTTTCGTGGGGCCGAACGGCGCGGGAAAATCCACGACGATCAAAATGCTGGCGGGGATCCTCGCGCCGACTTCAGGCGAAGCAATCGTTATGGGCAACGACCCGTTCAAAAAACGCAAGCAAAACGCATACCACATCGGCGTCGTTTTTGGACAGCGGAGCCAATTGTGGTGGGATTTACCCATTGGCGACACTTTCAAGCTGTTGAAGAAGATTTACAAGGTACAGGATGATATATACGAAAAAAACCTCGGTTTGTTCAAGGAATACCTTGACCTTGAAAGCATATGGAATCAACCCGTCCGGCAACTTTCCCTCGGACAGCGTATGAGAGCGGAAATCGCCGCCGCCATACTACATAACCCGGAGCTTCTGTTTTTGGACGAACCGACCATCGGGCTTGACATTGTGGCCAAAAGGCAGATACGGGAGTTTATCTTGAAACTCAACCGGGATTATCGGACTACAGTCATCCTGACTTCACATGATATGAAGGATATCGAGGAAATCTGCAATCGGATTATCCTTATCGACAAGGGCGTTATCGTGATAGACTGCCCTGTTGCCGAATTGAAGAATAATTACAATAAAGCCGCTATAGTCAAAGTCAATCTTGACAAGCCTGTTGCGGCGTTCGATATAGCCGGAGCGAAGGGAACACCCGAAGCCGACGGATTAAAATGGAGCTTTGAAGTGGATAAAACCATCACGACAACGGGACATTTGGTTTTTGAAATTTCTAAAGTGGCTGAAATATCCGATATAGAAATCAAGGAACAGGCTGTCGAGGATATTATCCACGACATCTATAAAAACGGGGTGTAATAGCTTGAAATATATTCATATCAGAAAGGATCGATGAAATGGACATATATATGCCAATGTCGACGACAAGAAGACATAACAAGATCATCAACGAGTTTGTCTCAATGAGGGAAAATCTGAACAAAGCGGAGAACATAGACATATTCACTTCGGATTGCGCTTTGGCGCATTGGGGATCCAAAAGAAAATCAAACGATATTTGCAAATTGGTAGATTTCGATTTGATAGAAGACAGGGAATATTTCAAAAAAAGAACGATAAACCAGCTTGAATATGTCCAGCCGGATTATATGCTTTTTAAAAACAATATATCGTTAGTAAACGAATTCGAAACAATTACGGCGGGTTTTCCGGATTTGGTCATAGAGATATGGTCAGACAGCAATTCAGAAGCGGAAAAAAAATTTAAATTCGATTTGTATTCGAGCGGCTCGACTTGCGAACATTGGTATATAACGCAGGATTCCAACAATGTGGAATGTTTTATGGGGGAAAATCGATTAAATGGACAAAATTTAAAAAATATATTGACCACCGACAACGGCATAAAGTTTGATTTGCGGAGAATTGCTATTTGATTCGAACTCTTTTGTTTTCGTTTCCGAAAACATACAAATATTTTGGTCGTTTGAAAACATCGCCTGTCCGAGATATGCGTCGGATTCGCCGGAACGTGTTTTGAAATCGGCATATTGTATTATGTCCGTTATACGCAGGCATTATTATGTTTACCATCATTTTGCCTCTTTTCAATTATTTTTGAAATATTATTCAAATCTTATATATTTTATCGTATTTTCTTTCATATTTATACGGACTTTTTCTAATTTTTGCGCTACGTTGAAATATATAAATTCTCCATCCTCCACAAGCTCCGGATCATCAAAATACAAATAATCTCCTATTATTACGTAGCTATTGAACGGATTGTATATTATGAAGTTTTTTTCAGCATCAAAAATAAGTTTTGCTTTTATTGGATTATTTTTATCAGCGGCATATATTTTTCCGCCAGTATAATCGTAAACTTGTGTGTGTTGAAAATCGGCAGCCGTTCCGTAATATATCGGATCATATGGAGAATAGTATATCATATTGTTTGTTAGTTGAAAACAATATATATTTTCATGTGGCATATTTATTTTATTCAATTCGTCATTTTTATAAACATAAATAGTTCCAGTATTTTCCTCTTGATTTCTGACATTAAAAAACAATTCGTCTGTTTTTTCGTCGTAATAATAATCTCCTATCCGTTCATCTTCCGCGATTTTACATATTAATGTTTCGTTTTCGAAAAATAAATCTGTCGTGAATATTTTGTTTAGAGACATGAAATAAAACTTATCATTTCCGATATAAAATACAGATGCATTTATGTCAGTATATTTTTCAAGAAGACATCCATGTTCTTCAATGTTTTTGGTATTTATATCGATGGATTTTAAATTTTCATAATACTTCGTTTCTTTGTTCACGGTTTTATGGTTTATTTCAAAAAAATAAAAATTTTTTTTGTATGATCCTATTGCCCTTAGATAACTGCCTTGAGATTTATACACTTTTACCACACTATCTCTATCTAAATCCACTTGATATATTGTGTGAATAGAATCGTCCATACGCGCAGTATAAAAAACATTTTTTTCCGCAAAATAAATATCTGAAAAATTTAAATATTTACATTCATCAAATTCCGTATGTTTGCAAAGCAAATCAGTACAAATATAATGGTGAATTCCGGTTTTTATGTTCACATAAGCAATCATGTTTCTGCCCGTTGATTGATCGGCTGTATCATATTTTTTCGTTAACCAAAAATAAAATTTATCATCGTTAAAATTATAATTAGACGAAATGATTCCATTTATATTTTCCGTAGAAGGTGATATATAATTTCTTTCTGGTAAAAAATTACCACGATTAAGTTCAAATGCATGAAAAGAATCGTTAAAATCTTCAATATCGAGCAATATTTGTTCGTCGATTTTGCTTTCACGGCATGATGCGGAAAACAAAAAAACAATAAACAACAGGATTGATATACATTTTATATTTTTCATAAATAATACCATACCTTACATAAGAAGCTTTATTCAAAACATTTTCAAGGCCGACTCGTTGCGGTTTTTAGCTTCGAGTATATGGCCATGACAAGGCGTAACATGAGATAATAAAAAAATGCGTAAAATGTAAAATTCAATGGATTTATCAACATTTTAGGGGATTCCCCTATGCCAATATGCCAAAAGCGCAATATAATGTTTTTTTGCGCAAATTCGCCAAAATTATCATCCCATTGATAAAAATGATATGTTATGTATTGAAAAGGAATTCCAAATTCAATGGTGCCAATCACGCCGTTTTCAAATTCTGCGGCTTGAAATTTTAAATTAATGCTTAATTGTGCGCTCAATATTGTCAATATTGCCGCAATCACTATCAAACCTTTTTTTCGGTTGTAATTTTTCGCATATGTTTCTTCGAAAATTTTTTCATGTTTTTCTTTTCCCATATTCCATTGCCCCTCCGCTTCGCAAAAAATCCCCGGAATTCCGGGGATTTTTGCTGTCGCTAATCGATTTCAACCATGTCGTAGCCCAAATAGATGCTGAAAGCTTCGTCCAAGATTTCCTTCATGCGGCCAACCCCCACCGAGGTGTGGTGCTTGAAGCCGCTTCGCGCCAATTTTATCAGTTTGTTTTGCAGATTCGGTATCTTCGCCACCCCGCCGCAGCCAAAGAAACCCTCCTCGATTTCGTCGTCTGTGAATTCGCCCTCGCCCGTGTATGCGATCAATTTTCCGTCTTCGGTGCGGCAGTTGGAAAAAGTCATCGGGAATGCCCCGATTCTGCCTTCGTTGCAGCCCCAGCCCGACCCGGGGTCGTTTTTGGCGAACATCTTGTGCTCGGTCACCGTCCCTTTTTTGGTCATCAGGCTCTGGGCCACCGGGCCGCAGTGGAACAGGATCGCTTTGTTCTCGTCGTCGCCGTAGTTGTTGTTCCAATCCAAAACGGCGGAGGGCTGCCCGGAAGCCAGCGATAACGCCCGCATCGTGATCGCCGAGCACAGATCGATTTCGCACGAGGCCACGATGCCCCTGTCGTTTAGCTCGCTCAGCAGCACGCAGGGGCATACCCGCAAAATCGTCTCCATTTCGTTCCAGCATCGCAGGGTGAGCGCGTCGAGCTTGTAGGTTTCGATATACTCGTCGATAACCGCCGAGATTTTAGCCAAAGTTTTCATGTTTTTTCCGGGCACTCCCGATGCGTCGCTGTACTCCCACAGGCGGCGCAATTTGGCTTCCACTCTTGGGTCGTTTTCGCCCAAATTGCCGACTTTGAATATCAGCTCCGACAAATCGAACGATTCCACGGTGATCCCGTATTTCTCGAGGGCGATTTCGTCGTATCTCACCGTTTTGAAAGCGGTGGTCCTTGCCCCGATCGCCCCGACGGTGAAGCGCTTCATGCCCCCAACCACTCGGCAAACGGCCGCGAAATCCCGCAAATTCTGCGCAAAGGCTTGGCTTAGCGGATGCACCACATGGGGCTTTAGCACCGTGAATGGCACTTTGCACTGGGTGAAAACGTCGGTGACGCTGAATTTGCCGCAATACGCGTCCCTGCGGTTCTTGAAATCCAGCTTGCCGATTTCGTCGGGGTACGCCTGCATCAAAATCGGGACTCCGGCGTCGCGCAAAGCGGCGATGGCGCCGTTTTCGTCCACGAAGATGGGCTGGCAGAATATGACCCCGTGGTATTTTCCCGAATTTTCGGCGAGCCAGTCGTGATACAGCTTTCCCTCCTCGCGCGTCTCGACTGCCCCGTAGCGGGTGGATTTTTCGTCCATGATTATATATCCGAAGCCCGCCCTGGCCACAGCTTCGGCCATTTCCCTCCGCGCTTCCAAAATCAGCTCTCCGGGCATGAAGCCCCGGTTGCCGAAGCATAGTGCGAATGTCGTTTTCATAAATATTTCCCCTTTTTTGTTTTGTTTGATTTTATGCATTGGATTATCGATAATATCGATATGCCGAAAATTTTTATCGCATCGAAATAGCCGCATCTTCAAACGAAAGATAGCAATGGATCCATCCTGACTCCTCATAAACCCCGAATACGCCGGAAACTTCGATGTATTTGTAATCTTCCGGATAATCTTTTGGATAATCATGCTCGCCGTTCCATATAAATTCCATTGTTTGGCAACAACCGTCATATATCAAATAATGTTTCCGCTTTTCGGTATTCTCGTTGTATTCGGTATAATAAAGGCCGCCGATTTTTATTGTTTTGCCCATATAATCATCAGGGTATTGAATCATGTCATATACTTGGGCAATGACCATTGTGTCGCTTATTTCCGTCAAATCCACAAAATCCGGAATTTCCGGCCTGGGATCTTCCGTTTGGATTTTAGTTTCGGGAATTGTGATGGAATTGCCAACTGAAAATTCATCCGTTTCCGCCATTTCGATGTCGTCTTTTTTCCCAATGAAAGCGGAGCAGAGCAGGATGATGGCGGTGGCGACGCATATCGCAATAAGCAAAATCCGGCCGGGGTGCTTTTTCGCGAAGCTGAAAACGCTATTTTCTGTTTTTTTGTTTTGGGAAGAAAATTTTTGCTCCGCCCGATTCGATCCTTTTTTCCTTTTTTTGTTCGCCATTTCTAAAACCTCCTTATTATATACCCGGCTATGCAAAATATCGCAAAACCGGCAATATCCACAGCCACGATGGTCGAACCCACCGGAGTGCCTTTTCCCCCAATCCCGACAATGGAAATCAAAATCCCGGAAACGGAACAAACCGCCGACACGATGACCGAACATATGGTCACAGCTTTGAAACTTTTGAATATCCGCATAGCGGACAAAGCCGGGAAAATCACCAATGCGGAAATGAGCAGGGCGCCTACCAGATTCATGGCCAGAACGATTATGACCGCGATCACTACGGCAAGAACCAGGTTGTATGTTTTTGCCCTGACTCCTGTCGCCGCCATGAAATTTTCGTCGAAAGTGACGGCGAATATTTTGTTGTAAAACAACAGGAAAACCGCAATCACCGCTGTCGACAAAATAACGCATAGCCATACTTCCGTTTGGGTCAATGTTAAAATGGAAGTCGAACCGAACAGCGTGGCGCATACATCGCCGGAAAGATTCGCGGATTTGTTCGGCGAAAGATTCATTATCAAATATCCCATGGCGAGGGCCCCGACCGAAATCATGGCGATGGCGGCATCGCCCTTGATTTTTGTATTTTGCCCGGTTCGGAGAAGCAAAATGGCGCAAACCACCGTGACCGGCAAAACCAAAAGGAAATTATTCGTGAGGTTCAAAACGGCGGCGATCGCCGCAGCCCCAAAAGCGACATGGGACAGTCCGTCCCCGATGAACGAAAATCTTTTCAAAACCAAAGTAACGCCCAAAAGCGAAGAACAAAGCGCGATCAAAACGCCGACAATCAAAGCGTACCGCACGAAAGGGAATTGAAAATATTTTACCAATTTATCCGCAATATCAGCCATGCTTTTCCCCTTTACCCGAGCGCCTCTTTTAGCGCATCCAAATTGTTTTCCATTATGGAAAGATATGTCGTTTTGTTTTGCACATCGCTTGAAGTGACAGACTGCATGGCGTCCAGCACAATTATTTTTTGGTTTTTGTCCCTCGATTCGCTGATGATTTTTTCGGCGATTTTTTTATCCGAGCTTTCAGTCACCATGATGTTTTTCAAATTCAATTCGTTCACTTTTTCCACGAGAAAGATGACAGTGTCGAAACTGGCTTCCGTTTCGGCGGAACATCCGACAAAAGCGGCATAATAATCCAAGGAGTAATCGTCCGCAAGATAACGGAACGGGAAACGGTCGCCAAACAGCAGTACCTTTGCAGAAGCTCCGTCTGTCGCCTCTTGATACTCAAAATCCAAGTCTGACAGCCTGTTTGCGTATTCAGCCAGATTTTTTTGGTATATTTCCGCGTTGCCGGAGTCCAGCGACGAAAGCTTTTCGGCGATGATGCGGCAAAATATCTGTGCGTTTTTTAATGAAAGCCAAACATGTTCGTCGTAGGCACCCTCGTCTTCGCCTTCATCCCCGGTTTCCATGCCTTCTTTGAACTCCTCTGCTTTCGCGGCGGTTCCAAGCTCTTCAAGCAGGTTGACTGCGACCATGTTTTTGTTGGTCGCTTCCTTGAGGACCCCCGGCACCCAATTGTCCGATTCTCCTCCCACATAGACAAACATATCGCAAGCGGAAATTTTCGCGATGTCGCCAATTGTGGGCTGATAACTGTGCAAGTCGATTTTGTTGTCCAAAAGCAGAATCAATTCCGCATCGCCGGCTTTTTCGCCCAAGATTTGGCGAACCCAGTCATATTGCGGAAAAATCGTGCAGACAACGCTTAATTTATCATTTGGTTCAATTTGCCTGCACCCGGAAAGCATCGCCGTTAAAAAAAGCAATGCGAGCATTATTGCGGTATATCGTTTCATTGAATTTTTTCCTTTTTGGCCAATTTGAATTTTCGTTCATTTTAACATAGTTCGCGGTTTAAATCAATATGAAACAATATTGCAATTTTTATCTTTTTTGTAAACATTCGGTTCAAAAAATTGCAAAAATCGTGAAAAACTCCGCCCCAAGGGAGCGGAGCATTAAACCGAGAGAGCAATAGGCTCAATACAGCCCCAAACCAAAGAATTCGTTGGGATTGCCAAAAAACCAGTCGAGGCCGAGCTGTTTCGCTTCGTCGAGAGATAGCCAGCCGCTGTCCGCGAGCTCGGAGAGCGCAATTGCCACATTGTCCTTTGCAAGCGAAAGATACCCCGCGGCCCATTCTATCATGCCGGTGTCGCCGCCAAAGGCGAATATCTTGCCATGGGGCACGGTCATCACCGCGCGCTTCATGAATTCCACGCAGTACAGCGGGTCTATGCTCTGCGCCCAGCAGAGGTTCAGGCAAACATTGGGGTAATTTTTGCCCATATACAGGTACTCGTCCATATACGGCCAGTTGCCGTGGAAAAGGTCAAAGCGCACGTCTTCGTGCAGCTCGATCGCGGGGATCAGATGCGCGGCGTTTGTCTTCACTATGTCGTTTCTTATGCCCGCCATATGCCCCGTATGTATCTGCACGGGCAAATTGTATTTTGCCGCCTGGCGCAGGGCGTACTGGAAAAGCCAATCGTCTAGTGCCCTGGCCCTGTCGTCCCCGATCACTTCGCGCGGGTTGTACGCCATGGCATTGAAGGCTTTTTCGGCTTCGTCTCGCGTGGGATTGCCGTATGCTATGCTGCGCCGGTAAGCGGTCTGGTCCTTGAAGCAAACCACGCCGAATTCAAGGCTTTTTTTAAGGAATATGTCAAAGCCTTCGAGATAGTCGTCCAATGTTTTTGCCGGACGCTTCAAATACCTGTTGTATTTTTGCAATTCACCTTTCGAATGGAGGCTGTGGAAATCGGGCAGCGAAAACGCGAAGCGGCAATATTTGGAATAATCTGTGTTTTTCCCGTTCACGAAATCCGAAATGTTGAACATATCCACCACTTTCGCTTTTATGTTCAATTTTTCCATGGTTTCGTCATATATGGAAACATCCCTTGTTTTCAGTTTTTCTTCCAGCTCCAAAAAATTTTCGTAACTGTTGAGGCTTTCAATGCCCCAGCAAATGCGAAGCCCCTCCAGCATTCCCCGCGCGTAGGCGGTGTGCTTTGATTTTTGATAAAATTTCAAAAAGTATTCATAGCGCTCTTTTTGGGAAAGCTCGCCGGGTATCCCTCCGCCTCCCGCCGATTCGAAATCCGAACCGTAATAATTGCCGAGCAAAAATTGCAAAGCGTCTCCCGCGTTTTGATATTGCGTGTAGTGCTCGTGGGTTTCTATCACCGGAATGGTGTCGAGATATTGCCTGATTTCCCCGAAATATTGGTTGTTTGAGCGATGCATGAGTATCCCTCCGTTTTTTATTTTTTTTTTTGCTTTTTGGTCGAGCCGCGTCTTCAAGCGGGCTATTGTACTTTTGCATTTCTCGTCGTTTTTTTAATTGTTTGTTGCATTATACCACAAATATTTGGAAATATCAAGCCTTTTTGCGAATAAAAACTCCAAATATCCACGCAAAATTCGCCGCGATTATTTTCAATTGGCCTTGACAAGCCATCGAACGTGCTGTATAATGATTATCAATCGATAAAAAAGTCGGAGGGCGAAATTGTTATGAAAAAATTTGCGCTGCCAATATTGATTTGCATAATCATTCCAAACATATTGTTTTCGTGCAAAAGCGGCGAAATTGCGGCAAATGACGGCATTGACAAAAATCCGGATTCAAACATCGAAATCCAAAAAGGCGACAAACAGGAAAACCAAAAGGAAAGGCTTGACCCCGATTTGCCGGAAAAAGATTTCGGCGGCTATAATTTCACTTTTTTCGCCCACCGCATTGACTACATAGGCGATTGGGTTGGCGACGGAGATCCGCGCGAGCTTGTTTCCGAAGAAGAAAACGGAGAACCGATCAACGACATGGTGTACAAGAGAAATCTTGCGATAAAAGAGAAATACAACGTAAACATCGAAATGAAAACCAACTCGGACGATATCGGCACATTGAGAAAAGCCGTTTCATCCGGCGATAATTCCTATGACGCCGCCGTGATATTCAATAATTTGGTGCCTGGAACCGTTACGAACGGTTTACTGGTAAATGTTGAAAATCTGCCGTACATAGATTTGAACAAACCATGGTGGGACCCTGCCGCAAAATCAATGTCTGTGGCAAACCAAAATTTTTTGATGGCGGGCGATTTGCTGATTCTTGACAACGAAGCGACTACCGGATTGCTGTTCAACAAAGACATGATGGTCGATTTTGCCATCGAACTGCCGTATCAGACGGTAAAAGAAGGCAAATGGACTATGGATGCGTTGAACGGAATAGTTAAGGGCGCGGCGATGGACCTAAACGGCGACGGAATAATGGGGCCGGAAGACAGATGGGGGTTCGTCGTTTCCACCGACACCCTGCACGCGCTTCTCGTAAGCGGCGGGGGGACATTGGCAGCCAAAGACAAAGACGACTTGCCGTATATGGATTTCACAAGCCCGAAAAATTTGTCGATTATCGAAAAAGCCATGGATTTGATGTACAACCCGGAATATGCCGTAAATGTCCACGGAAAAGAAGAATACAATTATCCCATGATATTTGAGGAAAACAGGATTTTGTACATATGGATACGCATGAGGGCCATCGAATTTTTAAGGGGGATGGAATCGAATTTCGGAATTGTGCCGATGCCGAAATACGACGAAGCGCAGGAAAAATATTACAGCGTGGTCAATCCATACACGGGAGTGATGCTCGGCGTCCCCAAAAGCGCGGAAGACCTTGAAAGGGCAAGCATAATCCTCGAGGCGCTCTCCGCTGAAAGCAGATATACGCTCCAGCCCGCATATTACGAAACGGTTTTGCAAAGAAAATACACCAGGGACGAAGAATCCGGCGAAATGCTCGACATAATATTCAATTCGCGGATTTACGACATAGGCGGGGTATACAGTTTCGGCAATGTATTTATAGATTTTATAGAGTTGAGCAGAAAAAACAATAGGAACGTGATGTCGTATTATGAAAAAAATATTGGCAAAATGGAAAATGCAATCGACAAAGTCGTGGAAATTTTCAAATCGATGGATTGAATTTCAAAAGGCAAAAGGAGGATAGCGAAATGAACAAAAAATCAAAAAAAATTATAGTTGCCGCCCTGATTATGGCAATTATATCGCAAATTATCTTGTCGTGCGGCAATTCGGAAACAGAGCAAACCCAAGAGGCAAAAGACAAACCGGGCGAAGAAGCCGCCGAGGCGACCGAAGCGGAAGAGATGCTGCCTTCATTCGATTTTGAGGGGTATGAATTTACAATACTGAACATGATCCAGAGCGAGCACACCTATATGAACATGATCATGGAAGTCGAGGAGGAAATCGGCGATCCGATCAATGACGCGGCATACAAGCGGTCGAGGGAAATCGAAAGCCTCTTAAATATCGGATTTACGGAAGTGAATATGTCCAACACATATGACGCGGCGAAAAAAAGCTTTCTGGCGGGTACGCCGGATTATGACCTCGCCATGCTCATCGACCGGGAAGCGATGACGCTTGCCCAGCAAAATCTTGTCGCGCGCATAGACGAAATTCCAAACATACAGCTCGAAAAGCCGTGGTGGGACCAAAACGCGAAAGAAGTTTTTTCCATAGGGGGGAAATTGTTTTCGCTGCCGGGGGCGTATCAGCTCTCAAACCTCGACCTGACCCGCTTTGTGCTGTTCAACAAGCAGATACTCGCCGACATACAGGGCGAAAATCTGTACCAAGCGGTCAAGGACGGAACATGGACGCTCGACAAGCTCATAAGCTATGCCAAGCAGAATTCGAAAGACCTCGACGGCGACGGCAAGTTCGACGAAAACGACAGCTATGGCCTTATTTCGGTGGCCCACCATTTATCATTGGGGTTGTTCTTTTATGGCAGCGGCGAATTGTTCGTGAAAAAGGACAATGAAGACATGCCGTATTTCGCCATGCCCGGAAATGAACGCGCCGCCGCCGTGTATCAAAACATGGTGAACAAACTGTACGACGGCGACTATTATTTCAACACCCAGGTGACAAAGGACAACGACAATATAGGGATCGCGATGTTTTCCGAAGACCGCGCGCTGTTTTTTGCAATATCGCTTAACCGCATACCGAGGCTGCGCAACATGGACAGCCCTTTTGGCATATTGCCCCCTCCCAAATTCGACGAGAAGCAGGAACGCTATTACTGCGAATCCGGCGGCGGCCTGATCGGGGTGGCTTTCACCGGTTCGGAAAACTTGGAGAGGACCGGAGCTGTATGGGATGCCTATTCGCAGCTTTCGCACAAATATGTCGTCCCCGCCTATTTCGAGGTTTCGCTGAAAACAAAATTTTCGCGCGATTCGGAATCCGAGGATATGTTGAACCTGATATACAACAGCCTGCGCTACGATTTGGGCAATGTGTATTGGTGGAGCGACATCATTTCCAAGTATAACGACATTTTCACGAAAAAAGATCTGAACATCGCCTCGACCACTGATAAGATCGCCGACAAAGTAAATAACATCATATCTGACTACATAAACTCGTTTGTGGAAGTAAATTAAAACATTTATCGAGGTAACCAAAAAAATGGAAAAAAGAATCGAAAAACTGGCGGAGCGCTATGACGGGAAACTCAGCATATACAGCCCGGTAAACTACAATGTTTCGCCCGACGATTACGACGGGACTGAGCCGTTTCACCGCGCTTGGGTGGCAAATGAGGACAAGCCCTATGCCGTGAAAGTCGCGGCGGGCCAGGCGGCATGGTATTCGGCGGTCAAACCCAAACCGATACCTTATCAAATGATAACCGGAGCCAATCTGCCTCCGGTGATCATCGGCTGCTACACGGGCGTTTTCATCTGGGATTTCGTGATCAAAGAAGAATTTGCAAAACGATGCGGGGAAGGAAAAGAGATAGTCGAATATTGGAAAGATTTTTTTGAAAAGCGCGAAAAAATAGGGTACAAAGCGAGCATGCCGGAATCTTTTTCCAAACTCGCGGGGGCGGGAAGCTATGGAGGGCACACCCTGCAGGATTATTCGATCGCCCTCGAGGGCGGCCTCAACGGAATAAGGGAAAGGCTTTCAAAAGCGTCCGAAGCGAATCCATATCAGAAAGACTGGTATGAGGCGGCAAATATAATGCTCGGCGGGGTGAGCGGGTATATCAGGGCCCATGCCGACGCTCTGCGCAAAGCCGCAGAATGCCTGACGGGCGAGCAAAGCGAAGAATGGCTCAAAATGGCTTCAAACTGCGACTATATCGCAGACGGCAACAAACCGGCAACATTCTGGCAGGCGTGCCAAATGTTTTGGTTTTTGTTCTATCTGAACGGGCACGATTCGCCCGGGCGCATAGACCAGTTTCTTGCCCCCGCGCTTGAATCGGAGCTTGAAAACGGCTCCCTGACCAAAGAGGAAGCCCAGGAGATAACGGACTGCCTGTACTATAAAATGGCGGAGCATACCGCATACGGCTCCACCATAGGAGGCCTTACGCGCGATGGCGGGGATGCAACCAACCAAATGACATGGCTTTGCTTGAGCTCGATCTGCCGTTTAAGGCTCACCTCCCCGCGCACCGGCCTTAGGGTGCATAAAAACACGCCCGAAGAACTATACATGGAAGCCATAGCCGCGCTTGCCGAAGGGACGACTTTCCCGCACATGATAAACGATGAAATCTCTGTCGAGGCAATGGTAAAAAGAGGTGTGAAAACAGAAGACGCACGCGATTATTCGCTTTGCGGCTGCGGCCAGGTGATGCCGTTCGGAAGGGCGTGCGGAGGATATGAAGATGTGATCTGGAATTGCGCCAAAACGCTTACGGCGACGCTTGGCGGCGGCAAGGACGAACTCGACGGCTGCCAGATACTGCCCCATGGCGAAACAAAATTCGAATCGTATGAAACGCTCGAAGCCGCTGTTTTAAAAAACATGGAATATACCCTCATTTTTACGATCCAGTGGGTCAATGAGGGGCGGCGCTGGTCGGCGGCCAATATGTCGGATTCCCTGCGTTCGATGCTCACGCACGGCTGCATAGAGAGAGGCCTCGATTTCAGGAATGCCGGGACATATTATTACCAAGGCATGGTCGACGCGCTCGGGCTGACGACGGTGGCCAACAGTTTGGCGGCGATGAAATCGATAGTGTACGAAAACAAACTCGTTTCATATGATGAAATGCAGAACGCCCTTGCCGCAAACTGGGAATGCGAAAACGGCGAATACATCCGCCAGCTTTGCCTGAACGCCCCGAAATTCGGCAACGACGACGATTATGCGGATGGCATAATGGTCAGGCTGACGGACTACGTCAACAAAACGCTCGACAAGCAGGCGACTTACATGGGAGGGCCGTGGGGAATCGACATCATAGGCTGGTCGGGGTCGGTGATGTACGGGGCGCAGACAGGAGCCACGCCGGACGGCAGGAAATCCGGCCAGCCGGTGGCCGACTGCGCCGGGGCCGCGCAGGGAACGGACAAAAAGGGAATAACGGCGCACCTGAACAGCATGATAAAACTTCCGCAAGCCGAAACCCACGGGCCGCTGAATTTATCGCTCAAATTTTCTCCCGCCACAGTCGGCGGCGAAAAGAAGCGCATATTGGCGGAATTGATAAAAACATATTTTGAAAACGGCGGATATCAAGTCCAGCCTTCCGTGGTGAGCAAGGAGCAGCTTGAAATGGCCCGGCGCGAACCGGAAAAATGGCGCAGCCTGATAGTGAGGGTCGGGGGATTTTCGGCGAGGTTCGTCGATTTGCAGCCCGAATTTCAAGACGACATGATATCGCGGACGCAATATTAAATAATAATCATAATTTTTTGGACAGCCAAACCCGCATTTCTCCCTCTCCGCGGTTATTCCATGTATAAAACGGGACCAAAACAATCCGTTGGTCATCATAAATATATGGTTCGTCCGCACTGTATAAGTCGTCGCCGTAGTTTGATGTTTCTATCTTGTATCCGCGGGCGATAAGGTTCATAAACCGTCCGGTTTTGTCAGGGACATTTTCAAACTGCGTATTTTTATCGATAAGCAACCTGTGCAGTTCCTTGCCATTGTCTGTTTCCTCGGCGCAATAAAGGACGGGGCCGCGCATAACCGCGAGTTTGTTTATATTATCCGATATGGACGGGTGCGCGCTGTACAGTTCGACGGGCATTGGGAAAATGATTTCGATTTCGTCATCTTTTTTCCAGGCGCGCTTGATATCCATATAGCCTTTGACTTTCAAACCGGCGTATTTCACGCCGTTTAATTTTACTTCGGGGTTTTTGCACCATGCGGGCATACGCAGTTTTACGGAAAATTCCTCTTCTTTCGCGGGATTCAAAACGATTTTTACATGTTCGTCCCAAGGATAGTTCGTGTTCTGCGCGATTTTAACGGAATTGCCGTTTAAATCAATGCTCGTTTTGTTTTCGGCGTAAAGGTTGACATAAATCTCCGAATCGGCGGCGCCAAACGAATAAACATACTGTCCCACAGAAGCGATAAATCTCGCGACGTTCGGAGGGCAGCACCCGCACCCCTGCCAACTGTCGCGATTGTATCCAAGGTGCGATTTTCTCCCGTCCTGCGCCCATTGCGCAGGGCTTGTCTCCATAGAGTTCACATAGAAATAATGCCTGCCGTCCTGTGACATTCCGGACAGGCCGTTATTATACAGCGTACGCTCGAAACTGTCCATGTACTTCGAGTCTTTTTCGACGCCGAACATCCTGTGTGCGAAAAGCATAAACCCTATTGCCGCGCAGGTTTCGCAGTAACAGTCGTTGGGCAAAAAATAATCGGCCAAAAATGCTTCGTTTTGATATGTGGAGCCGACACCGCCCGATATAAACTGCCTTTTTTTCGTAATATTGTCATAAAGCGTCCGGCAGGATTCAAATAATTCGTCGTCGCCTGTTTCCGCCGCCACATCAGCCATTCCGGCATACAGATATACCGCCCTCACGGCATGTCCCTCGGCGGTAAGCTGTTCCCTGACAGGGAGATGGGTCAGTATGCCCGAATCGTTTTTTCTTAAAGGTTTTTTCATTTCGTCATGGTAAAAGTATGATATTTTGTCGCCCCTTTCCCATTCCTCGGCATAATAATAAGGCTCGGTCCCCCTCTGGTCTATAAAATATTTGGCAAGATTGAGATATTTCCTGTCATTTGTCGCGTGATATAATTTAACCAAGGCCAATTCAATTTCGGGGTGGTTGCAATAGCCGCGCATTTTTCCTTCTTCCAGCCCGATGACCGAATCTATATGATCCGCGAATTTGACCGCTATATCGAGGTAATTTCTCTTACCGGTCGCGTTGAAATATGCCACGGCGGCCTCTATGAGATGTCCCGCCGAATATAGCTCGTGGCACTCAAGCATGTTGGTCCATCTCTTGCTGATATCAGTATTTATGAAATACGTAATGCAGTAACCGTCGTCCATCTGGGCTTTGGCCGCTATTTCGATAAAATCATCCAATCTTTTCTCCAAATGGGCGTCGCCTCCGTTTGCCTCAATGACATACGCGACAAATTCCATTATTTTTGAGACATCGCTGTCACAAAAAACCAGCCCTTTGTGTTCGCCTTCCTCCAATCCTGCCGCAAGACGGTAATTCCTTATGAATTCCGCCCCTTGGTATCCGGGGGCTTTCCCGTCTGCGGCATCCAGCTGGTAATCAGCCACTTCATTTTTCAGCAATTGGCGATAGTATCCCCAAAACGGGCCATCTAATTTAATGTCGCGCAAAGCGGGTTTGGAAAGCCTGTTATTCATGTCAATATCCTTTCTTTGTTCGCATATCCCCAACTGTCATCGCAGTTTTTTGCCGTATACACATATTATACCACTCGCCGCGCAATAATTCAATATTTTGCAGAAAAAATGCGGATAAAAAATTGACAAGCGGGAAAAAAGATGGTAAAATAGCTATTGATAGCGATCCAAAAAAAATCGATTCGGGAGGGGCATATTTATGAACGATCAGGAAAAGCAAAAAATATTGGAGATGTACAAGGATTTTCGCGTCACCGATGTGCGCGACGGCATGGACTGGTGCGGGTATCATCATTACGGCACGGTTCACCACAGCATAAAACCGCTCTGGAGAACGAGCGCGACAGGATTTGCGCGGACGGCGCGATATCTGCCCTATGAAGGGCCGGTCCCCATGGTGACGGGGGAGGAGTACACAAAATGGGTCGGGTGGTACTACGGCAATGTGTGCACGGACAAATGGGCGGAAGATATTGTCCCCGGGGATTTCATATGCCTTGACATATGCGGGCTCGACGTGGGGCTGTTGGGCTCGAACAATACGCTGAACTGCACAAACAAGGGCGCGGTCGGGTTT
>WRJC01000061.1 GCA_009782405.1 Oscillospiraceae bacterium
CGCGACGGCATATTCGAGGCGATTCTCGACAAATTCTACGAAGACCCCACGCTCGTGGCCTACGGCGAGGACAACCGCGACTGGGGCGGCGCGTTCGCGGTATACAGGGGGCTGACCGAATCCATTCCCTACCACCGCTTTTTCAACTCCCCGATTTCCGAAGCTGCGATTGTGGGTTCTTCAGTGGGATATGCGATGTGCGGCGGGAGGGCGATAGTCGAATTGATGTATGCCGATTTCATCGGCAGGGCCGGCGATGAAATATTCAACCAACTCGCCAAATGGCAGTCGATGAGCGCCGGGATACTAAAAATGCCTGTCATACTCAGGGTTTCCGTGGGTTCCAAGTACGGCGCGCAGCACTCGCAGGACTGGACTGCGCTCACCGCCCATATCCCCGGGCTCAAGGTGGTTTTCCCATCTACTCCCTATGACGCGAAAGGCCTGATGAACGCCGCTCTGAACGGCACGGATCCGGTGGTTTTTTTCGAGAGCCAGCGCATCTACGACATAGGCGAACAATTCCACGAAGGCGGAGTTCCGCCCGCAGGCGAATATTACGAAGTGAAAATCGGCGAACCGGACATAAAACGCAAAGGTTCAGACGTCACAATCCTCACAATCGGAGCGGTTCTTTACAGGGCGATGGAAGCGGCGAAAACATTGCAGGAAAAATACGGCATATCGGCTGAAATCATCGACACGCGCTCGCTTGTTCCCTTGGATTACTCTTTGATCGCCGAATCCGTGAAAAAAACGGGAAAAATAATCATAGTTGGCGACGCTTGCGAAAGAGCTTCATTCATGAAAGAGCTCGCAGCCAACATAACCGAATTATGCTTTGACTTTTTGGACGCGCCTCCCGTGGCGCTCGGGTCTAAGAACTGGATAACACCCGCATTCGAGCTCGAAAAATACTATTTCCCGCAGCCCGAATGGATAATCGACGCCATCCACCAAAAAATCATGCCGATAAAAAATTATTCGCCAACTACGGACATGACCGAAGTCGGCAAGGCAAGCGACCTGAAAAAGGGAGTCTGAAACAAAAAGGCAAAAAAAGAAACGCCGGCGGCGTTTCTTTTTTGTTTTTTGCGATAATGTGCAAAATACCCCTTGAATTATTGACAAAAGTGTGGTATAATTACTTAAGTAAAATTTGATTGGTTGTTATTCTAAGGAAAGAAGTGTTTTTATGATAAAATTGATCAAAAACTTGTTTTGCGCGGTTTTGATGCTGAGCCTGGTTTTTTCGGCGTTTTCCTCATGCGCCTCAGCCACGCCCGAAAAAGGCGAGAAAGGCGAAAATGACCCGGCGGACAACCCGGAAGAACAAACAGAATCCACCACGGAGGGCAAACTGCCTTTTGAACCCACGGTAATCGACCTCGGCGGCAGGGATTTCACTTTCTGCGACTGCGGCTGGGGCGCCGAAGTGAACTCCGAGCAAAGGGACGTTTTGGCGGCGGAGCAAAACGGCGAGACGATCAACGATGCGGTCTATGCGCGCAACATGGTCATCATGGATATGTTCAACTGCGTAATAGCGGAGCAAAAATATCCGGGCCCCGGAGAAATGCTGTCGCCTCTTCAAAAGAGCATAAAATCCGGCGACGGACAGTTTGACGCCGCATACCTGCGCTTCGCCTCGCACTTAAACAGCCTCGCCACCGGCAATTTGCTGTTTGACCTTGAAAAAATGACAAACATGGATCTTGCCCAGCCCTGGTGGGATCAGAACTGCGTTTCCATGACTTCCATAGCCGGAAAATTGTTTGCTGTCACCGGGGACATAGAAATATTGGACAAAGGGGCGATCAACGCTTTTGTGTTCAACAAGCAGCTCCAATCCGATTACCAGATCGAAGACTTTTACGGCCTTGTCAAAACCGGAAAATGGACGCTCGGCAAAATGCTCGAAATATCCAAGCAAATATCAAGCGACCTCAACGGCGACGGCAAAATGGATGAAAACGACAGATACGGCCTTTTCTATTACCGTGATTCGCTGCCCGCTTTCCTTTCGGGCGCAGGCGAATATATAGCGCGAAAAGACGAAAACGACTTGCCCTATATGAGTTTCAACAACGAAAAAGTATACAATGCGCTCGAATCCATATATGAGGTGATCTACGACGAAAACGTGGCTTTCCACACCATGAGGGCATTCGGGGACGCCGGATTTATCATCGAGGGCAACAAAATGTTCCAAAACAACCAAGGCCTGATCAGATATATCCGCATGATGGAAATAGAAGGGTTGCGGAGCATGGAAACCGATTTCGGCATATTGCCGTTCCCCAAATACGATGAAATCCAAAAAGATTATCTAAGCCTCGTAAATTCCATCATATGCCCGGGTCTTGCCATACCGGCGACGGCTGACCAGGATATTTCGGGGGCAGTCCTCGAAGCTATGGCTTACGAATCGAGGTATACGCTCCTTCCGGCGTATTATGACGTCATGCTCAAAACGAAAGTGTCGCGCGACAGCGACTCCGAAGAAATGCTGACTATCATATTCGGAAACACGACTTACGACCTCGGAGGGATATACGCTTTCGGAGGCATCGACAGCGAACTCATGTACCACACGATGGATTTAAAGCGCACAATGGCTTCGTTCTACGAAAAAAACGAATCTAAAGCCCAAAAAGACATCGACAAATTGGTGAATTCCATATTCGATCTCGATTAAAATTTTTGCGGAGGAATCGGTTTTGGCCAAGAAAAAGAAATTCAAGCTGAAAAAAGAAGAACAAAACGAAGAAAACATCTCGCCGTATGCGCGTTTCGTCGGAAAATACGGACAATCGCAAAAAAGAAAGCGCACGCCCGAGCAGATAAGCGAATACAAAAAACTCGCCCTGCTGCTTGTCGGTTGGTCAATTCTCGCCGCTTCCGCGTATATCGTGTGCATACAATTTGAATTTTACCCGATTTTGCCAATTTACACTTTCGGCGGAGCCGCGCTTTTGATCCTTTGGCTGGTTTTCAACGGAGGTTTCAAAAAGATCGACTTGGACAAAATCGAAAAACCCGACGAAATGGGATACGACGAATTTTGCAAATTCATAGACAAGCTCAAAGAACGGCAGAAGAAAGCCAAATATCTGCTGGCGTTCTTTTTGCCGCTTCTTGTGATCATGCTCGTGGATTGGTATATCAACCTGCGGCATATGTGACGGATATCGGCGCCGGCAAATTATATAAACTAAAATACAACAAGTACGTTATGGAGGAAAGTTAATCATGGAAGAAAAAAACAAAATCAATTTGGCGAATTCAAAAGCGATTTTCGTGCTCCGGATAGTTACGATGAGTTTTGCGATACTCACCTGCGTGGTGGTAGCCACCGCGATGCTCACGAGGTGGATCATGGATTTGAACAGGAAAATAAAGGAATCCAATACTAAAATGGCCAAAGCCGAGGCGAGGATCGACAAATTTAGGAAAAGCAGGGTAAAACATATCCTAAACCAGAGAAAAAAACAGCTAAAAGAAGAAAAAGCCGAGAAAAAAAGGCAGGAATTCGAAAACGGCAAAAAGCCCGGCGAAATTTCAAGCGGCGAAGCAGCGGAAGATTTGGATGAATTGGAAGAATTGGACGAACTCGGCGAAATCATGTTAGAAGAACTCGAAGACCAAGTATAATCAATCGTTTGAAAAATCAAAAGGAGCGGTAGCCAAAAATGCCCTATGACGCGGGAGTCGCCGCCGCTGTGTGTTCCGAATTGAACGAAACTGTGGCGGGCGGAAGGATAGAAAAGATAATACAGCCCACAAAAGAACAGGTAATTTTGCAGGTATATTCAAAAAACAAAAGGCACAATTTGTGCTTAGATGCGGATGCGAGCGCTCCGAAAGTGTACATAACGACCCAGGCGGCGGAAAATCCACCGTTTGCGTCCGCATTTTACAGCATTTTGAGAAAATATTTGATAAATGCAAAAATAAATTCTGTTTCGCTTGTCGGATTCGACCGGATTTTCGAATTTGCGATAGACGCCTCTGACGAAATGGGATTCCAAAGGCCGCTCTTGCTTTATGTGGAGTGCATACGAAAACAGGGAAATATAATAATCTGCGAAACCCCTTTTGAAAAGTCTAAAAAAAACGAAAAAAGGGCAAAAATCATCGGGGCGATAAAACCCGTGGATTTTTCGATGTCGGAAGTCAGGCAAATATTAAGCGGGCTGTTGTATGAACCTCCTTCGCCGGGTGATAAGGCAAATCCGCTCGAAACTTCGCAAGGCGATTTTTTTGCCGCAATCGAAAAAGCGGCCAAGGAATCTTTTGATCTTCCCGTTTGCGATTTTTTGTTGGCTGAATATCAGGGGTTTTCGCCGCTGATAGCCCGCGAACTCGTTTTTAGGGTTTCGAAGAGCGTTTTTCTTTGCGTGGGAGAAGTCGATAAAACTGCGTTTTGGTTTCATTTTTCCGAACTTGCGAAAAAGATAAAAAACGGCGAATTTTCGCCCGTGATGCTCTCGGACGAAAAGGCCCCCATCGATTTTTCGTATACAGAAATAAGGCAGTACGGAAACAAAGCGGCTTCAAGAACTTTTGATTCTGTTTCCGCCCTTGTGGACTTGTATTTTTACAAAAAAGAATTCGACAACCGCATACGGCAAAAATCGCAGGACATCTTGAAAGTTTTGGCAAATGCTTCTTCGAGGCTAAACAAAAAGCTGAAGCTTTTGGAAAAAGAATTGCAAGAATGCCAAAACAAAGAAAATTTCAGGATAAACGGGGACTTGATAACGGCCAATATCTATCGCCTCGAAAAAAGCGACCGATACAGCCTCGAAAATTTTTACGACGAAAACAAGCCGCTGGAGATTTTAGTGGACAAAAATTTGACGCCCGCGCAAAACGCGCAAAAATTTTACAAAAAATACAACAAACTCAAAAGCGCGGAATATCATCTGGCAAAGCAAGCGGAAATAGCGAAAAATGACATGTCATATGTCGAATCCGTGTTCGAGTCGCTGACCCGGGCGCTCTCCGAAAGGGAACTTGCGGAAATACGCGCCGAACTTTCAGAGAGCGGTTTTACAAAACCCGCGCAGCCGGGGAAAACCGAAAAGAGCGGCCAAAAACCGAAAAAGCCGCAAAAATTGCTTCCCATATCGAAACCGAGCGAATATGTGTCGCCAAACGGATTCAAAGTGCTGTGCGGCAAAAACAACAAGCAAAACGACGAATTGACTTTTAAAATCGCAGGCAAAAACGACTTATGGTTTCACGCGCAAAAAATCCCCGGTTCCCACGCGATACTTTCATGCGAAAACGCGGGGAAATTTCCGTCGGAATCCGACATAGAATATGCGGCCGGGATTGCGGCCGCATATTCGAAAGGCAAAAATATGCCTCTTGTTCCGGTTGACTACACTCCGGCGCGATACGTGAAAAAACCAAACGGGGCAAAACCCGGGTTCGTCACATACAAGCAATTCAAAACGGCCACAGTCAAGCCGCTGGAGTTGCAAAATTCCCCGGCGCCCACATAAAAGATCAATTGAGAACGGCGTTTTCAACGATATAATCAACTATTTTTTGATAAAGGGCGAACTGTATCAAACTGGGCCGCCCATATTGCTCTTCATATTGCGAATAATCATCGGTTCCCACATATGCGGCAAAATAATCTTTCAATTCGCCATCGTCAATCGACAACCCGGAATCCTCCGCTATCGCCTGGAGCACCAAATCGAATTTCGCTTCGGCGTAATTGCTTTCGTAATTGCTGGCAAGCAATTCTTCGACTCCACCAAAAACACCCACCCACGAAACCAAAAATTCCTCAAGCTCCATTCCGTAATAATCGGCATAGTCTTGGTAATATCGCACCATGACGTTCTTTTGGTACTCCACCAATTCCTCCGGCACGGATTTGACTTTTACTTCGTTGTCAATATAGCGCCGGATGTATTGTTGTATGGCGTTTTTTTGGATTTTTGCCCGAGTGGCGTCTTTTAATTCGCCCACCGTTTTCCAGCCGTGCTCGCCGGACAAATTTTCGGCCACGAAATCGTCCGTCAGTTCGGGATATTCATATTCTGTTATGTAATTGATGGTCGTGACAAAAAGCGCGTCTTTTCCATTGAGTTCTTCCTTGCCGTAGTTTTCGGGAAATGTGACTTCGACGTTCATCGTCTCGCCCGGCATATGGCCGATGATCTGAGTCAAGAAATCGTCGATATAGTCCGCGCTGCCCGCGGTGACGTCCGTACCCGCGCCGATGGTGGAACCCCCGTCAAATTCGACGCCGCCCACGCTTCCCACATAATCGATGTTGACTTTGTCGCCTTCTTTCACCGCGCGGTCGGTGATGTGTTTGGGATTGGAATATTCGGCGAGCATAGCGTCTATTTCAGATTGGACTGAGGCATCTGAAACATGGTGCGTTTCATTCGGGATCGGCATAGCTTTGTAGTTGAACAGTTCGACGTAATCAAGCGCTTTTATCCCTTTCCAAAAACCGTTATCTTCGATTGCCTCATTGCGGTCAAATTCCCCGTTTCCGTCGCCCTTTCCGCCGCAGCCGAAAAGCAAAGCGGCAAACAGCGCCAAAATGGCGCAAATGCATAAAATTTTCTTGTTTATTTTCATTTACAGGCCGCTTTTCTTTTTTTCGAAACCGCGAAAACAAGCGCCGCTATGACCATCGCCGCATACGCCGTAAATCCATCTCCTGTCGCGGGCGCTGCCGGAGCCGGGGATTCGGTAACAGGCGCAGGGGCTTCAGGCTGCGCTTCGGGGGCGGGTTCCGGAATTGCCGGCGTTTCCGGCTCTTCCTCTACGGGCGGAGGGGGCGGAGCCTGTAAATTCATCGTCACCGGCATCGCTCCTGTCACCCAGACATTCGGCAAATCGTCCGGGACGTTTGCCGCCTCGATCTTTTCGGCGCCGCCCGTGACTTCGGCCGCGTTGTCGCCGGCAAAACAGATGCCCACATGGATATCCATTTTAAAATCCGCTTGAATCGCGAACGGGGCGGAATTTATGTTTATCACGCTCCACGGGATCATAAAAGCGGTCTGAAACCTGCCGCCGTTTATGATCGCGGTTCCCGGGCATTGCGGGGTGACATCGTCGACTTCGCCGTATTGGGCGTCTTCGCGCACGATGTGGAAAGCGCCGTCTTCCAAAGCGCTGAAAGTGAACCATACGGGCGCTTCTTCTTCGGGGCGCTCATTGCCCGGGTTGAAGGCCATCTGGAAGCGATCGCAATTGCCCCCGTGAGAAGCTTCGAGAGCCGAACCGTCGTTTAACGCCACGGGATTGGGCATGTTTATGTCCGTTGCCACATACAGGCCCTTCTCAGACCACATGAGATAATAGTCGAACGGGATGCCGTCATCAACCGCGCCGCCCCAACCGAGCATATCTGCGGCGGCTTTGTTGGGCGCGCCCCAATCGGATCCTATCGCCGAAGTCGCCGGCTCGCCGTATGGCACATCGACAGTGAATTTGTTCGGGAGAGCCAATACGGCAAACGGGGCGCACAACATGGCAATCAATGCCGACGCAAGCGTTATGCCAATTATTTTTTTCATGATTTTTCTCCTTAAAATTTTTTGTTTTCGATTTTTGAACCGATGCAGATTTTATTATACATCGTTTGTTTTTTTTTGTCAATATATTTACAAAAAATTTTCAATAGATCCCCACAAAATTCACTTCCGGCAAAAGGCGCGATTTCGTTATTTTTATCGTTATGCATCCGGTTGTGACAGGATTTTTCAGGACCGCTATTTTTTTGTATCCTATTGTTTTGCCTTTGTACAAAAGGCCGCCGTTTGCGTAAATCTCAAATTCCTCTATGCGCTGCCCCTTTTTTATGTCCTCCATGATCACCACTTTGCCGATTTCTGCCTCATCGGCGAGTTTTAGGCTTATCACGTCAGTTTCGCCCTCCCGCGACAGGGCGGGTTCGGTATTTTCGGCGAAGTTCACGGCAAAATCTTCTTTTAGCCTCGCCCCTATCTCCGCGAGCCGCGCCACATCGTTAGGGTGGAAAAGCCCGTCTTTGTTTGGCGGTATATTCAAAAGAAGGCTCGAATTGCCGCCCACGCTTTTGTAGTAGATATCGAGCAGTTCATCGAGCGGGCGCACCTTGCCGTCCTCATGGGCGTGGTAGAACCACCCCGGCCGAATCGAGGTGTCCGTTTCGCAAGGGTACCATATGAATTTCGTCTCGCCCTCTATGACCTCGCGGCTCCCCAAATCCAGGCTGTCTATGTTTATCCCCCGCGCCCTGAACGCGCCGTCGAAATCCTCCGTGTTTTGCACATCCCTGAAGACAAACTCGCGCGAGGAGGCCGCCATCGGCAAAACGCTCCATTCGGCCTCGCGGGTTTGGCCCGCTTCGTTTCCGCACCAGCGTATGTCGCCCACATTGAAAGTGACGGCGTTTGGCTGGAGCGCATGGCACACTTCCAGGTACTGCTTCCAGTCGTATTCCTGCTTTTTGCCGTTGGGCCCCTCGCCGCAGGCCCCGTCGAACCATATCTCGAAGATCTCGCCGTACCGGGTGAGCAGCTCGGTGAGCTGGTTTTTGTAATATTCGTCATAGGCCGCCCCGCTGCCGTATGTCTTCTCGTGCCTGTCCCAGGGGGAAAGGTACACGCCGAATTTCAAGCCGCCCTTTTTGCAGGCATCCGAAACTTCGCGCACCACATCTCCCGCCCCGTTTTTGTACGGGCTGCTTTTCACGCTGTGTTCGGTGTACTTTGAGGGCCAAAGGCAAAACCCGTCGTGATGCTTGCAGGTCAGAATGAGACCGCGCATCCCTGCGGACTTCGCCGCGTTCACCCATTGGTCCGCATTTAGTTTGGTTGGGTTGAAAATCGCCGGATCTTCCGTCCCCTCGCCCCATTCCCTGTCGGTGAATGTGTTCACCCCGAAATGGACAAATGCGTAAAACTCTGTGGTTTGCCATTCGTACTGCTGTTTGGATGGCAGCGTATTAGCCGCCGCTTCGATTGATTTTGACATATTTTTTTCTCCTTATATTATTTACCGTTTTTTTCAAACGGATAGCGCAGATTGTTTTCGTGCCTTATTTTATCCAAAGTTTCCATCACCGCAAGCGTTTCGTCGAGGGGCATGACGGGCGATTCGAGCAGGTTTTTGTCCAAGCAGTCCATAGCCTCCCTCGCTTCGAACGAAAATCCGTTGCCGAAAGGCAGCTTTATTTCTTTTTGCCCGTTTTTGTCGTCTAACAAAATTGTGTCGCCGCCCCAGTACGGCGGCATGAGCCTTATCGAGCCTTCCTCTCCGTATATCAAGGCTTCCTGTATCGTGTTCGTTGTGACCGCCGAGAGCGAAAAGGCGCTTTGCCCGTCGCCGTATCCGAGCAAAACCGAGGCGGTTTCATCTACCCCCGTGGAACAAAATGTCATATGCGAGCTTATGGTTTTTGGCTGTCGTTTAAAAACCATGCTGCAAAAGGAGATATTGTAGATGCCAACATCCAATAGCGACCCGCCCGCAGTCTCCGGCGAGAACAGGCGGCTGTTTGGATCCACCTGTGCGCGAAAGCCGAAATCCACGTTTATGTGCCGCACTTTGCCGATTGCGCCATCGAGGATGAGTTCCATGGTCTTTTTGACGTGCGGCAAAAACCGCGTCCACATCGCCTCCATCAAAAAAACCTTGTTTTCCCTCGCGCATTCGATCATTCTTGCGGCCTGCGCCGCAGAAGCGGCAAAAGGTTTTTCGCAGAGCACCGCCTTTTTGTTTTTCAGACATTTTATCGCCGCTTCCTCGTGCTGGGGATGCGTGGTGGCGATGTAGACGATATCGACCTCCGGATCGGCCGCCAATTCGCCGTAGCTGCCGTATGCTTTTTTTAGATTGTACTGCCGCGCGAAATCCTCCGCCCTGCCCAAATCGCGCGAAGCCGCCACATAGGGCACGGCGTTTGGCAATATGCCAAGTCCCTTCATGAATTTGTGCGCAATCTTGCCGGGGCCGAGTATGCCCCATTTGTAATCGTTCATTTTTATTTTCCTTTTCCACCAATAATATTTTATTTTCGGATTTATAAGTACAAGCATCATTTTTTTACAAAATAATCATCTTCCGCCCATTTTGCAGGATTATTGTTTATGTAATTCCTTGTCCTTGTTATATTTTTTAGCTATTTTTTCAACCTTTTCGATGGAAAGCCCGGTATTTTCAACTACAAACTCTTTTGACATTCCATTTTTCAATAATTTTTCAGCGATTTCTTCCGCTTTTTCTGCTGCCGAAATTCTTTTTGCATCGTCAATATTGTACTCTCTGTATAATATGCTCACAACATCACCCCCATGTTTCTCTAAAAATTCCCGTAATATGTTTGCCTTTACGCACTCTGATACCGCCTTATTCAACGAATCCGTCAACGCAAGCTCGCTGTTGTCTATATAATCGCGTACTTTCTCCACGAAAGTAGAATATTCGTTCAGTGTCTTGCTTCGCTTCATTACATCTTTATTCTGCCCGTTATTTACGTTGTACACTGTTACTGTTAGTTCAAGATTATTCTCTATCCCTTTCACTTTGAATAAATCTGACAGCTTTATTACCGTCTTTTCAGGATAATCCGCTTTTCCGTTATATATCACGTAAAATTCAGGGTTTTCTATGCTCATCGGCGCCGCCTTGTATATATCGTCCTTATCGTCTATCAGCTGGTCGTAAATATCCGCGACATACAACAAGCAACGCAACGGCATATTCGGATTTATCGTACTCTGATGTTCGATTAGGATTATGAGTTTATCTTCGACCGTAAATGATATGTCATTCCACAGGCCGACGAACAGCGGGTTTTTTATCATGGCCATTGTTATTTTATCCGCCGCGTAATTCGTCCCTTTGATGGCGTTGTATAATTCGGCGGATTTGCTTTCGTCCCCGAAAAGTAGGCGAAAAACATTATCTTTATATTCCCTGTTTCCCTCTGCTGGTTTACACATATTTATTACGCTCACTTAAATTTATTATCCATATTATATCACAGAAAAACCAAAATTTCAATGAAAAATAAAAAATTATTGGCTGAAAAAATCGTGAATGATTATTTCAATTTAAACCGGGCGCCTATCGCAGCCGCATAAAAATATTTGATAATATTTAAAAATATTACTTGACAATATTATTTTTATGTTGTATAATAAATATATATTCGAAAATAATAATTCATTTATATTATCTGGAGGAAACAAATATGTCAAACAGCGGATTCGCCGACAAGCGCGACATCGACAAACTGACGGGGTGCCTGAATGCATACGCATTCGAATTTGATTTCCGGAGCATATTCGACGAGTCCGAAAGGAAATGCCTGGAAACTACCCTCGTCGGACTCGACATCGACAATTTCATGCATGTAAACGACGATTTCGGCCATCAGGCGGGTGACGAAGTTCTAAAAGAAATCGCCGGCATTCTGATCGGCATCGAAAGGAAGCATTCGACTTACAGATACAGCGGCGACCATTTCACCCTCCTTTTCCCGAACACGGAAAAGGAACAGGCGTTTTTGCTGATGGAGGAAGCGCGCAAAAAAATCGCCGCAGCTCCCGAATGTTCGCGCACTTCGAGCACGGTCAGCATCGGGATCGCGACGTACCCCGAAGACGGCACCCGCGAAGTCGATATTTTCCGCAAGGCCGACGGCGCGTTGTACAGGGCGAAGATTTCGGGAAGAAACAAGATCGCTCTCGCGAAAGAAGAAAAACTGGTGACGAAAACGGCGCATTACACCACCGAACAGCTGAAACGCTTGGAAGATCTTTCCAATGAGACGAAAATAAGCGAAGCCGCGCTTTTGCGCGAAGCATTGGACGAACTGCTTAAAAAGTACGTCAAAGCCAAGGACAGCGCGTCAAAAATACTCCCTTTGCCAAACGAAGGCAAAAAGGCGGACGAAACAGACGCAATCACCGTGTAATCGTCCGCTGCCATAATATTCTTCCGAATTATATAAAATACTTGTCTTTGATATGAGTTGGGACATAAGATATTTTTAGTTTTTCCATCCATTCGGCGCGGCTTTTTGCGAAATCAAAGCTGTTTTTGTATGCAAGGTGGTAAATTAACTCCACCACTTGCATGAGCGAACCCTCGATGAAATTCCGGGCCGCCGGGCGGTATGCCAAACCGGTTTCTTCGCGCTCGGCATCTAACTCGCCGTGGAACGAGTGTATGATTTTGTCTATCCAAAACATTTTATCGTTGTATGAGCCTTTTGCGGGGAATGATTTTACCGCATCTTCAACTATCGGCATCGCCGCTCCCCCCACGAGCTGTTTGTGTTTGTACGTTTTATGCAGCTCGCCGCGCGTCATGCTCCAGCCGCATATACACGACAAAATATTCCACGGTTTGTGGCCTTCGCATTGCACGCTATGCGAACAGGATGGGCAATCAAGGATGCCTTCCGAATGAAATTTTGTCACCTTGATAATCGACTCTGCGCGGGCGAGCATAGAATATGCAACCTCGTCCGCGAGTTCCTCGTCAAAAACACCCGCCGCGTGCGACGAATAAAGTTTCGATATTGTTTCCCGTTTTGCTTGTCTTGCCCATTGTGGCAGAGTTGGTGTATTCATAATTTCCTCTATTTTTGTTTTTTCATAACGCACCAATTTTTATTTCCGCATTCGGGGCAAGTCGTCCAGCGCACTTTGTGGTCGCCGGTTGTAAAAAAAACGCGCCACAATGATATCTTGAACCTCTTGTCACAGCTGGGGCAGATAAACACATTGTCCTTTAGAGTCAAAAGCGCCACAATTATGCCAAATGCGGCCGCGAGCGCATACGCTACGAGGGCCCACCAAATCCCGGAAGTTATCAGCCATGCCAGCAGCAAAAGCTGTGAGGCTGACGCAAGCGCCACTCCGGCGTAAATCAAAGCTAACTTTTTCGTGTTGCGAATTTTGTTTTTCTTTTCCATAATGTGTTCTATGTCGATAATTGATTTTGCCGCGATGGCTTTGCCCGCGATGCTCTCTTTGATGGCGGTTATCATTTCTAATTGCTTTTGCCGCTCGTCAATCTCGTTTTCAAGCGCTTTTACCTGCTCGTCAAGCAAGAGCGTGAAAATTTTTTCGGATAGTTCGCTACCCATGACGCTTTTGATCGAAGCCAGCGACAGTCCGATCGCTTTGAGCGTGCAAATAAACCGCAGCTTGTCCAGGTCATCGTCGTTGTATATCCGTCTGCCGCCTTCGGTCAAGTCGGAGGGTGGCAATAGTTCTTTGGAGTCGTAGAATTGAACCGTCCTGACAGACACATTGCATAGCTTTGCCATTTCCCCGGTCGTGTATTTTGACATAGATTTTCACCTCCATGCTTCTATTTTAAAGCATCACGCAACGTCATTAGCAATAGGTAACGCAAGGGGATTTTTTGGTGTCACGCAAAGGGATTTTTAAAAACAATTCGTTTTCAAGTCGATTTTTCAATATGTCGGCAAATTGCCTTATTTAAGCTACATACATAAAAAAGGAACAATAATCTTGAAGATCTTTTTTGTAATGCTCATCGGGTTTGTAAAGTTCAAACCCCAACCGCTTGTATAGGTTCTGCACGGGATTTGTTTTGACTGCCTCGATATATACCGGTATGCGAAATTCTTCTGACAATTTTATCAAATGCGATAAAAACAGAGTGCCTATTCCCCTGTTTTGAGCTTTTTCGATTATGCGAACGGATATATCGTCGATTTTATCATTTTTTTGGTCGTAATTCATGAACCCGACTGCTTCATCTTTTAACAATAATTTTTTGAAAAATGCAAGTTTCTGTTTTTGATGAAAACTTTCGGTTCCGATTTCAGGACTATATCCACCGCCGAAATGTTTTGGATATTCATCTATATATCTCTGATATGTAAGTCTGTCAATTCGCAAAAAGTCGTCTAAATCGGTTTCATTCATGTCGTGTAAACCAAATCCCGCATTTTCCAAATCAGGCGTCAATTTCATACATTTTTGCGGCCTGCGCCGCATAAACCCCCATTTGTATTTTTATTTTTGTTTCCCTTTTTGTATTTTTGATTTTTTTATCATTATACCACGCAAAATCCAAAAAGTCAATCGGATATCGCAAAAATCACGGCGGAACAGATCCGAATGTATCTATTCCGCCGCGCGCTAATAACTTCTAAACTGTCAAAGCTCGCTTCGCCATTTTTCCAGTTTTTCCAGCCTGGCCGAATATCCCATGGCTTCGGGCATCATGCCGCGTATCATTTCTTCGGCTTGATTTGCCGCTATCTGCTGTTCTTTTGGTTCGCCGCAGCTTATCGACCTTTCCAAATTGAACTCAAGCCAGTCTAAATTTTCAAGATGGCGCTTGTCTAAAAAATTTTGCCAGTTTATTTCCGGCAGCTCGCTTTTGGCGCCATACCCATGCGCAAACGCCAAAAACCTGTCCTTGTCTTTTTCTGATCCATGTTCGGACCAATGTATGGCTGTTCCTAAGAAGTCATATGAAAGATTTTTCATCCCCGCATCTTCCCAATCGACCAAATATGGCGCATATCCCCGCCATACAGCGTGTCGCGGGTCCAAAACTCCGTGGCTGACCACATTTTTGCCGGAAAGGGAATTATTTAAGGCTTCAATTCCTTTCGCGTAATATTTTTGTATCGTTTCGATGTTTTGTTTCAGCGAGCCGGTCCATGCGGCGCCGCTTTCTTCCCCTTTTCGCAAATAGCCTTCCCAGTCGGCCAAGCGCGCGCGAGGGCAAATCCCGCTTGAAAGATTCAGTTCGGAAAAATCGGTTTGGTGTATATCGGCGAGCGCGGCTCCCATTATTTGGCTGTGTTCCGGCGTGATATCGTCATATTCCACTTCTTCCCCTTCAATCCAGTCAAAAACAAGATATAATTGCCCGTCCGTTTTCTGGACGATTTTGCCGTCAAATATTTTGGCGGGGACGGCGTTGACCCGCCTTCCGGCTATACCGACGATTTTTTCCGTAAAAATGGCGTCTTCTGCGGTTTGCCTCTGCGGATTCAGCGCCTTGACTGCATATTTTCCCTTTGTAGTCGTCACTTCGTACACTTTATGGGAATAGCCCCAATATATATGCATAGGCTCGCTTGCCAATGTTCCGATTGACAGGGATTCGCATAATTTTTCTATTGATTTGCTGTTCGCTGCGTAATATTTTTTCATGTTTTCTTTAGCCGATTCGTTGTTATCCATGATAACCTCCTCCAATTCTTTTGGTGTCAAGTTGCTATGCATAGTCAAATATTTTTTTGGAGAACAGCCATGCATTTTCACAAGGCTATGTTAGACATAAGTAATGATTAACGCTTAAGATGCAAGATATTCACTTTGTGTTCACAATTTTGCGATATAATAGAAACATATCGAAAAGTTATGAAGGAGCGAATGAATGCTGTCGGGAATAAAAACGGAAATCGAAAAATTAAGCCAAGCGGAATTGGAAGAGCTTGTGTCTCATATCTACGGAATAATAACGAAGATGACGATAGCGGAAACAGACGAACCGCAGGAACTAAAATGCCCCTTTTGCGAATCATGCAATTGGGTCAAAAACGGCGTGGCGAAAGGGAAGCAAAGGTACAAATGCAAACGATGTGGCAAGGGGTTCGGTTTAACGACAGGGACAATCAAATTTCATTCGAAAATAACGGACGACCAATGGAAAAAATATATCGAGTGCATGATATTAAGCTATTCGATACGGAAGACGGCAAAGATAGTTGACGTGGGAGTCAAAATAGCGTTTTATTTGCGGCACAAGATATTAGATTGTTTGCGAAAGAATTTGAATGGTGGTGGAACTGTGCTTTTTGGAGATTGCGAATTGGACGAAACATTCTTGCCAGAGAATTTCAAAGGAAACCACAAAAAGAGCGGGTTTGAAATGCCACGAAAAGCGAAAAAAAGAGGGCACTCCGATAAAAAGCGTGGCGTTTCCAAAGACAAAATCTGCATAGGGACTGGCATGGACAAAAACAACAATATGATAATCAAGATGATATGCCGAGGCCGTGCAAGTCACAAAAATCTCAAAGACTTATTCAAAGGGAATATACACGAAGGCTCGATAATCGTCACAGATGGATTGAGCGGATATAAGAAGCTCGCCCACGATGTAGGGGCAAAGCAGATAATCATTCCCCCGAAGAAACACGCAAACGGGGTATACAATTTACAGAAAATAAACGCTCTCCATAGCCGATTTAAGTCTTGGATTTCTGGATTTAATGGCGTGTCAACGAAATTGTTGCCAAACTATTTGGGCTGGTTCAAATTCGTCGAGATTTTCAAAAGCCTGTCCGACAACGAAAAATCGGGCAAGATATGGGGCAACGCAACGACCGAGAGGGTTAGGAGCAGGATGGTTGATATTCGCCATCGTGCCATCGTGTTTGGGTAAACGAAATAAATATACAACTTGGGTTTTATAAGAAGCCTGGGCTTTTTCTGCGTTGTCGAAAAATTTTTTCGAAAAAGCAAAAAAAACGCTTGACATACGAAAGTATGATGTGATATAATAGATTATTAAGTTTTTTATTTTTCGTGTTGCGGCGGAGCATAGCGGACGGGAAAAGTTACCGCATCCAAAAGAGGAATATTAACCATTCCATGACACACCAAAAGGGTAAAGGGCTATTGTAAATATGGAAACCATCAATGTTCGCGAATTTGCTTTGTTGGCAGAAGATAATTTCTTTTTGGTTTTCATCGGGGCATATCTCGGAACAAGTAAAATTTTTAAAGGGGAAACCGATAGTTTAATTTGGGTATGCGTTCCATTTTTGATTGGCGCATTAATTTTTTCGCTTGCTAATCTTTGTTTATTTTTAACAAATAGACGAATTTGCGAAAAATTTGGAAGCGATGACTGTAATTACGCAAAACACAAATGTTACGCAAAACAACATTTGTGGTGGTCGTTGATATCGCTTATAGGTACTGTGCTTGGTATGATTTTTACTGGCGGTGATAATATTATTGAGTCAATCGTTCAAGCCATTATTTTTGTCACTTTATGTATGCTTTGGTTGGTTGGCTCCTCATGGATGCGTCGTTATTTGGAAAAAAATTATTGTTGTAATTTATGGAGGGAAAACTAATGATAGGGATTTCTAATAGAGAATTAGTTGGTGTGGTAATATTAGCTTTGACTATTATTATGAATTTTGTCGTTTACAAATTTGTTTTTCCCCACACAAGAAAACGATGGATAGGACTCAACGCAGACAAGAAATTTGATGATTCATATGTTCTTGTCGAATGGCTTAAAAGTCGTTTTGGAGAAACATCAAAACCAGTATTTGACGATAAAAAAAGCAAGAGGAAAATGGTGAAGATATACAAGTCGGCGGCCAAATCGAAAGACAAAAAAATATTCCTTTATTCTGGTGAATTATATCCATTTGCTCAAGATAAAAAATTTGCCAAACGGGTTATTGATATTTTAAAAAAATCTGAAATGGAAACGACTATTGTTTGTGGTGATGTCATCGCATGTGACAAGGATGCAAAAGATGAATTATTACCTAATCCTTTGTTAGATGCCGCTGATAAAGGGCATATCAAAGCTGATGTTTATCATAATAGTTTCACTGCCGATGAGCAAAAAAATAGAATGTATTTTCATTCCGTTATTTCTGGTGATGGAAAACGCATAATGGTGGAAATTCCTCATGACCACGATGCGCACAATAACCCCGAAAAACTAAAAGAGTTGTATCAATTGTATTTCAATAATTGCAAAAACGTTTATGATTTCATAAAGCCATTATTTGAAAAATATACAAAAGATAATGGATTGCAAAAAATCTCTGAAGGTGAATTTGATAAGGCAAAATGGAAATGTCGCTATTATGAAAACTTGGCAGGTGATTCCGTAAATTCGTAATTTTACCAACAAATAAAAAAGAACCCCACGAACTGTGCAGGGTTCTTTTGTTGCGCGAAAATAAAAATCACTCAACAAATAAAACGACTTCATCGCCGTCCATATAAATGATTTTGACGGATTCGAGCAGGGCGTATTTTATGTTGGAATTATACCAGACATTTTCTGACGATATTAATTTTTGTTGTCCCGATACGACTGGGCCAGTCAATTCTAAGCAAACTGTGCTTTTGTCACCGACTTCCGAAAAAACAGCGTTTATTTAAATACGTCTTTATCTTGGGTGTTTTCGTATTTTTCGATTAATTCGTACACATCGGCAAGTTCGTCTTTCGTAAGCCCATCTTTCATTTGGCACAATAATCCGTCAAACGGGTCTTCGGATTGATACATCATAGTTACGAGATTTGGCCGCCCTCCAGTAAATAATTCGGTAGAGTC
>WRJC01000062.1 GCA_009782405.1 Oscillospiraceae bacterium
GAACTGATGAGCAGTGAAACACTTTTCTGTCCTGTCTGCAGATACAAGTCTAAAAATGACGAACTATTAGACAGCAACGAATGGAGTACGTTCTGTCTCAGATGCAGATTCAATATTACGGAGTTTATTGAAAAAGTAAAAGAAACTTGCGCAGATAACTGTAAGAACGAATTGAAAAATACGGATTATTGTTTCACATGCAATACTTCGCCGCTTGTCAAACTTATTAAGGAAATGAATCCCGCGCTTGTATCTGCGGTGTATATCGCGCCGCAATACATGGGGGAATATTATAAAAATCAAAAATCGGCGGATATGCCGAAGATAGCAGACTGGACGTGCTCATGCAGTAATACAAATAAAGCCGCCTACAAATTCTGCACAGAATGCGGCAAGCAGAAACCTGTTGAATAAATTAATCGGAGGTTAAAAAGTTCTTACGGTTATTCAGAAAAGTGTTGCCAAAACCGATGGCAACACTCCGGCAAAACAACATGAAAAAACGGTCAGCGACAGAAGGCATTAGAAATACAAAAAGCCAGCAAACCCTCAAGTTTACTGGCATTGATGACTGGCGGAGGGTAGGCGATTCGAACGCCTGTGAGATTGCTCTCAAACGGTTTTCAAGACCGCCCCGTTATGACCGCTTCGGTAACCCTCCGTGCATACATATTGTACCACAACATTTTCAGCCTGTCAACAATTTTTTTCGGGAATTTTCAAAAATGCCTTGACAAACAAAAAAAGCCGTGATATAATGGTTGGCAGCAGAATCGGAACAAACCGCTGAAGCGGGGGTAACTTTTATTCGTCCTTGATAAAGCGCAATGCTTTTTCGGGGATTTTTTTGTCGGAACAAACGGCTTGAAAGCCGGGGGGAAAATCACTTAATCACATCAATAATATCGGCCACAGGAGGAGCGAAAAAAATGGATGAAAAAAAAGGGAGGTTCGGAGATTACGGCGGGCAGTACATCCCCGAGACTTTGATGAACGCGGCGCAGGAACTCGAAAAAACATATTTGTTTTACAAAAATGACGCCGCGTTCAACGATGAACTCGCAGACTTGCTCAAAAATTACGCGGGCAGGCCTTCTTTGCTGTATTTCGCGAAAAAAATGACGGCTGACCTCGGCGGGGCGAAAATTTACCTGAAACGCGAAGACCTGAACCATACGGGCTCGCACAAAATCAACAATGTGCTGGGGCAGACGCTTTTGGCGAAAAAAATGGGCAAGAAGCGCGTGATCGCCGAAACCGGGGCGGGACAGCACGGGGTTGCCACCGCGACGGCCGCCGCGCTCATGGATATGGAGTGCGAAATATTCATGGGAAAGGAAGACACAGAAAGGCAGGCCCTGAACGTGTTCAGGATGGAACTGCTGGGCGCGAAGGTCAACACCGTCACAAGCGGCACGATGACGCTCAAAGATGCAGTCAACGAGACGATGCGCGAATGGGTTTCGAGAATAGACGACACGCACTATGTTTTGGGCTCTGCGGTGGGCCCGCACCCCTTCCCCATGATAGTGCGCGACTTCCAGAAGATTGTGGGAAAGGAAATAAAGGAACAGTTATGGGCGGCCGAAAAAAGCCTCCCCGACGCGGTCATCGCCTGCGTGGGCGGCGGAAGCAACGCGATCGGGGCGTTTCATGAATTTTTGGGCGATGGTTCCGTGCGGCTCATAGGCTGCGAAGCCGCCGGGCTCGGGGTGGACACCCCGCAAAACGCCGCGACGATGGCAAATGGCACGGTGGGAATTTTCCACGGGATGAAAACGTATTTCTGCCAGGACGAATACGGGCAAATCGCGCCCGTCTATTCCATTTCCGCCGGGCTTGACTACCCGGGGATCGGCCCCGAACACGCATATCTTTCAGATACGAGGCGAGCCGAATATGTCCCGGTCACAGACAGCGAAGCCGTCGAGGCGTTTGAATACCTGTCGAAGACGGAGGGCATAATACCCGCCATTGAAAGCGCGCACGCTGTGGCCTATGCAAGGCGCCTCGCGCCCCAAATGGCCAAAAACCGGATTATCGCCGTCAACCTTTCGGGCAGGGGCGACAAAGACGTCGTGTCGATTGCAGGATACAGAGGGGTGAATTTGCATGAATAAAATAACATCCGCATTTGAAAACAACAAAGCGCTGATCACATTTGTCACCGGGGGCGACCCGGATATGGAAACCACAGAAAAACTCGTTTTGGCGATGGAGGAAGCGGGAGCGGACATAATCGAAATCGGGATCCCGTTCTCCGACCCGGTGGCCGAAGGGCCTGTCATACAAAAATCAAGTGCCCGTGCGCTCGCCGGCGGGTGCACTACGGACAAGCTTTTCGCCATGGCGGCAAACCTGAGAAAGAAGACAAATGTGCCGCTGGTGTTCATGACATACGCCAATCCGATATATGTCTACAAAAAGGATCGCTTCATGGCAAAATGCAGCGAAACCGGCATCGACGGCATAATCGTGCCGGACGTGCCCTTTGAGGAAAAAGGCGAATTTGCGGGCGAATGCAAAAAACACGGCATAAGCGTGATTTCGCTGATCGCCCCCACATCGGGTGAAAGGGCGGAAAAGATAGCCAAAGGGGCGGAAGGATTCCTGTACTGCGTATCCTCGCTGGGGGTGACCGGCGCGCGGGGGGAAATAGAATCGAACATATCGGAACTGATCCGGGAGGTCAGAAAACATTCGGCTGTGCCCTGCGCGGTCGGCTTCGGCATATCCACGCCAAAACAGGCGCGCGAAATGGCGGATATATCGGACGGCGCCATCATCGGCAGCGCCATCGTCGATTTGGTCGCCGAACACGGCAGAGACAGCGTAGGCGCGGTCAAATCTTTCGTCAAAGAGCTGAAAGGCATTTTGCGATAGACTGAAGAAGAGTTGAATTCACGATTCATAGACAGCAAGCAATACATACTCTGAAGGGTATATATTTTCGCCGTAATATCTAAGATAAAACTTATATCCTGTAACAATTTCGTCGATAATCGCAGCACATTTCCATATATCTTCATGATCGTGATAGACTGATACGGCAAGTTTGGGTTGTTCAGTTTGTATGTGCTTCTTATTAATCCGGCAACAAAGTCATTCGCAGATCACAAAGAAGTGATAGTCTATGAGATATGGAAGAATTAAAATATGAATTACAAAAACTGAGTGCGAAAGAACAGTCAGAAGTACGCAAGAAAATCGTTCGCGAAATGGAAAAACGCGGCGGGGAAACAAAGGAGGTCGCCGAGATTTGCGAGTGTACGGTACGTCATGTTCAAAAAACATGGAAAAAATACCGCGAAGGCGGAGTAAAAGCGATAGCGGCGGCAAAAATGGGTCGTCCGGTTGGAGTGTATTGCAAACTGACAAAGGAACAGGAAGAGGAAATCAAACAAGAAATAACCGAGAAAAATCCAAGCGAAGCAGGATTGAGCGGATATTTATGGAGCAGGGGTTTAGTGCGTGAATTGGCAAAAGCAAAATATGGAATAGAAATGTCGGCAAGGACAATGGGCAATTATTTAGCGAAATGGAACATCAGGCCTCAACGCCCGAAAAAAAAGATTATCGACAAGAGCCATCAGACATAAAGGAATGGCTTGAAGTCACATATCCCGCCATAGCGAAACGTGCAACCGAAGAAAACGCGGAAATATGGTGGCTTGATGAGACGGGAGCGCGAAACTCAAGCAATTACATCAGAGGTTATGCTCCACGCGGCAAAACTCCGACACTTCCGATTGCGTCGCATCATATCGGAGTGAACATGATTTCTGCGATAACGAACAAAGGGAAACTGCGTTATCATTTCTATCGCGGGAAATTCAATCAAAACATATATATTGGTTTTCTGACACGACTCGTCAAGGGTACTGACATGAAAATATTTGCGATAGTTGACAACTGCAGCACTCACCGCGGTTTGCTTGCGGCTGACTGGAAAGAGAAAAAATCTGATTTTATCACGATTTTCAATTTGCCGTCATATGCGCCGGAGTTGAACCCTGTCGAGTATTTGAACAACAATCTCAAACGTGTTTTGGTATACAGAGGCTATTCCGTAAACGAAGACGAGGTTGAGAAGAAAGCTATGAGCATCATGCGTTCCATTCAATCAACCAAAAACAGGGTTGAAAGTTTCTTTGGTAACGATTATGTCAAATATGCCAAATCAGACGAATGACTTTATTGCCGGGTTAATACTTATTTTGTATAATGGGTATTAACGAGATAAAATCCTGCGCTATTTGCAGCTTTTTCAGAATAAATATTAACCGGATTTGAATAATACGGGATTCCGTTGCTATTTACAATATAGTTCGCGTAATAATTAATTATTTTGCTACCATATGATTTATTTCTTTCTTCTTCGTTAACATATACATACATAACATCCCATATATTATCATGTACATTAGTACAGGTTATATATCCGATGATCAAGTGATTTATTTCCATTATATGTACATCACCATATTTAAGCTCGGGATGAACGACACAGCAATCAAAATAATATTCAAGCGTATTCCCGTCATTTTGTACTTTATTATTTTTCATATATTCATCGACTATATCTGCGTCATCAATTAGTAATTTTTTATATTTTACATTTTTGTCTTTATTAAAAAATATTTCAGTATTATTATTGTACATAAGTATTTTTGCTGTTTGTATATTATTATTTTTATTGCATTTTTTCAATAAATCAAAATTTTCAAATAATGATTTATTATTTGTTGAAACCTTGAATCCTTTTTGCGAATCGAATATATTATAAGCATTCGATAAATGTCTAAGCGTATTGTCTATAAAAATATTATCATATGAACTAATTGTCAAAGAATAACCATCCGCATATATATCTTTATATAATATATAGAAATCTTCTTCAGTTGCATTCACGCCACACTCAATTACTTTAAAAGGAAAGTATTTATAACATTGTTTCAATGCTGCAATATCATAAATATAGATATAATCTTTTTTATTTTTTATTAAAACGTCAATTAAATATTGGTTTGTACATTTCATAATTTATTATTTCTTTCTTTATATAATATTGATTAAATATTCTCTTAAAAGTTCAATCGTTATATTAATATTATTTGACGGGATTAACTTAATACATACACATTTATTACATAATTCATATGCGATTTTTTCAAAAATAAAATCCGGCAACTTTAAAAATTTATCTTGATTGTAATATTCAACGGGTCCGTCTATAATCCCTAAAAGGTAATCTAATGAAACATTAAAATATTTCGTTATATTCGTCTTTTCGTTTTATACCATCGTTCGGATCATACTTTCTACATAACATGATTAATTTTCATTCTATTTATTCGTGTCTCGCCAAAAACATTCTCAACCTCGCCGCGTTCAAGCATATCCAAATAAATAGAGATTTCTTCAAGGTTGGTCAACTACAATTATACCACCTGTAATCGCATTTGTCAGCTGTTTTCGACAAAAAAATACGGAAAATGCATAAAAAAATATCAACAATTCAAAGAAATGACATTGAAAACAAAGTTTTCAAGAAGCAATTCTGAACAATCGGTATTGGAAATAACCGTGTTCACGAGCATAGAAAGGCATTTTGCGATAAATTTTACAATTTGCCCTTGATTAACGCGGCAGTATATGGTATAATCGCCTTGAAACAGAACAATTGCATTTTCCGATGAAAAAAAGGGGGTTTATCCATGAAACAAAAAAACAAAATATCCGCATTGGCCGTCTTTGTTTTGCTTTCCGCATGTTTCGCTTTGTGCCTGCCGTCCTGCGACAGCGGCGCAGGGCAAGAATCCGGTGCGCCCGCCGACGAAAAATCGCCGGACGAAAACGATGGGCCCGACCGGCAGGTAGAAGAGGAAGCCGACGAAAAGCCGATTGAATACAGGGCCGCCGCCGAGCCTTTTGACTGGGGCGGCAAAGAATTCAAAATCCTCGTGAACCCAAATAATAACGACGAATGGCGCGACGTGGACTTTACTGCGGAGGAACAAAACGGCGAACCCATAAACGACGCGGTGTATTTGCGCAACCTCACCACAGAGGACATGTTCAATATCCAAATCGTCCCGGTCAACACGGATTACGGCTCCCATGTGGGCAACATACGAAAAACGGTCAATGCGGGGGAAAACGCCTACGATCTTTCCTTCAACAGCACCTTCGACAGCGCCACGCTGTCCCAGGAGGGGATTTTGTACGACCTTTTCCTGGTTCCGGCCCTTGAGCTCGCGCAGCCTTGGTGGGACCAGAACGCGGCAAAAGACCTTTCGATCATGAACAAGCTGTACTACATGACCGGGGACATCGGCACCATGTACAAAAAATCCGTGGCGATAATCCTGTTCAACAAACAGATGATGCAGGACTACGCGCTCGGGAACCCGTACCAGCTGGTGCTGGAAAACAAGTGGACGATGGACAAATTTCTGGAAATGTGCACCGCAGTCTCGCAGGACTTGAACAACGACGGGAAATGGGACGACAAAGACAAATACGGCCTTTTGGGGTATTGCGACGTCATCGCCGTGAGCCTGATTGGCGGCGGGGTGAAGTTCGCCGAAAAAAACAAGGACGACATTCCCGAAATAACCTTCATGAACGAAAAAACGATCGCCATATTCGAAAAAATAACCGGGCTGCTGTATAAACCGGAGCTGTTCTGGAGCTGGTCGAAAGCGGGATCGAACAACGAGAGGTCGAGGGTGATGTTTGCAAACAACCAGGGGCTGTTCAACTGGAACGAATTTCACTCGATCCCCAACCTGCGCGAAATGGAGACCGATTTCGGCATACTCCCGATGCCGCTCTACGACGAAGGCCAAGATAGGTATTACCATTCGGTGAACCCCCACGTGGCGCAGATGATGGCCATCCCGACTTCCAATCCCGAACCCGACAAAACCGGGGCGGTCGCTTCCCACCTTGGCGCAATGGGCAAAAACATGCTGACCCCCGCATATTACGACATATCGCTGAAAGGCAAGCACGCCCGCGACGAAGAATCCATAACGACGATGGACCTCATATTTTCCACCATGACATACGACCCGGGGTATATGAACAACTGGGGCGGGCTTGCGCAGTTCACGCTGACTATGGTGGACTCGTACAAGGAAGATTTGGTTTCGCAGTACGAAAAACTGGAATCGAAAGCCTTGACAGCGCTCGACAAGATGACAGAAAAATACGATTCATTGGACTGATGCGTACTGATGCGGATTTAAAAACAACATCGAAAATCGGGGATTAACATATGGCTTTGTTATCGGCCATCGTGCCTTTGTACAACGAAAAAGAATGCGCCGAAACTTGCTACGGGCGCATTTCCGAGGTTTTGTCTTCAATTGATTCAATTGATTTGAGTGATTCAATTGATTTGAGTGATCCGGTCGGTTCGGGCGGCGAAAAGACGGATTATGAGATCATATTCGTAAACGACGGGTCAACCGACGAAACCCCGGCGATAATCGCCTCGCTGGCAAAAGGGGATCGGCGGCTGAAAGTGGTGAGCCTCTCGAAGAATTTCGGCCAGCAGGCCGCTTTTTCGGCGGGCATGGAATACGCCGCAGGGGATGCGCTCATATTCATGGATGCGGATATGCAGGATCCCCCCGAACTGATACCGGAATTTGTCGAAAAGTGGCGCGAAGGGTTCCAGATCGTCTACGCCAAGCGCAAGCGGCGCGAAGGCGAATCGATATTCAAACGATTTACCGCCAAATTGTACTACAGGATGCTCGGCATGCTCTCCGATGCCAATATACCGCAGGACACCGGGGATTTCCGGCTCATAGACAGGCGCGTGGCGGATGCTGTGCTTTCAATGCCCGAGCACAACAGATTTTTGAGGGGCATGAGCTGCTGGACAGGGTTCAGGCAAACTTCAATCGAGTTCGACAGGGGCAAGCGCCATTCGGGAGAGACGAAATACAGCCTGATCAAAATGATCAAGCTCGCCGCCGACGGGATACTTTCCTTTTCGGCGAAACCGCTGAAAATAGTGTCGCTGGCCGGCGGCGTCTCGCTGTTTAGTTCGCTCCTTCTCCTCATATACGTGCTCGTTTCCATATTTTCCGGAAATGCGGAAGCGGGTTGGCCTTCGATCATCTGCGCGATAACCTTTTTCGGGGGGCTGCAGCTTCTGGCGCTCGGCATAATCGGCGAGTACATAGCCAGGATCTTCGAAGAGGTCAAAGCCCGCCCCAACTACATCGTGGATTTCACGATGAACATATAGCCGCCCGTTTTTTTTGGCGGGCGGCCTAAGGGGAATCGATCGCATTCCACATTTCGCCCATTTCTTCTTCGGTGTTTGGGCGCGTCCGCCTGTACACATACGCCGTCACGCCGTCTTTCAGGCCAAAGGAAACATCCATTTTTTCGAAAGCTTTGGCAAACGGGGTATCGGAAGAAAGCATCCGGGCCGGGACGGCCACGGCGCGCTGCTCGTCCGGGTTCAGATGGGTTTGAATCGGAAGCGCGAGGACGATATAGCTCACATACACTATGTTGTACGGTTTGCCGTCCCGCTTGTCCACTTCGGGCAAATACGCGATGTTTTTGGATCTTTCGAGCGGCATGAAACAATCGAGCGAGGCCTTCGTTTTGGCTATGATGTCCGCATTCAGCACGAACGAAGAGGCCAAAACCGCCACATCCCCTTCGAGATTTTCCACATACAGGGCGAGATCCGCCAGCGCCTTCGCGTCCTCCCTCACCGCCGGATAAACGCTGAAAGATGGGATCGGGGCATACGAGGATATTTCGCCCAATGACTGCGGCTGCGCGAAGGGGAGAAATATCCCCGCCGAGCAAAGCGCCGCCACCGCTGCCGCTATCGCTTTCGCGCGCTTCGAGCTTCCCGCGAAATTCGCCAAAAGAAGCGCGAAAGCGGGGGCGTACAATAACAGATGCTGCTGGCCGTGGGTTTGCACCATGACGAACATGGCGAAAATGGCGGGGGCGAGTGCGCACAAAAATATCGTCTGCGCGAGTTTTTCCCTTTTTTTCGCGGCCAAAATGTATACGGCATACCCGGCCATGGCCAAAAGCGGCAATATTCCGAAATATCTCAAAAAAATCCTCACATCCGCGCCAAATGAGAATTTGTACGCCGAATATATGTCGGCGTAGTTTCGGCCGAGCAGCCGATTTGTGACATACCCGAAAAAAAAAGCGAAGAGCGGGGCCAAAAAGCCGAGCAGCGTGAATGCGGCTTTTTTCAATTTTTCCCCCCGCAGGACAAGCGCATAGGCGACAGCGCACAAAACAAAGCCGGCCGCGAAAAAAACATACCACCTGCGGAACAGCACAAGCAGGCATAACGCCGTGCCGCCGCAGAAATCGATTTTGGGATCCGCTTTGCAAAAAAGGAAGATGTACAGCGCAGCAGCAGCCAAAAACACCCCCCCGACGTCCAAAAATCCGAGCAAGGCGAGATAAAACACCATAGGCAGGCAAAAAACCGCCGCTAAAAACCCCGTGAAATCTTTTGCCGCCTTATACAACAAGCACAAAAAAGGGACGAAATAAAAATTCACGATCGACAGGACGAATACCAGCCGCCCCGCCCCGAACGCCGCCATCGCGAGCGCGGGCAGGACAGCCGGCATATAGTTGTAGTCGCTGGCGTAAATCGATTCGGCGAGTTCCTTCACGAATTGCCATGGGTGTGAAAACGCAAGTTTGGACATGGCGGCCGCGCTCTCCCAATAGCCCGCATTATCCCAAAAATACACCTGCCTGGAGAGCGCCAGGTACAAGACAGCCGCGAGGTTTGCGCCCAAAACGACGGATAGAAATCCGGGGTCGCGAAAAGGCGCCAAAAACGACCGTATTTTGCCCCGCATGACATACAGGCAGCAAAGAAGCAGGCAAAAAAACATCAAAACCGCTATCGTCGCCAAATCAGCTGTCCCCCCTGTTTTTGCGTCAAATCAACCCAATTTTTCGTAAGCATCCACCATTTTTTCTATAGCGGTCTCCATTTTGCCCACCAATGAATCGAACTTGGAGGCCCACTGCACCACCATGTCGCGCCCGTAGCGCTCGCAGGTACCCGCGCCCATACCGCCGAAATCGTAGATGTATCCTATGTCGTAGGCGATGTTCGAGAGTATTATGTCGAGCATTTCCTGACTTTCGTCGTCGCGCGCATACTTGCCCTTCAGGTTTATGTCGTAATAGGCGGGCTGCAGCGTGTATTTCGACTCGGCGCACAAATCTTCGAGTATCATTCCCGTCCTGGAGACGTCGCCGGCGGTGATGGCTATCGAAACGCCCGCGCCTGTGTGCGGATTGTTGTTTGTTATGTATTTTTCCTGCGACTTTTCGAGTTTCGGGCAGGGCAATATGCCGAAATCCATTTCCATTCCCCTGAGCCTCTCGACGATCCTCATGCGGATCCAAGAAAACAGCGCCCTGTTTTCCGAGAACATCTTCACCTGCTCGTCATATATCGGGAACTTGCCCTCATAGCTGTGCAGGTTGACGGAATTATCGGTGTCTGAGAGCATCTCCGAAAGCTTGTCGGTTATCCTGTAGCATCTCTCAGAGCCGAAAGTGATGATGGGATAATCGTTTTCGTCCTTGCTCACTATCTTTTCGCCACCCGAAACGATGAAGGATGCAGCCGTGTCGCCCTGAAGTATGTAGCCGAACATGTCGTCCAATATGTACATCGCGCCGTCGCCGTTCAAATCTTTGGACACTTTCCTGCCCATTTCCATCAGCTTGTCGAACGTCCATTCGCCCGCCCTCACTATGTCGTAGGGGCTTTCGAGCTCATGATCCTGCCAGACCGACTTGTTGAAGATCATCGCCTCCATGGAGTCGTTGTCCATAATGAGCAAGTCCCCCTGGATCACGAACAGTTTGTTCAGGATCGAAAGGTCCTTCACGCATCCTTGGGTCCACCAGGGTTTGGACAGATCCAGATTGGGTATGTCGAAGAGATCCAAAAGGTTGCCCCCCTGGGCCAGCCCCGCCACTTCTTTTATATGCGGCACGATCACGTCGAAATTATCCTCGCCCGCTTTCACGTCCCTCTGGGTTATGGAGACCACCTGCGGGTTTTCGACCACCCTCTCGGTTATCAATATATTGTATTTGTCCTCTATTTTCTTGTTTCTGATATAGACCGCGTCGTTGATCACATCGCCGTTCTCCTCCTCGGCGGACAGATCCCTGTGATCCCATTCCGCCCAGTCGGGGCTGTTTACCGTCCTCGCCAAGAAATTGAATTCATAGCCGCCGAAATCCTTGGCCTCGAGATCGGGATATATCCGCTCGGTGGCGGGCTGTTCTTCGTTTTGCGAATCGCCCTGGTCCGCATTTTCGGCTCCGCCGTCGGATTTTTTTTCCTCTTCTTCTTTCGCGTTGCATCCCGCAAGCGCCAAAATCGAAGCGAAAAGCGCCAAAGCCAAAACCAGCGCCAATAATTTTTTGCCAAATGGTCTCATGTAAATTTTTCCCTCCCAAAAAAAATACTTGATATTTCGCTTTTTTTCGTGTATAATGCTTTACAGCAGCTCTTCGAGCGCATCGTACGCCCTTTGAAGGCTGGTTTTGTAGTCGTTGCAGGAAAGCCCCGCTTCCACCGAAAGCCTGCCGTTGAAGTTCGCCGACCGAAGCGCGTCGAAAAACGGCTTGTATTCGTATCCGTCGCCCTTTGAAGGCATCACCCTGGGCTGGGGCTTGCCTATGTGGGCGTGCCTGATATAGCCCTTGTAGTTTTTGAAGTCCGCCAAGTCTTCGCCTTCGCCGATCACGTGGTACAGATCCGCCATCACCTTGATGTTGGGCACGTTTGCAAGTTTGGCCACTTTCACGCTCTCGTCCGTCCTGTTGATCATCGGCGTTTCGTTTTGGCGCAGCCCCTCAAGGGCGAAAATGACCCCGAACTCGTCGAGTGCCGGCGATATGGCGTATTTGCATATTTCGGCCATCTGCTCGATCACGTTCTCGTATCTGTCGGGCGAAGGAAGCACCCTCGCGCCGCCCGCCCCCATCACGAGCGTGGATATGTTCAGATCGGAAGCGGAACAAAGAAGCTTGTACATATACTCGCGGATTTTTTCGAGCGCCTCTTTCGACTGGGAGCCGGAAGGGTCGTATTCTCCGGGGAACGCGTGCTGGCCCACCTCGCAGCGGATTTTGTACTTGTCGAGCGTGCGCAGCGCCGAATCCAAGGCCGCCCTGTTTTCGCGGAATCCCGATATCCCGCATTCAATGTACCTGTAGCCGATTTCGCTCGCAATTTTGACCGTGTTTTCGTCGGTGCCGCAGCAAAGTCCTAAAATCATGATAATTCCTCCATTTTGTTTTTTGTATAAATTTAAAAACTCTTAATGTATTCAAGAGATTTTTTCGATTCCGCGTAAAACTGCTTGTTTTCCGCGCTGACCCAATCGGGGACCGAGGCGTCCGCCGCATGGAAGCCGAGCGAGCCCTCAATCGAGAGGCCGCCCCCATATCCCGCCGATTTCAGGCCGGAAAAAAATTTTTCGTACAGCGCCCCCGCTTCATCTCCCTCATGGGGGTAAAAACGGCTGTTTATGGGGTTTGCTATGTGGCAGTGCGCCAGCATTTCCTTGTGTTTTGGCAGCAGCGCGATGTCGTCGTTTTCAAGGCCGATGTGGTAAAGATCCGCGAGGAGCCCGACTTTGGGGCTGTTTGCCCGTTTTGCCAGATTTATGCATTCCCCCAACGAATTCAATATGTTCGTCTCGCCGCGGTTCAGTTCCTCTATCGCCAGAACAAAGCCGTATTTCTCGGCGGCGGGCAAAAGATGCGCCTCTATGAGCCCGGCGATTTGCTCGATTGCGGACTCCTTGGAGAAGCCTTCGGGGACTTTTCTCGCCCCCCCGCTCCCAAACACCACTATTTTGAATTTCAGCCCTTTCGTCTTTTCGAATATTTCCCCGATGTAGTCGCCCGCTTTTTGCGGTTCCGCCTTTTCCCCCGTGAGGCGGATGTCCCCGGGGAACAAAACGTTTGCCGCCATGCATTCTATGCCGCTTTGTTCGAGCGCCCCCGAAAAATCCTCGATTTCCGGCTTTGCCGCGGCGTACATCGGGGAGAGCGCGGTTTCCGCGTAGTCGAATCCCGTTTCCTTCAGGATCTTCACGTGTTGCAGGTTTTTGAACGATATGCAATTTCCGTACAGCATAAATCCTCCTTGTGGACTAAATGTATTATCTCTATTTTACATAATATACAAGATAAAGTCAAGTGCAAATTCAAAAATTTTTGCCTGTAAAATATATTAAGGGGAAAACAAATGGAAAACATCGAAAATTCCGAAAGGCGCTGGGCCGAACTTTGCGGGGAGTGTGCGGCCTGCAAAAAATGCGGGCTGGGCGAAACGAAAAACAAATCGGTTTTCGGAAAAGGTTCGCATACTGCGAAAATCATGTTCGTGGGCGAGGCGCCCGGCGAATCCGAGGACAAAGAAGGGCTGCCCTTCGTGGGCAGGGCGGGAAAACTGCTCGATTTGTTTATGAGCTACGTCGATCTTGGCCCGGACAACGTATACATAACAAACATCTTGAAATGCCGCCCGCCCAAAAACCGCGATCCCGAACCTTCCGAGCAGGATCTCTGCATAGAATACCTGCGGCTCCAGACAAAGCTCTTGGATCCGAAAATCATCGTCTGTTTGGGCAGGATCGCCGCCATGCGGATAATAAAGCCGGATTTTCGGATAACGGCGGAACACGGCATATGGTCGGCAAAAGGCGATACGCACATGACCGCCGTCTACCACCCTTCGGCGCTGCTCAGGGATCCATCGAAAAAAGCGGATGCTCTCGCCGATTTCAAGGAAGTGCGAAAAAAAGCCCTTGAACTCGGGATTTTGTAAAATTTTTCGCATAAGGCGCAAAAACAGCAAAAAACATCTTGCAATCGCGCGAAAAATGGTGTATAATGGGTGCATTACATATAATTAACGGAGGAACAATATAAATGGCAACTACCAAGGACATAAGAAACGTCTGCTTTTTGGGCCACGGCGACAGCGGCAAAACTTCGCTGGCCGAAGCCTTGCTCTTTTTCACGAAAAATTCCGACAGGCAGGGCAAAGTGACCGACGGCAATACGGTAAGCGACTACGATCCGGAGGAAATCAAACGCGGATTTTCCTTGCAGGCTTCGTTGCTTTCCTTTGGCTGGAAGAACGCGAAAATCAATTTGATCGACGCGCCGGGTTTTTTTGATTTCGCAGGCGAGGCAAAACAAGCCGTGCGGGTTTCCGATTGCGCGCTGATTGTGATAAATGCCAAATCGGGCGTGGACGTGGGGACTGAATTCGGAGTAGAATACTCCGTGGAAGCGGGAATCCCCAAAGTTTTTTTCGTGAACAAGCTCGACGACGAAAACGTGAAGTTCGACGAGATTTTCGACGAGGCGAAAGAAAAATTCGGGACGGCGGTGTGCCCGGTTTTCATCCCGTTCATAAAAGAAGGAAAAACTCTCGGCTATGCGGATCTGATAAAATCCAAATATTTCGTCCCCGACAAGAGCGCCGAAATGAAAGAAGCGCCCATTCCCGCCGATTTCGAGCCGAAAGTGGCGGACTTTCGGCATATGCTCTTTGAATCGCTGGCGGAGACGAGCGACGAGCTGATGGAGAAATATTTCAACGAAGAGGAATTCACCGACGAAGAAATCGAAAACGCTTTCAACACCGGAATAAAGCACGGCAGCATAATGCCGATATTTTCCGGTTCCGCCGCCACTTTGGCGGGAGTCGAATATTTGGCCGACAGCATCGTGAAATATTTTCCAAACCCGCTTGACAAAACAAACGAAAAAATCTTCGAAGGCGAGCCGGACGAGGAAGGCGCGCGCAAAACGGCAGATTTCAAAATCGAGGAGTCGGGCAGCCCCGCCATATTCGTGTTCAAGACGGTGGCCGACCAGTTCGGCAAAATGTCATATTTCAAAGTGATGAACGGCACGCTGAAAAGGGACATGGCGCTCAAAAACCAGACGAGCCTCCAAAACGAGAAGTTCGCCCACATATATTCGCTCAGGGGCAAAAAGCAGACCGAAGTGGAAGAACTCATCTGCGGCGACATCGGGGCCACCTTAAAGCTCGCCGCCACCGAAACCAACGACACGCTCTCGGCCTCGGGCAATTTCGAATATGCCAAGATAATATTCCCCGAGCCGTTTTTGACCTATGCGATAATCCCCAAGGCGAAAGGCGACGAAGACAAAATCTCCACGAACATAAACAAACTTTTGGAAGAAGACCTCACGATAAAATATGAAAACAGCGCCGAGACCCGCCAGATACTGCTTTCGGGGCTGGGCGAAATGCACATCGACGTGATAACCTCGAAGCTCAAGAACCGCTACGGCGTATCGGTTGAGTTCTCCATACCGAGGATGGCATACAGGGAGACCATAAAGAAAAAGATCGAAGCCGAAGGAAAACACAAAAAGCAATCCGGCGGGCACGGGCAGTACGGCCACGTAAAAATTACCTTCGAGCCCTGCGACGAAAACCCCGGGCTCACATTCACCGAGACCATATTCGGCGGCTCCGTTCCGAAGAACTATCACCCCGCAGTCGAAAAAGGGCTGCAGGAATGCATGGGCAGGGGGGTTCTCGCGGGATTCCCGGCTGTCAACATAAAAGCCAATCTGTACGACGGCTCATACCACGACGTGGACTCCAACGAACTCTCGTTCAAGCTCGCGGCAAGGCTCGCGTTTTTGCAGCTGACGGGCGCTTCGCCGGTCATACTGGAACCCATCGGCCAGCTTTTGGTCACAATACCCGACAATGTCGTGGGAAACGCAATGGGCGATCTGAGCAAGCGCAGGGGAAGGGTGCTCGGCCAGAGCGCCCACGAGCGCAAGAAAGCATACACCACCATCGAAGCCGAAGTGCCCATGAGCGAGATGCAGACCTACACGATCCAGCTCCGGGCCATGACCCAGGGACGCGGCTCATACGAATTCAGGTTCGAAAGATACGAGGAACTCCCCGCCGCGCTCGCGCCCAAGGTCATAGAAGAGGCGAAGAAATATTTGTCCGACGAGGAAGAATAGGCAAAAAAAATATCGGCATGAAACACAAAAAAGCCATTGACAAAAGGCAAAGAAAATGCTATCATATAGCAAACAGAAAAAAATCCAATCAATATACAACACGGAGGTAAACGCATGAAAAACAAAATTCTGACAATATTATTGGTGTTCGCGCTCATGGCCGCCATGGCGATGCCGGCGCTCGCGTTCACCCAGGGCTTCAACCTCGACGATTTCAAAATGAATTCCGGCGCGAGCATAGACGTGATAGACGAGCCGGAGGTTTACAACGGAAAAGCCTTGCAGGGCGACGAACGCGACGACGACGGCGCAACGCACTTCTCCACGGTGGATTTCGAAGTTCCCGCAGACGGGAAATATGCCCTTTGGTTTTTGGTATGGGCGGAGAGCGAAGCTTCAAACTCGCTGTTTTTGTCGCTTGACGGCGGCGAAATATTCACCTGCGACTATATGGAATCCAACGAGCAGCCCAATCCCGATTTCGAGTATTACTTTGTCTGGTACTGGATGTGGATGAACTCGAGGCAGGAGATCATGGATGACAACGAAGAAATGGGATTCGACGGGTTCAACGCATATTTGACGGGCCAAAAAAAGCATTTCGACCTGAAAGCGGGCGCCCATTCGCTGAAAGTCATAACCCGCGAGCCGCTTGCGAAGTATGCCGGGCTGATCATAACCGACGATTTGAACTACGACCCGAACGCCGACTCGGCGCTGCAAGTGGGCAAAGCCGACCCCGCCTCGGTCTATCCCGATCCCGCCATAGCGGCAGCCGAAGCGGCGGCAGCTGAAGCAGCCGCGGCGGCTGCTGCGGCAGAGGCAGCGGAAAAAGCCGCGGCAGACGCGGCAGCGGCTGCGGCCCAAGAACAGCCTCCGGCGGCTCCCGTGGCCCCGGCGACTGCGGACCCGACGGCGATATTTGCGCTCATATCGGCGCTGTCGGCCTCCGGCATAGCGATTTTCAAAAAAAGACAAAGCAAATAGAACAAACAAATAATTTAAAAATCGCGGCGCATTTTTTGAACATGAGATTTGCGCCGCGATTTTTTGTCAGGGGTGCATTTATGGATTCAAGAGAAAGATTTTACGCCGCGATAAACCACAGGGAGCCCGA
>WRJC01000063.1 GCA_009782405.1 Oscillospiraceae bacterium
CAACCAAAAATTCGACAACTCGGCGAAAACCATCACGGGATTTGACCCCGGCGCAAAAACATTGGAGCTCGGATTGATGATACTGAACGTCGTCCAGTTCGGCGACTTCGACATAGAATTCGAGTAGGGCACGGCGACTCCGGTACGCCGCAGGATACAATCGGCGTAAAACCAAGTTCGCTTCACGCCCAAATAAAATTTAGCGGAAAAAGGGGGGTGTGCCCCCCTTTCGCGCATTGCCGAATACATAATGGCTCATCGCCCGGCACCAGCATCACCCCGTCCATGATTTTGACTGGGGTGTGCTTAGCTTCTGTTGTGCCATCGCCGAGCCGGCCATTGTAGTTATGCCCCCAAGTCCACAGGCTGCCATATTTGTCAAGCTGTTTTTTGTAATCTGGATTTTACCGCACCAAAAAAGCCAGCTTTCGCAATCGCAATGGAACTGGCTTGATATGCTGTGTTGTTCTTGTGAAAAATCCAACAAATGGCAAAAAAATAAAAAAAGCCATTGACAAATGTGTATATGGTGTGTATAATAAAATCAAGGGGTGGTGGAGCTTGAAAAGAAAAGATTTGATAAAACTTTTCGAAAAAAATGGCTGGTGGCTTTTGCGGGAGGGCGGAAATCATACGGTATACACCAACGGCAAAACCAACGAACCGATATCAAGGCAAACTGAAATCAACGACATTTTGGCAAGCAAGATAATCAAACGGCGGAAATTGAAATAAATCGCAGATCCCCATCAAAAAAACAACCGAAAAAGGAGAAGTAATCGATGATTAAAGTATACCCTATCATATTGACCCCTGCGGAGCGCGGATATGTCGTGTCCGTGCCCGATCTTGACATAAATACGCAAGGAGGCGACATAGCCGAATCAATTTTCATGGCGCGCGACGCGATCGGCCTATGGGGGATATGCGAGCAGGACTGCGGTCGCTCAGTCCCGGAACCTTCCGCCTCGGAGCCGCCCCGCGAAGAGGGCGAATTGGTTTCTTGGGTCGATATCGATTTTGACGAATACCGCCGCAGGCACGAAAACCGCGTCGTGCGCCGGAACATAACTTTGCCCGCGTGGCTCGACGAAGCGGCGAGCGATGCGAACATCAATGTTTCCGGCTTTATCCAATCGGCGCTGAAAAAGCACCTCAACATTGACAGGGTTTGAGCAATATTTGTCTTTCGTTCGCGGATTTGCTGTTGACATTCATGCTGATGTGTACCCACGGGAAATATTAAATTTTTCGCGCATCCATATTGACATTTCTTCCGTTATGGTATATTATATAATCATAAGTATAATAATCGTATTTACAAAAAGAGGGGTTTTCATGTTTGTCGGAAGAGAAAAAGAATTGGCGGCGCTTAACAATTTGTACGACGAAGACATTTTTCAAATGGTAGTCATGTACGGAAGGAGAAGAATCGGAAAGACTACATTAATTTCCGAGTTCATCTCAGATAAGCCCGCGATATTTTTTACGGCGCAGGAAGTAAACGACGCGCTTAATTTAAGCCGATTTTCCCAAAAGATTTACAATTTTTTTGATGTGCCGGAATCTGCCGGCGCATTCCCCGATTGGAACGACGCATTTGAATTTCTCGCAAAAAAAGCGAAGGGGCGCCGGTTCGTTTTGGCTTTTGATGAATTCCCCTATGCCGCTGCCGCCAACCGTTCGTTGAAGTCCGTTCTGCAGACGGCAACAGACCATTATTTCAAAAACACAGGATTGTTCTTGATTCTCTGCGGGAGCCATATGGGGTTCATGGAAAACGAAGTGCTGGGATATAAAAGCCCTCTATTCGGAAGACGCACCGCGCAAATAAAATTGGAAGGATTTGACTATTATGATGCGGGAAAAATGCTCGGGGCTTTTGACGCCGAAGACAAGTTGAAATTTTATGCTTGTATCGGCGGAACCCCGCATTATCTCGCGCAAATCAAAGCAAATGAGAGTTTTGAAGATAACATCAAACGGCTGTATTTTGATATATCCGGTTATTTATACAACGAACCGGTGATGCTTTTGCACCAGGAACTGCGGGAGCCGGCTATGTATAATTCCATCATCACGGCAATTGCGGGCGGGGCGTCAAAACAAAGTGAAATCGCCGCTAAGATAAAAGAGGACAGCACAAAAGTAAATAAATACCTGCACACGCTTGTGAATTTGCAAATCATCGATAAAATATATCCTTTCGGCGAAAATCCGCAAAACAGCCGCAAAGGAATTTATCGGATCGCAGATAATTGCTACGATTTTTGGTACAGCTTTGTATTTTCGAACAGGCCGGAAATCGAAAGCGGCAACGGCGATTTTGTCGCGGACGCGGAAATTTTCGGCGAAAAATTATCCTCCTATATCGGAAAGCCTCCATTTGAAACGATTTGCCTGCAATATTTGCAAAGGGCGAACAGAAACAAAATACTGCCCTTTATCGCAACATCTTTCGGGTCATGGTGGAGAAATGACCCAAAAGAAAAAGCGCAGGCCGATTTTGACGTGATTGCCGCCAATCGAAGCAAAAAACAGATTGTTTTAGGTGAGTGCAAATGGAAAAACGAAATAAATTTTGCGATTGAAGCCCAAAAGCTTTTGAAAAAAGATTATCTGCTGGCAGAATACAAAGAGCGTTACTGGTATATTTTTTCGAAAAAACCGCCGAAAGAAAAACAAAAATTTCCCGGAATCACGGCGGTTGCGGCGGAAATGCTGTTTGAAATCTGATTTCACGGCAATGCAATTAAAATTTTCGAGTTGTTTTGGAATTTTTTTCGTTATATTGTTGTTTCCGCATGATTTTTGTGGTATAATGGAGAAAAGCAAAATCAAAAAAAAGGAGAAAAAATTATGACGCCCAAAGAACGCGCCGCCGCAGCGCTTTGTTGCAAGATCCCAGACCAAATCCCCACGTTCGAGCTCGAGTTCCAGCTCACGAGGGAATACATCGGAAAAGATTATTTGAGGCAAAATCAGCTTGACGGGCTCACCAAACCCGAAATCGACAAAAAACTGCACGAAAACGCCGAATTTTTGCTCGAACTGTTCGAAAAACTGGAATATTCCATAATTCCGATCCATCATCTGAACTTTGAGAATATGCTCGAAACCGCGAGGATAATCAGAAAAATTTCCGGGGAAAAATACATGCTCACCAAGCACGGAGACGGCACATTCGGGATCCCCGACGGGAACCATATGTACGGTTTCGCCTACCGTCTCGCCGACGACCCCGACGGGGTGAAGCGGGACGCCGAAAACATGGCGATGGGCGCGATCGAATCCAACAAAAAAGCAGTAGACGCGGGTTTCGACTCGTTCATACTGTGCTCCGACTACTGCTACAATTCCGGCCCGTTTCTCTCCCCCCCGATGTTTAGGGAATTTGTGACCCCATACCTAAAAAAGATCATAAAGGGCATAAGGGACTCCGGCGCATATGCGATCAAGCACACCGACGGCGACATAATGCCGATTCTCGACCAGCTCGCCGAGTGCGAGCCCCACGGCATACATTCGCTGGACCCGATGGCAAAAGTGGACATAAAGGAAGTGAAGCGGCAAATCGGCGACAAAATCTGCCTGTGCGGCAATGTGAACTGCGCTTTGATGCAGACCGGAACCGACGAAGAGGTGGTCGCCAGCGCCGAATACTCCATAAAGCACGGAAAGCCGGGCGGCGGGTACATATTCACCACGAGCAACGTGCCCTTCCACGGATTGCCTCTCGAGCGCTACCTGATGGTTCTCGACGTCTGGAAAAAACACAGGGATTATTGAACGCCAAAAAATGCTAAGGAAGTGAAACAAATATGTTCGATTATTGGTTTCCCGAAAGGCGTTTCGGGATGTTCGTGCACTTCGGTTTATACGCGATCACAGGCTGGCAAGAGCAGTATCAGCTGCGCAGGAAAGTGAAAAAATCGGAATATATAAAATTCAAAGACGAATTCAATCCCAGCAATTTCAACCCCGACGAGTGGATAGATATCGCCGAAGGGGCAGGCATGAAATATATATGCTTTACCGCGAAGCACCATGACGGGTTTTGCATGTTCGACAGCCAATATACCGACTATAACATAAAAAACACGCCATACGGCAAAGATTTTTTAAAAATTCTCGCGGAGGCGTGCGAAAGAAGGGATATGGGATTGTCTGTATATTATTCCATTCCCGACTGCCACCACCCAAACGCCTATAACGAAAAAAGCTCGCACCAGCTGATACCCGACCCGAGCGACGGAAGCGATCCGGATATGGAAAAATATATAGAATTCATAAAAAACCAAATGACCGAGCTTTGCACGAAATACGGAAAATTGCTCAGCCTGTTCTGGGACATACCGCCGCAAATATGCGATCCGTCGCTAAACGAGCTTGTGCGCAGCCTGCAGCCGGGCATAATGATAAACAACCGGGGGTTCGACGAGGGCGACTACGCCACCCCCGAGCGGGAGCGCGGATCTTCAGATGGCAGATTTTCCGCCCCGACGGAGGCTTGCCAGTCCATAGACCACCAAAGCTGGGGATACCGGGAAAAAGCGCATTTCTATTCATACAAATACATAACGGACAGCATAGACGTGATAATGTCCAAAGGCGGAAATTATCTGCTGAACGTCGGGCCAAAGGCAGACGGTTCGATCGCCCCGGAATACAGCGGCTATATACAAAAAATCGGGGACTGGTACAAAAGAGTGCGGGAATCATACGAATATGCCGAGCCCGCCCCGGAAATCGGAATAAAAAACGCCATGGCGACAAAAAAAGGCAATGCGCTGTATATTCACCTGAATTCCCCCATGCAGATGACAGGCTATGAGCTGCACCCGATAAATACGGCCCCCAAGTCCGCCGTCCTGCTGAACAACAATCAAAAAGTCGATTTTTCCGTCGAATTGATCCCGTCGGCATACGACAAAAAAGACTGCCTGCAAATATACAATTTGCCCGCAAACGAATATGCAGACGAAACGATGGTCGTAAAACTCGATTTTGCAAATATCGTCGAAAACGCGGCGGATTGGCGCTGACGGCGATATTAAAATCAATCTGTAAAAATCAATCAATGAAATGACATGAAAGGCAAAATATGCGAAAATATATTTGGCTTGCAGCGATCATAGCGTTTGTGGCCATCGTAGGCGTTCTCGCGATGGAGCCTTTTGACTATGCGAGGATAACCGAAGTCGGCTACAAGGCCGTTGTGACAGACGAACCCGGGGGCGACGGCAAAGTCGTCGTCACCGAGCGGCTGACTTTCGATATCCATGCCTCGTCAAAAAACAACCCCTTTTGGGAGTTGTGGAGGGATCTCCCCGAGGCTTATGTCGACGGGGTGAAAGTCAGCTACAAAGTCAACTGCGTGAGGCAGATATTGGGCGGCGGCAGGGAATCGCTGGAATTTGCGGAGTCCCCGAAGCTGTACTGGGGCGATTCCGACTATATCGATTCCGCCGGGGGCCTCGGGCCGGGCAAATGGTTTCACAGCGAAGGCCCATATGACGGCGAATACAATTTCGAGTGCCTTTTAATTTATGTGGACGGCCTGTACCGCGATACGGTCACTTTTGAGATCGAATATGAAATGTACAACGCCGCTTTGCGCTACGCCGATTCGTCGGAACTGTATCTCCCGATTTATTCCGGGAATTCGGTGAACTATTTAAAATCCTTTTCCGGGCAGATCCTGTTCCCAATCGAAAAAATGCCGAAAGCGGGAAATTACGAAGCCCATGCCTATGGGACAAACTCCCACACAATCGAGTTCGCGGAGTCCGTCTACGCAAATTCCGGCTATCATACTTTTTCCTTTGAGCTCGGCGGGGAGCAGCTTGTATTTCGGCCATACAACCGGTATATCGAATTTTTGCTGATAGCGCACGGAGATGACAAGCATATCTTCACCCAATATGCCTCAGCCAACGATTACAGCGGGGACGACGTGCTCAGCGAGCTCAGGGGGGACCAGGCCAAGTTTTTGGCGCTGCCCCAAAAATTCAAAACAGCCAAAAGCATCGTGGCGCTGCTTTGCTCGGTCGCCGCGCTTTTGATGGTGCCGTGCGTCACCGCCCTCGACAAAAAAACGAAGAAAAAGCATGTTTTTTTCCAAGCGGCGGCGCAAACGGGCAAATCCGGGGAAATTCCCGGGGATCTCGACCCCATCTTTGCGGCGACGCTGGTTTTTTGCAAACATGGCGCGCCGGACAATATACAAAACGGGTACTCGGCCGCGATGCTGAGCCTCGGCCGCAAGGGCTGCATCGCGCTGGAAAAGATAAATAACGAAAAAAACTGGGACTCTAAAAACGTAAAAATCGTCGTGAATCAAAGAAATGCGACAGAAACCGCGGCGCCGCTTTCCCCGACCGAAGAGCTGTATTTCAATTTGATTTTGAGGCACACACCTCATGCGGCGGAAATTTCGCTGAGTTCGTTTCAGGAAAAAATTTCCGAAGATTATGAGAACACGAATTCCTTTGTCAAAAATGTCAAAAGCGCGGTCACAGGCATCGGGGTATCGCAGGGATATTTCCAAAATGCCGAATACAGAAAGCCGAGGGCGCAAATGAAAAAATGGATATTGCCCTTTGGCATAACCGGGGTTTTGCTGTTGACGGCGGGGAACCTTATATCCCGGATGACCCGGCTGGATTTGGCTTTCGGAGCCTTTTTCGTCCTGGGCATCGGGTTTCTGGCATTTGCGTTCCGTTTGGGCGAGCTGTCCAAAAAATATGTCCTGCTGACGCAGTTCGGCGAAGAAGAAAGGGCCAAATGGCGCGCGCTGTACAATTTTTTAAACGACAAGGCGCTCGCCCAAGAACAAAGCGCCCTTGAAGCGCCTTTATGGGAAAACTACCTGATATATGCGGCCGCGTTCGGCATTTCAAAAAATGTGGTCAAGGCGCTGAAAGTCAAGTTTCCAAACGCAGACCGCAATTTCATCGTCGGCCACCCTTACTATCGCTCGATGTTCTTTTATCGAGGCAGGCGCCATTTCAGAAGATCCACGCGCTCCGCTTCGTTTGCCGCCCGAAGCGGCGGATATGGCGGCGGCGCAAGGGGAGGCGGCGGAGGAGGCGGCGGCCATTAGGCTTTCCCCGGGAGCGTTTTGGGGCATAATCTGCGGCAATTGCGAATAAGGAGGAAAAAAGATGGATAAAAACATGAGAAAGCTTGCTTTGGGGTTCTTGGCGTTTCTTTGTGTATTGTCGTTGCCACTTGTTTCATCGTGCAAAAAAGGCGCGCAGGAAAATTCCGGCGATAAAACCGCGCCGGTGGCGCCGGAAAACGAAAGCGACGCAGAAGCGGCCGACGGCAAAATTCTTCCGGAGCTTCCGGAAACGGATTTCGGGGGCTATGAATTTAAATATTTTGTCTGGGACGTTACGGAATGGGGGGGCAACGACACGCAAAAACACCGCGACTTGTATTCCGAAAGCGAAAACGGAGAACCCATAAACGACATGGTATACAGAAGAAACGCGAGAATAGAGGACGAATACAACGTCGTATTCAGACAGGATTTTGTATTGATCAGCAAATTTAACAGCCAGCTTGCAAAGGAGATAAACTCCGGTTCTTCGGATACCGACGTCGTATTTTACCAGATGGCGAGCATGGGCAACCTCGTCGGCAACGGTTTGCTGAGAAATATCTATGATTTGCAATATGCGGACTTCACAAAACCGTGGTGGGACGCGAATTCCATAAACGACCTCTCCATCGGGAAAAAATTGTTCGGGATAAGCTCCGCCATCACGGTAATGGACAAAATGGGGGCTCAGGCGCTTCTGTTCAACAAAAATTTGTTGCAGGAATATCAGGTCGAGGATCCGTATAAAATGGTCCGGGACGGAATATGGACGATCGACAAATTCGGCGAAATGGTCAAAACGGTTTCAAAAGATCTCGACGGAAACGGCATCATGGATGAAAACGACCTTTGGGGCCTGTTGGCCATACGCGATTCGATGGGCAGTTTTTCAAACGGGTGCGGAACTTTCATCGCGGGAAAAGACGCTTCCGACGGCGTCACGCTGACATTTGCCGGAGAAAGGCAATATGGGGCATACGAAAAGATTCTTGACATTTTGCTGGATAAAAACGTCACGTACAATTCCCTTTTCCTGTCGCCGAACAACTGGATGGAATTGAACATCGAAATGTTTGACGGCAACAGGGCGTTTTGTTTTTGGACAAGGCTGCGCGACTGCGAACTGCTGAGGGGGATGGATACGCCGTTCGGAATTTTGCCCGTTCCGAAAAACGACGAACAGCAAAGCCGCTATTACACAAGCATAAACCCGTACACATCCACATTGCTGGGCGTTCCGGCCTCAAATGCCGAAATGGAACGGACGGGAATGCTGCTCGAAGCGCTGTCTGCGGAATCGTTGTACACGGTGCAGCCCGCATATTATGAAACGACGCTCCAGGGAAAGGTCGCGCGCGACGACGAATCGGAAGAAATGCTCAATATCATATACAAAAACGTTTGTTACGACATAGGGGAAATATTGGGGCTGGGCGGATTGGAACAATATGTGTATTTGGTAGACCAGAACAACCGCAATGTAACTTCGTTCCTTGACGCGAGAAAAGAAAAGGCGCAAAACGACATCGACTCCCTGATGCAAAAAATATCCGAATTATACGGCTGATTCCCGATTGTTTTGCCGGCAAACGGTATTGGGGCGAAATCATTAAAATAAAGGAGTTCGCATATGAAAAAAATCAAAACCATCATATTTTTTTTGGCTTTCGCCGTAGCCGCCTTTACAGCCTGCGCGCCCGGCGGCGACGATGCGAAAGATGGGGAAGAAAACAGGCCCAAAGATGAATTTCCCGATGAAATGGCGGAAAGCATGCCAAAAGAAACGGAAAACGACCCGGCATACCGGTATACCGGCGAGCAGTTTGATTTCGGAGGCGAATCTTTCACCGTCCTATACCCCGGCGACTGGTCTTTGTACGCCGATTATTATTTCTCCGAAGAAGAAAACGGAGATGCGGTCAACGACGCCATCTACAGGCGCATAGCCGACACGGAGGAATTTTTCGGAATAAAGTTCGAAACAAACAATTGCGGCACCATCGACAAAATCGCCCCCACGATGGAAAGGGAAGTGAAATCCGGCTTAAATTCGTTTGACATCGCGCTGACCCACTGCATAAGCGGGCTTGATTCGATAGTGGCGAACAATCTCGCGTATAACTGGGCGCAAATGCCAAACGTGGATTTTTCCAAAAAATACTGGAACAGCAGCATGAACGAATATTTGACCATAGACGGGTATATGCCCTTTGCCGCCAACGATTTCATAATCCCCGACCCCTGCTTTCTGACTTTTTGCAAGGATTTGCTGAAAGAATATGCGCTTGAAGACCCCTATGCGCTTGTAAAGTCGGGCAAATGGACATGGGGCAAATTGCAGGAAATGGCAAAACAGGTTTCCAAGGACATCGACGGCGACGGGAAATTCACGGAGGATGATTTATACGGTTTCGCGGGGGAATTGGACTGGCAGTTCATAAATGCCATGTATTCGTGCGACCAGCGGGTGATGGCAAAAGACAGCGAAGGGCGTTACGCGCTCGATTTGAACACCTCGAAAACCCAGGCCATCATAGATATGTTCGACGATTTGCTCTATGTGGGAAACCATGCCTATACATACGAATTCGACGCAAGGACGACCAAAAACAAATATCTGGCATTTGAGAGCGGGCGCGCGCTTTTTTACATGAGCGTGCCAAATTACGTGAAAGAGCTGCGGGCCACGGAATTTGATTTCGGCATATTGCCGTACCCAAAATTGGACGAAAGCCAGGAGAACTACATAACGCTGAACTGGGCGGGGGCGATGTGCGCCCCGATAAATGCGGCAAACCCCGAAAAAGTCGGGGCGGTGGCGGAGTACCTGGGCGCGAAGAGCAGCGAAATCGTTTTGCCCGCGTATTTCGACATTCTGCTGAACGGCAAAGTGATAAGGGACGACGAATCGAGGGACATGCTCGACATCATCTATGGGGACAGCATTTACGACTTCGGGTTGAATTTTTCGAATTTCAACGAGCTATTGTATGTTTTGCCGAAGTTGCTGCAGGCGAAAAACACGGATTTGGCGTCTTTCTACGAAAAGAGGGAAACAAGCGTCCAGAAGCAGTACGACAAAATTTACGACGCATTTGTTTCCAACGCCGAATCTTGGAGGTGACATGATGACCGGACGCGAATTGATAAATGAAATCATCGCCCACAAATCACCGGGAAAAATACCGCATTCGATTGTCCTGACAACGGAAGCCTATGAAGCATATGGCGACAGGCTGCTCGCCGAATACCGCAACGAACAGGTTATGCGGGATTTGGCCGACAAAACAATATCGAAAGCGCAGGCTGTCTCGCTTGCCATAGGCAATCATTTGCTGTATGTTTCGCCTCCGTGGTGGAATTGGAATATATCCGACGGCTCGTTTGGCCGCGAAAACCCCCCGGCCTATCTGCCCGATACTGTGGGATATGGCAGCTATTCCGAATTTTTTGCGCAGATAAAGCATATGCGCGAGCGCTACGATGTATATATACTCGCGACGATTTGGGGAAGCCACTGGGAGAAAGCGTATTTTTCAAGGGGAATCGAAAATTTTTTGGCTGACCTTGCGGGCAATGCCGGATGGGCGCAGGCCCTGCTCGATATGATCATACGAAAAAACATCGTGATGCTTGAAAATTTTTTGGCTGCTCCTGAAATCGACGCGGTCCTTCTCGGTTCGGACTGGGGGACTCAGAGAGGGCTCATCATGTCGCCGGAATGCTTCAAAAAAATGATAAAACCCGGAGAAAAGCAGGAATACGATTTAATAAAAAGATACGGCAAAAAAGTGTTTGTTCATTCCTGCGGAAATATTCTCGGCATTATGGATGATTTGGCCGAACTTGGAATCGATTGCCTAAATCCCGTTCAGCCGGAATGCATGGATATAGCTTTTTTGAAAAGCAGATACGGGGCGAAAATGTCCTTTTACGGCGGGATAAGCACGCAGGATACGCTTCCGTTCGGAAGCCCGGGCGAAGTGCGCGCCCAAACGAAAAAAACAATCGAGGCTATGGGCGCGGGAGGCGGGTATATAACCGCCCCGTCGCAGGAGATCCAAACTGACGTTTCATACGAAAATTTGCGGGCTTTGATCGAAACAGCGAAAGAATATGCATAAAACGCGAACGGGGGCGTGAAATCCGGAATGGGGGGATTTTTTTGGCTACAGGCAAGAGCGGCGGCATAGATTATGCGGGCGGCGTCGATTTGTTTTCGGGGTTAAACGAAAAACAGGGCGAAGCGGTCGGCGCGACTGAAGGATATTACCGGATCATCGCGGGGGCGGGTTCCGGCAAAACCAAAACCCTGACTCACAGGTTCGCCTATTTGGTGCGGGAGCTCGGCATCTCGCCCCAGAACATACTCTGCGTCACCTTCACCAACAAAGCAGCAAACGAAATGCGCGGCAGGATAAAACGGCTGCTCGGGGACGGCTACGATTCGGGGCTTGTAACCACATATCACGGATTTTGCGTAAAAGTGCTCAAAGAAGATATAAACCGCTTGTTTTTCCCGTCGAATTTCAAGATTTTGGACGTTTCCCGGCAAAAAAAGATCATAGACGAGATATATTCCGAATACGAGATAAAATTGGATTACAGCTCCTTTGAAAAAACTTTGGAGTACATATACAGGCAAAAGGCGAATCTGGACTATATACCCATGATGACAGATCCCGCATACGCATTTTCCGCGGACAACGCCTTCGGGCTCGAGGAAAAAATATACACAAAGTATTTGGACAAGCAAAAAAAAATATACGGGCTGGATTTCAACGACTTGCTCTATTTCGCGATATATCTGTTTGAAAACAACGAAGATATACTCGAAAAATGGAAATCGCGCCTGCACTACATCCAAGTGGACGAGTTCCAGGACAGCAGCAAAAAAGAACTGGACATCATAAATATGCTCTGCAAGGGAAACGACAACTTGTTTGTGGTGGGCGACCCCGATCAGAACATATACGAATGGAGAAATTCCGACAACCGCTTTTTGGTGCATTTCGACAAGAACTACCCGGGCGTGAAAACGATCTTTTTGACCCAGAATTATCGCTCCACGCCCGAAATCTTGGCGGTGAGCAACAGCTTGATCGAAAAAAACCAGAACAGGGTCAAAAAAGACCTCTTCACAAAAAACCAAAACGGCAACCCCGTGCTGCACATCCACTTGAAAAACGAGGAAGAAGAAGCCAAATGGATTTCGGACAAAGTGAAGTCCATCGTAAAAGCCGGCCATTTGTACAGCGACGTGGCGATACTGTTTCGGGCGGCATATGTGTCCAGGTTCATCGAGCAGGCGCTGTACAGGGAGGACATACCCTATATAATCCAGGGCGGCGTGAGGTTTTTCGACCGCATGGAAATAAAGGATTCCATCGCCTTTTTGAAATTGGTGGCCGAAAACGACGACGAGGCTTTTTTGCGGATTGTGAACGTGCCAAAAAGGCAGATCGGAAAAACGCGGGTGGAATTTTTGAAAAACATCCAAAAAGACCTGCTCTCCGAAGTGGGCATGGTCAAAAGCCTGTTCGAGATTTTGTGCGACAATTATGACCACGCGGTTTTCGGCGGCACGCAAGCCGAGGAATTTGTGAACACGATAACCGAATTCCGGGACAAGTCCAAGGATCCAAAAAACAAAATTTCGGATCTTCTGAACGGTATATTGGAAAAGACGGGATACAAGGCGTATATAAGCAAAAGCGGGGATATGGAGCGTTTCGACAATGTGACGGAACTGCTATCCTCAATCACCGAGTTTGAGCTGCAGGCGGGCGAAGACGTGAGCCTTGGCTCCTACCTCCAGCAGCTTTCGGTCATCTCGGACTATGAGAGCGAGAGGAACCAAAACTGCGTGAAGCTGATGACGATCCATTCCGCGAAAGGGCTCGAGTTCCCCTTTGTCATAATAGCGGGAATGACCGACGGGGTTTTCCCATCGAGGCGAACCATCGAGGAACGCAAACTCGAAGGCTTGGAAGAGGAGCGCAGGCTGTGCTACGTGGCGATGACGAGGGCGATGCTCGAGCTGTACATGGTCGAATCCGAAGGCAATACCTACGGCGAGGCGAAAAAACTCCCCTCGAGGTTCATATACGACGTGGAGCAATCCCACTTGGAAACCGTGGGGGTGGTTCCGGAAGATGTCATAAGGGATCTGGCAGTCAGGGTAAAACAGGCCGGCGGCGGAAAAGACAAAAAAAACGCCGCGCCCAAAGCTCCCGTACCCGTTTCGGTTTCGCAAAAAAAATTCAAAAAAGGCGACATCGTGAGCCACAAAGTGTTCGGCCTTGGCGAAATCATTGAAATCGACGAAAAAAACGGCGAAAACGGCGCATACATGATAAAATTCGCAAATTCGGACAAACCAAAGCCGATCGACACGAATTTCCCCGGTATCGCCCTTTCAAGCGGTGAATTGCCGCAAATGCCCGCGCCCAAAACCCCCCTTGTGCCCGACCTCCCAAAAAAGCCGGAACTCCCCGAAAAGTCGGCCAAACCGGACAAAAAAGAAAAAAAAGAAAAAACACCGCGCGAACCGGAAGTGTTCGATTTCCCGGAAACGCCGGAAGAAACCGAAGAAGCTGAAGAAGCTGAAACAGAAACCTCGGAAATTTTCGAACTTGAAAACTACGGCGACGATAATCAACAGGAAACCGCATTGGCCCCGACCGCGCTCTACGACGCGCCGCCGCAAATTTTGTACGACAACGACGACAGGGCTAACCTCTGGGACGACCCGAATGTGCCAAAGAAGGGCTGGGTGTGCGTGGATGTGATAGATCTTGGCCGGCCTGTGGGCGAGTGCGGGATGTGCGGCAAGGAGGATATACGCTACGTGCACATAATGAAGCACGAAAACCATCAGTCGATCGGCGCGGGGTGCGTCTGCGCGGGCAAAATGGAGGGCAGCGCCGAAGCGGCCAAGGAACGCGAAAACTCGCTGAAAAACAAGATAAACCGGTTCAGGACCTTTTCCGTGACCGAATTCAAGACCAGCGCGAAAGGCAATCTTTACACCAAATACAAAGACACGGTGATAACATTTTTGCAGACAAAAAAAGAGGGCGGCGGCTGGAACTACGTCGAAAACGGCGAATTTTCAACCTATTTTGGCACATTGGATGAAGCGAAGCGCGCCGCCTTCGAAAAAATCGACGCGAGGAGGGGCTAAAAAACATGGGCGAAAAAATAGGAAAAATATTAGCGGACTTGGGCTGGGAGCGCTCAGAGTGCGAAATCGGCGAGACATCATACGGCGCGACGAACCTGAGCTACTTTTGCACTTACAGGGACGAGAAATATATAATCAGGATGGGCGCGGAAAATTCGGACTTATTGGTCATAAACCGCCATGCGGAAAAAGCGGCGATGGAGGCGGTGCGCGGCGCGGACTACGCCATACCGCTCATCTATTTTGACCCCGCGAGCGGAAACATGGTGACCAAATATGTGGACGCGGACGCGATGACAGGGGAGCAGTTCAATCAGGAGGAAAACATAATCAGGATGGCCACGATCGCAAAAGACCTGCACGGCAGGAAAACGGACTATTTTTTCGACCCGTATGATGACGTCGAAAAAAAATTGGGCTATATCAAGCAATACAAAATACCGATGCACGAAAAATTCGACGAAGCCTATGGGATATACAAAATAAGAATGGACAGGAACCCGGCATTTGAAAAGCAGTGCCTGGGGCTGTGCCACAACGACATAACCGCGGGCAACTGCCTGATCACGAAAGACAGGCAAAAAATATATCTGATAGATTATGAGTTTTCGGGCATGGGAAATATATATAACGACCTGTTATGCATCGTGCACGGTTTTCCCCCCGAACAGCAACGGCTGTTTTTTATGGAATACTTCGGCGAATACAAAGAATACATGACCCAAAAAGTCAAAGATTTCCATATCATCGTATTGATGTGGAACGTGACATGGGCATATCTGAAAAGCCTCGACCCGGGCAAAAATCCGGATGTCGATTACATGAATCACGGAAATCAATGGATCGATGCGATCTTGACGATGGGGTGAGCCAATTGACCGCAGAGGAGACGCTGAAGCAATATTTCGGATACGAATCCTTCCGCCCCGGGCAGAAAACGCTGATCGGCTATATGCTGTCCGGCAGGGACGCTTTGGGCGTCATGCCAACCGGAGGCGGAAAGTCCGTGTGCTTCCAGGTTCCCGCGCTTATGGCGAGCGGGATGACCATAGTCGTTTCGCCGCTCATATCGCTGATGAAGGATCAGGTCAATGCGCTCACCAAGGCAAAAATCGCGGCCGCCTTCATAAATTCCTCGCTTAGCGACAAGCAGATCGCCAAGGCGATGCAAAATGCCGAAAACAGAATGTACAAGCTCATCTATGTGGCGCCGGAGCGGCTCCTGAGCCCCAATTTTTTGGCCTTCGCGAGCTCGGCCCAGATATTCATGGTGGCGGTGGACGAGGCGCATTGTGTATCCCAGTGGGGGCGCGATTTCCGGCCGAGCTACGTAAAAATCCCGGAGTTCGTGGCCCGGCTCAGGGGGCGCCCGGTGGTGTCAGCCTTTACCGCCACGGCCACCCCGGAGGTGAGGGCGGATATAATAAATCTGCTGAAACTCAAAAACCCCGGGATCCTGGTTTCGGGGTTTGACCGGGAGAATCTGCATTTTTCCGTCAGAAAACCGGAGGACAAATTCGCGGAGCTCGCCGCTTACCTCAAGGACAAAAAAGAGCAAAGCGGGATTGTCTACTGCTCCACGCGCTCGGCGGTCGAAGAGGTCTGCGGCAGGCTCGTAAAAAGCGGGTATTCGGCCTCGCGCTACCACGCCGGGCTGTCAAGCGAGGAGCGGCAAAAAAACCAGGACGATTTTTTGCACGACCGAGTGAAAATCATGGCCGCGACGAATGCGTTTGGAATGGGGATCGACAAGCCCAATGTGTCATATGTGGCGCATTACAATATGCCTAAGGACATAGAGGGGTATTACCAAGAAGCGGGCCGCGCGGGACGCGACGGGAAGCCCGCCGAGTGCGTGCTTTTTTACGGCGAGCGCGACGTTTTGACCGGCACATGGATGATTGAAAACGGCGGCGATATCGAATACCCCGATGAAAAAACCGGGAAGCGAATAAAAAAACGCTCCCATAAGCGGCTCAAAGACATGGTTTCTTACTGCTCCACAAAAAAATGCCTGCGGAGATATATACTGAAATATTTCGGCGAGCGCCCGAAAAGGCGCTGCGGCAACTGCGGCAGCTGCGACAAAAAGGCGCGGAAATGATTTTTTGGAAAAGATATTTTATATATTTTTTTGACAACCCCTTGACAAAAACAAAAAAAAGATGTAAAATGTTAAAGTCGGCACGGAGGGATATCGAAGCGGTCATAACGGGGCTGACTCGAAAAACTGTTGGCTGAGATACCTCGCAGAAGTGAAAAGTCTTGATTTTGCAGGGGTTTTGCGGTACACTATTTTGTAGTTTTTAGTCTGCGTTGCCCTCTATCGTTGCCCAATTTCCATGAAAGGAATTTGCGGCTAAAAAGAGGAAAATTGAATACGGAGGGGTATCGAAGTGGTCATAACGGGGCTGACTCGAAATCAGTTTGGGAGCAATCCCACGCGGGTTCGAATCCCGCCCCCTCCGCCAGTCCAAAATGCCAGTAAACTTGCGGGTTTGCTGGCTTTTTTCTTTCCCGTTGCCAGTCTGTTTTTATCCTGTTTTTTGCCATTTTTTTGCTTGCGTTGCCCTGTTCGTTGCCCGAAACCCTTGAAACGCCTGTAAAATGGGGCTTTTCGGGGGGTGTTTGTCAGGCTGACTGAACTCGTACTTGCCCTGCTTGACAAAGTAGACGCGAAACAGCTTGCTTTCAATCCTGCCGTGGAATTGTCCTATCTTTCGCAAAAAGAACAGTCAACGGTGGCGGCGG
>WRJC01000064.1 GCA_009782405.1 Oscillospiraceae bacterium
AACAGTTCAAATATTTTGTCAAAAGAAAGCACAGCCATCAGGTTCTCGTATTCCAATATCGTTTTGTCCGCGCTTTCCTTGGCCTTTTCGCCCACCGCATATGCGGGCAGTTTTCCCCCGCTGTATTTTTGCGCGGTGTAAAAGCATGAGCGGACGAGGCGGTTGAATATGTTCGTGGCCAAATTTCCCTCGTTTAAGACAGTGTCGAACCCTTCGCTGTTTTTTTGCAGCGCTTTTGGCTCAAAGCCCACGCTGCGCTCGCTCAGGCTGGCATTCATGAAATGCATCCGGAGCTGTTCCGGGGTGTAGTATTCGAGAAGCTTTTCGGCTGTGGGCGGCTTGGTTTCGCCGCTGCTGGAAGCTTTCGCTTTGCCGAGCAGAATGTGGCGGTTCGGCACAACCATAGGCAGCTTGTATCCTTCGTTTAAGGCCATGAATATGCCCATTTCGGCTATTGCGTAAAAGTAGATGTTGTCCTCGCCGATGAATTGATAGACCTGCGCCTCGTCCGATTTCCACCATTTTTCCCATTCGGCTCCGTTTGTTTTGTCGCCTAATACCGTTTTGGTAAACGATATGGGCGCCCAGAGCGATTCAGGCCAGACCCAAAAAGTCAATTTTGATATACCATCTTTTTCGGGCACCGGTACGCCCCAGGCAACATTGCCCGACAGCCTGAAAGGCACCAGCGCCTTGCCCGTGCGGTACCTGATCCCGTTTTTCGTCAAAGTGGAAACTGCAGCTTCCCGAAGTTCCAAGGTTTCGAACTCCAATGCCCAAGAGGTTTTTTGCCCGTCCCCGATTATGTCATACGGCGGCATTTCCGATATGTTTTTTATATCTTCCACAAGTTCTTTTTTTACGTAAATCGCAGGCTTTTTTAAAAATTCACGGACGATCGTGGTCAATGTCTTGCGGCAGGCGGGGTCGTTTTCCCATTCGTCCACCAAAGCTTTCATTTGATTTTCGTAAGCGGGAAGGTCAAAAAACCAGTTGTCGGCAAATACGCGATCAGGCGATTTCCCCGATAATACGCTGACTGGCTCGATAAGCTCCTCGGGGTTGTACTGATGCCCGAGGGAGCATTCGTCGGCATAGGCATTTTCGGATTTGCAGCCCTGTATCGGGCAGCGCCCTTTGACTTGGCGGCCGTTTAGGTACACCCCTTTTTCCGCGTCATAGAATTGAATTGTGCGCTCGAGTTTCAAAGATCCGCTTGCATAGAGCTTCTCGAATATTTCCGCCGAAAGAGCGGCGTGTATTTTCCCCGCCTCGCCCAAGGCCGAGCCTGCATATATGTCAAGCGAAATCTGGTATTTGTCGAGTATCGCTTTTTGCGCCTTGTGGTTATGCGCCACGAATTCTTCGATTGCGCCGACAAATCCCCCGGCCACGGCTTTTTCGTAGCCTAGTTCCACCCCCGCGCCGTAGCAGTCGATGCCCGAAACGAACAGCACATTTTCCGCTCCTATCCGGTCGCGCATGAAACGCGCGAATATGTCCGCGTGGATGAAATATCCGCCCACATGGTGGAAGTACAATTCCTTTTCGCCGTAGGGCATTCCCCCGGTTATGACCGCCTTTTTGGGGAATTTTGGCCTGGATGGATTTTTATTTATCATAAATGTTTTCCTCCTCGATTTTATTCGTCCGGGTAATCTTCGCGCAGCAATTCAGCTTGTTGGCGCAAATATGACTGCATCATGTGCTCGGGCGTGACATCGTATGATTTCGCGATCTTGGCAAACAATTCGTAATCCTCGTGCCTTACCCCGATTTTGACATCCCTGCAAAATTCATGGTAGAATGGATTTTTTACGCCTCTTTTAAAATCTTCTCTTGTATATTCTATTTTCATAATATGCCGTTTGCCTCCTTATACAGGTCTATTTCGAATTTTGTAGCTTTCCTTGTGGTTTTGAAATCTTGCACTTTCTGTTTCTTTCGGATAGCAAATCGCCAAGTTCGCCAACGAGCGGCCCGACATCGTTGTTTCCGGCATAAATGGCAGATTTTATATCATTCAGCATCGCCGTCATCTTTGTTTCGATTTCTGCGATCAAATCATTGCTCACGGGGTCGCTGTATTTTGCCGCTTCCGACAATTTGGAAATTTTCAGTTTTAAACTGGGCGCCGAAACTTTTTCGGAAAGCGTTTCCAAATCGAACCTCAATGTGCGCATGAAAGAAGTTTCGGTTTCCTCTTTGATCGCTATGTTTTCTATTTTTTCCTTCGCCATGTCTATGGTCAATATTTTTACGATCGCCGCCGCCAAAAGCAATATGCACGGGGCAATGGCAATCCATGCGTATATGTCGATAAACGAGGTCAAAACCATGAACAGCGTGCTCACGGTGAGTTGCGCGGCCAAATAGAAGCATCCGACGCGAAAAATCGGAAAGCTCAAAAATTTCGCTTTCAACGTTTTTGCTTTGTCAAACGCGATTTTGTAGCCCGCTTCGAAAACCCCGAAGGAAATCAGCGCGAATATATACATGAACGCAAATACCGCATTTCTTTTGAACGGTATCGCGAAAACCAAAGCGCTGTACGCGATGAAAGTGACAAAGGAGATTATGACTTCTCTTATTGTTTTTTTATCCATTTCGCATTTCCTCCCGATTTTTGCCGCAATTGTTGCAAAATTTGCCTTTTTCGTTTTTTTCGCCGCATTCGGGGCAAATCCATTCTTTCGGGGATTCGGGGCGTTTCGCCCCGCATTCGTTGCAGAATTTGCCTTTGATGCCTTTTTCGCCGCAAAGACAATCCCAATCGGTTTCATCCGGCGTTTTCGCCGTTTCGCCGATGCTTTTTTTGGCGTCGGACGCATTTTCGACGATGGGCGCGATTGCGTCTTTGGCAAAACCGGCCACCCCGCCAAGGGTGCCGAGCGCGACCCCAAGCCCCACGATTTCGCCAAGCCCGGAGCTCGCCCCGCCGCCTTCTTTCACGATCCCGCCCTGCATGGCTTCCAAGCCTATCTTCCGCTGCGTTTCCTGCGCATATGTATAGCCTTTCATCTGCATCTCTTTCGTTTCGGCTTCCGCTTTCATGAGATGAGCCTCCGCATCCGCTTGAGCGGCGATTTTTGCGACCTCCGCTCCGCCTTGGGCTTCTATTATGTCCAATTGCGCCCCGGTGCGGGTTTCGATTATTTTGCGTTCGGCTTCGGCTTCCTTGACTTTCGCGAGGTTTTTTTCTTCTTGCACTTTTAGGTACAAATCGGCGTGCTGCTGTTTCAATTTTATGAAATTCTCGTCCTCATCGGGCGTGACGACCGTCGTGACGAAAAATTCCGGCATAGTCAAGCCATAATCATCCAACCCCTCATTGATTCGGGTGCGGAGCGCGGCGGACAAAAACTCGAGATGTTCGTCTATTTCCAAAATGTCGATTTGGCTTTCCTTGATCGCTTTGGCGAGGTTCGTTTTCACGCGCGTCATGATCATGGCGCGGAAATAGCCGCTCTGGCCGCCTTTTGGGTCTTGCCTGTCACCGGGCATCAGGGCGGATCTGTCCAATTCGCTTTCCGTGCCCACGAGTTTCAAAAGCAATTTCCGCGAATCCGAGACGCGTATGTTGAATTCGCCGCACGCGCCGATTTCAAGGGGGATTTTCGTGAGCGGCTCGATAAATCTCACTTTGCTGTCCGTGCCCCATTTTATGCCCATTTGGGTGGCCATGTTCACGTAATATATTTCCGAATGGAAAACGCCTTTCGGCTCGAGCGCGGAATTGTACAATTTGTTTACATACGGAATGCTTTCGGTTTCCAGGGAATAGCGGCCTGCGGGAAACAAATCCAAAGCCTTTCCGTTGCGAAAGAAAATCGCTTCCTGCGATTCGTGGACGATGAGCTGGGAGCCGATGTTGAAATCTTCCACGGGGTGCTTCCAAACGAAAACGTTGTTGCCGCCTTCGTATTTTATGACGCTCGCAATCCCCCTTTTTGCGATTTCCGAAAGTTTGATTCTTTCCTGGACGTCGATTTCCATGTCGCATATTGGGCAATTGTATGTCAATTCGCTTTTGCCCGCCGACAAGCTGCAGCCGCATTGCGGGCAGGCGAAATTTGCCATGTTGATATTGTCCACCATCGGCGATGATATTTTTTCGCTTTTGCAGACCGGGCATTTGGCATTGGCCGCCTTGCGTTGGTCATAGGCTACATAATTGCCGCATTCGGGGCACCTGCGGGAGGTGAGTTTGTCCGTTTGGACTTCGATGACATTGCCGCAAATGCAATTTATTTTTTTCGTGCCGAAAATCCAAAATCCTTTTTTCGCTTCTGCGTATCTTCCGCAGCTCGGGCATTCTATCGCAAATTTAGCCATATTTTTTTCCTTTGTTTTTACTGTTGGTTGTTGTTTTCTATTTGCGCGATCAAGAACTGTTTTTGCTGTTCAAGCGCGTTTTTTTGAATGGCCAAAGGTTTTTTGTCTTCCATTATTTTACAATATTCCGCCAAATATCTGTCCGGCGTCGTATTTCTTTTTGGTCTGGCTGCATTGATTATGGCAGTAATTATGCCAAGAGCGATACCTGCGACTGGCAGCGCAACCAACAACACGCCATAATCACCGAAAAAACCGTTCATTAAAGTAGCTGTGCCGAACGCAATAAACGCGGGAATGCCAACACTCAGCGCCAAAATGGAAATGCACCCGAAAGCGCTTCTTCTCGCCCTATATTTCAGCGCCCCGTTCGCCTCGTAAATTTTGGCGAAATTGTTCATCATGTTTTGACTGGAATTATAGTATTTGCTCGACAGTTTGTTGTACAACGCGAATTCCTTTTTTTCGAAAGGGGATAATCTCGCGTCCAGTTCGCCTATTCGCCTTTCCAACCCATCGACGGCCATTCTCATTTCATTTTCGCGCCTTTTTGCCATCTCCGCCAAATTTTCGCATTCCATCATTTTGTTTTTGGCGTCGCGATAATTTCCGAATTGGCCAAACGTTTGCGACAATTCCAAAAACCTGCGTTCGCTCAGCGAATCCCTGCCATTTTCCATTATGGCCAATGCGTCGTCGTATGCGGTTTCCGTTTTTTTCGCATATACCGCGTTGCCGTATGCGGTCAGCCGCTCTTTGGTTTTTTCGTCCGCAAAACGCACCGCTTTCTGGAAATAGCTGTATTCCGTCAAAATTTTATCGTGACCGGCCAAATCCTTTTCTTTGCGGATCTGCAGCGCCGCCATCAATTTGCCGATGTAGGCGCTGGCGTTTTCGGGATCGGCGTCGAGCGTCCGCTCGCAGTATTCGTCCGCTTGTTTCCAGTCGCCGTCTTCCAAAAACATAAAAACGCGTTTTAGCAACAGTTCGGTTTTTGGGGCGCCGGAAACGACGGGACCGGTTTGGGCATGATTGCCCGGTTCGAACACTTTTTTTATGTTTCGCGCCAAATCCTGGATAAACCCGATCTTGCCCATGTCTTGAGCCTGTATGGAAAGCATCGACATTTCCTCGGGCAAATCGTAGGCGTCCATATCGCGGTAGCAGGGTATGAGCAGGCGCGAGCGGTCTTTTTGCATTATCGAAAGGAATCTGCTCCATTCGTTTTTCACCCATACAGCTTCGAAATATTCTTTTTGCGTGCCGATGACGAGCATCACTTTCGCGCTGTTGAGCGCGCTGAATATATACGGCTCATATTGCTGCCCGAGCTTGTCCTCGAGCGTGATTCTCGCGAAAAATATCCGGTAGCCATCGTTTATGAGTTGATAGTAGATATCCTGGGCGATGATGCTGTCTTTTGTGCGCTGCCCCGAATTGTCGGTTTCCTTGTAGCAGATAAATATGTCGTAAGGCGCTTCCTTGCTCGAGATCGCAAGTATGCCTTTTTGCGTCTCGCTTATTTTTTTCGCTTCTTCTTCGTACAGAAGCCGCGTGTTGATATTTGGCGAGTGTTCCAAAGCGGCGAGATAATCCGGATCTGCAAGAACCGAACCGCCCTGTACGCGGTGGCAGGTGGGAATCCTCTGGCGCGTCGCGGGATCCTCGACATATTCGATGCCATAGCGCGAAAGCACGACTCCCCAATGCGCTTCCGCATCGGCGTTGTCCTCGTTTAAGATATTTTCATAAGCTTGCAAAGCTTTGTCGAAATCATTTTGCCTCCGAAAATGGTTTGCGCGATTGAAAAGGTTGGCTTTTCGCTCATCGGCTATTTTGGGCAAAGTCATGGTAGAACCGCAGTGATCGCATGTACCGTAAGTTTTTTCGGCGTTCATTTGTATGTCGCCGCCGCACATTTTGCATTTTATGATTGTCATTGTCATAACGCTATCTTTCTCCTTAGATTTCGATATTATTTTTTGACTCAACAATGATTTACGAATTCTACCGGGGATATAATTCGAGGTTTTGCCAAATTGGATTCGAGCAAATCTTTATCTCCCGTGACGATTATATCAACATTGGCATTAATTGCGGCGCGTAATATTGGACGGTCGTCTGCATCACGAACCAACATTTCTTCGGGAACACTCTCGCTTTCTGGCGGGGTTTGTATCACCGCAATTTGCGTTGTTAAATCTTCTAAAAATTTTTCGAAGATGCCAATATCGCTTGGGAATTTGTTTTTATAAACCCTTCTGAGTTCTAAAATCGAATAATCGCACACAACAACAGAAAATGACAGCAATGCTTTTTTATACGCCTTCATGCAAACACCGTTCGGAAATTTATTCGCAGAAACCAATATATTTGTGTCACATAATAGTTTCACTGCGTTTCTCCCTTCCGATTTCATGCCTTGCTTCTTTACATAATTCTATAATATCTTCTTCGGTATAAATTCCGGCGGATTCAAATTTTTCCGCCATAGCTTTTTGCATTTTTTCCATTGCGCGGATAGCCGGGTTTTCATTTTTTGTTATTTCAAATTTTGGGTATTGTTTTCTAAGTTGACTGTACACGACATTTATATCGATACTGTCGTCGAAATTCATTATTATTGAATTCACGTTATTATTCTCCTTTTTCACACTCTTCGATAAACCGTTTCAGCCTTTTTTCGATCATATCCCGGCCCATTATCCCAAACACTTCGTACATATCCGGGGTGTTCTGCCTCCCGCAGACCGCCACGCGCAAAATCATGCTGGCGTCGCCCACGCTTCCTTTGTAGTCCTGCGGATTTTTTTTGTAAAGCTTTGTCTCCGGCGCGAAACCATGTTTTGCGGCGAGCCCCTTTATTTTTTCGAACCAGACGGCGGAATCGTCGCCCGGATCGTATGCTCCGATATAGCCGCTTGCGACATCGATTATGGCCTCTTTGTCGATCTCCGGTTTTTCTCCGAACGATTCGGGCATGGAATAGTCCGGGCAAAAAAGCTCGTCGTAGAAATAGCTGACGTAATTTTTTATTTCGCTCATGAAAGTTATGTCTTTTCGAGGCTTCTCCCCGCCCCTGCCGATCGAAAGAATATCTTTCGCGTATTGGGCATCGCCCTCGAGCAGATGATATAGTTCCAAATCGTATTTTTTTGCCCAAGCGGAGGCATAGCCGTACACTTCGTCGGCAGACAAAGTCGCGATATGGTTTTTACTTATGTCGTTTAATTTGTTCAAGTCGAACAGCGCCCCCGAAGCGCTCAGCTTTTCGGTTTTGAACTCGAATTCGCCCAAATCGGCCGCAGGGTTTTTGATGCGCCATTCCTCATAATTTGAATTGAGCAGCGTCATTATGTATTCCTTCAGGCACTCGGGGATATACCCGACTTCGCCGTAATAGTCGAGAGCCAGCTCGGGGTCTTTTCTTTTTGAGAGCTTGCGTTTCGATTCGCCTTCTTGCTTCAATAAATGCGAATGGTGCATATATTGCGGATGGTCCCAGCCGAACGCTTCGAAATACTGCACGTGCACCGGCAAAGTGGACAGATATTCCTCTCCTCTGGCCACATGGGTTGTTTTCATCAAATGGTCGTCCACCACATGGGCGAAATGGTACGTCGGCAAGCCGTCGGATTTTATGACCAGCTCGTCGCGTATATTTTCCGGCAGCTCGAGCAGGCCTTTGATCAAATCCATGACCTTTATTTTTTTGCTCTCATCGCCGAAAGATTTGAAGCGGATGATATAGCTCTCGCCGTTATTTATCTTTTTTTCGATTTCCCCGAAGGAAAGCTCGCGGCATTTGGCCCATTTTCCGTAATAGCCGGTGTTTTCCTTGACGGCTTTTTGTTTTTCTTTTATTTCTTCCAAAGCATCGGGGCTGCAAAAACACGGGTACGCCTTGCCTTCGGCTACCAGTTTTTTGGCGAAGGCCTGATATATGTCTTTGCGCCTGCTTTGGATGTAGGACCCGTAAGCGCCGATTTCGCCGTTTTGCGTGAATCCCTCGTCGAGGTTCAATTCATACCCGTCCAAAAAATTGAAAATGCCCTGCACCGCCCCTTTGATTTCCCTTTTTTGGTCCGTGTCCTCCAGCCTCAGATAGAATATCCCGCCGCTTTGGTGGGCGAGCCTTTCGCCGACCAGCGAGCTTTCCAAACTCCCCAAATGCAAAAATCCCGTGGGGCTCGGGGCGAACCTGGTCACGCAGGCGCCCTTTGGCAAATCTCTTTGCGGATATTTTTTTTCGATGTCTTCAACAGTTTCTTTTAAATCCGGGAACAGCAGTTCCGCGATTTTATTTGACATAAAGTTCACTTCCTTTTCTGTTTCTTTTTTTGCGCAGTGCGAGTAGTTCCAGGGCCACAACAATCAGAACGCATGATACCGATATGATTGTACCCGGTACGAGCCCGTCGGTTATGTAGTACAGCTCTATTTCATGTTCGCCCGCTTCGATCGGGGCGGTCACAAATCCGTCCGTTATTTTCTTTATTTCCCGTATGTCGGGCTTTTTCTTTTTGCCATCGTCCGTATCTTGGCTTACATCGTTTATTTCGGTTTCCGACATCGGGTTTATTTCCACTTTTTTTCCGTCTATTTTCAGATTCCACCCTTTGTCATAAGGTATCGAGGTGAAAAATGTTCCGCCGTTGCCCGCGTCTATTTTGCCTTTTATTTCGGTGTCGGAAAAATTTTCCATTGACAACGATTTTGCATTCAACGCATCATATGCGCTTTTAAACGCTTCTTCGTCAAACCCTGCGACATATATATAGAAAGTTCCGCTTTCGCTGGGGTCGATGTCAAAGCTTACGTTTATTTCCTGGCCTGCGTAAACGCAGCCGCAATCTATCGTTATGCCCCTGTTTATTTCGTATTTTTTCGATGTTCCGTTGGTGCTCACGTAAGCATCTTTGCTCCTTGTGGATTTTATGTACATATATACCTGCTGGTAATTTTCGCTTGTGTATACGTGGTTCACCGTGCCTTTTTGGCTTTTATCCGTCATTTGATACGAATACACGCCGTATTTCGAGCGGGATTCCGTAAAGTTGTCGTTCGTGTTGCGGGTCTGCTCGATGTTTTCAAATATGTTTTTTGTTATTCCGGCAGCTTTTTTCATGAATTCGTTTTGGAACATGAAAACGTTTTGCTCGTTTACGCTTGTTTCTTTTATGTCTTCCGATACAACGAAACCGAGAGGCAGCCAGTATTTGTTTTGGTATACGTTCACCACTTGTTTTTCGTCCGAATAGGATTCACCGCCGTCCTCGAGGGTTACGGTTTCCACGCTCGATTGCCTTAGGTCTTCCCTTTCGTCGAATACCAAGCTGTTTATCGAATAATTGGTTTCTTCTTCCCTTGTCATTAGGTATTTTATCGACATCAGCGCGTTGAACACGGGAGTGGCCGAAGAATACAGAAACCTGTTTGAAGGGACGGTGGCGGCAATGCCGAATATTTCGAGAGTTTTTGCAAACCTGCTGTTGGCTTCCGATGAAAATTGGGAAATTCCCCTGTATCCGTACAGGGCGGGGTCGTTCGTGCTGTACCATCTGCTCATTTCCAGCCTGAAAAACAAATCTTCGTCCGTGCCGTAGATTTCAGCCACTGCTTTTTGCACGCTTTCTTTCGAAGGAGGGTAGCTGACGCGATCCGAAGTTCCGGTGGTGGCCGCCCCTTTTATGGCGGACATGCCTCCTTCGAAAATCATTGCGAACATCAAAATCACGGCTAAATACGTTTTCGACATCTTTCCGTGCTTATACAGCAAAATCACCGCCATGTATACGACCAGAATGGCTATGCTCACATAAAACACCTTGAAATCCAAAACGTCTTTTTTGTCGCTTGTCTTGTACCATTGCTCGGCGATTACGAGGTAGCCGAAAACGCAAAGCAAAAATTTCAGCACATTGCTTTTGGTTATGTTTTCCCCGTCAAAATTCGCATACGATTTGTATGCCAGCGTCACGAGCACAAATGTGAAAACAAACGCTTGCCTGTACGGTATCTCGTTTGGGAAATGCATGCCGTGCCAGTAATAGTCCAAAATGTTCAAGTTGAAAGAAAAAAGCATGAAAACCAAAAAAACGCCTACGGCCAATTTTTCTTTCAGCTTTATTTTCGAATTCAAAAAAAACATTCCCGCCATGATGACCGAAAGAAGCCCGCAGGCGATATTCGGCAGCCCCGCCCTCACTGCAGGCTTGGTGTTGGGAAGCAGGTTGGTCAAAATGTCAAGTATCGAGTTATATGTGGCTATATCCCTCGAAAACGTGGATCCCGCGTTGCCCGTGTTCGCAAACCAAAAAAAAGTGGGCAGCAGGATAAACATCGAAAGCCCGACCCCAATTATCGAAGCCCCCACGACTTCGGCGGTTTTTGTGACAAACCCCCAAACGCTTGGCTTTTTTATTTTCGTGACATACAAAACGACGTAATATACCGCGACAAACTCGCATACGAAAATGGCGATGTAGTAATTGCACACGACGGTGACGCCGAGCGCGATTATGTACAGCTTGAATTTCCCGCTTTCGATGAACCGCTCAAGGCCGAGTACCACAAGAGGCAAAAGCGCCATGCAGTCCAGCCACATTATGCACCAGTAATACCCAACCGCGTAAGCGCTCAACGCATAAAGCGTCGAAAAGCCGATTATGGCGAATCCGTTGCTTAACGGGCAATATTTTTTTTTGTCGCGGTTAAACAGCCCCCTGAGGTAAATCGAAAAAAACAAGCCGGAACAGGCGATTTTGACCACTGTGGCAAGCGCCATGAATTCCCTCAAATATTTTTCGGGGAAAAACACGGAAAAAAGGTACAGCGGGGTCGAGGCGTAATATGACATCAAAGCCAAAAAGTTCGTGCCCGCGCCCGTGTTCCAAGAATACAGAAGCGATCCGCCGCTGGTCAGCTTATTTCGCAGTTCTTGCAAAAAAGGGTAATATTGGTGCCAGCTGTCCACAACCATTATTTGCCTGTCCCCGAAAGGGAATATCTTGATTGTGGAATAGGCTACGGCCATGAGCAAAAAAGGCACCGCAAAAGCCAAAATATGCACCGGCAAAAATTTTATTTTTTTCCCGTGCATCGGATCTGCGGATTTTTCGCCGATTTCGCCCGCAATCTTCTTTTCGGCGATATTTACCGTAAAATTTCCGGCGGATCCGTCGATATCTTCGAAAGTCGCATCGTTAAATTCCCGCAGCTCTTCCTGTATTGCGGAAAAATCTTTTTCTTTTTCGTTTGCGCCCGCATCCGTTTGGTTTTCGTTCCCTTCCATAATTTCCACCCTCCTTTTTTATCTCTTTTTATCTCTTGAATTGTTTTTCGATTTCGCTTTTGGGGATCTCAAAGGCTATCGGCCTGCCGTGAGGACAATATCTGGCGTTTTCATAGCTCAAAACCTTGTCGGCAAGCCACGATATGTTTTCGGCGCTGTCGCTTATGCCGCTTTTCATGGCGGCCCTGCAAGCCGCGCTTTTTTTCGCCGAAATCTGCGCGAGTTTTTCAAAAACCGTCTGTTCCGCCGAAAAGCCCCCTTCCGAATTCAAATATGCCGCTTCTTTGATTATCTCCCCCATATTCGATTCGCCTATTTCTGCAGGGGTTTCAGTTACCAAAATTGTGTTTTCATTTTTCCATTCGAATAAAATTCCCAGACTTTTTATTTCGTTTTCGATTTCCAAAATACCGGCGGCTTCTTTGGGAGTCAGGCTCACTTCTTCGGGGACGAACAAAATCTGGCTTTGAAAATCCGAAATTTTGCTTCTATCGGATGCCCTTTTTGTTATTATATCATAAATTATCCTCTCGTGCGCGGCGTGTTTGTCGATTATTAAAATATTTTCTTCTTTTTCGATTAAAATATATCCGTAAAACGCTTCGCCGAGAATTTTATAATTTTGTTTTTTGTATGTTCCTGTTTTTTCGGATATGCTGTATTCTGCGGGGGGAAACGAAAATTCGGGGGGATTTTCTTCGGCTTTTGGCGTTTTTTGTTCTTTTTTTTCGAAATCCGGTTTTTCCTTTCGGGCTGTTTGGTTTTTTACGGCAAAAATCGGGTTTGCATCGCCAAAATCGCTCAGGGCTCCTTTTACCGCGTAATAGACGGCCGAATAGGCCTGTTTTTCGTCTGAGAATTTTATTTCCATTTTCTGGGGATGCACATTTATGTCGATTTTAGATTCATCTACGTTTATGTACAAAACGCACAAAGGGAAATCCCCCGTTTGGGATATGGATTTGTACGCTTCTTCCAAAGCTGACATTATCGTTTTCGAATACACATATCTGCCATTAACGAAAAAATTTTCGTTTGCGCGCGTTTTTTGCCCGTTTTCTATTTTCGAAACGAACCCGAAAACTTTTATTTCCTCATCCGCCCTATTTTCGGAATTTCCGAAAGCGATGAAATTTTCCGCGGCCTCTGCCCCGAATATGGAATATATCGCATCTTTATGATTGCCGTTTCCGGGAGTGAATACTTTTTGTTTTCCGTCTTGAATAAACTTGAAAGATATGAAAGGGTTTGAAAGCGCTATTTTTTCAATGATCCATTTGCAGTACATCCCCTCGGTGACATCGCGTTTCAAAAACTTTTGCCTTGCGGGGATTTTGGAAAACAGCCGCTCCACCACGACAGTCGTTCCGTCGGCGCAACCCGCTTCCGAAATTTCCGTGTTTTGCCCGCTCGATGATTTCAGCGCGAAACCGATTTGCGCTTCTTTTGTTTTGGTGAATATTTTCAAATCTGAAACGCTCGCAATAGCGGCGAGCGCCTCTCCGCGAAAACCGAGAGTATTAATTTTGGCCAAATCCTTTTCGTCCTTTATTTTGCTCGTCGCGTGGCGCAACACGCATTTCCCCAAATCATCCGGATCCATTCCTTCCCCGTTGTCGGTCACGCGCATATACGATATGCCGCCGCCGTTTATTTCCACCGTCACAAAATTCGCTTTCGCATCGATTGAATTTTCGACGATTTCTTTGAGGGCGGACGAAGGCCTGTCCACCACTTCCCCCGCAGCTATGAGATTTGATACATGAACGTCAAGCAAATTTATCATTTTTTCATTTCTCCGCCAATTTTATGAATTCGTACAGCAGGTTGAAGGCTTCCATCGGAGACAGAACATTTATGTTTGTTTTTTTCAATTTTTCGTAAATTTCGTTTTTGGTCATGTCTTCAAACGAAAAGTTCGGAAAATCATTTTTTTCTTCAAGTTTGCCTGCTGTGTTACGGGGCGTTTCCCTGCCTTTTTCGAGTCCGGTCAAAATCTCTTTCGCCCGTTTGACGATTTCGAGCGGAACCCCCGCGAGTTTCGCCACTTCTATTCCGTAACTGTCGTCGGCCGCACCTTTTATGATCTTGCGCAAAAATATTATTTCGTCCTCTTTTTTTTTGGCCGCTATGTGATAATTCACCACTCCGTCTATTTCGTTTTCGATTTCCGTCAGTTCGTGGTAGTGGGTGGCAAACAGGGTTTTCGCCCCGAGTTTTTTTCCGGCTGTATATTCCAAAATCGCTTTGGCCATGCTCATTCCGTCAAAAGTCGATGTCCCCCTGCCGATTTCATCGTAGACGATCAGGCTTTTTTTCGTGGCGTTTTTTAATATATATGCCACTTCGCTCATTTCGAGCATGAATGTGGATTGCCCCGCCGCGAGATCGTCCGCGGCCCCTACCCTGGTGAATATCCTGTCCACAAGCCCGATTCTGGCTTCTTTGGCCGGGACATACGACCCGATTTGCGCCAAAAGCACAATTGCGGCGACTTGCCTCATATATGTGGATTTGCCCGCCATGTTCGGTCCCGTGATTATGTACAGCCTGTTTTTGTCGCCGTCCAAATAAACGTCGTTTGGCACGTAATAATTTCCCTTTTGCGTCATTTCGACTACCGGGTGCCGCCCGTCTTTTATTTGCAAGATGGAGGAATAGTCCACTTCCGGGCGCGCGTAGTTGTTTTTTTCGGCGGTTTCGGCGAGGGAGCAAAGCGCGTCCACGCAAGAAAGAGCATAGCTTGTTTTTTGGAACCTGTGCGCATTTGCGGATATGAGGCGGCTTATATCTTCGAAAATGTCGTTTTCCAGTTGGATGAGTTTTTCATTGGCTTCCAAAATGGCGGATTCTTTTTCTTTTAGCTCCTCGGTCACATAGCGTTCTCCGTTTGTCAGCGTCTGCCGCCTTATATACCTTTCGGGAACCTGCGGTATATATGATTTCGATATTTCTATGTAATAGCCGAAAACCTTGTTGTAGCCTATCTTCAGGCTTTTTATGCCGGTGTTTTCCTTCTCGGCGTTTTCCATTTCGTCCATCCAATTTTTGTTGTCCGAAATTATCGAGCGGTAGCGGTCCACTTCCCCGTTGAACCCTTTTTTCACCAATCCTCCATCTTTTGTGCTTGCCGGAGGTTCTTCGGCTATCGCGTTGTCTATCGTGGAAAACACGTCCTCAAAACCGTCTATGCTTGCATTGAGTTCTGCAATTAGTTCGTTTTCGAATATATTGAGGCGCTCTTTTATTTCCGGGATATTTTTTGTGCTCGCCGCCAATTTTTTCAAATCCCGCGCATTGGCTGTTTTGTACACCACTTTCGCCACTATCCTGTCGATGTCGTGTATTTCGGACAAGCTTTGCCTTATCTTCCCCCTTTCGATCACTTTGGCTATCAGTTCCCCAATCGCCGACTGCCGCTTTTGTATGGCCCGGCAATCCAAAAGCGGTTGTTCGAGCCACTGTTTGAGCGTCCTTGCGCCTTTTGAGGTTTTGGTTTTGTCGATGACCCAAAGCAGCGAGCCTTTTTTTTGCTTGTCTATCATGGTTTCAGCGAGTTCGAGGTTTCTGCGCGTGTTTGGGTCTATTTCCATATATAGCGATTTGTCATAGATAGTGATCTCCGTCACATTCAGCGTTTCGCTTTTTTGCGTTTCGTACAAATATTCAAAAATCGCGCCTATCGAACGGAGCAAAATGTCCGGATACGCCGAAACGTCGATTTTCGCGCTGATTTCAGGGGTTTCGTTGAATTTTTCGATATTTTGCTTGGCGGCGCGCAAATCAAATATTTTTTCTTCGTCTTCATTTATTGCAATTTTCAATTTTTCGGCGAAAAACTTGGCAATTTTGGGAACTTTTCGCATATCCAAATTCAATAGCGCTTCAGATGGCGAAAAAATTCCCAATTCGCCAATCAGCCTGTCTATGTGATCCGGCCCGGAAAAATGGGTAGCGTTCACCGCTCCCGCCGTTATGTCCAAAAACGAAACGCCGCAGGAATTGTCCCCGATGTACACGGCGCAGAGGTAATTGCTTTTGGTTTCGTTCAAAAAACCCGATTCTATGATTGTGCCCGGGGTCACTATCCTCACCACTTCGCGCTTCACGAGCCCTTTAGCGAGCGCGGGATCTTCCGTCTGTTCGCAAATTGCCACTTTGTATCCCTTTTCGACAAGTCTCTGAACGTAGTTTTCGACGCTGTGGTAAGGCATTCCGCACATGGGCGCCCTTTCCTCTTCGCCGCATTCTTTTCCCGTCAAAGTCAAATCGAGTTCTTTTGAGCCAATTTGCGCATCTTCGTAAAAAAGTTCGTAAAAATCGCCGAGCCTGTAAAACAGGAGATGGTCTTTGTATTTTTCCTTTATTTCTTCGTACTGCTGCATCATCGGGGTTTTTGGCATTTGTTTTTCCCTCTTGTTAATTAAAAATCCAAACTGTTGTTCGTGCCTATTCTTGTATGAGTCAAAACAAGAATATCGCTTTCTTTTTATAATCTGTATAGAGTATCATTCATCGGATTCCAAATCTTCGAAAAGCGCTTTCATGTCCCTGTGACCTTTTGCGGACGGGTCGCGGCTGATTCGTTTGGCTTCCGCCATAACTTCCAACGATTCCGCGTTCGGACGCGGCGGACGCAAATCGAAAGGCAAGCCGCCGACATTGCAGGATTGGTGTATAAACACGGTGACGGCTTCCGCGAGGGATAAACCGTAGCGCGAATATACGTTTTCGGCATTTTTTTTCACTTCCGAATCCAAACGGATATTGATGCTTGCAGTTTTCGGCATATTGAATTTCCTCCTATCTCTTTTATATATCATACAGCAATTCGTTCACATTTGCAATCATTTGTGAAAATATTTATATGAATTATTTGTAAACATTATTTGTTTTTACCCCGAAAGCAAAATAACAAATTTGGAAAAATTAAGAAAAATAGAAATAGCAAATAATAAAAAATGTTTTTTTCTGTAATTTTATTGTTTTTTTCTTGTTTTTTTGCCATCAATATACTATAATAGCTATAGCAGATGTTTTAAAAAGACGAGTCCTAGAACTTGCAAAGCAAAAAAAAAAATGGTATAGTAATATCATGGAAAATGAAAAAAGGATGGCAAAATTGCCAGAGAAGAAATATTTGGTAACATTTGGGATAAGGAAA
>WRJC01000065.1 GCA_009782405.1 Oscillospiraceae bacterium
GTCGATAGGTGGTAGGGGACGTCGTCCTCGACGTCCCGTGGTAAGAATTTGTGTGAAATCAGACTCGCGGGACGTCGAGGACGACGTCCCCTACAGGTAAAATCCCGTAAATTCATCAAAATCCATATTTATTTTCATCGCACTCAAGTTAATTTAAATAAAATACATATACTTTTTCATCAGCAATATATATGAGCGTACATAAAAAAACAAGCGACCGGGATTTCTCCCGGCCACCTGCCTTTTGTTTTTGTCACGAGCATCACCGCCAAACGGTTACCGCAAAGCCGCTTTTGAAATAATAAACGTTTGCTTGACACCCTTGTGGTGACCCGTACGAGAATCGAACTCGTGTTACCGCCGTGAAAGGGCGGTGTCTTAGCCGCTTGACCAACGGGCCCCGAAATTTGCAATTGCATCCGTCAGGTTGCACGTGGTAGCGGAAGCTGGATTTGAACCAGCGACCTGTCGGGTATGAACCGAATGCTCTAGCCAGCTGAGCTATTCCGCCGCATCGTTTTTTACGTGCATTAATTGTTTTAAACGAACACCATATATTTTACCACAGCAAAATCCATTTGTCAAGCATTATTTTCGTTTTTTTTAAAATATTTCCTAAGAGGGGGCAAAAACCATGATAATCGGGATTACAGGCGGCAGCGGGACGGGCAAAAGCAGCTTGGCCAATCTGCTCGAGCTCGAAGTGATAAATGCCGACTGCGTTTACCACAAAATATTCAGGGAAAACAATGAATTAAAAAATGAATTGGCGGAACGCTTTGGCGCCTGCGGGCGAAAAGAATTGGCGGACATAGTTTTTGCCGACAGGGCAAAATTGGAAGAATTGAACCTCGTGACTTTCAAATATGTCCTGTCGGCAATCGAAAGGATGATTTTGGGCAAAAGCAGCATTGTGATAGATGCGCCGCTATTGTTTGAATCGGGGCTGGGAGAAAAATGCGATTTTACGGTAGCCGTGCTCGCCGAAAAAGAGCTCCGCATAAAAAGGATAATGGATCGCGACAATTTGAGCCGGATCAAAGCCGAAATGCGCATAAACGCGCAAAAACCGGATGCATACTATATAACGCGCGCCGACTGCTTGGTATACAACAACGATGGGGATTTGATGGAAGCCGCGCGCAAATTGAAAAAACGGATTGCGCGCCTGCGCCGGTAAATCAAGATTCGAAATCCCACTCGATGATATCGCCGGGGGTTCCGGAAAAAATTTTGTCCTCCCCGCCATGAAATACCGTGAGTTTGCCGCCGAACCCTATTTGGACTTTCAAAGCGACCGCTTTGCCGTTTTTCCACCAAAGCGAAACGATGTGGCCCCCGGGAACTTTGATCCCCTGCAAGTGCCCATCGCCCCATTCTTTCGGAAGCGAGCGCAAGAGATGCGTTTTGCCATCCGTATAGCTGATTATCGCTTCAACCAGCGCGGCGACCGCTCCCAAATTGCCATCTATCTGAAAAATTCTCGGCGGGTGCAAGTCGAGCAGGCTGACAGTCGCGAAATCCCTTATCAGCGCGATGAAATGTTCGTAAAATCCTTCAGGGTTGTTGAACCTGGCTTGCAGGCATGAAACCCATGCCCTGCTCCAGCCCGTGTGCCCCCCGCCGTGGGACAACCTGAATTCCAGGGATTTTTGCCCCGCCCGATATTGTCCGGCCCGCGTTTGGCTTGTGAACAGATCGGATGGGTAAACTCCGTATAGATGCGAAAGATGCCGATGCCCGGGCTCGACTTCCGTTTTTTCGTCTTCCCATTCGAGCAAGCGGCCGTCCGAACCGATTTTGAAATCAGGCAGCCTGTTTTGCATATTTTTCCATAATTTTACCCGGTCTTCGTCTGCATTTAATATTTCCGCCGCTTTTATGGCATAGCCTAAAGCGTCATAGGCAAATTGCACGTCCATAGCCGAAGAAATGCAAATTGCGACGGGCATATTGATTTCGCCCCTTGCCTCGCCGAAACTGTTTTCCGGCGATTGGCTCGGCATGACCTGCAAAACTCCGTTTTCATCCTCGACCAAATAATCTTCGTAAAATTCGGCGACCGCCTTCAAGTACCTATAGCCCCTGTTTTTTAGATAATCGATGTCGCCCGAATATATGTAATGGTTCCAAAAATGCTGCGAAAACCATGCCGCAGCGCCGATCCAAACCGCCCAACCATTCGATTCGGGCGTTGAAACCCCCCAAGCGTCCGTCTGTATCGGCAAATAAATCCCGCGGCAGCCATAAAGCCCTTTTGCCGCTTTCGAGCCGCTTTCGTAAAATGTTTCCAAATATTTCAGCAGCGCTTCCGCGCATTGCGGCATATTGCATGGCTCCGCCATCCAGTAGTTCATTTGCAAATTGATGTCGAAGTGATAGTCGCTATCCCAGGGAGGGTCTATCCTGTCGTTCCATTTGCCCTGCAGGTTTGCGGGCAAATCGCCGTTTATGGAAGATGAAACCATCAAATACCTGCCGAAATTGAAATAGAGCGCAACCATGCCGTTGTCGGCTTTGCCCTTGCGGATCCTGTCCAGCCGCTCTTCGATCGGCAATTTGCATAGCGCCTCGCTTTCGCCGATTTCGAGCGCCACGCCGTTCATTATTTTTGAAAATTTTTCGGAATGCTTGATTTTTTCGTTGTCGAAAACGCCAAAATCCATAGGATATTTTTTTATTTCGTTTTCTATTCCGCATACCGACGTCGCTATATTCGTCATGCATTTGACATAAGAGGCGCCTTCGATATCTATGCGGTTTTCCGCCGCCACGCATTTTCCGTCCGTTTGAATTTCGGAAACCAAGGCATATTCTATTCCGCCGTCGAACGCGCAGCAAAATTCCAGCTTGTCGTTTTTCACGCTGATTTTGTATTTTGCGCCTTCGTCTTTTGCCCTTGACAAAAAAACGGAGCATGAAAACTCGCTTTTTTCATCTCCCGAATGCCATTTCGACATGACCAGCCCGTTTTCGCAGCTCGCGAAAAATTCGGAAATGATTGCAGTTCCGGAAATTTTTCTTGAAACTTTGCATATGCCGTTTTCAATGTCGAGCTCTCGCCAATCGAAGCCCGCGCAATCTTTTAGCTTGAACTCCAAAAATCCGGCAGTCTGATAAGGGTCAACCCTGCCCTTTTTTTTGGATATTCCCCCATCTCCCCCAAAATATTTGTTTGCTTCTATGGTGGCATTGTAGAAATCGCCTTTTTTCAAAAGCGACCTGACAGATTCGAGACGATCCGCCGCCGGTACGATTTGGCGGTTTTTGTTGGTGCCCCGCCACAGCCATTCATGGTTGAGATCGATTATGTCTTTGTCGCCGCCGCCCCAGATCATCGCGGCAAGCCGCCCGTTTCCGATGGGCAGCCCTTCCAGCCATTCGCAGGGCGGTTTCGCGTGGCGCATTTTCATGTTGTTTGAATCACTCATTTGTTTTCTCCAATTTTTCGTTTTTTCATGTATGCATTATATCACAAAAGAAAAGCAAAAACAACAATATCAGCAAAAAACAAAAAAAATTTGCGAGCCAAATTTTGCGCTTGACAATTCGCCGACAAAATGTTATGATATCCATAGCGCATGAAATGGAAAAGGGGCGAAAAACAGTTTGGCCGAAAAAAAAATAGAGGTCGCGAAAAGGGCTATTGAAAAATACATGGATTTTTTGCGGTGCCCCCTGTGCGCGGCGCCTTTCGGATTCGACGCCGCATCCCCGCATTCGCTCAAATGCGAAAAGGGGCATATGTACGACATGGCAAAAAAAGGCTACATAAACCTTTTCAACGGTTTTACGAAAATAACCGAAACATACGGAAAAAAATTGTTCGCCGCCCGAAAAGAAGTTTCAAAAGCGGGCCTGTATGACGGGCTTGCCGGCAAACTCAGCGAAATAATCGGCGCGGCGAAACCCGCTTCGATTTTGGACGCAGGGTGCGGCTGCGGCAACCTGACTGCCGAAATATATGAAAATACGGGTCATCCGGCCACATTCGCCGTCGATTTGTCCAAAGAGGGGATAGAAGCCGCCGCAACCGATTTTTCTGCGGGGAATTTGGTTTGGGTTGTGGCCAACTTGAACAACCTGCCGTTCCCCGAAGATAAATTCGACTTCGCGCTAAACATCATGTCCCCCGCCAATTATTTTGAATTTGCAAGGATATTAAAACGCGGAGGGTTATTGCTCAAGGTTTTGCCCGAAGCCGGATATTTGAAAGAACTGCGGCGATTCATATACAAAGAAAACGACAAAAACGAATACTCCAACAAGGATGTGCTAAATAAGCTCGCGTCGAATATGGACATAACCGAAGTGATCGACCTCACATATTCACGCATGGTGAAAGCGGACGACATACCCGCGCTCTTTGACATGACCCCCCTCACGCAACACCTCGCCGGCCGGGAAAAAATAAAAAGCGAATTGCAAGCCGGAGGCGATTTTGGCATCACCCTCGATTTTAAAATCGCGATATGCGAAAAAAAACAGGAAAGGAAATAGTGCAATTTATGGAAATGGGAAAAAAATGTTCTTGCGGCAAAGTTCACTCGTGCTCCACGGAAGTCATGTCCATAGGCGAAGATCAAACCGGGGCTATGATCGACTACATAAAGCAAAATTTCGGCGCCGGTGCGAAAGGCTGCATAATAAGCGACCAAAATACGCATACGGCAGCCAAAGCCATGATAGAAGCCACAAGCGGCTTTTGCGAGAGCGCAAAACTCAAAATTAATTCGTATCATGCCGACGAATTCATGGTCGAAGACTGCGAAAAATTACTGGAAAACAAAAATTACGATTACTTCATCGCGGCGGGGGCGGGGACGATCAACGATATAACGAGGATGGTCGCCCACACGAGAAACGTGCCCTTCATCTCCTATCCCACTGCAGCCAGCGTGGACGGGTTTGTTTCCACCATAGCCCCCATCACCAGCAAAGACGGAATGAAACTCACGATCCCCGCCTCTGCGCCTGTGGCGCTGTTCGCGGATATCGGGGTGATCGCAAAAGCGCCCAAAAGGCTTTTTGCCGCGGGGGTTGGGGATGTGTTAGGCAAATATGTCGCGCTTGCTGACTGGCGCCTCGCGAATTTGTTAACGGACGAGCCTATCTGCGCGGAGACGGCGGAATTTGAATTTCAAACTGTCGAAAAATTCAAAAATTCGCTCGCCTCATTCGGGAAGGACAAAAGTGAAACCGGATTTAGGGCGCTTTGCGCCGATTTGATCGAGGCGCTCGTGAAATGCGGGCTATGCATACAGTACATCGGGAACACGAGGCCCGCATCGGGGGCCGAACACCATGTTTCGCATTTTTTTGAAATGAATGTGATATTATCGACCGACTGCCTGCACGGCGAGAACGTGGGCCTTGGCAGCATTATGTGCGCCGGCCTATACCACAGCTTCGCGAACTCAGACCACATAACGTTTTCCGAAAACTACGATATGGAACATGATTTGGTCAAAAAATACTACAAAGGGATGTACGGCGCGATATTGGAGGAAAACGCGCCCGACAGCGTGAGAAAAGTCACGCCCGGAAGATTTTATGGTGCCTTGGGAGAAATAAAAGAGATCATGTCATCGATACCGCCAAAGGGGGAATTCGTGAAATTGCTGGATATTTTCGGCGGGGTGACGGATCTTGCAGGAATCAAGGCATACAACCTGAAATGCGAAGAGGGCGAAATCGAGCCGCTGGCTTTCAAACTCGCGCCTTATGTGCGCGACAGGCTGACTTTGCTGAAGCTCATGCGATGCATAGAATTCTAAGTATAAAATAAAGCGAGGTAAATGCATAAGTGTTTGAAAAATTGAAAGAAAAAACCTACTTGGCGAACATGATGCTCAAGGAACACGGTCTCGTGGTTTTGACTTGGGGCAATGTTAGCGAAATAGACGAAAGCCGCGAATATGTGGCCATAAAGCCTTCGGGGGTGGAATACGGCAGTTTGAATCCGGAAAGCATCGTGGTGGTGAACATGAAAGGCGAAGTGGTGGAAGGCAATCTGAAACCTTCGTCCGATACCGCGACGCACCTTGAACTGTACAAAGCGTACAAGGAAATCGGGGGAGTGTGCCACACGCACTCCATGTACGCCACTTCATTCGCGCAGGCGTACTGGCCCCCGCGTTTGGTCGCGATGGGGACTACGCACGCCGACTATTTCGACGGCGCGATCCCGCGCACGCGCGCAATGAAAAAAAAAGAAATTGAAGGGGATTACGAAAAAAACACCGGGTCGGTGATAATCGAAACGCTGAAAAATTCGGGCAAATCCCCGGCGAATATGCCCGCCGTGCTCGTCAATTCGCACGGGCCGTTTACCTTCGGCAAAAATGCAAACCAAGCAGTTGAACACTCGATAATCCTCGAAAATGTGGCGCAGATGGCATTCAACGCGAAGATCATCACCAATGTGACGTATGTGAAATACGAAATGCCAAAAAGTCTCCTGCGCAAGCATTTCGACAGAAAACACGGCGCCAAAGCCTATTACGGACAGGACGAGAACCCAATCGATAAAAATTAATGAAGGAGTAAAAATATGGCAAACGATTTGATGATCAAGGCTGCCACTTGGCAGCGCCCCGAGCAGATACCGGTGACATTCGGGTTTTTGCCGGCGGTATTCATGAAGTACGGGGACAATGTGAAAAAAATAATCGCCAAATACGAAGATCTGCTGGGCAACTGGTGGCAAAACTACGATCCTTACGCGAACCTTTCGGAGAGTTACAAAAAAGGCGGATATACCGACCGCTGGGGCTGCGTGTGGTCCAACGAAGTCGACGGCATGGCGGCGATTGTGACCAAACACCCGGTACCCACGAGGGAATCCGTCCGCACAATGCGCCTACCGGAAGTAGACGACGGGTTACCGCACGGTTTCATGTACCTGCGGCTTTTGGATCTGCGCGGGTTCGAGGAAGCTATGGTCGATTTTTTCGAGGAGCCGCCCGAACTTTCCATGCTCATCGAAAAGGTGCTCGGATATAACTTGAAGCAAGTGAAAATCATGCTTGAGCACAACAAAGCGCCCATGGTTCATTTCGGCGACGACTTGGGAATGCAGAAAGGGCTCGCCATGGGGCCGGACAGATGGCGCAAATACATGAAGCCGTGTTTCGCCGCGATATACAAACCTTGCAAAGACGACGGCAGGCTCGTCTATATGCACACCGACGGATGCATTTGGGAGATTATGGCCGATTTGCAAGAATGCGGCGTGGACATGATAAACCCGCAATACAGGGCAAACGGGCTCGACAACCTCGAAAGGGTTTGCAAGGGAAAAATCCCGATACATTTGGATTTGGACAGGCAGCTTTTCCCTTTCGGGACGACATCGGAAATAAGGGAGCATGTGAAGCAGTGCGTGAAGACCATGTACCTGCCCGAAGGGGGCCTCGCCCTCAGCATAGAGATAGGCCCTGACTACCCGCTTGAAAACATAGAGGCGATCTGCGATGCTGCAAACGAGTTCAGATTTTACAAAGGCTGAGCGGACGGTGGCGGTGGTCTCCGAATACAACCCGTTTCACAACGGCCATCTCCGCCAGATAGAAAAAATAAAAGAAATGTTTCCCGGCGCCACCATAATCTCGATTATGAGCGGCGCCTTGGTCCAACGGGGGGAAACGGCGATATTTTCCAAATACGACAGGGCGGAGATCGCCGTTTTGAATGGGGTGGACGCAGTCTTTGAATTGCCTTCGGCATATTCTTGCGCACCGGCGAACATCTTCGCTTTTAACGCGGTTTGGATCATGCAGAAGCTTTCGGGGGTCGATTGCATGTGCTTTGGCAGCGAATGCGGGGATTTGGAGCTTTTGGAGTTCGCCGCCGAAAAAATCGCGGGAGAGGAATTCAATTCGAAATTATCGGAAACGATAAAAACAGATAAAAACAAGAGCTACCAAAACAGAGTATACAGCTTGTTTCGCGCTATGTACGGCGAGCGCAAAGCTTCGGCGCTGCTCGGGTCGAACGACATTTTGGCGATCGAATATCTAAAAGCGCTCAAAAAATCGGAATCGCAAATCGCCCCTTTTGCAATAAAGAGGGAAGGGGAGCCATTCAATTCCGAAAAACCCGGTGAAACCATTTCGAGCGCATCCTACATACGCAAATCAATAAAATCCATAACCGAAAAAATTGAAGTCCAAAACTTTTCCCCGCTTGAAAAGCTTGAAAAGTTCATGCCCGGGCCGGCGTACGAAATGGCGTCGGGGCTCATAAAAAAAGGAAAATTTGCCGACATCGAAAATTTGGCGCCGGCTATCATATCCCATCTTTCCAGGCTTGGCGCCTGCGAACTCGCAAAAATCGCCGAAATCGGAGGCGGCATGGAGTACAGGATAAAAAAATCCTTAGATGGGTGCTTCGAATTCGGCTCCCTCGTGGAAAGATTGCGTTCAAAACACAATTCCCCCTCCGCAATCCGGCGCGCGCTGATGTGCGCCTTTTTTGGGATAACCAAAAAAATGCGCGAAAACCCGCCGGATTTTGCCTCTTTATTGGCGCTGAACCAAAAGGGCGCGCGTTTTGTCGGCCAAATCCGAAAAAAAGCCGCGATCCGGATAGCGACGAAACCGGCCGACATGAAAGGCGACGCTGTGTTCGCTCAGAATTGTTTCATCGACAATGTTTGCAAATTGGCGCTGCATGACAAAAGTTCGGAGATAAACGAAATGAGGCAAAAGCCGCGCCTTATTTGACCGCTGGCCCGGGCGGACCTGCGAAGATCCGCTTCTATTGGCCGCTTTTCAGCTTTTCCGCAGTGTCGGCGGTTATGAGCGCGTCGATTATGGAATCCAATGCGCCATCGAGCACATCCGGCAGGGTGTAAAGCGTGAGGTTTATCCTGTGGTCGGTGACCCTGCTCTGCGGATAGTTGTAAGTCCTTATCCGTTCGCTGCGGTCGCCCGTGCCCACTTGGCTTTTTCTTTCCGAGGCTATCGCGTTTATCTGCTTTTCCATTTCCGCTTCGTACAATTTTGTCCTGAGGAGCTTCATCGCCTTGTCTTTGTTCTTCATCTGGCTGCGCTCGTCCTGGCATTCTATGATTATTCCCGAAGGTTTGTGGATGAGGCGCACCGCCGAATCGGTTTTGTTGACGTGCTGGCCGCCCGCGCCGCCCGATCGGTGGGTGTCTATTTCTATGTCGGCCATATTTATCTCGACTTCCACGTCCTCGGCTTCGGGAAGCACCGCCACGGTGACAGCCGAAGTGTGAACCCTGCCGGAAGATTCGGTGTCCGGCACCCTTTGAACGCGGTGCACCCCGCTTTCGAATTTGTAGCGCGAATACGCGCCGTCACCTTCAATTTCGAAAACGACTTCTTTGTATCCGCCCAACTCCGTCGGGTTCTCCGATATTATAGAATATTTATAGCCTAAATTCTCGGCGTGCATCGTATACATCCTGTACAGCGAATGGGCGAACAGCGCGGCTTCTTCGCCGCCTGTCCCGCCGCGTATCTCTATGATCACGCTCTTGTCGTCGTTTGGATCCCTGGGCAAAAGCAAAACTTTGAGCTCCTCGACCAGCCGATCCATATCGGATTTGCATTTTTCCAGTTCTTCGGCCGCCATTTCCCTCATTTCGGGGTCGAGGGGTTCGGAAAGCAGTTCCTGCGAATCCGCATACCCCTTTTCGGCGCTTTTGTATTCCCTGAATTTTGTGATTGCGGGTTCCAGTAGTTTGCGTTCCTTCATCAGCTTTTTTGTGAGTTCCTGGTCTGTCACGACCTCGATTTGCGTGAGTTTTTCGTTTATGTCCTCGTATTTATTTTCGGCTTCCGCCAGTTTTTCAAGCATATCGGCTGTATTCTCTTCCTTATCATTCAGATTCTTTTGCGTTTTTTGCCATTTTTATCATTTTTTCCGCTTTTAGGCGGGGGAACATGAGTTCCTTGCCGCAGTTGTCGCATTTTATCTTTATGTCGGCCCCGGTTCTCAAAATTGTGAATTTGTTTGATTTTTTTCCGCAAGGGTGGTTTTTTTTTGTTTCGATTTTATCGCCTGCCGATAGATTCATTTCATCTCACCAATTCCGGGCTGAGGTTGATTATATCCTCGAGCACCTGCGCTATTTCTGCGGGCGGCATTTTGTTTGCTGTGATCATGTGGTTTCCATTGGGGTCTTCCTTGAAATAGGTGTACCCGTTTTCGTCTATGGTCAAAATGCCTTTCCGGGATTCTTTGAACATCCCGTGGGTGCCCCGGACCGCATAATACACCGTCACCAAATCCCAGCTGTTTCTGCCCCCCGCTTCGCCGCAATAAATTTGGTACGCTTTGGCCACGGGGTTTTTTTTCATGTCGCCCATCGATATCAGCCTTGTCCCCGTTACGATTGGATATCCCATTTCGTAAGGGCAAAAAACGATTTCGCCCTTGAAATTGCCCACCACATATCTCGCCGCCTCTATATCCGTGTTTATATTGAATTCGGGAAAAAAGTCATCGTGGCCGGCTCTGAAATTTCCCGCCATGCACACGAGTTTTTTCACTTTCTTTTCCATGAGTTCGGCCCCTGAAAAGCTGCTGTAGCCGTCGAGGCCGGATTGCATCAGGTTTTTTATGTTGGTGAGCATGCCTATGGTTATGAATATCACCGAATTGTCCTCGACTTTTTCGAGCGCTTCCCTGTAGACGGACAAAACGTCGGGTATCAGCGTGTGCTTGAATGTGTGGTCGAAATTGTCCGCGATGAATTTGTTGTACTTGAGATAGCGCTCATCGCCTTTTCCCGGCCCGTCCTCCGATTTCAAAGTTCCCACCGGTATCGCGTGCCTGCCGTAGTACCAGTTTATCGCATCGATGCAGCAGGCGCCTTCTGCATGGACAGTGCAATTGCCCATTGCGAGCGGCTTGGCTTCGCCGAAGTCGCTAAATTTGTTTAATACCGCTATGGCTCCCGCGTCGTCGCAGTCCGGCCCTATGTCCGTGTCCAAAATCACATTTTTCAATCTTTCCATGATTTTACGCCCTTTCCGTTTGAATGGTTTTGCGCATAGTATTGATTACAGACCTATTATACCAAAATTATACGCGCTTGTCAACTCGCAATCTTTATTTTGCGTTTTAAATTTCGATCATTGTGCCAGGCTGCGTTTGCATTCGGCCAATATTTCTTCCTGGTGGGGCGAAACCGCCGGATATTGGGGGTTTATTTTTTTCATTGTTTGCGCCAGAGCTTCTGAAATGACTGCCTGCGTGTACCATTTTTTGTCGGCGGGGACCACGTACCACGGGTTGCGCTCGGTGGCGGTGGCGGCGATGGCGGACTGGTAGGCAGCTTGATAATCGTCCCAAAATTTCCGCTCCTCCAAATCGGATTCCGAAAATTTCCAATTCTTCTCTTTTTTTTCGATGCGCTCCAAAAAACGCTTGCGCTGCGTTTCCTTGGAAACATTCAAAAAGAATTTTAAAGTTATTATCCCGTTTTCCCATAAATATTCTTCGAAATCGCGTATCTGGCGGTATCTGTTCGGGATGATTTCGCTTGTCTTGCAATAATCGGGCATATTTTGTTTTTCGTAGAGCTTGTGCACTTTGACGATCAAAACGTCTTCGTAGTACGAGCGGTTGAATATTCCGATTTTGCCGCGTTCCGGGAGAGCCCTGACTGCCCGCCAAAGGTAGTCGTGGGCGAGTTCTTGCGCGCAGGGCTGCTTGAAGCTGTGCACGTCTACGCCCTGCGGGTTCACGCCGCTCATGACGTGTTTGATTGCGCTGTCTTTGCCGGCCGCGTCCATTGCCTGGAAGATGATGAGCAGCGCATATTTGCCTTCCGCATACAGTTTTGCTTGATATTTTTCGATTTCTTCCGTGTTTTTCGCCTTGAATTTTTTCGCATCCTCGGCCGAGGCGAATTTTCCCGTGTCCCCGGTTTCGAAAGCCGACAGCGCGAAATCGGCTCCTTTTGTCACCATGTAATCTTCGATATTCATATTCTAACAACAATTTCCTTTCCGCCGCAAAAAAAACGGCACTTTTATTATACCATGAAATTCCGCGATTTTCAACATTAATTTTGCATGGACGATATATGTTTATATTGCCGGATAGGTTTCCCGGGGCTGCAAAATTTATGATTTGTTAATATACGTGACACACTAACGCCTTATTTGCCGTGTATACTTCAAGGCAAAATGAATATGTCGGGACGAAGGCCATGGAAGCTCGGGTGAAATTCCTGCGCAAGGCCGTTACCGTGATTCGCTTGTGTTTTTCGGGCACTATGCCACTGAGGGCGAAACCCCTTGGGAAGGCGCTTTGGAAAAACGGGATCCGCGAAGGATCCGGGGCGATAAGCCGGGATACTTGCCTCGTCCCCGCCGCCGGCGTGCATAGGCGGCATGTGCTTTGCTCCGCGGACTTCCGGCGCATTGGATATATGGGCGCGTAGGCTTTTCCGTGCGTCTGTTTTCCTGTGTCCTGTCCGCGAGAAATCGCGGATTTTTTGTTGTTATGAGGGGGATAAATATGTCAAAGGATTTGTTGCATTCTTATCTGTCGCAGATAAAAAGCCTCGACCCGGGCGCGATGCAAAAAGCGCGGGCCCGGCTCGACGGCCTCGCGAAGCCGCCCGGCAGCCTTGGCAAATTGGAGGACATCGCGGTAAAACTTGCCGGCATCGGCGGTGAAACGGTGTACGACCCGAGCAAGCGATGCGTGATCGTGATGTGTTCGGACAACGGCGTGGTGGAAGAAGGGGTCGCTTCGGCCCCCCAAGCGGTCACATACGCGCAGGCCGTCAATTTCACAAAAGGAATAACAGGCGTCGCGACGCTGGCAAAACAATTTTGCGCCGATCTGATCGTGGTCGATGTGGGGATAAACGCCGATGTAAGCCATCCGCAAATCAAAAACAAAAAAATCAGGAAATCCACATGCAACATAGCAAAAGGCGACGCTATGACGTATGACGAGGCGGTTCGGGCGATTTTGACCGGGATCGAAACGGCCGCCGAAGCGGTAAACGATGGCTATACGCTGCTCGGCGCGGGCGAAATGGGCATAGGCAACACCACCACTTCGTCTGCTGTGCTGTGCGCTTTGACGGGAATTCCGGCAGACAAACTCACGGGAAAAGGCGCGGGGCTTAAAGAAGAAGCATACAGGCGCAAAATAGAGGTGATAAGCGCTGCCGTGGAAAACAACCGCCCGGATCCATTGGATCCCGTCGACGTGTTGGCGAAAGTCGGGGGATTTGACATCGCGGCCATGGCGGGGATATTTATCGGGGGCGCGCATATGAAAGTGCCCGTGGTCATCGACGGTTTTATCTCCATGGTGGCCGCATTATGCGCATCGAGGCTGAACCCGGCTGTGAAGGAATACATGATTTCATCCCATGCCTCATTCGAGCAGGGGTTCGCATACGCGGCAGATGCGCTGGGAGTCGAAGCCTGCTTGAATTTGGACATGCGGCTCGGCGAGGGCAGCGGGTGCCCGATCATGTTCGCGGTGATCGACGCCGCCTGCGCGGTGATGCAAAATATGGGCACTTTTGACGAAGCGAATATCGGCGAAGACTATCTGGAAGAAATAAAAGGCGGGGATAGTTTCAATATATGAAAAAAAGCCACAAATTTTTTGAAAACCGCGACTGCAAATATTTTCCATGCCACGAATGCAAAAAAAATGCTTCTTTCAACTGCATTTTCTGTTTTTGCCCGCTGTATTCCTTAGGCGACAAGTGCGGCGGAAATTTTGCCTACGACAGCGAGTCCGGCGTAAAAAGCTGCGCGGGCTGCAATTTGCCGCATACGCCGAAATATTACGCCATGATCATATCCAAACTGAAAGAAGCGGGAGAAAAAAAGTAAGCAATTATGAAGATATTCATATCCGGCGGCTGCAAAAACGGAAAATCATACTATGCGCAGCATTTGGCAAAAGCGCAGCAGACAGCCAATTTCTTGTACTACATAGCCACGATGAAATCCGCCGACGGCGAGGACGACGAACGAATCGCAAGGCATCGCGGGGAGCGCGAAGGCTGGGGGTTTGAAACGGTCGAACAGTCTTCCGACATCGAAAAAATATTGCAGAAATGCGATCATAACGGTTCTTTTTTGATAGACAGCGCCACCGCCCTGCTGGCCAACGAGATGTTTTTGCCTGATGGGAATGTAAACGAAGGAGCCGCAAAAAAAATAACGGGCGGGCTGATGGAGGTCATGGCCGCCGTCGGACGCATCGTCATCGTGTCGGACTTCATATACAGCGACGCATATATCTACGACGACTTGACAGAAAAATACAGAAAATCACTCGCCCATATCGACCGCGCGGCGGCAAAAGCTTGCGACGTCGTTCTCGAAGTTGCATATTCGAATTTCATATTGCATAAAGGCAAAGAAATTTTCGGGGAGATTTATGATAAGATACCTTAAAGGAGCATATATGTCGCTTGGGATGTTCTGCGCCATGCCGTTGCCGTACAATTTGTGGGACGATTCCTGCATGAACCTCATGCTGCCGTGTTTTCCGCTCGTCGGCGCGTTTATCGGCGCATTGTGGTGGGGAACTGCGGAACTATTTCTTTTTTTTGGTTTTCATATAATCCTTGTTTCGGCCGTGCTCGCCATTTTGCCGTTTTTCCTTACGGGATTTTTGCATCTTGACGGCTATATGGACACAAGCGACGCCGTGATGTCGCGGCGGCCGCTCGAAGAAAAGCTCCGCATACTAAAAGACCCGCACACGGGCTCGTTTTCGGTGATCATGCTCGCGGTTTTGTTTATTTTGCAGTTTGCCGCCATGTACGCAGCGCTCGAAAACGGCAGATACTTTGCGCTGCTTGCCGTGATAGCGGTCATCTCGAGGTGCTGCGGCTCGCTTTCGATTTTATGGCTTAAGCCGATGGCGCAGAGCGGCTATGCGAATATGTTTGGGCAAAATGCGAAAATATCGCATAAAATATTTCTGGTTTTTGTTTTGGCATGCGCCGCCGCTTTTTCATGCTTTGTCGCGGGGATATGGGGTTTGGTTGTCGCAGGGGCGGCAATCTTGGGATATATCGGGGCCATGGCGTATGCGTACATGGATCTAAAAGGCATTTCGGGCGATTTGACCGGGTATGCGCTCGTCATAAGCGAACTTTGCGGGCTTTTCGCGTTCGCGGCAATAGGAGGATTGGAATAGAAATGATATTGATATTCGGAGGGGCGTATCAGGGAAAGCTCGATTATGCCAAACAAAGATTCGCTTCGGGCGAAAACGAAATAATCGACGGTTTCGACAAGTGGATTTTGGAACTGGTGAAAATCGGGGCCGACATTGCGGAAGAGGTGCGAAAATTTATCGAGACACACCCCGACGCGGTCGTGATATGCGACGACATTTCCTGCGGGGTTGTTCCACTTGACTCAATCATGCGAAAATGGCGCGAAGCGGTGGGACGCTCGCTTGCGGCTTTGTCGCAAAAATCGGAAGAAGTGATCCGGTTGTTTTGCGGAATACCGACGAGAATAAAATAATGGAAATACATTTGATAAGGCACGGCAAAACGCTTGCAAACGAAAAAAAGCTGTACTGCGGGCAAACCGACCTGCCGCTATCCGAAAACGGCGCAAAAGAGATCGCACAATTCAAAAATCAGGGGATTTATCCGGATTCCGGCGTGTTTTTGACGAGTGGCCTGCTCCGGTGCGAGCAAACCCTCGACATAATCTGCGGAAATGTGCCGAGAGCCGCGATTCCCGGCTTGGCGGAATGCAGATTCGGGGAGTTTGAGATGAAAAGCTATGAGCAGCTAAAAGAGCAATCCGATTACCAAGCCTGGATAACCGACGAAACCGGCGATTTTTCGTGCCCCGGCGGGGAGAGCAAAAATCAATTTGAAAAACGCGCGATAAACGCATTCAAACAGATCAAAGAATCGGCTTTCGTGGTGTGCCACGGCGGCGTGATCGCCACAATCATGGAATATCTTTTCCCAAACACAAAAAATTTTTACGAGTGGCAGCCCGGCCCGGGGCGCGGATATACGCTGTCTTGCGTTTTTGGCAAGGGCTATGAATACAAAAAAATATAACAAGCTTTAAGGAGAACAAAAAATGAAGACAAAAATTTTAGCGCTTATCTTGATAGCGGCAATGTTTCTGGCCATCGCATCCTGCGGGGAGGGCGCAGAAAAACCGGATACCGGCAAGGACAGGGAAGGCAATTCGATCTCTCTGCCGGAGAAAATGGAAAAAATAATAGTCATAGGCCCGTCCAACACGGAAATCCTCGTCGCGCTCGGTTTCGGTGGCAAAATCATCGCGACAGACTCATATTCGGGCAATGTGCCTGAGATCGCGCCCGAAATATCGACGCTCCCATCGATCACGGAAATCGACGGGGAATTTGTGATCGACTTGCAGCCCGACGTCATTTTCGTGACCGGCATGAGCAAAGTGGGCGGGGAAAACCCGCTCAAAGTGGTCGAGGACGCGGGCATTTGCGTCATCGTAATACCTTCGAGCGCAAGCATCGAGGCGATAAAAGATGACATACGCTACATAGCGGCCGTGATGGGGGCGGAATCAAAGGGCAAAACGATCATATCCGACATGGAAAAGGAGATAGCCGAAATAAAGAAAATCGGGGAAGGCATAACCGACAAAAAAAAGGTATATTTTGAAATCTCGGCGGCCCCGTATATGTGCAGCTTCGGGGAGGGCGTGTTCTTAAATGAAATGATCGAGCTGATCGGCGCGGAAAACATTTTGGGCGACCAAGATTCCTGGGTGTCCGTG
>WRJC01000066.1 GCA_009782405.1 Oscillospiraceae bacterium
AGCCTCACGAACACATCCTCCACTATGTCCTCGGCGTCCATTTTGTTTTTCATGTAGGAATAGCTGACTTGATATATCATGTCCACATGGCTTCCGTAAATTTCCTCGATGCTCCGCGATGATCTTTCTTCGTCTTTTTTTGCTTCTTCGCCGCGCGCTGGCAAAGATTTTATCATGAAACCGCCCCCTTCGTCATTTTCAAGTTTTTTGTGCGTTCACTGATAATACAATCGAGCGAGCCAAATTGTCCGATGTTCCCCCCAAAAAAAGACAGCCAAAATGAAAAAACCTCAAAACGAGGTTTTTTATGCGATATATTATGCGTCCCGGAAAATTCAACGCTGCCAATCCTCCGCGTTTTCGACGAAGGCGTCGTAAATTTTATCGTACTGTTTTTGGACGCTCGCTTCCCGTTTTTCATAAAAAGAGGTCAAGTCCGTGCTTTTTGCCACCAAAAGATGCTTGGTTACGTATAGCAGCTCGTTGAAATTCGAAAAGTTCAAGCCGAAATCATAAATGCTGTTGCCATAGATGATGTCGAGCATATCGATCGATTCATCGTCCCTTATGACTTTGCCGTTCAGCAGGATGTCGAAATAGGCGGGCAATACTATCCCGTGGCTCTTCGCGCCCAAATAATCCACGACCGCGCCGACTTTTTCTGGGCTTTCTATATTTATCGGCGCGCAGATGGTCCCGGCCCAGTTCAGCGTTATATATTCCTCTTGATTTTCGTCGAGCTTGGGGTATGGCAGTATGCCGAAGTCAAATTCCGTGGCCCGCAGCTCTTTCACGTAATTTGGCACATTCATGTAAAACAATGCGCGCCCGCTGTCAAAGGGCAGATATTTATTGCCGGTCACTTTCGCGTTGAACTCATATGTGAAAGCCTGATTGCCCACATAGAGCAGCTCGTTGAACATATCCACGATGCTTTGGGTTTTCGACGTGTTCAAATCGAGCGCGTACCGTCCGTCGTCGTTTTTCGCCATCACGCGCTGGTCGCACGAATACATGGCGTTTATGAACTGCCAGTCCAATTCCCCCACAAAACCGTACAGGTCCGCTTCCGTAAATTTTCCGTCGCCGTCGATGTCCTTTGAAACCTGCTTCGCCATCTCGTGCAGCTTGCCCCATGTCCATTTGCCCGATCTGACAAGCGCATACGGATCGTCAAGCGCGTATTCTTTCAGCAAGTCTTTGCAGAAAGTCAAAAAGCACGGATCCGGGATGATAAAATCGTTGGCGGCAAACGGCATATACCCGTCTATGGTCAAATATTCATTCATGCTTTGGTTCCAGTATTTTTTTGAAAAATCCACATTCGGCATTTGCGCCCAATTGTACGCGAGGTTGTTCGCCACTATGGAATCAAGCCCGCTTATGCAGTGAGTCAGCGCGATATCAAACGAATTCAGACCGGACTTCACCTCTCTGTTCATCGAGGGCGAGATTTGATCTATGGTGCCGCAATTGTTGGTCTCGACCGTTATGTTGAAAAATTCCTCCGTGTCGGCCATTCGCTTGTAAATGGCGTCGTTCACAGCGTCGCCGTTTTCCTCTTCGGCAAAATAATAGTCGGCGTACAGCGACCAGTCCCCGGGGTAAAGGATGATAAACGCCTCGCCGCCAAAATCGATCTGTTCGCCGCCGTATTCATAGGCCGGGTCATTTGCGGCTTCGGGCTCCCCGTCCGTTTTTTCGTCCGGGGCGTCGTCTTTGGGTTTTTCGTTTTCACCGCTGTCCGCGGGCTTTTCGCCCGGTGCGCACGATGCGGCAAAAACCATGGCGATGATCAGGAAGATCGCAATAATTTTTATGTTTTTCATGAGCGCAAATCCTCCGTTTTGCAAGCGTTCAATAATCCCTGTGTTTTTTCCAGACATCGAGCACCAGCAGGTAGCGTTCGAGAGGCAGCCCGTGGAAGGGCACGTTGCTGGTGGCGAATATATAGCCGCCGCCCGGCTTGCCGTGCTCTATGGCGTATTCGGCGCTGGCGACCACTTCCTCGTCGGTTCCGGTCTGCATCAAAGCGCAGTTCACATTGCCGCAAAGGCAGATCCTGTCGCCGATTTGCCGCTTCACCTCTTTGATGTCAACCCGCGCCATCGGGTCCAGCGAATGTATGCCGTGGGGCTCGCATTCGGCGAGCTGGTCGAGGATGGGCATTATGTCGCCGTCGGTGTGCTTGATCGCGTATGCGCCGGATTCCCTTATGCCTTTTACGATCTTTTTTAGGTACGGGGTCACAAATTCCCTAAACATCGGAGGGGAGAGAAACGGGCCGGAGTTGTAGCAGTAGTCCGAGCAGAGTATAAAGGAGTCGAAGCCCGCGTCGGCCGCTTTTTTGTTGGACTCTATCGCGCCCATTGCCATGTTTTCGGCGTCACGCTTCACCCCGTCGGGGTCGTCGGCGATGCGGTATGCGAAATCGTACATTCGGTTCCCGTCGGGGATCCCGAATGTGCCGTCGCCGTGCTTGGTGAGCATATATTTTTCGCCGGAAATTTTTCTGATTATCCTCGCGGTTTCGAGAGTGTTTTCAAAGTTCAGATGGTGGATCGGGATTATGGAATATTCCAGTTTTTCAAACAGCTCGAGCATGAATTCGGCGTTTTCGTGCAGTTTTTTGTCGATTTCGGGCTTGGAGAGCCCGTCGAGCTCATTTTGCCTCAGGTAGTTTTTTCCGATGTATTCCCCCGTGAGCTGGAATTCGAGCTCGAATGTGGGGATCTGGTCGGGGACTTTGCAGCAAAGCGCGGCGACGGCGCGTTCTTTGGGGGTCATGGCCATAGTTTTATTCTCCTTTTTTGGTTTTGCTTTTTTCCATTATATCACGTCCTTTTATTTTTTTCAAGCTTGTTTTCATAAAAAGTTTGTTGATTTTGAATGCGCCAAAATCAACTTGACAAATATGCCGTGAAATGGTAAAATTGCGTTATAATGCGTGGAGCGAAAATAATAAAGGGCTCTGAAGGAGGCCAAAAATATGCCACAAATAACAAAGATCGTGATAACAGGGGGGCCGTGCGGGGGCAAATCGACGGGGCTGAGCAAAATCGAGGAACACTTTTCCGCGCTTGGCTACCACGTCATATTTGTCAGCGAGACGGCGACCGAAATGATAACGGGCGGGGCGGTTCCGTGGATGGGCAAAAACGCCGACTTCCAGAAGGCGCTGCTTGGCCTGCAGCTGCACAAGGAGCGGGCCTACGCCAAGTGGGCGGGGCATTTGGACAGGGACAAGATACTTTTGGTTTGCGACCGGGGCGCACTGGACAACAAGGCGTATATGACACAGGACGATTTCGCGGACGTGCTCTCGGATATGCGCACAAACGAAATCGAGCTGCGCGACAGCTACGACGCCGTGTTCCACTTGGTCACGGCGGCAAACGGAGCGGAAAAGGCGTATATCGAGAACAAAAGCAACAACCTCGCCCGCACGGAAACGCCCGAGAAGGCGAGGGAGCTTGACGAAAAGCTGATAGCGGCGTGGACGGGGCACCCGCACCTGCGCACAATCGACAACTCCACCGGCTTCGAGGCGAAGATCGGGCGGCTGGTGGGCGAGATCGCGGGCTTTTTAGGCGAACCCGAGCCCTTCGAGATAGAGCGCAAGTTTTTGATCAAATATCCCGATCTGGCGGCTCTGGAGCGGATGCCGAATTGCTCGAAGGTTGAGATCATACAGACATACCTGCAAACGGGCGATGCGGACGAGGAAAGGCGGGTGCGCCAGAGGGGCAGGGACGGGTACTATATTTTCACCGAAACGGCCAAACGGCGCATAACGGGGCTGAAGCGGGCCGAGACGGAGCGGCGGCTGACGCAGGCGGAATACCTGACGCTTTTGATGAATGCGGACACCGCGCTCAGGCAGATACGCAAAACCAGATACTGCCTGAGCCACGCGAACCAGTATCTTGAAATCGACATATACCCGTTCTGGGGCAACACGGCGATCCTCGAGGCCGAGCTGTCGGACGAGGGCCAGCGAATAGATTTCCCCGGCTTCATCGAAGTGATCCGCGAGGTCACCGGCGATTTGCGCTACTCCAACCGCGCCCTGGCCGAAACTGTGCCCGGCGAAGGCGATTAACGCGAATAAAAAATATATTACAAATCAAAGCCAGTTCTCCTTGTCGGAGGGTTGGCTTTTTTATTGCGGTAAAATCTAAACTGAAAAAAACAGCTTGACAAATATGCCATGAAATGGTAAAATTAACGCAGAATCGCAAAAAGGAATATAAATGAAACGGGGGCGATGATTTGGTATATACCATTGACGAGATAAAAGAGCGGATCACGCCGATTGCAGCCAAATATGGATTGCCGGCGGTGTATCTGTTCGGATCGTACGCCAAAGGCGAAGCGACCGAGGATTCCGACGTGGATATTCTCGTGGATAAAACAGGCACGGCATTGAAAGGCATGTTTGCCATGGGCGGACTGTACAACGATTTGGCCGAGGTGGTGGGAAAGCCGATCGACCTTGTGACCACTGGCGCATTGGAGCAGGAGAGCGCAAGGGAAAGAACGCCATGGTTCATAGAGAACGTGAATGCGAAAAGGGTGCGGATTTATGGATAAAGGCGATTTCCATCTTTTATCTTTTTGCGAAAAAAAATCATCGAAAAAAGCACATATTGAATTGATCCATGCATCTCAAAAAAATACACAAACCAAACGGAGGAAAAACCAATGAAAAAGCAAAAAACGACGAAAAATATCATAAGCCTCATAGTCGCATTCGCGCTAACGCTGACGCTGTTCACGTTTGTCCCGGCATCGGTGAGCGCAGTAGGCGATGCCTATTCCACAATCAGCGCGGGTTATTATCACACTCTTGCGATCAAGAGCGATGGCAACCTCTGGGCTTTGGGGTGGAACAGATATGGCGAACTCGGCGACGGCACAACAGAGGACAAGCACACGCCGACAAAAATCATGGACAACGTGGCGCAGATTTCGGCGGGCAGACTACAAACACTTGCTATCAAGAACGATGGCAGCCTCTGGGCTTGGGGGTGGAACAGATATGGCCAACTCGGCGACGGCACGACGGAGGACAGGCACACGCCAGTGAAAATCATGGACAGGGTGGCACAGGTTTCGGCGGGTTGGGATCACACTCTTGCGATCAAGAGCGATGGCAGCCTCTGGGCTTGGGGGTGGAACGAATATGGCCAACTCGGCGACGGCACGACAGAGGACAGATATACGCCAATAAAAATCATGGACAACATGGCGCAGGTTTCGGTGGGTTTTAGGCACACGGTAGCTATCAAGAACGATGGCAGCCTCTGGGCTTGGGGGGACAACCGCTATGGCCAGCTCGGCGACGGCACGACGGAGGACAGACACATGCCAGTGAAAATCATGGACGGAGTGGCGCAGGTTTCGGCGGGCTATTATCACACGATGGCGATCAAAAGCGATGGCAGCCTGTGGGCGTGGGGGAATAACGGCAATGGACGACTCGGCGACGGCACGACGGAGGACAGGCACACGCCGGTGAAAATCATGGACGGAGTGGCACAGGTTTCGGCGGGCGGATCTCACACGATGGCGGTCAAGAGCGATGGCAGCCTGTGGGCGTGGGGGTGGAACAGATATGGTCAACTCGGCGACGGCACGACGGAAGACAGGCACACGCCGGTGCACATCATGGACGGAGTGGCGCAAGTTTCGGCGGGCTATTATCACACGATGGCGGTCAAGAGCGATGGCAGCCTGTGGGCGTGGGGGTATAACGACTATGGCCAGCTCGGCGATGGAACAACGGGGGACAGGCACAACCCCGTAAAGATCATGAACGACGTGCTGCTGCCAGGCGGTGGTGCACCGCCCACGCCACAACCGCCCGACTCCGCCGAAAACATGAACCTGCCAACAGACAGGCTCGCGGCGGTCACCGATGCGCAATCGGCGGCAGAACTCATCGAATCGACCGCGGCGGCGCTGACCCCCGAGGAAAAAGCGTCGCCCAAGGCCGTGGAACTGCTCGCGCTGTTCGCCGAGGAAGCCGCCATGCAGGCCGCGAGCGCGGCCGTGCCCGGCGGCGCCATCACCGTGAGCAAGGATACGGTAACACCATTGCAGGCGGCGGCCGAAAGCGCGGCGGGCGCGGTCACGGCGGCGCTGGAAAATGGCGGCGTGGAAATGCAGCGCGAACTGCGCTCCGGCGTGAAGTTCAAGACGAGCGAAACGGGCAAGGTCACCGTGACCGTACAGCACTCGGCGGCGGAGACGACGCCGGACTACGTGAGAATCGAGGCGCCCGGCTGGCACGTGACCCTGCCCAAGGCCATGTACGAAAACGACGCGGCGGACGGCGACGTGACCATCACCGTCGAGGCAAAGGAAACCGCACGGCCGGGCGCGGCGGTGCTGAGCCTCCGGCCAAGCTACGCCGCGAACGCGGAAACGCGGACGGAGTACACGATCACGATCACGCAGAAGAACGTGGAAACCGCGCTGAAGAACAACGGCACGTTCGGATTCGAGCCAGCGGGCGGGGACACGGACTACCAGGCGGTGATCGACTCGCAGGGCTTCACCCTGGTCAGCAAGTACAGCACCTCGACGAAAAAGATCATGGCCAAGATACGCGAAACCGGCACCTTCACGGTGCGCGAGAACAGAAAGAGTTTCGGCGACCTCTCCGCCAAGGACGCCAAAACGAGGGAGACCATCGAGAAGCTTGCGTCGCGGGGGGTGATCAACGGGCGGAGCGAAAAGACGTTCGCGCCCGACGACGCGATATCGAGGGTGGAACTGACCGCGCTGATCATGCGCGCGCTGTCGCGCATCGACAAAACGGCCCCGGCGGTGTTCGCCGACGTGAAGCCGGCCGACTGGTTCTACCACGAGGCGAACTCGGCGTACCAGTACGGCATAGTGAACGGCACATCGGACGACAAATTCTCGCCGAACTCGACGATACAAAAAGACCAGATAGTGGCGATAGCAGCGAGGACGCTGCAGAACGAGAACCCGCGCTACAAGCCGATCGGTGCGGAAGAGCGGGAGAAATACCTGAAAGACATAGCCGACAGGGGCAGCCTGGCCGATTGGAGCCTCGGCGACATAGCGTTCGCATTCAAAATGAGGTTGGTCGCGCAAGCGAAGGACGGCAGGTTCAACCCCACGGAGAAGATGACGCGCTGCGATGCCGCCATGATCCTGGGCAACCTCTTCGACATCATCTGGTAAATACAAAATACGGCAAAAGCAAAACAAGCCGGTTCTCCTTGCGGGAGGGCCGGCTTTTTTTATGCGGTAAAATCCAGATTACAGAACCGTATGAAGCATGATTTATAATGGTTATGTAAACAAAAACAATCAAAAACAAAAAAATTTGGAGGGTTTTTATCATGTCAAATTTATTGGGAATCGTCGTAGCCGTAAGCGTTGTTTTGATAGTCTTGATCATTATTATAGCGATCATAAGCAAAATCTTAAAAATGATTTTGGAACTATGCAAAATGGTAATGATACTGCTCGGAGTTACGGCTGGAATTATTTTGTGCGCTTATATTGCCATAGGATATTTGCCCACGGTCATAAAATAAAAACCCGGTAAAATCCGGATTACAAAATCGCATGAAGCATGATTTATAATGGTTACATAAACAAAACAATCGAAAACAAAAGAAGGAGGAGTCAAGTCCATGGACGCGAAATTTTATCGGAGGGCGAGAGACAGCCCGGCATATTCGGAAATCCACAGCCCGCAAAACTTTAGATCCGGCACACATACAAAAATTATTTTCAAAACAAAAAAAGGATGGTATGGACATGAACGCTACTAAAAAAGGGATAATCGGCATGATTATCGGCGCAATTATTCCGGCGGCAATTATCATAATAATGGCGGGTATGAATAATTCACCCGCATCGGGTACATTATCTATTTTGCCATATATGCCTTTGGCGGCATTGGTGGGAGCCCTTTACGGGTTTGGGTATGCATTTGGATGGAAACTCGGGGTAAGGGGGCTTGGAAAAGCGTTAGGCGTGGCAGGCGCAACTTCATTTTTCATTATCTTGTTTTCAAGGGACAGGCGGAGCGGGTTCATGTGGTCGCTGGTAATATTCATCTTCGCGATATCGTTTACATTGGGCTTTGCATACATACCCGGAATTTACATCGGAATCAGGGATATTGTGCGGGAAAGAAGAATCTTGAAAGCTTGAACAAAAATTTCGGTAAAATCCAGATTACAGACCCGAATAGGGCGTAATATATAATATCCGCATAAGCAAAAATTCAAATCACAAACAAAAACCAATTAATCAAAAAGGAGAAACTGCAATGAAAAAAGCGAATTTGAAAACAAAAGCGACATCACTGGTTTTGGCGATAATGATGATCTTCGCAATGATACCGATTGTCGCAATGAACGCGAGTGCCGCAGCTTTTATAGCGAGAACTACAGCGCCATCAACCAGCGAAAGTTGTTTTTATTCGGGCAACCCATTTTATCAGGCTGGTTATGGCATGCCAAATTGCACCGCTTACGCCTATGGCAGGGCTTGGGAATTGTTGGGGCGAAAACCCGATTTATCATTGGGGAACGCAGGAAACTGGTGGAGCTACAACAACGGATACCCTCAATCGTATGCATCTGGCCAAACCCCAAAGCTAGGAGCCGTCGTATGTTGGAGCGGGGGGCCATACAGCGGGCAAGGGCACGTCGCAATCGTCGAAAAAATTGACGGCAGCAACGTATATGTTTCGGAATCGGCATGGAATGGATTCAATTTCAAATATGGCCGTACAGTGGCGAGCATCACCAGCGAGGGATATAACTTCCAAGGATATATATACATTGGCGATTGGGCCAGCGGCGGACAAACCACCACGACGGCATCATCGAATTCAGACAACCCATACCCTGTTCCCAAAAGAAACATTTACGTGACGCCCGGATCGGAGCCTTTCATGAAAGGGGAAGACGTAAAATATGTGCAATGGGGGCTCAACAAGATAATGTCGGCTGGGCTTAACGTGGACGGGATTTTTGGATATGCGAGCGAAAACGCGGTAAAAGCGTTTCAGCGCAAATACGGGCTTGTAGTCGATGGTATTTTCGGTGCCAAATCCTTAGAGAAAATGCAGGAACTTCTCAAACCCGTCTCCACCAAAACCTGCACGATCACATTCAACGCAAACGGCGGTTCGGTAAACCCCGGTTCCCAGACGGTAGCCTCCGGAGGCAAACCCACGTTGCCGACGCCTACGCGCAGCGGCTATGACTTCAAAGGCTGGTACACGGCGACAAGCGGCGGCAGCCAAGTGACCAACTCCACCACCATAAATTCAAGCATGACCTTATATGCGCACTGGGCCGCCAAACAGCAGACAGCCATCATCATCAACGTGAATTCTTCTTACAACCCGGGCACCGACGTGACCATCAGATACTGGGCCGGCTTCTCGATACCTCTTGGCGCAAGGGTGACGATACTCGACAGCGCGGTCGATCCCGCTGACGGCGTGAGGGCTTACAAAGTCAATTACCAAGGCAACATTGGCTGGGTTTGCTACAAGTATCTGCGGTTCGAATAAGGTTCAAGAAATCTGAAATAGCATCCTTTTCAAAAAATCCCCGAAAACAAAGCTCAAAAGCACAGTTTTCGGGGGTTTTTTTTGCTCCAACTATGAAACCGTTTCCGAAAATTTTACCCATTCGGCGACTAAATTATCCATGCAGCTTCATTCCCGTTTCCGCGACTTCATTTTCGATCGAATATGCAATATGTTTCAAAAACAGCTTGACAAATATGCCATGAAATGGTAAAATTGTGGTATAAATGGAAAAATGGAGCCGAAAATGCCAAACACGATTATTCTTTATCACGGGACAACGCATGATTTCACGGAAATTGACGTGACGAGGGGAAAACCTTTCAAGGATTTCGGAAAGGGATTTTATCTTACTGAAATTTATGGGCATGCCCGTAATATCGCAGTCCGAAATCGCAAAATCGAGGAAGATCGCCTTAGAGTTATAGGCGATGACAGGAAATTGCCCGTATTCATTTATTCCTACGAATTTGAGGTTGAAAAAACAAGCAAATTAAATGTGAAATATTTCAGCGCCGCCGACCGCGAATGGCTGAGATTCATTGTCTCAAACAGAATGAACAGAACTCGCCAACACAGCTATGACATCGTGATAGGGCCAACGGCCAATGATGATACCCGCGCATCAATCCGCGCGGTCATGAGCGCGGCAAACGGGGAAGTTTTAAGCGATGCCGCGATCAAATTGCTCGTTGAAATGCTTGAGCCGTATAATTTGCCCAAGCAATACTATTTCGGCACGCCCGAAGCATCGGCGCTGTTGAAACTTTTGGGGAGGGAAAAATTGCCATGACCGAACAAAAGATCCGATTTTGCATAGATGCGCTTGCCGCCGACGTGGCGGACAAGTTCGCAAAGGAAGCTGGCTATGAAATAACCGACGCTCTGCGGGAGTTTATGAACACAAAAACCTATTCGCTCTTGTTCGATGGAGACTCGCTGCTCTATCTGGAGAGCGCCGAATATATTTTCGATATGCTCCAAGCCGAACAATGCGGCGACTGGGAGCGTTGGAGGGAGGAGTGAGCGCCGTGAAACTAAACCAAGTGGCGCACTTGCAAACCGAAATCGCCCACGCATATATGCGCGAGCATAACATCAAACCTGCGGAGTTCGTCGAACTCGACCGCAAATACAATATACTCCGTTTCATCGCCGACGGCTATGAGCCTTTTCATTTGACAGGCACGCAAGGCGTAGTCGATGAAGTCGAGGATTACATCCGAATTCAACGCGAACGCCTTGAAGCTTGACATATTTCCCGATTTTCATGATGTAGTATTTCCCGGGCTTGAAAGAAGTTGCCCATAAAAAGCAAAAACAAAAAAGAAAGAGATCATAGCCAGTGGAACAGCAAATCAAATCGGCATGGGACGAATGGGAACTCATCGAGCCGCCTATCGGCGATGGGTCATACGGCATAGTCTACAAAGCCGCAAACAAAACGCGCGACGTCGAAATGCTGTCGGCAGTCAAGATAGTGACGATACGCAAATCGCCTTCGGAATCCGAGGCATATGTCGAGGAAATCGCCAAAAATTACGAAAACGAAATAAAGACGATGGTCAAGCTAGGAAGTTCCGCCAACATCGTGGGCATACACGACTACAAAGTCAAAAAAAAAGGCTCCGACTGGGAAATACATATCCGGATGGAACTGCTCGAAAGTTTTGAGGAATATGCGGCGGAGCGGACCATGGGCGAAGACGACATCATAAAGCTCGGGGGCGACATATGCCGCGCCCTGGAGCTGTGCGCCAAACAGAGCCCGCCGATAATCCACAGGGACATCAAGCCCGCCAACATTTTTTTCTCGCAAGCGGGGGATTTCAAGCTCGGCGACTTCGGGGAGGCGAGGGAGCTGGAAAAGGCGAGATTCGCCCAATCAGAGAAAGGGACTCCCCGGTATATGGCCCCCGAAGTCAAAAGGGGCGAAGCATACAATGAGACTGCGGACATATGTTCGTTGGGGCTGGTTCTGTACGAACTCTCAAACAACAACAGGATCCCCTTTGGCGACCTGAATAAACAGATGCTGAATACTTCTGATATGCAGGAGGCTTTCTCCAAGCGCATCGGCGGCGAGCCTATGCCCCCGCCAAAAAACGCAAGCGAAAAAATGGCGAAAGTCATTTTAAAGGCGTGTTCCCACAAGCCGCAGGACAGATACCAGTCCGCCTCGGAATTCAGATCCGATCTGGAATCCGTGAAAAATCCCGATATTGAAAAAAAGATTGCCCGCCCCGCGCCAAAAGAAAGCAAAAAAATATTCGGGCGCAAGGCGTTTTTTGCGGTGGCCATGGCAATGCTCGCTTGCATGGCGATTGTCGGGGGATATTTTGTTTTGAACACCAAAGTGGACGCTTTCTCATTGGAGGTCGAGCCGCAGTATGTCATTTTGAGCTTGCAACAGACAAGCGGCCTGACAGTCAAGAGGATATTGGAGAACGGAGACACGCTCACCATGAACCCGAACAACCTCGAATGGTCGTCCGCAGACGGCGGCATCGCAAAAATCGACGGGAACAGGATCGTGGGGCTAAACGTGGGAAGGACGACGATTGTGGGCGAGTATCAAGATCAGACGATAAATTTGATAGTCAACGTGATCGAACCGATGGAGGATTTCGTGGATATCGTCCAGCAATACGAACTCGGGCACAAAGTGACGCTGTTCGGCGGGACGGGGGAGTGCATGCATACTGACGGGAAACTTTATGGCGAGGCGGAATTTGTGTTGCCGGGCAGCATCGACATTGCCGGCGACGGGACGATTTACATAGCCGATTCGAGGGTTTTGCGTAGGGTACGAAACAACATGGTCGAAAGCATTGAAATCGACCCGTTCTACATGACCCCCGACATCGTGCGCTGCTATGCGGACGATCTGTATATTCTCACAAATGAATGGCAGGAAAACGACGGCAGCTACAGATACGGGATCATAAGGCTCGGCGAAGGCAACAAGGCCGAGGCGGTATATATGCCCGATGCGATCCATGCCGACGTTTTGGACTTTTGCTTTTCGCCTGTCGATGACGGTCTGCTGTATTTCATCGAGCGGAACGCCGACTTTGGCGATTATAGCTTAAAAACAATAAATTTGAAAAACACGGATGACATACAGGAACTTTGCATATTGCCAAAAGGCACGCAGTCGCTGGCCATCGGCGAGGAGGGCGCGGTATACCTCGCAAATATCGATACCGGAGCGATACAGCGATACAGCGGCGGCGAGTTGAAATATATAGCAGGATCGGAGGGCGAGAGGGCGTTCGTTGACGGGATCGCCCCGCTTTTCTATATGCCCCAAAAGATACGATACGCCGACAATGCGCTGTATGTCTGGGATTTCAACGTGCTGCGTAGGATCGCGCTGGAAAACGGGTTGGCGGACGACTGCATAACAGTAGCTGGCGAGGCGTCGCCGGAGTTCGAATTTGAAATGGAAAAAGAATATGACGCGGAAAATGTAGTGCTGCCAAACGGTAGATTTTGCGATTTCGCGGTTGCCGACGGGTATATTTTGCTCACTGACCCGAAGCATGGCGTGATTTGGGAGGTCAAATGAATTTTAAAAAAATGGTTGTTTGCAGAGTGGTGCTTAGGGAATAGGAGAAAGGGCAAAGAAGTCGCGATAGCGCAGGGATTTGGGAAATTGGAAAGCCAAATTCAAAAGGAGTTCAACTTTTTCGAGGTGATCCGAGGGAGGATTCATGACGAAAGCGAACAAATTCAAGTAGCCCTGTATCTTGGCCCTGTCGAAACTCGCGTGGGCGTGAAGGAAATTTTTCAGCAGGAAATGGATGCGGTTGACCCTGTTGAGTGGGTTGTCCCTGTCGCTCAGGCGCTTGATCTCGTTGGAATCGTAGGCGACGCTTTTCAGCCGCAGCTCCCTGACCAACTTTTTGTGCGCGTTCTCGCCGTCGTGTATCAGAGTGCTGCCGACCGCTATGTGTTCCATGAACGATTCGTGCGTTTTTTTCTGCGACGGCTTCCCGTACCCCTCGAATATGCACAGCGTGTGGCTCTCGTCGCAGGCGACCCCGATGCACATCTGGTTCGCCGACAGCCCTCGCGGCTTGTTCCCATCGTCCTTCAGGGCGACGTCACCGCTCCGCACGCTGTAAAAAGTCTCGTCCAGCCACACTTTCCCGCCGAGCCGCAGCTCGCCCTGGTACGATTCCAACACCAGAAACAGCTTCTCCAGCCAGTACCGCGATGTCGTGAACGAATTCCTGTTGTTCCACGAGTCCGCGTTTATGCTCACGTACCGGAATATGTTCATCGCGTACTCCACCCATTCGCTGAGCGATACCTTGTGCCCCTCGAATATCGTCTTGGTCACCGGCGTGAACGTCTGCCCGCATGACGAACACTTGTACCTCTGCACTCCGTTCCCCGTCCGTCCGTTCTTCTTGAACTTCCCGCTCCCGCAATGCGGGCACTCCTCCGGTGAATATGCGTTGATCAACGCCGTTTCCCCCGTCTCCCCCAACTCCGGGTGGCGGCTGTCGTATTGGCTTTTGTGTTGCTCGTACAAAAATTTTTGCACCGCGTTTTTCTCCTCTTTTCCGTCCCATGGTGTTTTCCGCCGTGATTTGTGCGTCATTCCCCTGCTCATTTTCATCACCGCCGTCTTTCAACTTCGATGATTCTATTATACCATTTCTAACACCACTGTGCAAACAACCATTTTTTAATAATAAGGGCATTCGTAAAAATATTTAAAATAAATGATCGCTTAAAAAAGCGTGGAAACTATCTGTCCAAAGAATTTAAAAAAGTTTTGCCACAAGAATCTTCCGATAAAACTTGGGAAAATATCGAAGAAGATTATCGAATTAAATCATTTTCAATAAATTCGGCAATGATAGGAATTTGGGGCAGTGCGTATATTTTTGTTTTAAGCTTGCAATTATTAAAAGGCGAAGAAAAACCTGAATGGCTATATATATTCATAAAAGACAATATTGAAAATCCGTTAATAAAATTCGGGGAAAATGTCAACATAGACCTTACTATTCCAATGTTGATGACAATAATGGTTATCGTTTTCAGTTTTTTGATTATGGCTTTTTACCACAATTTTTTGAATGCGTATTCAAGATACGAATTTTATCAGACTCAGCGTCAATTAGTCGAAGTTTTCAAACAAGCCGATAAAAAGATCGATCCTGATATTTTAGATAAAATGCTTCTTGTTTTAAAAGAAACTGCTGTTGTTTCCAAAGATCTTTCGGATTCTACCGAAGTTCTTAACAAATCAATGATTTATGAAAGAAATACTCTCGGTAGTTTTTCCTTGCGAATAAACAACAGAACGAAAACATTAAACGATGCAATCCAAAGTTTTAAAAACTTGTCGGATGAATTTGAAAACAAATTAACTGTAGGTGTTATTAAAGCGATTGAAGAAGAACGAGAAACAATCGATGTTGCCTTAAAAAAACGCTATGATGAGCTCGCTGTGGATATGAAAAAATATTCGGTGGAGTTGTTGCATGAAGGATTAGCAGAATCGTTCGAAAAAGTATCTGAATCATACATAAAAATATCAGACGAAATACAAAATATGTCAAAAACAATGGAACAAACGGGAAATCGAATTTGTTATATAGCAAATGAATTTAACCAAACAGTGCAAACTTTTGAAGGATTTAAAGGAGAAGCAGTAAAAGCATCGGATCAAATGCGTGAAGCAAGCAATTATCTTAGAGTAGCAGCAAAGCCATTCAATGAAATTATTTCGAAATCGAACGAACTTATGACCAAAACATCGGAATATATGATGTCCCTTTATATGAAATTGACGGATAAAGGAGAAAGTTCATTAAATGAAAATGCTAAAAAATCATTTGAACAAACAGAACAAATAATAAAAACATTAGTTGAAAATTTTTTAGAAGAATTAGATAAAACATTAAAAACAAAATTTTCGCATATTCCAGAACTTTATCAAAATCAAACAATAACGGAAAAGGCTGATCCAGACGAAAAGCCTAAAAATAAACCGATAAAATAACGAAAAAGAGGATGCAATGGAAAAAATATGTATGGTATGTGGATTATTGCTCAAATATATTGAGTGCGTATCGCGGGACTGATTTGGCTCAACCGCAAAAAGCAGTATCGCTAAAATGCACACTTTAAAATGTATCAAAAAGGATGGGATAATTTTATGCATAAAGAAGAAAAAATTGTTTTTGTGGAATATTTTCCGGGAATGAAGCAATATTTTGGCTATGGATCGCATGCAAATACTACTTTTTACGGTCTACACAATATGAATAAAGATATAAGTAATTGTGCAGTTGCAGAGGGAGGGGAAAAAAGTTTGCGAAAATTTCACAAAAAAGGGATTGAAAAAAAACACAAATGAAATAAAATGGGTACATGGATGTATTC
>WRJC01000067.1 GCA_009782405.1 Oscillospiraceae bacterium
TAAACCTTATCTCGACGGGTTCGGGGAACACTGCGAGAATGTCGTTAGTGATCGTGGGGGTCCACATGAGGCTTGAGCCCAATATGCAGATTTTTTTCATGGTAAAATACCTTCTTTCTTTAGAGTGTATCGACTTATAACGGAAAACAACCTCTTTTCGCCTTTCATGGCTTGTATATCACGTTTCTGTTCTGCAGGTCGTTTTTTATCACCAGCGCCGCTTTTCCCGAATCCTCGAAATCCGAAACCACCATGTCGGCTTTTATGTCCGTGTCCACGCTTTTGCCTATCCAGTATGTTATTATCTCCCCTTCGGCCTCGCCGGGCAATACGGTTTTTATCAAGTCCATGTCTTCCCCGGTGAGCATGGTGGCGGTGACGATGAGTATCGCGCCCGTTTCCAATATTATGTTCGCCACTTCGGAGAGGCGCCTTATGTGTTCCTCCCTGTTTTCTTTCTTTGCGTTCGAATATATGTTTTTTATGTCCGCGTCCACTCCGTACAAAACATTGCCGATTCCGAGGTAATAAACCACGCGGCCGTCGGAAAACAGCATCTGTTCGAGCGTCTTCGCTATTATTTTTTTGTTTGTGTTCTGGTTTCCGGTGATCAGGGCCATGCAGGCTTTCTGGCAAAAGCGCTCCGATCTCATCGCCGGGGTTATGTTTCCCCGCTCCCATTTGAAATTGCGCAGCAGCACTTTGTCGCGTATTTCGGCGTATTCGTCGCCGACATTTTCGGTTATTATACCGCCTCCGGATATTTCATATCCGTCCACTATCACAAATCGGCTCGTCTGCGCCATGATGTCCGCCGTGTCGAAGGCTATGGGGCGGTTGGTTTCGAGCACGCATTCGGCCACGTCGTGGCGCCTTATTTTGTCGCTTTCACCCGCTTCGAGCGAAGAGGCGTTTATCAGCTTTATTATCTCCTTTATTTTCACTTCGGCTTTCGCCGGGCCGATTTTCAAAAAATAGGTTTTGTTTGGCGCCATCGGTTCTTTCCCGAGCCAGAACAGGCTCGCTTTGAATGCGGTGGAAACCGAAGGTTTTGATTCGCCCGCAATGGCGCACAGTTCCCCGCGCTTTATGTATATCTGCTCAGTCACGGTGAATCCCGAAGCGTAGCCCGCGCTTATGCGGTCGGCAGGTGGGCTGTTGAAAGCTTCGATTGTTTTGACTGCGGTTTTTTTGCCCGAAGGATAAAAAACCACTTCGTCGCCCGCGCATAAAACCCCGGAATCCACAGTCCCCGCTATGATCCTCCTGTCGTCTCCCGCGGATGTGAATTTATACACGTCCTGGACATACATCCTAAACTTCTGCTCGTCCGGCTGTTTTGCGTCTTCGAAGTTGTCCAAGGCGGAAAGCACGGTCATGTCGCCAAACCAGGGCATATTCGCCGATTTTGAAGCTATGTTGTCGCCGTGGGCCGCGCTCACCGGTATGAAGGCCAGCGGATTCACGTTGATTTTGCCCAAAAATTCCATGTACTCCGCCACGATGCCGTCGTATATCTCCTTGTCGTAGCCCACCAAGTCCATTTTGTTGACGAGCACCACAATCTGCGAAATCCCGAGCATGGAAAGCATATACCCGTGGCGGCGCGAATTTTCCCGTATGCCCTCTTTTGCGTCAATGACGAGCAGCGCGGCTTCGGCTCTCGACGCCCCGGTTATCATATTTTTCAGAAATTCGATGTGTCCCGGCGCGTCGATGATTATGTACCTGCGCTTTTCGGTGGCAAAAAACGACCTTGCCGTGTCGATGGTTATCCCCTGCGAACGCTCGTCCTTGAGCGCGTCGAGCAAAAAGGCGTACTCGAACGGTTTTGAGTTCTTGCGGCACATTTCCTTTATCTGGTCGAGCTTGCCTTTGGGGAGCGAGCCCGTGTCGGCGAGCAGCCTGCCTATCACCGTGCTTTTCCCGTGGTCCACATGGCCGACTATCACTATGTTCAAATCGTTTAAAACTGCGCCTTTTCCCATTTTACATATACCCGTCCTTTCGAAGTTCCTCCAAGCCGCCCCCGTCTTCCTTGTCCTGCTCGCGCCCCGAGCGTTCGGCGATGTTGGCGAATTTTCCGCTTTTCAGCTCCTCGATTATGTCGTCGAAATTTTTGGCGCCCGATTCCACCGGCGAAGTGCAGGGCCAGCAGCCAAGCGAGCGGTATCGCCTGCCGGTGCCGTCATCGAAGTACAGCGGGACCACCGGAACGCCTTCCCGCCTGATGTATTCCCATATGTCCACTTCGGTCCAATCGAGCAGCGGGTGGATGCGGAGGTGCGTGCCGGGCGCGAAGTCGGTTTTGTACTGGCCCCAAAACTCCGGCGGCTGGTCGCCGACATCCCAGTCGTTGTTTTTGTCGCGGGGGGAAAAATAGCGTTCCTTCGAGCGGCTGCCTTCCTCGTCGGCGCGAACCCCCACTATCACCCCCGTGTACGGTTCTTTGTCGCTTGATATTTCGTAGCCGCCCGTTTCGTGGTTTATCCTGTAGCGCGTCCACTCGCCGCTCAGCGTGTTTTTCAGCGCTTCCGTTTTGAGCAGGCGGCAGCATTCAATCCTGCTCACGGCTTTGTCGGGGAAAGTCCGCCTGTCGCGCAGCGCTTCCGCGTTTTCGCCGTAAATGAGGTCGAGTTTGTATTTTTTTGCGAGGTCGTCGCGGTAGCTTATCATCTCGGGTATCTTGTAATGCGTGTCTATATGCACCAAGGGGAACGGCACATGGCCGAAAAACGCTTTCCGGGCGAGGCACAAAAGCACCGTGCTGTCCTTGCCTATCGACCAAAGCATGCAAAGGTTCTTGAATTGGCTGTAGCTTTCGCGTATTATGTGGATGCTTTTGCTTTCGAGTTTGTCCAAATGATCCATGTATTTTATGCAAGTATGCGAATCAATCCAACTTGCTCTCCATTCTGTTTAAAATGATGAAACCTTTTTCGTTTAAAGTGTTTTCGCGGTTGTAAGTCATCTCGCTGTAGTCGCCCTGCAAAAAAATCCCTCCGGATTCTTCGACTATGCACTGCGCCGCGCAGGTGTCCCACTCGCTCGTATAGCCAAACCTGTAATATACGTCCGCATCCCCTTCGGCTATCATGCAGCCTTTCAGGGCGCTTCCCACGTCGGCGAGGCTCTTTATTTTGTGCTTGTTTCTTTCGAGCAGGCTTTCGGTTTTTTCGTCGCTGTGGGAGCGGCTTTTGACCACGGTCAGCCCGTCTGTCCTGCCGCTGGTTTTTATTTTTGCGTTTTCGTCAAAAATCCTCGGGATTCCGGAGGCCAAATCCGCCGCGTAAGCCCCGTTTCCTTTTGCCGCATACCAGACTTTGTTCAAGCATGGCGCATGCACCACCCCCATTACCGGCCTGTTTTTGAAGGCGAGCGCGATGTTCACGGTAAATTCGCCGTTTTTTTTCACGAATTCCTTGGTGCCGTCCAACGGGTCCACGATAAAGCAAAAATTGTTTTTGAGCCTCTTTTTGTCGTCTGCGGATTCTTCCGCCAGTATGCCGATATGCGGCGCGTATTTTTGAAGCTGCCCGCAGATCAGCTCGTTCGCCTTTTTGTCCGCTTCAGTCAGCGGGGAGCTGTCGCTTTTGTATTCGACGGAAAAGTCCTTTTTATAGACCTCCATTATCGCTTTCCCGGCGTCATGCGCGGCCCAAAGCGCGGTTTCGAGAGCTTTTTTTGCTATGTGCCCGATTTCAGCTTCAAAAACACGCTGTATGATGGCGCCCGCCGCCTCGCTTGCAGAGCAGGCATCCGTATCTATGAGCATTTCAGGGTTTTTGGGTTCTTCGTAGGGCATATCGGTTGCAACCACTTCTCTTTTGTACAGCCCTTTCGGATCGCGCTTTTTGCGCGTCTCCGCTTTGGCCTTCACGTATATTTCGCAGAAATTTTCTTCGCCGATTATTTCCCTTGCCAAAACCCGCGCTTTTTCAAAAGGCGAAATCGCGGCGACTATGGCGATTATACCCGCTTCGCAGAAAAGCTTCGCCACCTCGCAAATCCTCCTGATGTTTTCGTCCCTGTCCTCTCTTGAAAAGCCCAAACCCGAATTTATCCCGAAGCGCAGGTTGTCGCCGTCCAAGACATATGCAAAAAAACCCATCCGGGCAAGCTCGGACTCGACTTCTGCCGCGATTGTGGATTTTCCCGAACCCGAAGGGCCGGTCAGCCACAGCACGAATCCTTTTTGTTCCATGTTTTTTTCCCTCGCGGCCCTGTCCACCTTGCCCGAGTGCCAAAATATATTTTCCATATTTTCCATAATAGGTGCTCTGCCTCCCGAAAAATCAAAAATCACTTAAAAGGGATATTGACGGCGTTTTTTGCATTTGCTTAGAATGATAGCATAGTCGGAGCCATGAAATCAAGTGTAAATTGTAAATTTTGGGCACGCGAAAAAAAATGAACTTGCGCATTATCGAAAAATGTGGTATAATGACGCCAAGAACAAAAATTTTCATGCAAACGATAAAGAAAGAGTGGTATTTTTTATGTTATTTGAAAAAGGCGGCATTTTATTGATGATCGGCGATTCCATAACGGACTGCGGCAGGCGCCGGCCGATAGGCGAGGGCGACGGGTTAGGCCAAGGCTATGTGAATTTTGTCGGGGCGCTGCTTTCCGCAAAATTCCCGGAGCGAAACATAAGGGTTTTGAATACCGGGATAAGCGGCGATACCGTCAGGAACCTTTTTGCCAGATGGCAAACCGACGTTTTGGATTTGGCGCCGGACTATCTCTCCGTCATGATCGGCGTGAACGATGTCTGGCGCAGCTTCGACAGCCCAAACAACCCGGAACTCGCCGTCAGTTTGGAAGAATACGAAACTCTGTACCGCCAAATAGTGGCAGATGCCAAAAAAAAGGCGAAAAAAATCGTGCTCATGACCCCGTTTCTCGCCGAGCCTGACAAAAACGACCCAATGATGGCGCTGTTATCGGGGTATATAGAAACCGTGAAAAAAATCGCGGGCGAAAACTCACTGCTTTTAGTCGATTTGCAATCCGAGTTTGACAAGTATATGGAAATGGGCACGGATCCAAAAGCCTTGGCCGGGGATAGGGTGCACCCCACTCAAACCGGAGCCATGGTCATCGCCAAGGCGTTTTTGAAAGTTTGCGGAGTGGATATTTGAAATCTTCCGCAAATATCCGCATTATAAACTGATGTCAACCGTATATTTTTCGTTTTTGCGCAATGCGAGCTTTCGCTTTTCCCCATTTGGCAAATACAGTTCAAAGGCCGTGCCGTAGACCGCCGTCAGCTCGGCTTTTGCGGTTTTTGCCCTTTGATCCCAGGCTAATTTTACATTCGCCCCGCAACGGGTGTTCAAGGGGCCTATCGAGCCTTTTTCCCATTGCTTGGGCAGCGCGGGCAGCAAATCTATTCTGTCTTTGTCGGAATACAAAAGCATTTCCTGCACCGCCGCAGTCCAGCCCATGTTCGCGTCGATTTGAAAGGGCGCGGAGGGCATGGTTAAAGTCAAACCCATGTCGCGCCAATCGTTATGCACGGTGAACAGGTTTTCGCAGATTGCGGATTTCGCCATCAAATCCAAGCACTTGTACGCATTTTCCCCGTCGCCGCACCGGGCAAGCAAGTTCGCGTTTTGGGCGTATGACCAGCTTGTCTGGTGGCTCAAACCCAATTTCAGCCGTTTTAGGCCGCCCTGCCTGTATTTTTCCGCGATTGCCTTTCCCGCCCGGGCGAGTTCCAATCCGGGAAATGCGGGGTAAAGATGCGATTGATGGCGGTGAAGCTCGTTGTCGGGGAAATCGTCGCTGAGCCATTCGCGCGGGCTGCCGTCTTCGTTGTATTTGTACGCGGGGCAAGCCTCCAATATTTTCTGCCATTTTTTTATCTCCGATTCGCCCGCCCCGGTTATTTTCCCGAGTTCGATCAAATGGGAAAACACTTCTTTGATAATCGCCACATCCATGGCGGCGTCGATAGCCGTTTGGACCCCGTCGGGAAATTCATGGCCCGTCCCTTTGTAGTTTGCCGTGTGGTTTTCAGGCGAAACGGATGGATAAACGTGCCAGGAACCGGATTCCCATACGATGAAATCCTCATAAAAAAGCCCCGCTTCCCGCAAGAACGGCATAGCCCGTTTTTCTAAAAAATCCAAATCCCTTGTATACAGCCAGTAGTCGTAATACAGCTGCGCGATCCATCCGGCTCCGCCCGTCCAGTTTATGATGTGGGGGGCAGGGCAGCAAGCGCCGAGCGAAGTCGGGGCAGAAACGGCGGATAGGTATATCCCCCGGCAACCGTACAATTTTTTTGCGCAGTCTCTGAGCGTTTCCATTTCCGATTCGTAATAATCGAAAACCGCGAGCATATATTCGGGCAGCATGCCGGGAAGCGCCTGCCAATATATCATTTCCAAATTTATGTTGGCCATGTTTATCGCCCAAAATGCGTTATAGTCCCCCGAAAACAAACTCGTCAAGCTGCAGGGCAGGCTTTTTTCGTCGGAACTGCATACAAAAAGGTATCTGCCGTATGCCCACATCCTTTGGGCTAAGGCGTTTGGCAGCCGGTTTTCATAAGCTCCGTCCAGCAATTGCCTGTTGTTGGCCTCCGGGCCGTATATTTCGTCTTCCAAATCAAATTCGCAGCGTTCGAACAATTCCCGGTGCAAAGGCTTGTGCCTCGCAAAAAGCGCATTGTAGTCGCAGGGCAGGGTTTCGATTTGCGATTTGAGTTCGCGCCATTTATCTTTGTGATCCCCTTCGCAAAACACTTTGGCTATTACCAGCGTTTTGCCGCCGCTTTTTGCGACCCTTGCGGCGACGCCGTGTTCTTTGCCGTCCGTTTCCGCTTTGAAAAAGAGCCATTCGCCTTCTTGGGCGCTCGCAACGTTTCCGGGATATTTTTCATGTTCCCCGATGTCGTCGCTTTTATGGCGGCAAATCGATATTTTCGCCCCGATGTCGGTTTCGGCGACGACTACGTCGTCCGCGCGCGAAACGAATGATTTCGTTTGGCGGCGGATTTCGCCGTCGCGCCAGCTGACAACGCTTTCCGCAGTATTCATGGACAGTTCCCTTTTGTATCCGGAAAACCCGCTTTCGGGTTTTATATAGATGTTCAGGTCGGCGGCGGGAACCGGCACGGGCTGCCTTTGGACGTTACCCCTTTCAAGGAGCGCATCCGCGATTATCCGGTCGGCTTTTTCGATTTCGCCGTTTTCGATGAGGGCGCGCATTTCGGCGAGTTTGTCGGATACATCGGGCAAAGTTCCGTATTTGCCGTGCCGCCAAAGCCTTGCGTGGGTGAGCATTATGCGTTCGTTCGCGGCGGCGCCGTATACCATAGCGCCGTGATAGCCATTTCCAAGCGGGGTAGCCTCGCGCCAGTTGTTGCCCCACCAGGATGCCGGGCGGTTCATGACCATGTTGCATTCCATAAATCACAGATCCTTTCGTCTATTTTTTCATCTCCCCGAAAGATTTGTTTATCTGGTCCACGCGCTTCTGGGCTGAACCGAGCCGTTTTTCATAATATGAAGCGAAATCTTTTGTCGGTTTTGCGGTGAACAGGTCGTTGAGCATATGCCCGTACCCCTGCCAGTTGTCATATGTGTACGAAAACGCTATGTTGCGCGAATTGACTATGATATCGAGGATTTGCACCGATTCATCGTCGTGCATATATTTGTTTTTGAGCGCTATTTCGTAATAGGCCGGGTATATCTGTTTGTACCCCTCCGCCGCCATAGCCTCTATGACAAGCCCGGTGCGCGACGGGTCCGCCGCGGTGGTCGGCACCACAAAAAATTCGTCGTTTGCAAACGATCTGTACTCCTTTTGGTTTTCGTCATATTTTGGGTATGGAAGCAAACCGTACTGTATTTCCGCCGAGCGGTAATGGGTTGCCGCATCTCCTATCATGCCCGAAACCACCAAGGCTTTTTTGTTGGCGAGGGCCCAATGCACATACGGGTACACTTCCATTCCGTCGGTGATTGTGCCGTATGCCGGGGTGTTGCAGCCTTGCGTGTCGTAAAACCAGTCGTAAAGCGTTTCGATTACGCTGAATGTGCGCGGATTGTTCACCACTATTTCCACGCCGTCGGGGGTTTTTTCCAATATGGGCATTTCAAGCGCGGTAAAAAAATTGGATTCCACGGAAAGGGCGACGAAGCCGTATACATCGGAACCGTCGCGCACTCCGTTGCCGTTTTGGTCGACGTAAACGTCTTTTGTCAATGATATGAGTTTGTCTATGGTCCATGTGCCTTCGAAAACGTCTTTGTACGGCATTTCCAATCCAAAATCGGCTATGAGGCCTTTGTTGACGTAGAGCGCCCATGTCTGCGCTATCCCGGAGTAGAAAATCGCGTTCGAGCCCATGTACATCTGCCCCATGACGGTCATTTCGTCATTTGTGTTCTTGTACCACCACGGCTTTTCGAAATTGAAATGCGCAATATCGCGCAGATTCAAAAAGAGCCCCTCGAGCGAAAGATTGCACCCGAGTATGCAGTGTTCCAGCGCGATGTCGAATTCGTCGTCCCCCGTGGTGATGCTTTTCTTTATTTTTTGCGAGTGGGCGCCGATATCGAGATCGGCGCCTGAGTCGATTGTGACTATATTGCATCCGAACCTTTCCTCCACGGTTCTGTTGCGCATGAAAACCGAATCGTTTATAACGTCCCCGTTCTGGCTTTCCGGGCAATAGTCAAGCACATAATCGGCGTGCCCGCCGGCAAAGTAATTGTGGGTGTATATGCGGAACGTGTAACCGCCCAAATCGGTATCCGGCAAATCGTCGCCGACAAGCAGGCGCGGGTCGACCGCTTCCGCTTCGTCGCCGGAAACATCCCCGGCATTTTCGTCGCCGGGCAAATTTTCATTTTCGCTGTTTTCTGTGTTTGGGCTACTGGGCGAACAGGATAAAAAACTCGCGAGAACAAAACAAAAAACAACAAAGAACATAACAGATTTGATATTTTTCATAAATATGGCTCCTTTTTTGCATCATGATCCTTGCCACTTATTATATCCCCAAAAAAGAAAAAAATCAAGCGAAAACAAAAAAAATTCGAAAAATTTTCCGTTGGGGGCAATTTTTTGACGATATGTTGACATGGCGGAAATTTCGTGGTATAATTAAGAAAAATGCGAAAGGAAGGCGATTTTTATGGATGAGCCAAGTTATGTGCGGTCGCTTGCACAAAAAGTCTACGAAATTTCCGTTTCCGACGAAATGGATCGCCGCAGAAATTTGTGGCGGGACCACAATTCCCTCGTGCTGACGCCGCCGCCCATATACATTCGGGCATATGCCGCCGCCGAAATCCCGGAATTATGCGATTTGGAATGCGCCGACCCATCCATGCGCGGGCTCGAAAGGCATTTCAAAGATATTTTGTACAGATATTCGCTCGGCGACGACAGCATATTTGAGCCGTGGCATGCGGTGCGCGCCTCTTTTGTCACCCCGGAGGGGGGTTTATGGGGAATATCCACCCCTGTGACCTACCCGGAAAACACAAACGGCAAAAAAGGGGCTTTCATCTTCAATCCCCCGATCGTCGAAGATGGGGACATAGCCAAACTGAAAAAACCGTTCCACCGCATAAACGAGGCGCAAACTGCCGAAACTTTCGAAAAAACAAGCGAAATACTTAAAGGCGCCATGCCGGTCGTCGTGGATCGCTCGCCTGTATATAGTTTCTGGAGTGCCGACATATCCACGACTCTCGCATATATGCGCGGAGTGGAGGGCATGATGTGGGACATGGCGGATCGCCCCAAGTGGCTGCACAAGCTTGTTGGATTCATGGGAGAGGCGATAGCCGAGGTGCAAGACAGCGCCGAGGCCAAAGGGGATTTCGCGCTGCATTGCCAAGAAAACCAAGCCATGCCCTACGCCCGCGAACTCCCCGCTCCGTCAGCCGACGCCGCTCCGGTCGATCGGGGCAAACTTTGGACTTTCTGCGCTTCGCAGGAAACCGCGACCGTTTCCCCGGCGATGTGGGAGGAGTTCATATTGAACTACCAAAAACCCACATACGAAAAATACGGGCTTTTGTCCTATGGATGCTGCGAAGACATGACGCGCAAATTCCCGATACTCAAGCGCGAGATGAAAAATCTGCGCAGGGTGGCAGTCACGCCGTGGGCCGACCTGCGTTCATGTTCCGAACAGCTTGGCAGCGGCTATGTGATGTCGTGGCGGCCTTCGCCCACCGACATGGTGGCGATGGGTTTTGATGCGGGGCGCGCGAAAAAAGCGGTGCGCGAGGCGTTTCGCATAGCGCGCGAAAACAAAAACCACATAGACGTCACGCTGAAAGATGTGGAAACAGTTTCGGGAAAGCTCGATTCCGTCAAAAATTTCGTCAAAGCCGTTCGCGAAGTCATCGACGAAGGCGAATGGAACTGGCGATGAACAAAACAGAAAGGATAAAAAGGACAAGAAAATGAAAACAGTATTGTGCGAAAACGACAAGATATTGGGCCGGAAAGCGGCGGCGCATATTTCGGATTTGCTCAGCCGGGCCATCAAAGAAAAAGGATGCGCGCGTGCGGTATTTTCGACGGGGGCTTCGCAATTTGCGATGTTCGAGGCGCTTGTCAGCCTTGATGTGGACTGGTCGAAAGTGGAGTTTTTCCATCTTGACGAATACATCGGCATACCGCAGACGCACCCTGCAAGCTTCATAAAATACCTGAAAGAGCGCTTCATCGACAAACTCAAAACCAACCTGAAAGAGGTCAACTTTGTGGATGCGTCCGTTGGCGCGGAAAAAATCATCGCAAAGCTCGCGGAAAAAATAAAGGGCGAACCTGTCGATTTGGGGGTCATCGGAATCGGCGAAAACGCGCACATCGCTTTCAACGACCCTCCCGCCGATTTTGAATGCGATGGGGCATACAAGATCGTCAGGCTCGATGAAGCCTGCCGAAAACAGCAGCTCGGGGAAGGCTGGTTTGAAACGCTTGACGACGTGCCCAAAGAGGCCATTTCCATGACGGTCAGGCAAATAATGAAATGCGGGAGCATCATATCCGCCGTGCCCTACAAAGTCAAGGCCAAGGCGATCCGCGACACGCTCGCTTCCAAAGAAACCACGAACATGATCCCTGCGACCATTTTAAAAACCCACCCGGACTGGACGCTGTACATAGACAAAGACAGCGCGTCGATGGCCGATTTGCAAAATTGCGTTTAAATCCACATTTTTTGTCAGGAGGAAATTGCTATGCCAAAACCGGTTTACAACCACATAGACGAATCGCTTTGCCCCCATGCCCCGGATGCCATAGAGCGGGAATTTGCGGAAAACGGATTTGCCAAAGGCTGGGCGATGCACTGCAAGCCCGTCCCGGACTATTATTTCGATTCGCACATCCATTACAGCGGGAAAAAGGAAGACATATCGGGCGAACTGAAATTTTTGGCCGAAACCTTGGAAAATTTCGGGATCATGAGGCTGCTCGTGATTTTTCAGCTCTACGGCAAAAAATGGGACAGCGCAATGATAACGGAAAACATAATGGACAGTTTCCCATATTTCTCCACGGAGGAAATAAAGGCGAAGCTGGGCGGCTTTTTTGGCGGCAGCGACAGATATTACTGGTCCGCCTATTTAAACTACCGGTCGCCCGAAAAAGAACTGGTCGACGCCGCTGCCGAAATGGGCGCGCGCTGCATCAAACTCCACAACGCGCCGATAATCGAAGACAACGCCCCCTTTGACTTATGGCTCTCAGATGATTGGCAAAAAACCTTTGGCGCAATCGCGAAACACAAGCTCCCAATTCTGTGGCACGTCACCCAAAGGCTCCCAAGCTCCATATATACCGGGGGCAAGCGCAACGTGTATTGGGAAAACGGCTGGAAAAAAGGGGTGACATATTCCAACGAAGATTTGCTCCGGGCGTTTTTGGACTGCTGCCGTCGTCACCCGGGAATAGATTTCATCGGGGCGCACCAGCTGCATATCGGCTGGGAACGCTTGGACGAACTTTTTTGCGCATTTCCCAACTTGTACGTAGATACCACGATCGGCTGCCAGCTCAGGATGTACGACGATTTTTACCCGCACGACAAAGAATACCTGCGCTCCGTGTTTATCCGCTGGGCCGACCGCATATTGTTCGGCACGGACAGTTTCGGGAAATACAACGAACTCAACTACACGCAGCACCTTCGCTTCATCACCGCGCTCGATTTGCCGCAAAATGTCTTGGATGCCGTATGCCACGGCAACTTGGAGCGGCTTTGCGGCATATCGCCGCTATGACAGGCCATTTTCCGCCCAATCCAAGTTTATCAGCTTTTCGCGCAAATTTTGCATGGTATAGAAGTAATGGTTGCTCGCCTCGAAACCGATTCGCGAATCCATTTGCCGAAGCTCGATGAGCCGCAGCACGTTTTCCTTTTCTTTTTTGACCGCCTCCGCCATTTTGGGGCGGTCATTTGCGTTTCGCGAGCGGACAAACCCGATATGGTTGCATGCGCTTTTCATATGGCACAGCGCGGCTTCGGCGATTGTGGCCATGTCGCAAAGCAATTTGTTTTCCGGGTTTTCTATCTCATCGAATTTTTTTAAGGCTTCTTCCATTCCATTTGCCACCTTTTGCATTTGGGTTTCATATATTTCTGCAGGATATATCGACCGCCAGGAATCTATGTCGTCGTAGGGGAAGCCTATCATCGTGGCGCCGTATCCGGTTTTTTGCATGTAAAAGGGGGCGGAAACGCCGAAATTTTGCGGAGCTACGTATGCTGTGGCTATGTGGAAGGGAAATTCGGCGAATGCGCCGCTGAATGTTTTTTGCGCTTCATATACTTTTTGCCCGAGGTCTGCGCCGAATATGCCGTCCAAAAACTCAGACACCCCTTTTTTGGGATTTTTGTTTAAATAATCCGCGAACTGCATGTTTATCGAAGGATAACCCCCCAAAGTCCAGCAGAGCTGAAAGTTTTTTATGTTTTGCCCATGCAGGTTCTTTACGTGCTTTTCTATCAAATCAAGCGCGGGGATATATGGGAGCGTCGAAAGTTCCCAGGTGCAGTTTATCTGCACTTTCGCGGAAGTCCCGAGCCCGAGACGCGCCGCGCATTCCCAATTCGATTTCGATTTTTCCCCGGGGCCCGGTTTTGATATTGTATAGTCGAGCACAGATCCGGGTATCCCACCGACATTTGTGGACAGCCCTTCCTCGCTGGTGCACTGCAATATTTGGTTTTCGGCCAAAAGGCCTATCGCCTCTTTTGCCCAATCGTCGCCCCAAGCCCAAGTCCACGAGATAGCTTTTGCCGACGGGTCGGCGTCGTGGGCCCCTTTGGCGAGGATGTTGTTGACTTCGGCCACCACTTCGGCCGGCCTGCGTTTTTTGCAGCTTTCGCAGCTCATTTTTTCCCGGCTTGTCCGCGAATAACAATTTGTCAGGTTTTCCGACATGGTTATCGCGATGAAGCCCGCAAGCCCTTTCGCCTCCGTGAAAACTTCCTTCATGGCTCCATACAGATAATTTTGCACTTCGGGCTGCGAGGTGCACATGGCAAATGTGTCGTATTCCGGTTCTCCTTTTAGGTGCGGATATTTTTCGAAAAATTCTTCCGGCATGGCTCTGGGCTCGTTCATGTACAGATACACGCCTATGCCGTATTTCGCCGCGCGCGTTATCAATTTATTCAGGTTGGCAATCCTCTTCTTTTTGTCCTTGGACAGCTCCGGGTCAAAGGCGAATTCGGCGAGATGGTAGAGTATCCCCTGAAGCCATACGCCGTTCACCCCTGCTTTGGCATACCGGCTCAAAAGTTCGTCCGGGTAAGGGTCAAGTTCTTCGTTTAATAGCGGGTCGCCGTATATCGCGAAGTACGAATACGCGATGCGCAGCCCCTCGGGGCAAACGGCGGCATTGCCGGAGCCATTTTCGCTTTTCCCATAAAATTCGCCGAGGAAACCAAAGGAATTGTCGGGGCGGGCGCCAATCTTGCCATATCCCGAGATTTTTTGCGTTTCCGTTTTTTCCGTTTCCGTCAGGGCTCTGTACAGGTTGTCGTCCACCGACGGTTTGAAAGCCCCCATTTTGGCCCACATGAAATCGTCCTCTTTCAGTATGAAAGCGAGCTCATCCTCGTCGATTTCGAGCAATGCCAAAATCTGCGCGTATGTGGCGATATGCCAATTGTTTCTGATTATGGTCAAATAGCCCCTTTTGAGCCATATGGGGTCTGCCTTTGTATTCGGATCCAATCCAAGTTCTTTTGCCGACTGTTCAAGCTGGCTTTGGGTGCATTCCAATGCGGCGGCTATGTTTTTTTTCGGCACAATCCCCCAGTTTCGCCATATGACAGCTTGGAAGTTCGCCGGGAACCAAACGGGCGCCAATGCCTTTTTTTTCGATTCGGGCTGAAGTTTAGCCATGTTATATCCCTTCTTTCTGCATTTTGGAAAATATTATAGCGCAAAAAAGGCGAAAAGTCAAGAAATATAAATTTATCCGAAAAATCCACATAATCGGCAGGGACGCATCGGTTCATTTGGTACCGCCGCTGATTGTCCCGCGCACATTCAACCCTTCGGAAGGACTTTTTGCGTCGCTTTGGAAAAAGATTTCATAGGCAATATCTGCGTAAGACTTCAATCGACAAATCGATATTATATCGCTCTGAAACAAATGCGCTGTACAAATCGACAAGTGTTTTTTTAGGGCGAATAATACGCTGTACCCCTTTAGCCACGAAAGACCCTATCCAAAGAATTGGAAAAGGAATTCGGACAACTATTTTTAAATCAGAGCGTTCGGATAAAAGGATTCGAGTCAGTTCTCCGCGTGTAGGCGGGTTAGGTTCCAAAAGGTTCAATACATGAGGCAGCAAATCAAAATCTTCCACATAGCTTGAAAGAATCTTAGCTGCGGTATCCACTTTACATACATTCATCCGATCTTCCTTGTTTCCAACCATTACAAAAACAATACCTATTTTTCTGCCAAGTCGGCCAGGTGCTTTATAAGCATTATAATCGACGATAGGCCCCGGTCGAATCAAGCGAAGGGTTATTCCTAAGCTTTCACATAATTTTTTCGCCAAAATTTCGGATTCCGCTTTTCCCCATGCATACGGCCCGCGGCTTTCATGGTTTTTGAATATAGGGGTATTTTCGTCTATCGGACAACCGGTTTTCGCACTGCTTTCCAATACTGCGATGCTACTGATTTGAATTAATTTTTTAATGTCATTTTTCGCCATTGCCAACAATAAATTTTGCGTTGCATTTATTGAATTTTTTATATGCGCTTCTTTTCCGCCGGAGGTTGCTGCAGCGCAGTGGACGACAGTTTCCACATCTTCCAAAAGAGCTGATGGAATCGAATCGCCAAGATCTGCTTCGAAATATTCTACTCCCGAAATACAATTCGCCGCAGGAGGAATTTTACGAGTCGGTATCCGAACGGACCAACCCCTTTTTTTTAATTCTGCCGCTGTTTTTTTCCCCAGTATACCTGTACCACCCGTGACTAAAATGCGTCCATGTGCAATTTCCGTTTTAGATTCAACCTTTTCGGGCCGATTCAATGCTTTTTGTTCGAGAAGATTTTTTTTTTCTTTTTTTCCATTTGAACATTGATCCATCATTTCAGCTCCTTTTCATGTTCTTTTCCAATCATAATAATATGCCAAGCAAATTAATTTTCAATTATGTTTGCCCGAAAATCTTGATAATCGATAGGTATAAGGCTAGTACAATGACACAACTGTAAAAATAGAGATACAATAAACACCAAAGCGAAAGCGGAGGAGTTAATCAATGAAAAGGAAATAAGTTATCGCAATGACAGAAGCGCAGCGAAAATATGC
>WRJC01000068.1 GCA_009782405.1 Oscillospiraceae bacterium
GCAACGAAGTATCAAAATCTGTAAATTGGCATTTCACTACTTCCGACGCAACAGGTTAGTTGAAATTCCTTTATCCTAATATCTGATTGTGTCTTTGTACTACTCAAAAGAAGGTATAAAGTATGGAAACCACATAACAAACATTTATCCAGTAGCAGAGTCTTTGATAAATATATCAAGAATCGAGTATGGATTTGGCGAAAACAAATCATTCGAAAATTCATTCGAGTTTGTCGGAATCGATTCCGAAACAAGGGGAAATTGGCAAAACAAATACGGTAAAATGGGTTACGACATTTTTTATGGGCGACCGAATTTGCCTGATCAAATTTTGATTTTGTACAAATTTTATGGCGATTACATTTACCACGAAGTTTTCAAAGCCGATCAAAAAAACCAAAGCGCGATCATGCTCCCAGATAATTCCGCGAGGATAATTCCACTCATGGACAACGAGTTTGCGTTGTATGTCGATGTCGCATTGACGAATTGCGAACCAGTAAAAATATCGTTCTATTTTTTAAACTATACCGGCACGGCGAAAAGGCAAGAAATAAAAATAATAGATTTGAACTCGAAAAAAGAAGTATATTTTTTAACGATAGAAGACTATTTTGGAGGCGTGTATTATTCGTTCAGAGCAAAAGGGCTGTACAGATTCTGTCTCGAAAATGGAGCGAAAAACATCGGTACGAAAACCACTTCACCAATCAATGGAATATTTTTCGATTGAAAGCATATATCGCGGGGATTTCGAAATCCCCGTTTTTTTTTGCAAATAACTGTTGCAAAACGAAATAACCTGTGGTATAATGAAAACAGGCAAAAAAACAAATCAACAATAATGAAGTCGGAGGAAAAAATATGCGCAAATTTATTTCGGTTTTGCTTCTCGTCATGCTTTTCGCATCGTTGTTTGCCCAAAGCGCACAGGCCGTATCGAGGCTGAAAAAAGGGGAAGTTTCTTACGGCACTCCTGTGGTGGACGGGGTAATGGACGACTGCTACAAAAATTCGAGCGAACTTAAAATCGAGTATGTCGCCTCTGCGGCCAACAACGCCGAAGAAGGCGGCGAGCACGCGACAGGCAGCATTTGGCTGTGCTGGGATGAGAGCTATATCTACATGTTTGTAGACGTGCTCGACAAAACCCCCGTTACGCAGCCGCTCGACAATTTCAGCAGCGACGCTTTTGAATCGACGTTCGATTTCGACAACATCAACGACGACCATTACGGCGACAACGGCCTTTTCGTAAAAATTTTGGCATATGCGAGAACGGTCGGTTCGCCTGAATTTGAGATCGACTGGGTGGACGCGATGGCGACCGACCATCAGGAATGGTTCACAAATCTGCCCGAAAGCGAGCATCAGGTGGCCTGCGTGATAAAATCGGACGGATACATAATCGAGCGCAGGGTGCCGCTCAACGACGCGGTCAAAGCGATGCTGAAGCCTGGATATACTTTTGGCTTCCAGATATGGCTGCTCGACGACATAGACGACAACAACCAGAGGGATTTCAAGCTTTCATGGGGCGAACCCACCGACGACGTGAGCGTCGCTGCCTGGAACCTCTCGAACTGCAACGACGAGCTGGTGCTTGTCGAGGCCCCTCCCCCGCCCCCCGAGCCCGAACCGGAGCCCGAACCTGAACCTGAACCGGAAGCCCCTGCGGCCCAACCCGAAGCGCCGGCCGCTCCCGAACCTACCCCCGCAGCCCCGGTCACCGGCGACGGCATGGCGATATTCTTTGTTTTGATTCTCTTGGCCGGAGCATATGCCATAGCGCGGCGCCCCGCAAAAACAAAACGCTAAAAACGGTTTAAAAAAAGCCGTAAAAACGGGGGGTATCAGCCGCCCTCACGTAAGAAAACTTTATTGAGTGGGAGACGGTGTAGTGTCATGCTACGCCGTTTTCCGTTGTTCTTGGCTATCTTTGCGCTGTTTGAAAACCTGTGCGAAATCAAATGCACCGATAAAGTTGTAGACGATATGGATTTTACGGTTCTTGTCCGGCTTGCGCCCTCGCCCGTTCTCATTCGCGGATATTTCTATCCTGTCTGCAAACTCGCGTAAAACGGTTGCGTCTAACGCTTGTATGTCGGTGTACTTCTTTGTCGTGGCGATAAAGTTGTTACGGTTGCTTTACCATGTAATTGTCGATATTACACTGTTCGACTACTTCCTTGCCTAACAGCGTGATCGCCTTGTTGGGACAACTGTTAATACAACGATAGCACATAGTACATCCGTCGGAGGCCGACGCTTTTTTATCGGTAATCTTTATATTTTTCATAGGGCATAGGGCCACGCATTTACCGCAACCGACACAAATACTTTTTTCTATTTTTAGCTTATCGGTATAGCGCGTAGTTTTACCGTAAAACCATAGCCGCTGACCAAACAATCCGGCGACATGATAGAAAAACCCCAAACCCTCTTTTGTCGGCTTGCCTTGTTTTAACGCATTTACGGCTTGCGTTATTTTTTGTTCCGCGTCGTTCACAATCTGACGGTTCTGCTCTAACGGCTTCTTTAATGCTTTTACATCACCAATGCAATCAGGCATTTTAAGGTGCAAGCCGCCGATAATTCTCGCACCGCATTTTTTTAATAGCCTCGCCCCGCAACCCGCCCCGTCGCCGCTAAACAATCCCATTGTTGCGATAATATAGACACGTTTATTCGCAAAGCATGGACTGTTTGCGCGGATAAAGTCTTTGATTATTTTTGGGGTATTGCTGTAATAAATCGGATATGCCAAAGCAATTTCTTCCGATTTGCTTATCGCCTCAATGACGCCGCTGTCCTCAATGGAAAGCGGTTTGCTACCGTCGTAATGATAGCAAAACTTTTCAAGACAAAACTTTGTATTGCCTGTGCCACTGAAATAAACGCCCAACATTTCTATTTTCCTCCCTGTTTTTAAAGTGATTTACCATCAAAGAAGGCGCAATGAAAAGCCTCCATGAAGTCGGTGATCTTTTCTCGCCACGCCTCATCATAAGTGACATTTTTCATTGTCACCACAGAAGCAAGCCCGTGTACGAAAGACCATATTGCTATTATCGCGTCTTTTCTCCGTTCTTGTGGATAGTGTGATTTTTCGAGCAACGAAAGCATTACTTCCTTGTATATTTCAAACGGTTTATAATTATTGCCACTGTCCGCGCTGGACGACAAATCAATCCGCACATTCGATTGAGTGAACAGGAATGAAAAGTAATGAGGGTTGTCCATAAAGAAAATGACATACGCCTTGCCGAGATATTCCAAAGCGTTAGGCTCTTTGCCGTGTTCGGCTATGGTGTTTTCCAAGAGCATTGAAAACTCGTCTGTAATATGGTTTTGCATGGCGTTCAATAATAGCTCTTTATTTTGAAAATGACTGTACGGTGCGGCATGGCTCACGCCGCAAGCCGCCGCGACTTTGCGTAGAGAAAATGCTTTAAGCCCTTCCTCGTTGACTAATTCAATGGCTTTTTCGATAAGCGCATTTTTCAAGTCTTTATGATGATACGATTGTTGCTTGTCCTTCGACATAGCAGATTTCCTCCTCTCAATCTTGACACTGTCTATATTATAGCATACAATCTTTACGCTGTCAAGATTATTTTTATGGGGAATACTGCTATGGGTAAGCCCCTTTCTGTTTCCGGGCATAAAAAAAGACGGGGGCAGAATAATAGGCATGAAAAAACGGAACGCTGTTTTTTGCGTTCCGTTTAGTTCGGTTGCTATTCCGTTTTGCCCGCCTACCATAAAATTATTGATTTTACTGGGTTTTTGCTTGTTGTCTTATCGTATGGGGGTATTTGCCTCCTGTTTTTTTGTATTGTTTCATTTTGCGTTTCAACGCAAATGGCTGGAATAGCAAAAACCAAGCGGGGCATTGAGCTGGTCGAGCTTGGTGCGCACCTCCTGCGGCTGCCAATCCTGCGCCCTGGCGGGCACGACCATTTTTGGGTTTTTTGCCAATTGCAGCAGTTTTTGGGCCGTGACGAGCAGCGAATAAAGGACATCCGAATTGTTTTTTACGCACTCGATGTTATTGTATACATAATCAAACATCTTAGTTGCGATTTCAACCGAAATGTCGCTGACCGGGCCGTTTGTCACTTCCTTGAAAATTTTAGACATCTTTTTGCCGTTTGTCTCCACTTTGAGTATGTCGGAAGTATAGACTGTGATTTTGTCGGCGATTTCCTGGAGATCATCCAATACGCCCGGCGCATTTTCATATGTGTCCTTGATATTTATGAAAGCTTCGTAGCGCGCGGATTTTGGGTCTTTTATAAGTCCGTCGACGTATCGGTACACGCTCCGCAGGCACGTGAAACCGATCGGCGTTATCACCACTTCGGCGCATATGGAAAAACCGTAATTTTTGGCGAGTTTGCAAGTAACCAAAAACTCAGGGGTTTTGCAGCTTTGCTCGAGCAATATGCTTTTTTTGTTTTTGATCGCCATCAGGCCTATGTCGTCGCGCAGCCCGAGCATGAAATCCTCGATGAGGTTCCCGCGTTCGGCGCCGAATTTTGCGTGTATGAGGCTTCTGAAAATATTTGACGCCTTGATTTTGTCCTTGTTCACCACGCCGTAATTTGTGCCGTATTCTTTCGGTATGACGCAATCCACCACAGTGGATTTACCCGAAGCGATGGCCCCCGCCACTACTATGAGCCGCGGTTCTTCAGAGGGTTCGATTTGCCCAAACAGCGCGTTGTAAATATCCTCCACGGTTTCTTTCCTAACTGTTTCGGTGAGGTAAAGCGCGAACCAATTTGAAAGAACTTTTAGTTTCTCTTTGTATTCCTTTTCGGGGAGGCCGTCCAACAAGGAAGGGGCGTTCCATTCCGCTTCGACGTTTTGCCAACCTGCTATCATCTCGTCGATGATTTTTTTTGCCTCATTTTTTTCAAAATTTTTTTCGATTATGTCTATTACACTTTGATCCATTGCAAATAATCCTCCGTTTTTTTTCATAATTATTTTTTAGTTTTTTTCACTATCGAAACCACGCCGGATTTGGGCAGTATGAGGGGCGTATCCGCGCCAAGCGTGATTTCTCTTGAAACCGGGCGGACTGCTTCGGGGTTTTCAAAGCAGTTATATGAATGCGCGTCCTCGCAGGCGAGAACAGTCAGCGTGGCCGGCCCCGAAATATCGCCGCCGAACGCCGAGAGTTTTATCTCTTTTTCTTTTTCGTAATCCAAATTGGCAAGGGTTATCGTGATTGTTCCCCCGTCGCTTTGCGAAGCGGAGGCCGAAACGCATTTAATGTCCCCCCTGTCCTTGACTTTTATCGTCCCGAAATCGTCGAGCAGCGGTATCTGCCTGCCGTTTTGGTGCGTTTTGTACATATCGAACACAAAATAGTTCGGGGTTTCCACGAAATTCTTCCCGGAGGCGAAATACAGCGAGTGCAGGTTGTTGCAAAGCTGCGCCACGTTTGCCATCGCGACTGTGTCGCAGTGGTTGTTGAATATGTTAAGCGTCAAGGCCGCCACCAGCGCGTCACGCATCGTACTCTGCTGCTCGAACAGATTGTATCCTGCGGAGGGTCCGGTGCCGCCCTGATGCCAGCAGCCCCATTCGTCCACCAAAAGCTTCAAGCTCTTTTTGGGGTCGTAGAAGTCCATTGCCGCCCTGTGGCTTTGAATCAGGTTCTCCATTTGGGAAGCCTGGGAGAGCATCTGATAATATTCGTCCCCGGAGAATTTGAGCGGGTGCCCCGCCGCGCCGCAGTAGTAGTGCAGCGAAAACCCGTAAAACGACCCCGGGTGGTTCGGGTTGTATCTGTATTCCTCCAAAAACCCCTTCGTCCAGTTCAAATCGCCGCCGTTCGGCCCGCAGGCGATGAATTTGCACTCCCCGCCATTCACCGAATCGCAAACCGTCTTGTATCGCATGAATTCGCGCGCGTACATCTGCGGGGTCATGTTCCCGCCGCCGCCCCAGTTCTCGTTGCCGATCCCCCAGTATTCGACCCCGAGAGGCGCGGGGTCGCCGTTTGTCCCCCGCAGCGCCGACAGCGCCGTGAGATTTTCGGGAAAGTTGCAATATTCTATCCAGTTTCGTATTTCAAGCGGGGTGGTCGAAGTGATATTGGCCGCGAAGTACGGCGCCGCCCCCACGAGCCGGCAAAAATCGGCGAATTCATGCGTGCCCACCTGATTTGGCTCGGTGCGCTTGTCGTCGTTGTACCACCAGTTCACCCGAACCGGGCGGCTTTCCCTTGGCCCTATCCCGTCGCGCCAGTCGTAGGTTTCCGCGAAGCACCCGCCGGGCCAGCGCAAAACGGGGGGATTTATCTTTTTGAAGCTATCGACCAGCGATTTGCGGAAACCCCGTATGTTTTCAACCGGCGAATTTTCGCCCACCCATAGCCCGTCGTAGAAAACGCCGCCTATGTGCTCGGAAAAGTGCCCGTAAATATTTTTGTTTATTTTGCCCTTGGACTCCGTGAAATTCAAGCATATGTTGTTCATTTCGTTATTTCCCCTTTCGCGGTTTAATCATCCATCGCTTCGAATTGAGTTACCACTTTTTCTATGGCTTTTTCCATCGAGCCGATCTTTTTATCGTAAAACGATACTATGTTCCTGTCCTCTTTGCTGGCTATGCCGTTGAAATCGGAGAACACGCCCCCGAAACTGTAGACTCCCCCTATATCGTATATCTGGGTCGTGAATATGATGTCGAGCATTTCGCTCGATTCCTCGTCCCTTGCGAATTTTCTGTTGAGCACTATGTCGTAATAGGCGGGCTGGAGCGTGTATTTGCTCTCTGCGGAAAGCGCCTCCAAAATCACGCTCGTGCGCTCCGGGTCGCCCGTGGTTTTGGGCACTCCGAGCATGACCCCGGTGTACGGATTTACCAGGCTGCGGTAATTAGGCTGGGCTTCGTCGTATTTGGGCATGGGAAGTATGCCGAAGTTCGAGTCCATTCCCCTGAAGGCTTCGACCACCCTCATCCTTATCCACATGAAAAGCGCCCTGTTTTCCATGAATGTGTCGTAGTACGCATTCATCCAAACCGCATTGCCCGACCCCGCGTCCACCGACTGGACATTGAAAACCCCGGGGTTTGTGTCTTTGTATATGAGATCCATTGCTTTGCTCAAAACGGCGAGGTTCTTTTCGCTGGCAAAGCACATATAGGGCATATCGCCCTCTTTTTTGTCGGCGAAGAGCCCGCCGCCCGCCACCAGCATGGCCTGGAGCGTGTCGTTGAATATTATCATCGAAAACCTGTCGTCGGCGTATTTGAGCGCACCGTCGCCGTTTAAGTCCGCTTCGGCGTTTTTGGTCATCTCGATCATTTTGTCGAAAGTCCATTTGCCCTCTTTGACCGAATTGTAGGGCAGCTCCATGCCAAGGTCCGCCATTAGGTCTTTGTTGAATATTATGGCGTTGGTGGCCTCGTTGTCGAGTATCAGCAGATCCCCGGCCAAAAGATACTGCTTGTTTACCACGGACATGGCGTTGACCCCCGGGTCCCACCACGGCTTTTCGAGGTCTATGTACGGCAGGTTTGAGACCTCCATAAGCAGGTTTCCGGTCACAACTCCCGGAACGTTGTTGTTGAAAATCATGACTGCGTCGTAGGTATCGTCACCCGCGTTGACTACCTTTTTCAATGTGGCGTTTTCCGCAGTGTCGGCCACCATGGCTATTTCTATCCCGTATTTGGCTTTTATCACGGAATTTCTCTGGTAGACCGCGTCGTTTATCGGCTCGCTGTTTTGCACTTCCGCGCCGTCCTGCATTTCCGCCACGAGTTCCCTCGCTTCCTCGCCCACCCAGTCCCAGCCCGAAGTCCCCTCTTTATGGGCCAAAAAAGTGAAGGTGTATCCGCCGTAATCGACCTCGGGCAGTTCCGGAAGCATTTTTTCTTCCTTTGCCTCGCCTTCATCTTCCAATTGTTGCTCCAAACCGGCCTCGGATTTTCCGGCGCCGTCTTCGCCTGACGAATTCGGTTCGCCCCCGCAGGAAACAAAGACGAGCGAAACAAGCGCGGCAGCCAAAAAGAAGGCTATGCGCCGGGTCATATCGATATTTTTGCTTTTCATAAAATATCCACTCCTGAATTTTTATATATTTACCTATTATTCTATTTTCATTTTTGGAATATATCAAGCACATATTGTAAAATTTTTGTGTAGTTTGTTGGCAACATCATACTTATGTGTTATAAACGCGAATATTAATTTTTTTATATTTGTTTTTATGCTGAAGATAGTTCCAAAGTAAAAAGGCCGGCGTTTGCCGGCTTTTTCCGTTTCATTCTATGTTTTGTCAATTACTTGTCGTCATAATGACCTTTGCATTGTGCTATTTCAACATTGCCGTTTTTCAGACGATAGACAATTCTGTTCTTTTCATCTATCTGGCGCGACCACCAACCAGATAAATCATCGCGCAGCGGTTCGGGCTTGCCAATTCCCGTATATTCGCTGCGCTCAATATCGGCAATAAGTTGATTGACTTTCCGTAATGTCTTTTTGTCTTGCGTCTGCCAATACAGATAATCGTCCCAGCCTCTGTCTGTCCATAATTTTTTCATCGGCTATGCCTCTATCAATTCGTGTTCGGTCAGTTTTCCCGCGTCGGCGTCGCGGATTGATTCTCTCAGGGCTGTCATGTTATTTTCGCCGTAAAACGGGTCTATGCTCAAATCAAACGGTATACCGCGCTGACGGACGGCAGCCTTGACGAATATGGTAAAAGCCGTCGTCATAGTTAGCCCTAACTCATCGAACAGGGTGTCCGCCTTTTTTTTCAAATCATCATCAATACGTATATTGACTTGCGCCATGTTATCGCCTCCTATATTGCGTTGTATATCATTATATAGCATTTCCTATACAAAGTCAATATACACGAAAAAAAATTTACATTTGAAAAACAGGCCAATATTGCGCGTCTTGAAAATTCGACGGTCACGCCGAAAATAGACACTCTGATAAAAGTGTTAGAGCCGTTGGGATATACTTTGACGATAGTTCCAAAATAGAAAAAGGCCGGCAAACGCCGGCCTTTTTCATTTTCGCGGCGTTCGGCTTTTGATAAATTAACTTTTTATATTTATCTGCGCTGAAAATGCTTGACAAAATATATCAAGTATGATATATTATATAGGGGTGATAATAAAATTGTTTGAAGTTGAATTTTATGATGACAAGGACGGAAACGAACCGATAAAAGATTTTATATTGGAATTGGAAGAACGGGGAAAAACCAGCAAAGCGGACAGAAATAGGGCGGATAAAATATATAGATATATCCGCGTGTTGGAAAAATCGGGAACAAGGGCGGGTTTGCCTTATGTCAAGCACATAGACGGTGACATATGGGAATTACGCCCGAACAGCGACAGAGTGTTTTTCTTTTTCTGGGCGGATAATACTTTTATTTTGGTACATCATTTTTTAAAGAAAACGCAAAAAACCCCGAAAAGTGAAATAAAACAGGCGGAACGGAATATGACGGATTATTTAAAGCGACACCCCCGCAAAAATAAATAATTGATAGGAGGGCAGGGCATGGGAACAAAATTTAGCGATTTATGGAACGACCCGAATTTTATAACTCCCGAACGCAAAACCAAAATAGATTTAGAGGCTGATTTGATAGTAAAGCTGATTGAGGCAAGGGAGCAAAAAGGGATAACGCAAAAACAGCTTGCGGAAATGGCGGGTTTGAAACAGGCCAATATTGCGCGTCTTGAAAATTCGACGGTCACGCCGAAAATAGACACGCTGATAAAAGTGTTAGAGCCGTTGGGATATACTTTGACGATAGTTCCAAAATAGAAAAAGGTCGGCAAACGCCGGCCTTTTTCATTTCATTTTACGCCTTGTCAACCTTGTTCATGTGCGCTATGAGTTCGAGAACCTTGCATGAGTACCCCCACTCGTTGTCGTACCAGCTCACGAGCTTGACGAACGTGTCGGTTAATGCGATCCCCGCTTTTTCGTCGAATATCGAGGTGAGCGGGCAGCCGATGAAATCGGAGGAGACCACCGATTCGTCGGTATAGCCGAGCACGCCCTTCATCTCGTTTTCAGAGGCGCGCTTGAGCTCGGCGCATATCTCCTTGTAGCTCGCGGGCTTTTTGAGGTTTACTGTGAGGTCCACCACGGAGACGTTGAGCGTTGGCACCCTCATCGACATCCCGGTGAGTTTTCCGTTGAGCTCGGGTATGACCACTCCCACCGCCTTGGCCGCTCCGGTGGAGGATGGGATTATGTTGCCCGAGGCGGCCCGCCCGCCGCGCCAGTCCTTTTTGGATGCGCCGTCCACCGTTAGCTGGGTCGCGGTGGTGGAGTGTATCGTGGTCATCAGCCCGTCCGCTATGCCGAAGCTGTCGTTCACCACTTTCGCCAGCGGGGCGAGGCAGTTTGTGGTGCATGAAGCGTTCGAGACGAAATTCATGTCTTTCGTGTATTTGTCCAAGTTTACGCCGCACACGAACATGGGCGTATCGTCCTTTGAGGGCCCCGTGTAGATGACTTTTTTCGCGCCGCCGTCGAGGTGCGCCTGGGCTTTGTCCTTTGAATGGAATATGCCGGTGGCGTCGGCTATGTATTCCGCGCCGACCTTTCCCCACGGGATGTCCTTCGGGTCTTTTTCGGCGAAAAAGGCGATTTTTTTGCCGTTTACCGTCACTGAATTTTCATCATATGCGATGCTGCCGTCGAACCTGCCGTGGATCGTGTCGTATTTGAGCATATACGCCACATAATCAGGGGACATGAACGGGTCGTTTATGCCGACGAATTCATATTCCGGGTTGTTTATCCCCGCTCTGAAAACAAGCCTTCCTATGCGCCCGAAACCGTTGATGCCGATTTTGATAGCCATTTTAAATCCTCCTTGAACTCTTTTCACTATATATTGTATATTTTTAATTTGTTAAATTTTTGACAATCTCTCCTGATGACATTTTACCATAAATCGCCGCTTTTTGTCAATATATTTTTTACCCCCCGCAAAATGTTTACATATCGGACACAATTTTTCGGTTCTTTCAATGCATATTGAAGCATCGCATCGCATTTTCGCCCGTTTTTGATATGACTTCTTCGGTTCCGATATTTTTCAGCTCGGCGACCGCTTTGGCTATCAGGGGCAGATAGCCCGAATCGTTGCGGCGGCCCCTGTATGGGTGAGGGGCGAGATACGGGCAATCGGTTTCAAGCAGGATGCATTCGAGCGGGAGCTCTTTTACCGCCTCGCGGCAGGATTTGGCGCCGGAAAATGTGGCAATCCCCCCAAAGGATGCCATATAGCCAAGTTCCAAAAGCTCGCGGGCCATATCCAAATCCCCCGAATAGCAATGGAAAACCCCTTTCACCGCGCCCTTGTATCTTCTCGCCATTTCCAGGCATTCGCCGTGCGCCTCGCGGTCGTGTATGACCACCGGATACTTCGTCTCGGCGGCGAATTCCATTTGTTTTTCGAACCAATGCATCTGCGATTCCCTGTCCGAAAAATCGTAATGAAAATCGAGCCCGATTTCGCCGATTGCCAGCGCCTTTTCGTGTTTTAGCAAATCGGCGAGGATATCCAGCGCATTTTCGGGCGCTTTGGCGGCTCCGTGAGGGTGGATGCCTACGCTCGCATAGACAAAATCGTATTTTTTCGCAAGTTCGATGCTCGCTTTTGAGCTTCCTATGTCCGCGCCGCTGTTTATGACGCGCTCCACTCCGGTTTGCCCGACCGCTTCTATCGTTTCATTTCTGTCGCCGTCATATCGCGCGTCGTCGTAATGCGCGTGAACGTCTATGAGCATGATTTTTTGCTTTCCTTCGGTTTGTTTTTGTGTTTTGCACATATCCCTATGATAGCAAAATATAATAAAAAAGTCAAGGGGATTTTGGCCGAATGTTTAAATTGAGTTTATATTGCCCCCTTATAGTTATACCATGAACAATCATACAAAGGGAGATTAACCACTGATGCTTTCACTCAAAAACATCGTAAAAAATTACATCATCGGCGACAACACCATCAAGGCGCTGCGGGGCGTGAACCTGGAATTCCGGAAAAGCGAGTTCGTCTCGATACTGGGGCCCTCCGGCTGTGGAAAGACCACGCTGCTCAACATCATCGGCGGGCTCGACAGGTACACGAGCGGAGACTTGGCCGTGAACGGGGTTTCGACAAAGGAATTCAAGGACCGCAACTGGGACGCGTACAGGAACCGCTCGATCGGGTTCGTGTTCCAGACATATAACCTGATCCCCCACCAGACGGTGCTTTCAAACGTCGAGCTCGCCATGACGCTTTCCGGCGTATCCAAGTCGCAGCGCAGGCAGCACGCCATCGAAGTGCTGGGGAAAGTGGGGCTTGAAGACCAGGTGAACAAAAAGCCGAACCAGCTCTCGGGCGGCCAGATGCAGAGGGTGGCGATCGCCAGGGCGCTTGTGAACAATCCCGAGATCGTGCTTGCCGACGAGCCCACCGGGGCTCTCGATTCGGGGACCAGCACCCAGATCATGGAGATCATGAAGGAGATCGCGAAAGATCGGCTCGTGGTCATGGTCACGCACAACCCCGAGATAGCGGAAAAATATTCGACGAGGATCATAAAGCTGCTCGACGGGGCGGTCATAAGCGACTCCAACCCATATTCCGAAAACGAACTGGAAATCGAACCCCCCGAAAAATCCAGGCAAAAAGGCAAAAAGTCGGCAAAAAACGCAAAGCCGCCAAAAATCGCCATGTCGTTTTTCACCGCGCTGGCGCTCAGCCTAAACAACCTGCTGACCAAAAAAGCGAGGACATTTCTGACCGCGTTCGCAGGCAGCATAGGGATCATCGGCATAGCGCTGATTCTGTCGCTGCAAAACGGGGTCCAGCTGTACATCGACAGCGTGGAAGCGGACACCCTTTCGAGCTATCCGGTCACCATCCAGCAAGTTTCGATGGATTTGAGCAGCGTGCTCGGGGTCTCGATGGGGATCCATGACCGAAAGCCCGAGGAGCTGACCGGGCGCGAACCGGACAGGATATATTCATACGACGTGATGGTGGATGTGATCAACTCGATGACCGCCAGCGTCAACAGAAACGACCTCAAGAATTTCAAAGAATTTTTGGACAGCGAAAAAGAAGTTTTGGACAAACTGACAAAAGATATAAAGTACGGCTATTCGACCACGATGAACATATACAAATCGGACACTTCCGAAGGCAATCTCGTGGAATGGCAGATAAATCCCAGCACTTTGCTCAATTCGCTGAATATGAGGGGCATGGCGGGTGGAGGCATGGGCGGCATGGGCGGCATGCGCGGGCTGGATGTATGGCAGGAGCTTTTGGACGACGACGATATTTTGGATGCGCAGTTTGAGGTCATAGCCGGGAGAATGCCCCAAAATTACGACGAAGTCATTTTGGTGGTCAGCGAAAGCAACGAGGTCACCGATTTCACGCTGTATACTCTCGGCCTGAAAGACCGGGCAGACCTATACGGAATCTGGAGAAACGGCTCCGATGACGAAGAGGAAACGGAAAAAGCCGATGAGGAGCCGCTCTCATTTTCTTTCGACGAACTGCTTTCAGTCTCCTTTAAACTCGTGCTGAATTCCGATTTCTTCGAAAAAGACGGCGATATTTGGGCAAACAAAAGCGAAAACGAGCTCTACATGAGAAGCGTGATAGAAAAAGCCGAGGAAATAAAAGTGGTCGGAATAGTCCGCCCTGCGGAAAACACCATAGCCGGCGGCGGCAACGGGGCGGGATACATAGGGTACACCAAAGCTCTCATGACGCAGCTGGTCGAAAAGGTAAACGCGAGCCAGGCGGCGATAGAGCAAAAGGCGCGCCCCGAAACCGACATATTCACAAACAAACCTTTCAAACCCGAGGAAGATGAAGACGGTTCCGGCGGCGAAACGGAAATGGCGCTCACGCCGGAAGAGATAGCGGCTTTCGACATCAGCGTGCTGCCCGACGAATACCAGCAGTACTGGGACAGCGGGTATATAACCGACGAGCAGAAAGCCGAAATAATTTTGGAGTATATGACAGGCGAGGACGCCGAAAACCCGTACTCGACTTCGAGCTATGAGAGAAACCTCCGCGCGCTGGGCGTTTCCGATATCAGCGACCCGAACAGCATCTCGATATACCCGGCGGACTTCGCCGCAAAAGACGAGATCATAAAAATAATAGACGATTTCAACAAAAGGATGTCGGACGGCGGCGACGACGACAAAGTGATACAATACACGGATTTCGTGGGGCTGATGATGTCGTCGGTCAGCAATATAATCAACACGATAAGCATAGTCTTGATAGCCTTCGTCTCGATCGCGCTCGTGGTGTCTTCGATCATGATAGGGATCATCACGTACATATCGGTGCTCGAGCGCACAAAGGAAATCGGCATACTCAGGAGCATCGGCGCATCGAAAGGCGACATATCGAGGGTGTTCAACGCGGAGACTTTGATCGTGGGCCTGTCCGCGGGGCTCATCGGCATACTTGTGACCGTGCTTTTGTGCATTCCGGCGAACATGATAATCAAGGCGATAACGGACATATCCAATGTGGCGGCGCTGCCGGTGTTCGGCGGTGTCGGGCTCGTGATAATAAGCATGGTTTTGACGCTCATCGCGGGATTCATACCATCGAAAATCGCCGCGAAAAAAGACCCTGTGGTGGCGCTCAGGACGGAGTGACGAAAAGAAAATAAACAAGGGGAAACGCAAAAAATATTTTTTGCGTTTCCCCTTGACAAACAAATATTTTTGGAGTATAATGGTAAATAACAAGCGGCGACATAGCCAAGTGGTAAGGCAGAGGTCTGCAAAACCTTTATCCGCCGGTCCGAGTCCGGCTGTCGCCTCCAAAAGATAAGCCCCGATTATCCGCGATAATGCGGGATGTCGGGGTTTTTATAAATTACACGGTGCCGGTATTTATGGACAAAAATATTATAACCGTATATCACGGGTCAGACAAGATAATCGAGAAGCCCGAATTCGGGAAAGGGCATATATATAACGATTACGGCAGAGGGTTCTATTTGACATCGAAGAAAGAATTGGCTGGCGAATGGGCTGTTTTGCGTACAGGCTTAAACGGATACATCAACGAATATGAATTATTCATACATGAGAGGCTTCATAACCTGGCTTATCACAAAGGAAGCCGTCGGACGATTATTGACTTTGGGGGACTGGGGCGTACAGGTATGTTTAAAGTCCGCAAAAGCGTTTGGCAGTATAAATTTGGTCGGATATACCGAAGCGGCGAGCGATATATACTACAAAGACGCATTGGGCAGAAATCAGATTGCAGGGGACTTATACAGGCAGCTTGACGGAAAGGTATTGCGCGAGGGGAAATTTATAACGGATTTGATGTGATTGCA
>WRJC01000069.1 GCA_009782405.1 Oscillospiraceae bacterium
GCATTTGAAAATGTGCGTCGTGCCGAACCTGAAGGGCAAAACGGTCGGCGCTTTTGCGAAAGCGGCAATCTCTGAACAGTCTGTCATTGAAACAGACGCTTGCCGCAGTTACCGCAAAGCTCTGAACGAAAAGTTCAACCACAACTGGCAGATTTTCGATGCTGGCTCCAAGGTTCTTGCCTGGCTGCATACAATCATTTCCAACGCCAAGTCCTTTGTGCAAGGCACTTTCCACGGGCTTGACGAGCTTCATTTGCAGCGTTATCTTGATGAGTTTTGCTGGCGGTTCAATCGGCGGTATCGCGCCAACAATATTTTCTTCGATTTATTGCGTTTTGTCGTTTCTGCCCCGAAAGCTACCTACGCGGACTTAAAGGGTTAAGCATTTTTAATAATAACAAAATGAATACATCGGGATACAATTTACAATATGTTGCATGATTTTTTTCCTCTTTTATGTATGTTTTAGTTGTGGTGTAGTATTATATATTAGTCAAGCAACCTCAAAAAAAGCCAATGCAAGTTGCAATGAATGTTCGATGGATATTCCGCATATGCGCACACTTTGAATGGTTAATGGTTCTTTTTCAAATTGTTTTACTATACCACAAAAGCGGTAAAAATTCAATTGTTTGAAAAACTTGATTTCGCCGATTTTTTCGGGTTTTTCACATTTTCGTAGTCGGCCATGAAATATGGATGAAAGGAGGTGATTGATCATGAAAAAATTATTGCAAAAACCATTAAAGCAAATATTTGGCAGCGTGTCATTGTATGATGGGGAAACGGGTACAACCAACTCATCATCTGGAACATGCACAAATTCCTCGGCGGGTACATGTACCAATTCAGGTTCTGGAACTTGTACCAACGCAAACGGCACATGTTCGGGCAAATAAAAAATTTAAAATTTTTGAAAGGAGATGAATCTTAAGTGAAGAAACTTTTAAAAAAACAATTTAAGCAGACATTTGGAACTTTGAGTTTATATAGTGCAGAAAATGGAGGTTCAGGTAGTTGCACAAACACTTCTGGAACGTGTACAAATTCTGGAACATCCTGCACAAATTCGGGTTCGAGTTGCACAAATTCGGGTTCAGGGAGTTGTTCTGGTACAGACAGATAGATACAGAGATAAAAATCGCCTGCCGAAACTAGCGCGGCGATGACCTCGAAGATAAAAAATCACGCATTATTTAGACATATTCCTCCCTTTTGCTGCATCTAATAAAAAATTAAGGCATGGGCAAAAGGGAGGAATGAGCCATTCGTTGGATAATCAATAATATCTCGAATGAGGTGAAAATTATATGTCAATAAAATTGGATGACAAAGCCCCAAAAGTAAGATTTAATATAAAGTATTTTAATGAAATTATAAAAATAATATGGCAATATCAAAGGCCATTAATATTCACTATGTTTATTAAAGTAATTATTGGCACTGTTGTTAATTTTCCAATGATTATTTTTCCAAAGTTTATAATAGACGAATTGATAAACGGAACAAATTTTCCAAAATTGATTGTTTATATAGCTTTAATGGTAATTGTCAGTTTTGCATTAAATACAATTTCTGCATTTGTTGACAACATGGAACAACATATGCGATCAATTCTTAATTTGAAATTGAGCAATATTGTACAGCAAAAAAGTTTGGAAATTGATTATTCATTGTTCCTTGAAACGAAAACGCAGGAAGCGATGTGGGCAGCTTGCAAAGTGGCGGATAACGATAATTTTTCCTCCATGTTGAATTCCATAACGGGATTTGCAACAGGTTTATTTACTTTTATTGCCGTTATAACTTTAGTTTCGAAAATAGATATCTCTTTGCTTTTAATATCTTCAGTCATGATTTGCATTCAAAGTATTGTCACATCTTTTAGAACAAAAAAAGATATTGAATTCAACAAAGAAGGAAACCCATATTGGAGACGTTTCAATTATTTAAGTTGGGTTGCGAACAGAAGCCAATACAGAAAGGATTTGACGATATATGATTCACAAAACTTTGTGGTAAAAAAGATGGATAATTTTTTAACATTTATATCTGGTTTTATGAAAAAAAGAAGAAATATGGCTATAAAATCCGATTTGTTAAATAATTGTAATTCAACGGGCTTTCAATTTTTATCCTATTTGCTTCTTGGTATTAAAGTTTTCAATAGGATTATAACTATAGGCGATTTTACAATGTACATGACCGCATTAAACAGCTTCGTTTCGGCTTGCAATAGTATGGTTGGAAATGTTATTAACATAAATAATCGGACAGAATATTTTCAGACATTTAAGGAATTTATGAAAATAGAAGGTGAGTTTAGAAAAAATGGAATTAAAATATCAAAAGAAGATACAAAGAATTTAGCGATAGAATTCGAAAATGTTTCCTTTAAGTATTCTGGACAAGATGTTTACACATTAAACAACGTCAATATAAAAATAAAAGCAAACGAGAGACTTGCAATAGTCGGAGAAAATGGTGCAGGCAAATCAACTTTTGTAAAACTTATGTCAGGATTATATCAACCAACGGAAGGACGCATACTTCTAAATGGAATTGACATAAAAGAAATCGATTACAACGATTATATCAAATTATTTTCGGCGGTTTTTCAAGACTTTCAATTTTTTTCATTTTCCGTCATGGAAAATATTACATTTGAAGAAGATGCATATGAGACAAATCTTGCAAAAGCCGAAAAATTAATGATCGATAATGGGCTTGGAAAACGGCTACAAACTTTGAAAAAAGGTTTGAACACACAAATTACAAAAGACTTTGATTCCGACGGAGAAGAATTATCTGGAGGAGAAATGCAAAAACTTGCAATTATAAGGGCTTTATATAAAGATTCGCCAATTATTATTTTGGATGAACCAACGGCGGCACTTGATCCGAATGCCGAATATGAAATATATAAAAAATTTTCCGACATGACATTTGATAAAACCGCTGTATATATTTCGCACCGCATTGCTAGCACTCGTTTCTGTGACAATATAGCCGTATTCGATGAAGGAAAAATAGTTGAATATGGCGTTTTCAAAGATTTATTGAGTAAAAACGGTAAATACGCTGAAATGTATAATAAGCAAGCGCAATATTTTGACGAAAATATAAATATTAATGAAAATGGAGCATAAAAATGATCAAAACAGACGTAGTTATAATTGACAGCGGCGTAAGTTCAAATTTGAAAAATAGCGACATACAAGGTACAAGTTTGTTTTTTTCAAATGGAAAAATGGAATCAAATGAAGATCTCACCGACAATTACGGACATGGCACGGCTATTTATAACATAATTCGAAAATATTCTCCCGTATCGAAAATATATAACATAAAATTATTTGATAATAATGAATGTATCGATGAAACTAATTTAATATATGCCTTAAAATATATACAAAAAAATGTGTCATGCAAATTAATTAATTTAAGTCTTGGATTAAAATTATGCAATAAAATAGAGGCTTTGAAAAGTGTTTGTTCGGAACTTGTATTGTCAGGAATCATATTGGTTTCTGCATTTGATAATGATGGTTGTTATTCTTTCCCTGCCGCTTTTGATAATGTAATTGGAGTTGACAGCAATTACGAGTGTAAAAATGCGTTTGATTTTGAAATTGTTGAAGGCAACGCAATAAATGTACGCGCAAAAGGAGGTCTTCAACGTGTTACATGGAATGATGGCAAAAATATCGTACTCGGAGGAAGTAGTTTCGCCTGCGCTTATGTTTCGTCATACATCGCAAATTTACTCCAAGGAAAATCGCTAACTTTCGATGAAATAATAGAAAACATAAAAAAGAATACAAAAGTGACATATCATAAAAATGAATACATTAAGAAATGTGCAAACAATTATTTTGAAATTAATCGTGCCGCAATAAGTGATAGGCGACAAACACAACACCGTGACTTTTGAAATCGACGGCGCCATTTATTCCCGAAAAGTTTTGAACGGGACAAGCATTTCTGCCCCCGCCGAACCCGCGAAGAACGGATTTTTGTTCGACGGCTGGATTGACGGCGACGGAAACAAGCATAGATTCGGCAACCCGATATTTGGCAATATGTGGCTGGCCGCCGCATGGGCGCGGGAAATCGCGATCAATGGCGTCAACGTGAAAAATTCAAACGTCGACATCTATTTCGACATCAGGAGCGCGAACGGAAAAGGGTATGCAATATATGTTTCGGAAACGGGCAAGGAAGGCAGCTTCGCGCCCGCCAACGCCTCGTTCAACTCGAAGGGCGCAGTCGTCAAAAAGCTCGCCGAAGGCGCGACATACTATGTCTACGTCGTTTACGAAAACGCGGAAGTCGTCGAAAAAAGCGCCGTGATAAAAATAGAGAAATAAATTTATGGCTCAACCGAGGATAAATTATCAAGCATCAGGAGGGAATATGTGCGCAAAAAAGATACTTGAAATAGGCAATCCGCCCATCACTTCTTATTCGACCGACGCCACCGTGCTGTCGATTCTGCCTTTCGACGAAATCGGCCATATGTGGTTTTTCGAGAAGTATGTGCCGATGATGGCGATCAGGGACGGCATTTTGTTCACGTCGTTTCCCAACACGGACGATTTCTCTTGCCCCCAGCTCACGCAAGAAGAAATAAGTGTGAAAAAAGCGTTGGAAACGGGCAATTGCGATATCATCGATTTCATAATCGAGAAGATAAATAACGACGAATACATGAGCCTTTCCGTGGACACCTTTTACGTCAAAGCGTTTTGGTCCCACAAATCGTCCCATTTTTACCATCCCATATTCATATACGGATATGACGCCGACAGACAGGAAATCTATTTCGGAGACTTCGTCAGCTTCGAGGGGTTCAAATTTACCAAGGCGTCGTTCGGGGAAATAACCGAATCCGTGCTCGAGCCGCTGCCGGACGATTCGCTGTCCGATGTCTGGCGCGACACGACGGCCTTCATCTTCAAAAAGAGGGAAGCGCCCACATATGACATCGGGCGCGTTTTTCAAGCCGTCGAAAAATACGTTTCCGGGTCGAATATATACTGCACTTTTATCAAAAACGAGCCGATTTGGTATGGCCTGGACGCGGTCTACGACAAGGTCATATGCGAAATCGGCAAATACAACAGCAATGAAGATTTTTATGACCGCAGGATATTGGCGATATACTGCGACCACCTGAAAGTGCTGTCGATGCTGTCCGAATTTCTTTATGCGGGCAAATACATGGCGGAAAATCATTCCGGCAAATTTTACGAAATGTACCAGGCAAGCGTCATACAAAGAAACAAATTCCTGAAATCCATTGTTGCGAATGCGCACAAAAAAGTGGATTTGGACGTCATTTCCAAAAACAGGGAAAATGAGCGAATCCTGCTGACCGGCATTATTTCAGATAAAAATCGTTGTTGATTTCCAAAACGTATTTTTCCCGCTCACGAAAAAGCCCCGTTTAGCGGGGCTTTTTTTTTGGCGCATTGACATAATTTGGTTATTGTGATATAATGGCAAAAAGGAAGTTGAATGCAGGGGGAAATTTTTATGTACAAGCCATACAAAATACTCATGCTCGCCACCTCTATGGAATACGGGGGCGGGGAGACCCACATATTGGAACTCTCGAAATATCTCGCGCTGCACGGCATAGAAGTGAAAATAATGACAAACGGCGGGGAATTTTATGAAAAAGGAATCGAAGGCTCAAAAATCGAGCATATTTACGCGCCGTTTCACTCCAGAAAAATATCCGACATGGGCAAAGCGGGAAAAATATTGAAAGAAACGATAAAGTCGTACAGCCCCGACATAATACACGCCCACAACAGGATTCCCGCTTTTGTCGCTTCGGGCATATGCAAAAAATCCAAAATCCCGCTGGTCACCACGATGCACGGGACTTTCAAACAGTCGTTTCTTTTAAAGCTCGCTACGCGCTGGGGGGGCTATTCGCTGTATGTGAGCGACGACATCAAAGAATACTGGCAAAAATACTACGATTTGAAAGACGGATATATGGCAAAAACGGTAAACGGCATAAACACGGAATTATTCAGCCCTGCGGCGGCAGACGGGGATTTGCGGCGGGAATTTGCCATAAAGCCGGAAGAAAAAATAATATTGTCGATCAGCAGGCTTGAACAAAGGAGCGGCTTCGATTTGTCTTTTTCCGCGGGCAAATTATGCGATATCGCCGAAGATATATACGCCAATGAAAAAAACACGAGGATTGTCATCGTCGGGGACGGCGAAAATTTCGGCGACATAAAAAACAAAGCCGGAAAAATAAACGAAAAAATCGGGTTTGAATATATAATCATGGCGGGCAGGCGAACCGATGCATATAAATTTTGCGCCGCTTGCGGCGTTTCCGTCGGCATCTCGCGTTTCGCCCTTGAATCCATATCGTGCGCAAAGCCCGTCGTGCTTTGCGGGGGCATGGGATATATGGGCAGGTTCACCAAGGACAATTCGGACATTTGCGAAAGGTCGAATTTCACCTGCAGGGGCTTCGGCTATCCCGAAGATGTGGACAAAGCTTTGCTGGGTGACATATTGTTTTGCCTCGACGAAAAAAACAAGGAGATATTGAGCCTTGACGCGAAATTCGGCGCGGAGCTGATACGAAAAAAATACAGCGTGGAAAAAATGGCGGACGACGCATATTCGGCATATCAAAAAGCGGCTTTGAAATACAAAAACTGTGATTTTGTGCTTGGGGGATATTACGGCTACGGCAACATCGGCGACGACGCGCTGATGCATTCGGTGATTGGCAACATTTTGCAAAAAAAGAGCGACGTAAAAATCTGCCTGCTCACCAAAAACCCGAAAAAGCAGCAGCGGCGGCTGGACGGCTGTTTCGCCAATATCGTCGCGAAACCGCGCTTCAATTTCCCGAGCGTGAAAAAGGCGATAAAAAAATCAAAGGCTCTGGTGTTCGGCGGGGGCACCCTGCTGCAGGACGCCACCAGCGGGCGTTCTTTCGGGTATTATTCCTGGCTGCTCAAAACTGCGCAGAAGCTCGGCAAAAAAACGATATTGTACGCAAACGGGATAGGCCCGCTCTACGAGGAAAAAAACAAAGAACGGACAAAATTGCTCATGCAAAAAATAACCGCCGCAACAATCCGCGACAGGGAATCATATGACATACTGGAAAAAATGGGGATAGACAACGACAAAATAACGCTCACCGAGGACGAAGCCATGACAATAGGCAAAAACAGCCATTTGAATTCATACGAAAAAGATTTCAAAGAGTTCATAAAAGGCGAATACATCGTCATATCGGCGCGAAAGCAAAAGCATATGAGCGTGGAGTTTTTGGAAAAATTTTCGGCCGCCGTCAACGCCATATGCCGCTCCAACAATTTGATCCCCGTATATCTCGTGATGCACCCGAAAGAGGACAGAAAAATCTCCGAATATTTGAGCTCGCTCGACAAAAGGGCATATTTGGCCGATGTGGGCGGGGACATATCGAAAGCCTTGGCCATCGTCCGCTCGGCGGAAGCCGTAGTCGCCATGCGGCTGCACGCGCTGATATTCGCCGCCGTTTTTGAAGTTCCAATGATTGGAATCGCATACGACCCGAAATTGCGCAGTTTCCTTGGCTCCATATACGAAAGCGACGCCTACACCTGCCCATTGAAAAACTTTTCCAAAGAGGCGCTGACCGACAAATTCAGCGTGCTCATATCAAACAAAGAAGAAATAAAAGGCAAAATCAAAAGCGCGGCAAAAAGGCAGATAGAAAAAGCCGAAAAAAACGCCGGGCTGTTTTTGCAGGCTATGGAAATGGAAACGGGGGAAAATTGATATGGAGGCTCCAAGTTCAAAAAGGATGCTCGGGGTGGATTTGGGGGAGCGTCGCACCGGAGTGGCGCTCAGCGATCCGACCGGCACGCTGGCGGGCGGGCTCGAGCTTGTCGAAGCGGACGGTTTAAACGGATTTGGCAGAAAAATAATGGATTTGGCGGAAAAATACGGGGTTTGCGAAATCGTTTTAGGCTACCCGGTGAATATGAACGGAACGCTGGGCGAAAGCGCGAAAAAAACGGAAAAATTCAAAAAAATGCTCGAAGAACTCATAGGAAAAAAAGGGCTGGACATAAGCGTGACCCTGTTCGACGAGCGCCTTTCCAGCGCGCTCGCCCACGTCTACATGAACGAAACCGGAATAAAGGGCAAAGACAGGAAAAAAAAGGTGGATATGCTCTCCGCGCAGATAATATTGCAAAATTACATAGACAAAAAATCGAAAAAATAACGGTTTTTCAAACCCGCAAAATATTACAATTTAAATTGGTTCGCTCATATCTGCCGCATAACCGAAAAATCATGATAAAAAAATTATTATTGTCTTTTTAGACACAATCAACACAAAGGGAAGATTGCATGATATAATATTTACAAAATTTAAAGAGAGGATTATTTTTTATTCGCAAAAATTTTTCAAAAATAAAGGAGTAGTACCTTGACCGAGGTAAAAGGTCAACAAGAATCAGAAGATGATGGCGGGGTAAAGATGCTTGAGCGTGACCCTCGCGTCGTTTGTAAATAAAGTAAAAAAAGACAGGGCTTCTGCTGGAAGCCCTGCCTTTTTCTCCGATGCGGCAAAAATTGCTTGACATATTGCTTGTTTTTTGATATAATTGAATCTGCCAAAGGATGATGCAAGGGGTGGTCATGTATGGAAAGCCAAAATATAGAATGGAAAGAATCTTGGCGGGATGAATACCTTCAATGGGTATGCGGTTTCGCCAACGCGCAGGGCGGCCGTTTGGAAATAGGCAGAAACAACAAAGGCAAAGTAGTGGGGCTTGCCGCCCCCAAACGCCTTCTCGAAGAATTGCCGAACAAAATCCGCGCAACTATGGGCATAGTCGCTGATGTGAACCTTTGTTATGAAAATGGGCTTGAATATATTTCCATTGAGGTTGTAGCTCATCCGAACGCCATAAGTTACAGGGGAAAATATTACCTGCGCTCTGGCAGCACCAATCAAGAACTTGGCGGTTTCGCCCTTGATGAATTGATTTTGCGCAAATACGGACGGACTTGGGATTCCGCCCCGGTCCCGCATGTCAAGATAGACGATTTTTATAACGATGCCTTCGATATATTCCGAAAAAAAGCCGTTTTGAGCGAAAGGCTGACACCGGAAGATGCCGCTGTGAACAACAGGCAGCTTCTCAAGGCGTTGAAATTGACCGATGGCGGATATATTTTAAAAGCGGCGCTCATTTTGTTTCATCAAGACCCGGAGCAATGGTGCTATGGCTCGCAAGTTAAAATCGGCTATTTCGAAAACGACGCAGACCTGCTTTTCCAAGATGAAATCAATGGCTCGCTCATAGGCATCGCCGACCGCATCCTTGATACAATTTATGTGAAGTATTTCAAAGGGTTGATACGCTATGAAGGAATTCAACGGATCGACAATTATCCGATGCCGCGAAATGTGTTGCGCGAAGCGGTTCTGAATTCGGTCGTTCACAAAGATTACAGCACGGGCAATCCAATCCGCATAAGGATTTATGACGATAAAATCATCATAAAAAACGATTGCCGGATACCGCCCAACATCCGTCCGGAGAGTTTGCTTGAAGGCATAAATTCGAAGCCGCACAATCCGCTTGTCGCCGGGGCTTTTTTCCGTTCGGGGCAAATTGAGGCATGGGGGCGCGGCATCGAAAAAATGAAAAACGGCTGCCTCGCCGACGGGTTGCCCGAACCGGAATTTGAAATTACGCCAACCACATTTTCAATTTGTTTCACAACCCGCAACAACAACAAAATCGAAATCGAAGCAAAGATGAAAAAAGAAACGGCGCACGAGATGTTTCTGGGCGGCGAAAACATCGCAAAAATAAAAAAATACTCAAAACTGCCGGACAAAGAATTGGCCGAGGTGTTGTTTGGCCTGCCAAAAGACATACAGACCAAATACAGGCTGCAAATCAATTAAGCCATTTCAATGCGGTATGCATATCCTTTGTTTGTGTTGAACTCGATCCGGTCTTTGACGCCGGCGCCGGTTATCTTTTTATGGGCAATGGTATCCCCTGTCGCGGTATCGACGACCGTTATTTTCTCCGGCATCGCGGGAAACGCGATCCGGCAAACCGCCCCGGCATTCGATGTCACCATGAGGTCGCAGACCGTTTTGTTTATGTAATTCGCGCTGACAAGAAACCCTTTTTTGGCGCGCATATCCATAAACCCCACATTTGCCCCTTCTTCGACGCAAGGGAAGAGATGTATGTCGCCGCTGCGGGAATTTATCAGGTTTTCCGCCGAAGTCCCCTTTGTTATGCCAAGCAGTATTTTCGCATATCCGACGCTCCATCCGTCGATGGCCTCCGCCGTCCGGATGGCTGTTTCGATTTCCCGCTTGCCGCTGTCCAAATTGATATGGTCGGATAAAAAGACCGGATACAGCGGCGCGGTCAGGTTGAATTCGAGAAGCGTCGAATTTTGGATGTCGGCATATATTTCTTTCCCATCGACAATATGCGTGGGATAATCCGCCATATTGGCGGCGATATGGCCGAAGCGCCTGATTTGCCCGCTCATCTCCAGCCCCAGCAATTCCGTGGCTTCGACGCAAGCCTCCAGATTCCAGGCGATCAGGCAGAGCGCCGAGGTGCTGTCTTTGTTCAATTCGAATTTTTTCGTGAAACCATGGTGTTCCGCCGAAACGGTGGGGATCACATGGTATTTTCCGTCGTCCCCCAAAGTCACATATTGGCTGTAGAACAGAGCCGACTCGTACAAAACCTCGTAAATCCTCCGGACATAGCCGATATCGCCCGAATATTCATAGCAGCGCCAGACGGCGAGGATGTTCTGCGCACTCAGTTCCATGCTGTTCTCCCAGACTTCGTGGGAATGGTAGATGATGTCCATATCGCAGGGGACATGGGACAGGCCGTAAAACGCCCCGTCCATTCCATATACTTTTTGGGCGTTTGTTTTTGCCGCCGGCAGCAGCATGGTCAAGAGCTTCTCCCATATCGCAAGCCGGTCGAATTGGCCCAGCACGCAATATTCCGTGGGCGCCACCTCGTTGAAATGGACATCTCCGTGCCAAGGGCTGTAATCGCTGTTCATGTAGGCGTAGGTGTTGTCCGATTGGTAGGCATAGGGGTCGGAAGCGGTTCCCCCGCTGTGGTCGAATGTCCAGCTTTTGAAGGCTTTTTTGACTACATTCTCATTTTTCTCGTTTTGCCTTCCATCTTCGTCAAAGAAAAAAATCCTGCCTTTTTCCCGGGCATCGTACAGAGTGTCGTAATAGTGCCTGTTCTCGTCAAAACAGCTTGCCGCGTCGGAAATGGCCAAGCGTTCATATGCCGTTTTCACCGGATCGTTTTTCGTCTCCGCGCTCGTCACCACGGTGGCGAAAAGCGCGAAGCGGGCGGATCCGGCAGGAGGCGTTATCTCAAAATCCGCGGCGACGCCGAACATTTCGTTGATTCGTTCGTACTGTGGCGCACAGCCGGAGCGCATAAAGCCTCCGACGCTGCTTTTATCCGCGTTGTCGTACCGCCGTTTTGTTATATGCGCGGGCGTTCCGAGCCGATAGCCTTCCTTGAAGGAAATTTCGGCCTTGATTCCGACGACCCTCGCTGCGAACACATATTCAAAGCCGTCCGGGAAAGTCCTTTCTGCAGGGAATTTCTGGCGGATATATGCCATATCCTCATAGGATCCGTTTTCCGGCGGTTCCATAGGATCGTTGAACGGCCGGTCTTTTTCATAGTCAAAACCTTTGCGCGACGCCGGCGCCTTCCCGTCGCCGCAAAAATAATATTTGTCGTATTCCCGGTATGAATCGAGGTGCCGGTATAGCCGGATGCCGAGTTGGCCAAGGCCGGCGGTCGAAAATTCATATGTCAGCACATTTCGCGCCATCATGTTGGCAACCTGAAAGGCGAGTTCATGGGTATCCTTTTTTGCCGAAACGCCGACGACTCCATTTGAATAATGGCGCACCGCTTTCGGGCTCTCCGCGCCCGCCAGCTCCTTTGCCGTGACGATGAGCTGTCCGACCGGTTTGGGACAGGGAAAATCATAGGCTCCATACGATGCGTAATACAAATCTTCGCCGGGGTCGCCGTTTTCGTAGACCCGGGCGTATAACTCTTTTGCTTTCAAAGGCGGTTCCGCGATCAGGCGGCGGTCCCACACATCGTTTTTGGATATGCTGAAAGTGATCGCTTCCGGCTTGCCCCAAAGCGAGCATTTTATCTGCTTTGCATTGATGCCGACGGCGTCGCAGCCGAAAAATTCTTCCGGCGGCGAAGGGTCGTCCGGATATAGTTCCTTGGTCTCAGTCAAAAATTCCGCGAGTTTTTTTAGCGATTTTTTCATCGAGTGAGCCTCCCCGTTATTTTATTTCTTTGATTTTGTCTATGAATTTATCCACTTCCCCCGCTATTTTGCTTTCGTACTTTTCATACCACGAAGCGAAATCCCTGCTTTTGTTTTGCACTAATATCGTGTACATCGGACATTCCAAAGTGGGTATCGCATAGTGATATATCTGCTCAAAGCGGAAATTCGCGCTGTTTTTGATTATGTCGATCATCTGGCTTGTCTCTTCGTCGCGGGCGTATTTGACGTTCATGACTATATCGAAATATATGGGCAGAATATTTTTATACGCATCGAAAGCCGAGGCTTCCATGAAAGCGCCTGCAAGCTCGGTTTTTTCGCAGTTCGCGGGGATGGCCATCAGTCCCGCGTAAATATACACGGCGGAAGAATATTGATCTTGCCGTTCGTTTAGTTTCGGGAAGGGGAGTATGCCATAGTCGCTTTCCATGTCCCTGAGCCCTCCTGCATATCCCAAACTCACGTCTACCAATAAAGTCTCGCCGTTCACAAATTTATTGTGGACAAAATTCTCGATTGATTCGACCGGGAACATCAACAGCGTTCCCGGATTTTGATAAAACCTGTCGTAAGTTTTTTCCACAAGTTCGATCAGCTTTTCATGCTCGGGCTCAAGGCTCGGATATCCGTCGACCATCTTGAAAAAATGCGCGTCCGCGCTGGGCGTCAATACCAAATCCGTCGAATTGCCCTGATTGTTATGTACAATCCCGTATTGGTCGCCGTCGTCCGCGATCCCGTTGCCGTTGAGGTCAAAATAAAGGTTTTTTATCAAATCGTTCATGTAGTCGAGAGTCCATTTGCCTTCGAACACGACTTCATATAAATTCGGCAAGGCCTGATCCTGCATGAATTTTTTATTGACAAAAATGCAGGCCATCATATCGTACACGCTCTTGTTGGCGTCCCCTGCGGCCAAGTATAGTTTGCCGCCTATCGTCAGTTCTTTTGCGACGCTTTTGTTCCACCAGGGCCCGGACAGATCCAGATGCATAACGTCGTGCATATTCATGAACAATCCATCGACGGAAAGGGTGGCCAATTTATCCCCCCAGGTGTCGATAATGTCGTATGGCTGGTCCCCGGCGTTTATGTTCGCGCGGATTTTCGTAAATGGGGCGGCGGAATTCCAATCGTCTTCGTCGCGTATGAAATTTACCTTCATGTTCAGCCTTTCCTCGACGGACATGATGCTCTTGTATTTCGCGTCGTTTATGAGGTCGCCCGTTTCGCTTTCGGCATAAAAATCGCTATTGCCTGCGGCAAAAGTGAACAAGTTCAGCGTTTGGCCTCCAAAGTCGAGATCGCCGGGCAGCGAATCTTTTATTTCTTCTTCTGTCGCCGTTTCCCCTTCCATGGCATTTTCGCCGCCTTCGGCATTTGCCCGGGAATTGTCGTCGGGCGCGTCCTTGTTTGCATCATCGGGCGAGCATGACAAAAACAAGATAGTTGTCAATGCCAAAATCAGAAGAAACGCCGCATATTTGATTTTGATTGTATTTTTCATTTTCTTTGCCTCTTTTTCTTTTTTTCTTTTACACGATTATACAACACGTTTGTGAAAATTTTGCGAATCGACTGTGAACTTAATTGCGCCTCCATTCTGTTATAAACTGTTCAATCGACTGCTGCCGTTGGCTGCGGTCGTCACTGATATTTCATGCGGTTCTATATGACCACCGACTCCGCTCCAATAACCGGGGTTGATTTTACGGTTATCCGCGCGTTTCATTAGCAGATATTGATTGTCGTTTTGTAAAAACGCCGCGACATAATTAACGAGTGTTATCATATATTTTTCAACAACCTTTCCTCCGCTGCTAACAATCTGCCGTCCTTCACTTTGTCTAAGCCATCATTCGCCCAATTTGGAAAAATCTTGCGCTGACAAGCGATAACTAAGCTCGATAATTCACAAGCCACAGCATCAATAATAGTTTCCCGTTCATCGAACTCACCGTATGCAGACAGAAACGCCGTTTTAGCATCGAAACTGCCGAGGTTCCAACACACATTGCGAATATCCGAGTAGACATATGACTTGTAAAAAAAGTTGTAATCAAACATCAACGCGCTTGATCCATCGCGCGCTACCGCAAGGTTGGTATAATAAAAGTCGGTATAGACGAGAGTTCGCGGCAAGCTCATCACGGCAGAGTGGATTTGCTCAAAATGTTTTTCGATGGTTTGCCAAATCGGTAATCCGCTCGTCCCGGTTTTCTCTTGAATCAATCGCAAATTATCAAGCGTGAAGCTGTCGTATTCATCAAGGAAATCATGCGTGTTCACATAGTTCCGTCCGTTTGCGTGCAGGGTTTTATACCATAGAGCGATTTTTTCAGCGACATTCGGGTCGTTCATATCTTCCGATGTACCTAACCGATAATCGCTACGCTCAATGTCCTCGATCAAAAGGGAGCAGTCTGTATGCGCGATCATTTTCAACGTAGGGACACTAAGCGAATTGAGAAGCTGATAGTTTGCGATTTCACGACGATACTCCGGCTTGTCAAAACACTTCATCACATAGCTGTCGATGTCAGTAGTGACACGCCATACCGAAACGCCGTCTTTGTTGCGTATCAACGAGAGATCGCTGAAAGCGATATTCATGCGGTTTAATTCGGTTTCCGCGAAACGCCCGATGGTTTTCGTAAATTCCGCGTCTATAACGTCCGCAAAGCACCCGACAACATCGGCATCAACGCTCTTATCATCTTTTGAATACTTGGTTGGGTCTTTTCTGATTTGGATAGCTTTTTGCATGGCTTCATTCAAGGTCATTTAAAAGCGTCTCCCTCTCTTACTTTATTTGTT
>WRJC01000070.1 GCA_009782405.1 Oscillospiraceae bacterium
CCCGCTTAGCGAAGCTCAGGTAAGCGCGCTCGTCGAGGCCGCGCTCGCCTCCCCCAGCGCCATGAACCGCCAGCCGTGGCATATCTCGATGATCACCGACAAAGCCCTGATCGACGAGCTCGACGAGGCGGGGATGGAAGTGATGGCCGCAGCCGAGGACAAATCCGGCTATGAGCGCATAAAGGCGCGAGGGGGCAAAATATTTTACAACGCGCCCTGCATGATGATGGTGGCCACCGACAGCGCGCATTATTCGCTGATGGACTGCGGGATACTGAGCGAGAACGTTTCGCTGGCCGCGCATTCGCTCGGTCTTGGGAGCGTCATATGCGGAATGGCCGGAATACCCTTGTCGGGGGCAAAAGGCGACGATTTCAAAAAGCGCATGAAATTCCCGGAGGGTTACGATTTCGGGATTGCGATTTTGGTGGGTAAAGCGAACAGCGGCAAGGAGCCGCACGAACACGACCACGCGAAAGTGGTTTACATTGCCGCCGAAGCCTGACCCTGACTCGATAAAAAGCCCCTCGGCGGCGACATCCGGCCGCAGGGGCTTGAATTTTCGGTGTTGAATTGTTCACAAATTTGTGATATATTGTTATGTTATAGGTTCTATGCGCCGGGCTATCCGGGTTAATATCGGGAGGGCAATAATATGGCTTGCTTATTCGGGCATAAGTGAATAATTGAGGTGATACATAATGAATTCGGTGATTTCAAATTTCGACGAAACAGTTGATACGAGCGCAATTTTTACAAAATTAAAAGAATTGTTTCCAAAAGCAAAAGGAATAGAATCTGTAACTGTCTTGAAAGAGTTTACGGAATTAGCTTATAAAGACTATGAAATGGATGTCAAATTTAAATTTTTGTTTCCGCATACGATAATGCTGAGCTATAAGGGCGATGAATGGGTAAGCATTGAGGATAAGGAATTTGAAATAACTCTCGGAAATGAAACTGAAGCGGCAGTAATGCTTGATTATATATGTTATTTGGATTATTTTTGGGACGATTACATCGCCAAGGATTTATCAAACAGGAAAATGACCCAAAGATTAAAAGAAAAAATCGAAACAATAAGGTCAAAGGTAAAAAAAATATGGTAATGGATCCGCGGAAAGTGCATCAGAATCTGTTAAAAAAAGGATTTGCGGAAATCCAAAAAACAAAACATCTTTATTATGTGTTTGAATTTGGTGAAATTAGAACAGATATACAAACATTTGTGAGCCGAAACAAGCAGGAGATTGGCAATGAATTAATATCTGAAATGAAAGACCAGTTACATCTAACTAAGAAAGAATTTATTGATTTAATCGACTGCAATTTATCGGAAGAAGATTATATAAAAATTTTAAAGGATAAAAATTTATTGATGGATAACGAATGATCGAAGTTATAAATAAAGAAAGGGATCAAAAAACATGGACAATATCGCATTGGGGATAGCGCACACCGCCTACCACACCCCGCAAATGGACGCGATGCTCGACTTTTACTGCAACAAGCTCGGATTCAAGCACGCCTTCACGCTGACAGACGACAAAGGCGACCCGTGGATACAATACATAAAGCTCGCGGAAAACTCATTTGTGGAATTGTTTTACGCAAGGCCCGAACAGACAAAAAACGGCGACAACCGCTATCACCATTTATGCATAAGGGTAAACGATATAGAAGCGGCCGCCGGCCACCTGAGAAAAAACGGCATAACGATAACATCGGGGCCCAGCGCCGGCAAGGATAAAAACTGGCAGTGCTGGTGCGCGGACCCCGACGGCAACAAAATCGAATTCATGTGCATATCCCCAAATTCCCTGCAGGCGAACGCCTGAATTTAAAATCCGGCGAAAAATCCGCATTGAGGCTTAATCGAAAACGATCATGCATTTTATCAAGCCGTCGCCAAAGCCCACGACGGAGCCGAATATATCCGGCACTTCTTCCAATTTTACCGTATGCGTCAAAAAACAGCGCAAGTCGACGCGCTTTTGGGCCGCGAGCTGCATGACTTCGCCTGCCTGCCGGAGCGTGGAGTACCAGCTTCCGCCGACAGAGAGCCTGCGCCGTATCAATTCGCTGGAATCGACGGAAAACTCCGCGTGTTCGCCTATGGCTACCAGATTGCCCCCGATGCGTAGCGATTTCAGGCAGTTCGCATACGCCCCGCCGTCCCCGGAACATTCGAGCACCGTATGGACTCCCGCCCCGTTCGTCATTTTTTTCGCCGCTTCGGGCAGCTCTTCGGGAGAAAAAACCGCCTTCGCGCCGTTTCGCAGGGCGGTTTCCCTTCTGTAGGGGAGCGGCTCGGCGGCTATCACATAAGCGCCCATCGCCGCGCAGAGCGCCACTGCTGCCTGTCCGATCGGCCCGCAGCCGGAAACCAGCACATCGACGCCAAATTGTATGCCGCTGCGCTGCAATGCGCCGTATGGCGTGCCCCAGTTGTCCATGATCAGCGAACCGTCGATAAAATCAAACCCGGGCAATAGGCGCATGCAATTGCGCACGGGCGCCACGACATACTCCCCGAACCCGTTGTTGACGTCCTGCGAGCCGTTCCAGAAGGGGCAAAGCACAAATTCCCCGGCCCGGCACGCAGGGCATTCCCCGCAGCCCACCACATTGTTGACCATCACGCGGTCGCCGGGCGAAAAGGCGGTCACGCCTTCGCCGAGCTTTTCTATTTCCCCCGCTATTTCATGCCCGGCCACGGATTCCGTTTTGCCTTTGACGGACCACAGCCATTTGTCCGAGCCGCATATTCCGCTGGCGCGGACTTTTATGCGCACATGCCCCGGGCCGGGTTCCGGCATGGGCGCCTCGACCACGCGCAGATCGCCGGGGCCAAACGCTTTGATTGCCTTCATAATTACACGCTCCTTTTGAATTTCAAGTTTGGGATGTTTCTGTTAATGTTCTTGAAAGTTGTGGGTCATCACGCACAATCTTCCGTTTGAACGCCGCAAATATCGAACAACGGCTGACAGCTTCCTGTATGTACTCAATGGCCCAATCGTCGCCCGATATGGCATTGGGAATATATTTGTCAAATGTATTAAGTTCAGCCGTTAATTTTCGCGTTAACATTCTGTTTGAATATACTTCGTCAAGCAATTGTTTGGTTTCGAGGACAGCTTTGTCAAATGAATCAGTTGATATAACCACATTCCGTCTGTCATACGACATTTCAAAGTTGATTTTCTCCTCTGGGTCTGTTTCGCAAGGGTTAATTATTCCGTTGTATTTGCTTCCTTTAACTTCGTGATTACAATACGCGCAAGCCAATAACAAATTTTCCCACACATACTCAAGCCTTGGGTCGTTATCTTTGGAAATTATATGGTCAACCGTTAGATTTTTAACATCTTTTGGCTTGTCCTCGCATATATAGCATTTTGCGAAACAGTCGGATTCAAGCAAATCGCGATTACGGGAACCATTGTTCCAACCCTCATGGGCATCAATATGGGTGCCATCAGCCCAACCCTGCGTTTTAGTTATCTTTACCATTTGCGCCCCCTTTCAAACATATAGAATGCAGCGCTAAGAGGCGATGTTCCCGGTATTTTATTGAGCCGTTCAAACAGTTTACGGGTTTCATCCCGTTCAATAGCCGTACGTGAATCCATATTGCATAACTCGACATACCTATCGAAGTCGGATTTAAGGCCCGCAGAACACTCGCTAACATCATAATAACCTTCAATGATATCGGTATAGCTGTATTCCGTGAGATCGCCATCAAGCCTTATATGCTTTTCCAAGTCATACACTATCGCCTTTTCAAGCGATGTGATGACGAATGGAGAGTGTGTAGCGACAATAAATTGAATATTGGGAAAAACCTTTGTCAAGAAAGGCAATATTCTTTTTTGCAATTCAACATGTAAGTGCGTTTCGATTTCATCGATCAAAACAATTGCAGGATTTTCATACTCGACAACGGCATCAGAGCTTTCCATCCGCATCAGCAATTCCATATAGATATCGATAAACGCCGCATAACCGTCAGACATTTCGTGAAGTCTGAATGGTTCATGACCGGGCATTACTATTTGAAACGCGAGGTTTTTCATATCCGGTTTTATTTCCAGTTTGTGGCAATCGTAAATCTCGCGCAATGCGTTTGTAAAATTGTCAAACCATTTGACGTATCGTGCAATATCTTCTGTTGACCCGCCGGAGTCTTTTGCGCTGAGGTATTGGACATATAGATTTAAAACATATTTCAAAAAATCCTTGCTCGCATTGCGGGTTATTATTGTCTTCCCGCTATTGAGGATTTGCGAAATGGAATCCGGAACATCAACTTTATTGCGCATGGCTGAAACATAAACAAAAGTTGATTTTGCATAATCCGGCTGGGCTGAAAAGTCAACATTTATATTTTTACTGGAATTTTCGGCCTGATCTATGTGTCGTTGGGTTGTTTTAAAAACGTGTTTTTTGTCTTCTTCGTTAAAAATCAAATATTGTTTGTATTGTTGCGCAAAAATTTTATCCCGCATAGCTTCAAGCAAGCTTGTCTTGCCGCTGCCGTTTTTGCCCGTAAGAATCAGATGCTTGCGTTCGGTATCGGACAACACAATATCGAAATTCTCCAAATGTCGAACTTTGCCGATATGTATCTTTGCAATGAATAGCTCTTGCATATCTATAGCCTCCATGCGTTTGCCTCAGCTTATATACACTGCACACCATTATACCACAAAAATCAACCATAAGCAAGAATATCCGCGAAAAAATTTTTTTGATGCAATGTAACAAATCCTATGGTATAATTGTGTTTGTAGGTAAAGAGATAAATTTATTTCCAAAAATGATTGTATCGATTCATGATATAGGTCGGTATATAAAGGGGGCTGTGAAAATGGAATTTCCAAGCGGCACCAAAACAGAAGTTGCGGAAAAGTATATCGACATGGTATACCGGATCTGCGTGGGCAAATTAATGGTTTATACGCGTCGCCGTGAATGTCTGCGCCAATATATATAAAAAACAAAAAAGAAACGCGATGCTGACCCGAACCCTGGAAGATGCCGAAATACCGTATACAGAGCGGTTTTTATCGGACGAAAATGAAATAATGCAATTGATGTCCCAATTGCCGGACAAGCTCCGCGACGCATTTTATCTGCATTTTTTTATCTTTGCTATTACGAATATGCTGATTTTCCCGGCGAGCCGGAATTTACAATAAAAAACAATGATTTGGGAGTGTCGGCCGATATAAGGCTGGCAAAACCAAAAATTGTCGACGAATTATCCGTGACCGACAACGGCATAAAAAGGATAAATGTGTTTTTGGCCGATGGAAGCGCGTTTTTGTCCTACAACGTCGAAATTCTGCGCCCCACGCTTTTGGAATCGGACAACCGGCTATACAATCGCATCCATTACTTCATATCGGGGAACGCAAGGTATAAAAACGGCAGCACTGCGGGGTTTGGCACATCTATGTCTTCAAACTTCGGTTACCCGGAATTGCCCGAATTCGGCGAGGCGCGAATATACAACGCCGAGCGGGAAATTTTCGATAAAATCACAATAAAAAAAATAGAGGTCTCGGTTTCAACGCATCAAATGCCCGAATTCATATATACGCTGCCGCTTCCCGAATTAGGCGGGCGCATTGAGTTCGAAACGCCGTATTATCTTGATACAATCGGCGAATTTGAGATTTATCTCGATGCAATCGAATATAAAGGCGGCGAATTGTTCATAGAGCTGGCCAAGGATGGAATAAAATACAATGGCTTTGAGGAAGTGTACGATATCCGAATCGGATTTTGCGCTGCGGACGATGACGAATATTTTATCTTCGGCAATTATATTCGAAGGCATAAAATACCGATCGGTTATCTCGAAGCAGATACGGTCGATATAAAATTGACAGGTTTGTTTTATCGCATAAACGGACTTTGGGAAACAAACTTTGAGTGACCCGGGGCATATTATGCCCATGTCGCCTAAAAAAGCGAGCTCGCTTTTTTGTTTGAAAAATTTTTGGGGAAAATTTTCAAAAACCCCTTGACAAATCATTCTATATGGTGTAGAATACAGCTATTGCTACATAGCGTAGAATTTGGAAGGATGAAACATGGATATCGAAATATCAAAAATGTCCGAATCCGAAAAGAGCATCATGCAAATAATATGGAAAGCCGGAAGACCCGTCACGTCAAACGCCATCATGGAATTATGCAAAGACGAAAAACAATGGAAAATCACGACGGTGCTCACGTTTTTGTCGAGGCTCGCCGAAAAGGGCATGATATCGTACGAAAAAAAAGGCAAGACGAATTATTACCACGCGAATATAACGGCAAAACAATATGCGCGCCTGGAGGCGAAAAAATATCTCGACGCGAAATACAACGGCTCCATACGGAGCTTCGTCGCGACTCTTTATAACGGCGAGGATATGCCGGAGGAAGACATAAAACAACTGCGCGAGTGGTTGGATGAACGGGGGTGAAAAAATGGCCGATATATTTTCCGCGGTTTTGCGGATGTCTTTTGCCGGAAGCGCAGTGACGCTGCTTTTGTTCGCTTCGCAAAAAATAGCGAAAGGCCGCTTGAGCGCGAAATGGCGCTATTACTCCGGCATCGCCGCGATGATATTTCTGCTGCTGCCCATAGATGCGCGCATTTTGCCATTTGGCGAAAAAATTTCGCCTTTTGCTTTTGGGCGGTCGTCCGGACAGAAATCGGAGACTGCGGAAACCGGCAAATCCGGGCCCGCAGCCGACATTGAATTCAAAATCGGTGATTCCGAAACAAAACCCGACTCCCCCGCGGCCGAAAACAAACCAAAAATAAACGCGAAAGACATCTTAGGCATCGCCGCTTATGTCTGGCTTTCGGGAATCGCCGTTTTGTCGGTGACAAAAGCCGCAAAATATGCGCAATCCAAAAAGTACCTGAAAAAAGGCGCCTTTGATCTGAAATACTCGGAAATTTACGGTATTTTCACGCAATGCAAACACGAGCTGAAAATAAGGAGAAATATCGGCCTTCGCCGCCACGGGGGCATATCCACGCCGATGGCGGCCGGGCTTTTCGAGCCTGTGGTTTATCTGCCGGACATAACGCTTGAAAAAGACGAAATCAGGCTGATATTGAAGCACGAGCTGATCCATGTGAAACGCTGCGATTTATGGTACAAATTTATTTTTATGGCTGCCCGGGTTGTCCATTGGTTCAACCCGCTGTGCTTTCTGCTGGAAAGGGAAACGGGCATTTCATGCGAGCTTTCCTGCGACGAAACCCTTGTGAAAAATATGGGAAAGAGCGGCAAAAAATTTTACTGCCGCACAATCCTGAATGCGATCAGCGCGGCAGGCGCAAAATTGTCGGTCATACATGCCACCATGGGAAACACCCGGAAGCAAATCGAAAGGAGATTCGAAAATATGCTGAATTATAAAAAAGGCACCGTCGGCACGGTCATAACCTCGATCATTCTGCTCTCGGCGATTGTCGGGGCGGGAGTGTACGTAGCGGCGATAAGCTCGCCAAAGGCCGCTCAAATTCAAGACGGCAAATCCGAAAACGAAAATCTTTTGATCGGCGCAGGCGAAACAAAAGCGAACGAATCAGGGTTCTATTCATCGGAACAGGAATACATCGAGCGGATGTATTATGAGCCTTTTTGTCCCTGCGACAACTGTACGGAACTGGAGCTATACTGCCTGATGAACTGCGGGGGAACCGATTTGCTGCTCCCGCAAGTGGCCTATGAGCCTACGGACTCGTGCACCGATTATTGTCTTGCAACCATATGCGCCAAATGCAAGACAAGGGTTTTTTCAAGCAACCATGCGTTTTGGATAGACACCAAAAGATTCATGGAACTGGAAGCGGTTGAAAATGAAAGGTATATTGCCAAACGGCTTGACCAATACATTGAAAATGAAGAAGAACGTATAATATTGCTTGAGGAGTGGCGGAACAAACGCCAAAATTATATTGATAAATATATCGACGAAATGGCCGGGGAGCCGGCAACGGACACAGTTCCCGCGCCGCAGCCCGATTGGAGGGTGCGGGAAATGTATGAGCGGGGCTACCGCGAATCATTGGAGTACACGAAATTCAAGGACAGCTCATTTAACCAAAGAATGATCGATCTTCCAAAGGAAGAAAACGATTTCATATACGAGTGCCTGTGCGCGGGCGACATCGAGATGATCTGCGCGATCGCCGACGACATCTCGGGGCTGCATACCTACGACGCAGATGGCCGCATGATGGTGGCGCTGGAGCTTGAAGACGGCAGGAGGGCGGAATTCGAGATAAAATTCGAATAAATAGCGGAACATAAAATCGGTATTTTCGATCCTTCTTGATATCACCAATGCATCGGCGGCAAGAGCTCTTTTTGCCGTTCGCACATCTCGTTTATCAGCGCGACCGCGTTGTTATAGCTCGAAACCGTCGGGTCGAGCAGTATCGCCTGCAAAAGTTTGCTGCGGGATTTTTCCGCGTATGCTTCGATAAGCAACTGGTGAATCGCGCCCTGAGTGCATATCATCGAGGCGATTGCCGCAGGGAGCGGGTCGCATTTGTGCGGGTGTATGCCTTTTCCGTCGACAAGCGCCGGCAGCTCGATGACCATATCTTGCATCAAGTCGGACGCATAGCCTTTGTTTGGCATGTTCACAGCCCCGATTTCCGCCGGTTTGTCGAAATATACGGCTTCCGCTATGGGTATGCCGAACTCGCCTGAAACTTGCAATTTTCTTGTCTCGGGGTCGAAGCTCTCCTTGTACCAATCCCCGTCGCCATTTGCGGGGAACAATTCATGCCGTTCCGCTATTGTGTCCATATTGTAGATAAACGCGGGCGGCTTTTTCGTTTCCCACGGATTTTCATATGCGGGGTCGAAATAATACTGCACGCTCTGGCTCGCTAAAAAACCGTCGCTCCATGCGATATATTCGCCTACATGATTTGTTCCGGGGTATGACCACAATCCGTATGTGCGCAGCATTATGCGCGACAGCGCCAAATGGTCCCAGCCCGCCAGAAGGTCCGCTTTCTTTTCCTGTTCGCGGAGTTTCGGGTATAAATCCTCGCCGGTTTCCTTGTCCCATATTTTCGTGAACCAACCGAAATGATTCAGCCCCACCGGCGACGCGCCTATGCGCTCATATGGCATTTGCAATAATTGGGCAAGCTGCCCCATGCCGCCGCCGACCCCGTGGCACAGGCCCACGGCTTTTGTTTTGCTCAGCTTCGACACGCCCTCCACGAGCTTTGCCTCCGGGTTGGTGTAATTCAACAGCCACGCGCCGGGACATCCCTTTTCCATCGCATGCGCGATTTCGAGAATTGGGGGCAAATTTCGCAGCGTATGGAACATTCCGCCGGGCCCGCCGTTTTCGCCGTATATCTGTCTGAATCCGTAACGCCTCGGTATATGGAAATCCTGCGACCAATAGTGGTAGCGGTCGACCTCGATCGCCGTAATGACGAAATCCGCGCCGTCGATCGCCGCAGACAAATTTGTCGAAGCGCTGATAACCGCGTTCCTGCCCAATTTCGCGGACAGCTTTTCGCAGTAAGCCTTTGACGCTTCTAACGCTTCGCCCCGTATGTCCATCAAATAGATTTCCAACCGGTCCAACGCTTTAAATTCTTCGTTCAACAGAATGTCTGTCACTGTAGCCGGGCAGAAGCATACGCTTCCCGCGCCGATTATCGCGAATTTAACTTTTTTCATGAATAAATTCCTCCAATTCTCATGGTTTTTTAAAAATTTCACGCTCTCCGACAAGCACCAAACGTTTTCCTCCCGTTATATCCACTGCCTTTTTGGCAGGCATAGCATCGCAGGGATTTAGATATATGATTTGGTCATGGCGCAAACCGGCGTGATATTTGGCCAAACCTTCGGATGCGCGGTCGTTTAATTGAACAGCCCGCAGAGTTTTCATATCGCGGAAAGCCGGTATATGGTGCTCGTGCGCGCCGCATAGGTGAACCATTCCGCCGTTCGGATAAACGCCGAGCAGTTCGCCGTCGAGCGGGGCAATCATATCGCGGTAACATTCCGGCGAGATCAATTGCGTCGTGCAGCCGCAAATTTGTCCGGATTCCGGCATTTGGATCCTTCCGTCAGGTATTACCGGCTGCAGTTGGCCTGCCGGAAGCAAAGCGATCATGCGGCGGTGCAAATCAACCAATACATCGTTGATGATTTTCAAATCATGGGCGGCGGCACCGGGATCGCAAAGCATCGCCGTCAGGATTCGTTCGCCGTACAGATTTACGGCTATATTGAGGACGCTGGCAATGGTCGGCAGCCCATATACGGGAAGTTGCACATCCGCAGCCAAAAATGCGTCCGTCACCCGCCGCGTAAGCTGCCACGCTTCGCTTTCGCCTATATCCGGAAAAGATAATTTTCCCACTTCGCATTTTAAATAGCCGCTGTACCATTGCCCGTATTCGTAATAGACATTGCATCCGAAAATACTGTCGACAAAATGAACCCCGAAAATACCGTTTTGTATGCAAAGCGGCGCAAAAATATCGGCGTTTTTGGCTCTTTCGGCATTTTCAGCCAGGTTTTCCAAGCTTTCAATCATCCAGCGTTCAGGCTCGCTGTACAACAACCCCGGGGTTTTGGAATTGCCGTTTATGCCATTTATGGCAAATACCGTTTTTGCATCGTCTGTCCCGGCGAACAGACTCCGCAAACGGGCAAACCAATTTTCGCGAATCGATATAAGCTGCGGATCGTTCAGTATATGCCGGGCGGCATCGCTCAGTTTTGCATTCAATTTTTGTTTCCTCCGAAATTTATTGCTTTCCTTAATAGTATGCCAGATTTTTTGTTTTTTGTCAAGCGCATTCCGCCGCTTTTATCAGATTTTTTGTTCGGAACATGAGGCTTTTTAGCCAATATGCTGCAAAATAATTTTGCTTGACAATTTTCGGTTTGGCGGGTATAATAAAATAAATAGATAGCGCAGCATCATTTTGGGAAAGGATATCGTCATGAACACAACGGAATTGAAAAATTTGCTTTTGAAAAAAGAAAAAGAATATTTGTCCGAGCTGGTGCTGATGCTTTTGCATAAGCTGGACGATGAAAAACGGATGGATTTCACGGCGAAATATATAAACGCCAAAGTCGTTTTGTCGGAACTGGGAACGCTGGGAAAAGAAGATTTTCTAAGCGAAGTGGACGATTTCTGCAAGGCCTGCCTCGACGGGGAGCATTTTTTGGAAGCGGATTACGACGATTACAGCGACAGCTACGACGAAACCGAATACGAGGACAGCGAATGGGCGGCGGAATTTGCGAAATATCTGCGGATGTCGGTCGTTTACGCGAGAAACGGCGATTTCGACATCGCCTATTTGGCGCTGAACGATCTTTTCGAGTGCATAAACGAAGCGAGCGGCGACTTTGACATTTTGGGAACGGAAGAGCCTTTGGAGTACATAAAAATAGATGCGGGCGATGCGTTGGAGGCGTTTTTCGAATCGGCTTTGAAATGCCATAAAAACAAAGTTTCGGCTTATGAAAAGATACTTGGAACATGGCTGGATTTTCGCGGGTATTTTTCCGCTGACATGGCCGCTTACATAACGGATTTCCCCGCATCTTTGGAAGCCCTCGAAAATATAGCCAAAAATTTGAGCTTCGCGCAAAGCGAACAAATATATCTGCTCACAAAGGAGCTCCATGAAAAAAAAGGCGCAAAATTTGACGTTTTGGCCATATCTTCAAAATTGGCCGAATACCATTCTGATTACAGCCTGTACCTCGCGCAGGGATATTATGAAATTGGCAAATGGGACAAAGCCGTAGAAACGGCGCAAAAATATATATCCCGGGCAAATGCGGGAAACGCGGATGAAAACGATTATCGCAGGCAAGATCAAAACAGCGTGCCGTATAAAATAAAAACCATTTTGGTTGATTCCTATGAGCAAAGCGGACAAATAAAAAAGGCATATGCGGCAGCTTTGGAAATGTTCAAATTTCACAAATGGTTCCCATTATACAAACGGGCGCGTTTCTTGGCCGAAAAAATCATGGGCATAGCCGATTTTGTCGATGAAATCGGAAGCTGGCTGGAAAATCAGAAAACCGACGCCTATTTTGGCAGGGACAACAAATTTTTGCTCAGAAAAATATTGTCCTTTGAAGGCAGGCGGGACAAGCTTATCGAAATCGCCCCGAAGGATTTGAAAAATGCGCAATGGGGAAGCTACAACCCGGATGGCAGCTATGAATATATAAAATATACGGCGGCATCGCTCATATATTCCTGTTTGGGCAATTCCGTAATCGGGGCAAAAGATGAAATTTCCGATGAAATAGCGGAGGCGGGCATTGATTACGGCGCAAAAAATCTGGGCGCGTTTTTATCCAGGATAAAATCCGAAGACAACGAAGGCATTTCAGATATGTTTTTGTTTGAGAAAAATCCGGAGAATCAAGAACGCTATTTGTGTTCGGCGCTCGGTATGCTGCGGACAATGATACAATTCCATATAGACGGCGCGCAGCGCAAAAGCTATGCGAAAGCGGCGTATTACGCCGGAATCGAAGAAGATTTATGCGAAGCGCTGGGAAAGTCCGACGATTATATCCAGAGGCTAATGAAAGAAAACAACCGCCGCCCGGCGTTCAAGGAAGAAATGCGCCAAGTGCTCGGAAATATATGAAACGGCCGCATATGCCGTCGTCAAAAACGCGGCGCAGCATCATCGAGCAAAAGGGGGCAGCGAATTGAAAAACATCAGGCTAATTGTAACCGACCTCGACAACACGCTTTTGCGCCGCGACAAGACAATCGGCGAATACAGCGTCGATGTATTCCGGCGCGTCCGGGATCGCGGCGTTTTGGTCGCATTTGCCACCGCGAGGGATTTTCGTTTTGTCACGGATCATATTTCGCCGCTGTTTGGCATCGTGCCGGATATCGTCATCGCCGGCAACGGCGCGTTGGCGCGATGCAACGGCGAAGAGCTATACAAACGGCTGATTCCGATTGACAGTGCAAACATATTGCTGGGGCGGTTCGGGTCGGTAAGGTGCGCCTCGACGGAAAACGCATACCTTTTATCCGGCGATTACGCAAACGACCATTGGAGCATCGGAAAAATAGCTACGGTCATCACCGATTTTTCGGAGGGACTTAAAGATGACGCGCTGTATCTCGATGGCAACCCGGGCGAACCGGCGGGCGATATAACCAAAGGATTCCCCGAAGTCAGGGTCGTCACATATTCCGACGCCGGATTTGTGACTGTAGTCCATCGGGAAGCGACAAAGCTGAACGCATTGATTGCGGTGGAAGGCGCGTTGAATATTGCCGCCGATGAAATAGCTGCTTTCGGCGATGACTACAACGACATAGACTGGTTATCGCATTGCGCCAACAGCGTAGCCGTCGCAAACGCCATAGACGAAGCAAAAGCCGTCGCCGGATATGTTTGCGGCGACTGCGACGAGGACGGCGTGGCGAAGTGGCTGGAAGCCAATGTGTTATGAAATTTTTTTGCAATGTTATTTGACCATTATGATCGTATATTCCTCACAAATGAGCGAGAGCTGACGCCCGCACATATCGACGATGTTCGTAAAATGGCATGGCAGCCCGCACGCTTCAAACAAATCAGGGCCGTCCATCAGATGAAAATGCAAATGCGGCGAAAACGAAAAGCCTACATTGCCCAATTTGCCGAGAACATCCCCTTGCTTGACGCTCATTTTTTTTTGCACTGTCACGCTGTTTTGAATCATGTGCCCGTAAAACGAATATTCGTCGTTCGCATGCCTGATAATCACATAGTTCCCGCAATGGAGCGGCACGCTTCCGTATTGTTTTCCAATCCTGACCCAGTCGCTTTCAGGGTCGTCAGAATAAAACGCGCGCCAGTCTGCGGTGTTATAGCAGTCCACCACTTCGCCGTCGCCGATCGCTAAAATTTCTTTGCCGTAGCATAGGGCGTCTTCGTTTTTCCTGTTGGCGTTCCATTCATAAGTTATCTTGTTTTCAAAATCGAGCATACCCAAATCAATTGCAAACTCCATCGAAGCGGGAGCGGGAATGCGGTGCGAGCCAAGACAATCGTAATTTCCGTGCACTTGCCACCCTTTGCCTCTGACCGGGAAAATATATTCGTTTTTTGTTTTGTAATTTACGACCGGCACGGCAAGATGCCCCGACTTTTCTTCTCCGTTTTGCCTGTAATACACTGCAATATCAAGCGAATCCACAGGCGAGCCGCTCATGGCAAAAAAGTGTTCGTTGCGAACGGTTGCGCTGCCTCCCGGCAATATTGCGCAATTTTCTTTGCCGCCGACAATTCTTGCTGCAAGCGCGTCGCCTGAATATATTATCTTTTTGACAGGTCGAGTTTCGGCGAAAAGCTCGAATGCCA
>WRJC01000071.1 GCA_009782405.1 Oscillospiraceae bacterium
CCATATTGGTGAGGGTTATGTAGTTGCCGTAGAGAAACGAAAGTTTTTCGTCGTCGTCTTTGAAATACAGGCTCTCGCGAAGCCCTTTTGGCAGCTGGTCGATAAAACAGAAGATGCATTTATTCTCGCAGCTCTTTTTTTTGCCGGCCATATAGCCTTCGATTGCCCGCAATCTTTCGGATGTTTTCGTCAGTTTCATAAACCGCCTTTTAAAATACAACAAGGGAGAGGGGCTTTTGGCGCCTTTCCCTGCACGATTGTATGCCGGTATTTTACTTTTTCTTGTCTTCTATTTTGATGACTTCTTTTCCGTTGTATTTGCCGCAGGCCTTGCATACCCTGTGGCTCAGCACATATTCCCCGCACGCGCACAGCACATGGCCCGGCATAGCGAGTTTCCACACGTTGTTGCGCCTCGTGTCGCGCCTCGCCTTGGAGGTTTTGTTTTTTGGCACAGCCATTTCAATTTCACTCCCAACCTTTTGCAATATCATGTCTAAATGGTATCATACCATAATTCAAGGCTTTTGTCAACAGTTTTGCGAAAATTTATTTTCCCTCCGAAAGCAGCTCTATCAGCTCGGCTCCGCTCATCTCGCCCGACACAGTGTAGCGGCAAAGCCCGTACAGGCTCTGGGGCAGCCCTTTGATTATTTCGTTTGCCCCGATTTGCGTGGTGAAGGTCATTTTGAAGCCGTATTCAAGAAGCAATGCCTCGGCCAGCAGCTCGTGCTTTCCGTAGGGGAAGGCGAACGCGGTCGGGCGATGGCCCATGTTCTGCTCGTACAAAGCGGCAAAAGCCTCGATATCCGCCCGGAGGGCTGCGATATATTCCTGCTCCGATTCGCCATGCAGCCGCAGAATCCCCTGGCGGCAGGAGTCCGGGTCGGGTTCGGCGGGCGGGTACAGGTGCATGTCATATGAGTGGCTGCCGATCTCGAATATGCCGGAAGCGGCCATTTCGCGGGCTTCGTCCCAGCCGAAATACGGCACGTCCAAGCGGTCGGTGTTTCGGTACCTGTCGGTTCCCATCGAGATGCCTATCGGGCAGACCAGGGCCTTCATGCCGTATTTTGCCAGAATGGGAAAGGCGTATTCGTAGTTGCTCAGATAACCGTCGTCGAATGTGAGAAGCAGCGCCTTTTCCGGCAGCGGCAGCCCCCTCTCGACGAAATCGAATATCTCGGAGGCCGAAACCGTGCTGTACCCCGCCTCCGAAAGCGCTTTCAGGTGCTGCTCGAGGCGCTCCGGCGATGTCACGGTGTCAGAACCCGCCGATTCGTCGATGTGGTGGTATGCGAGTATGTCAAGGGCGGCCGCGTGGCCGGCCTCGGGCGAAACGGACGCCAGCCTGTCCCAGAATCCGCCGTCGTATTCCGCGCTGTTTTCTTTGGTCACGAAAAACCCGAAATCCTCGGGGATGTACACGGAGCCGTCGCCGTACACCCGCGCCAGCGCCATGTTTCCCAGCGCGTTTCGAATATGCATATAGTCCTGGAAATAGCGCGGCTCCATGCTCGCCGAGCCTAAGAAGAAATCCCAAAAATCGCATACCCGGGCGAGTTTGTCGTAAAATATCGCCACCCGGGTCATGTTGAGCTGCTCGATGAGGTTGAAGTAGGAGGGCATGAAGATGAGCTTGAAGTCGGCGCCCTTTTTTTCGCACAATTCTTTTATTTCCGCTATCCGCCCCACGCACTCATCTATATACGGGAACTTCGATGCGGGATTATATCTGTTCTCGGGCAAAAATGCGGGCTTGGCCTCGAGATACCGTTCAAGGCCGCCTATTGGCTCGATATCCACCACACGGTCGTCATATGAACCGGTTTTTGCGTCGAATACGTCGAAAAATTTCGGCAGGTAGGCGGCGTGGTTGTTTTTGTAGTCGAGTTTGGCCATGCCGTATTTGGGGTTTGCGTACAGATATTTCAGGTAGAACGAGGGCGCGAATTCCCCCGTGATGTTTTGGTGCAGGCTTTCGGTGAGCGAATCGCCGTATTTTTTGTAGTTCACCGCATCCATGATCCCCACGCACAAAACGAGGTTTTTCACCTCATAGTTTTCCAGCACATATTTTGCCGCAAGATAGGTTTTTTCCATGTCGGCGCCGTAGCTGAACAGGTTGAAAAATTTCGCTCCCGTATATTTGTTCAAGGTATCGACCGGAAACGAGCTCGCCCCCGAGGAGCCGATGATGTACGAATCGTAATTTTGGTGGTTGAGGTTTATGTAGGCGATCTTGGAGGCGGCCGGGTTGTTTGTCATGTTGGAGTCGTACCAGCCGAGAATCGGGTCGCCGAATACGCCGAAAGGGTCGGTCGCCATATTGAAAAAGGGGATCGACAAAACAACTAAGGCCAAAACTGCAAAAAAGCATATGAGCCAGCTTTTAGGAGACATTCAAACAAATTCCTTTCAAAATCCCGCGTATACAAACTGCGGGCTTATATACCCGTCCCGGTACGCGCCGAAATACAACAGCGCGAACAGCGCGAAAACGATTGCGAGAACCTGCAAAACGGGAGATCTCTTTTCGATGAAATGGCGGACGGGAATGCCCCTCTCCTCGATGATGTCAGAAATGACGAGCACGGCAAACGCCCCGGCCATGACGATGTAGTCCTGGGCGCTGAGCCCGAAGTTCATAAAGGCCCCCGCTATGACATGCGAGCTTTTTGGCGATGTGAAGATGTTTTTTAGCATGATCAGCGCCTCCGAGGTGTTGTTCGCCCTGGTGAGTATCCTGCCCGCGCCCACGATTAAAAGAGTCCGCACAATGCGGAACCCGTGCCAGAACTTGCTTTTGTCGCTTACCTTTGCCGCTTTGCGCATTTTGGCGAACAGAGGTTCGGCGAACATCGCCGAGCTCAAAAGCAGCCCGTTCCACAAGCCGAAGATTATGTATTTCCAAGCCCCCCCGTGCCATATGCCGATGACAAAAAACACGATGAACGTGGCAAATAACGAAGGGATCATTTTGCCCAGCCTGACCCCGAGCAGTTTGCGCATCGATCTGCCGAGTTTTCCGAAGCGGCGCGAGAGCGAGAGCGGATAAAACAGATAGTCGCGCATCCAGGAGCCGAGGGTGATGTGCCACCTGCGCCAAAAATCCTGCACCGAAACCGCGAACAGCGGCTGCTCGAAGTTTTTGTCGAGCGAAATCCCGAACCCCTCGGCCACTCCGCGCGATATGTCTATGCCCCCGGAAAAGTCGCAGTATATCTGTATGCAGTAAAAAGCGGCGGCCGCGGCGGAGACTATGCCCCCGTGGAGTTCCGGCGCCTTGAAAACTCCCTCGACGATCAAAGCCGCCCTGTCGGCTATGATCATCTTCTTGAACAACCCCCACAAAACAAGCTGTATGCCGTGCCTGTACGAATCCGCGCCTGGCTTTTCGCCCGAGAAAAGCTGGGGGGCGAGCCTGTCGTAGCGCCCTATCGGCCCCTGGATGATCTGCGGGAAAAACGAGACAAACAGCGCGTATTTGGCTATGTTTTTTTCCGGCGCGTATTTTTTCCTGTACAAATCGATAACATATCCCGCAGACTGGAAAATATAAAAAGAGATGCCGAGCGGCAAAAGCAGCCCCTTGGAAAAGCCGCCCAGAAGCGAAGGCAGAAGATTAGCGGCAAAGCCCGCGAACTTGAACACAAAGAGCAGCCCGAACACCGAGAGCAGCGTCGCGGCGAGCAAAACTTTTTTCAGCGTTTTGTTTTTTTGCCCGTATACGAGCCATCCGCCAAAAAATGTCGCGAGGGTGCATAAAACCAGCCATATGCCCGCCCGCAGGTCGCATATGGAGTAAAAAGCGAGGCTGACGGCGAGCAGGACCGCCCAGCGAAATTTTTTCGGGAATGCGGCGTGCAAAATCCAGGCGCCGAAAACAAAACACAAAAAAGCGGGCGATGTGTAGGTCATTTAAGGCGCTCCTGAATGAGAGCGTAGATAGCCCGGGCCGAGTCGAAATTTTCGGGGAGCAGATCCGTGACCCCGATCGACACGCCGTAGGCGTCGTTTATCTCCGAGACCACGGCCACGATATCGAACGAATCCAAAATGCCGTCGGTCACCAAAGCGGACTCGGCGGCAAAATCCACGTCGGGCCGTATGTCCGCCAACAGTTTCAGTAATTTTTCCATAAATATATCCTGCTTTCTTTATTTTGTTTTTATCATAACTTCGGATTTCAGCCCGTCCGGCTTAAAGCCGTGCTTTTGGTACAGCGCGAGCGCGGGAGCGTTTTCATCCGCGACCCAGAGCCGCAAAAGCGATTGCCCATCAGAAGCCGAACGCGCTATCCATGAATTTAAAATCGAGCTCCCGATGCCGCGCCCGCGCATATTTTGAGCCACTGCGATATTGCAAAGCGTTCCCACATTGCCGGATTTTTCATACAGCAGCGCGCCGCACAACGCGCCATTTTGCATCTTTGTGATGATGCGGCCCTCGACCGAAGCCTCGCCAAGCTCGGGCAATGCGGGCAGACAGCCGGTATAGCGGTCAAAAGAAGCCTCGAACAGCTCGAGGACCGCGCCTATATCCGCTGTATCCTCTTGTGAGGGCGTGCATTTTGCATTTCCCCGCACGCTCAGGCTTATCCGCGACCTCGTTAGGGCATGCCCGAATCCGTGGCGGGCTAAAAAAGCCGCAGAGGGCGGCACGGCCCCGCGATATGCGCTCTCGGCCACGATTGGCAAATTTTCGCAAAGCTTCGGCGCGATGGCATCCATGTCAAATATCGCATAGTACAACCTGAAAAAACCGCCCGCTTCCGCCAACATAAATATACCCGCCCCGGAATCCGCGATATGCAAATCCCCGCGCAGGCCATAACCGTAAAGCTTTTCCGGACCACCGAAAAAATTGGATGACGCTCTGTATTTCAATGCCGCCTCGCGGAATTTGTCTATTTCTTCTTTACCGGCTTTTCGCATATTCCCCGTCCCTGTAATTTTGGTTCAAAGTCACCCTGTCGATTTTGCCGTTTTTGGTCATCGGCATCACCGGAAGCCATATCGCCTCCACCGGGCACATATACGCGGGCAATGCGCCGCGAAGCTTTTGCAGCATTTTGCCGTCGTTTTCGCCGGTGTAAACCAGCGCGATGCGCTCCTTTTGGGCATCGTGGATGCACACGGCGGCGCTCACCCCGGAAAGCGACAAAACCGCAGCTTCGATGTCGCCGAGCTCCACCCTGGCCCCCATGTGCTTGATCTGGCCGTCCCTGCGCGACACGAACACGAGCTCGCCGTAATCGTTGTATCTGGCCAAATCCCCGGTTTTGTATATATATTCCCGCCACAGCCTGTTTCTGGGGTCGGGCACGAAAACCTCGTCTGTTTTTTCGGGCTCGCCGATATAGCCGAAGGCCACCGCCGTGCCCCTCGCGCAGATCTCGCCCGTCTCGCCAATGCGCCCCGGGGGTATCTCGGCGTCGTTTTCATCCAAGAGAAAAACCTCCATGTTGCGGCAGGCGGAGCCTATCGGCACCACTTCCCCTTCGGCGAATTCGCGGTTCACCTCGTAATACGCCGAGTCCACCGTGGCCTCGGTGGGGCCGTAGAGATTTGCATATTTGGCGTTCGGGACATATTTTCGCCATATGTTCAAATGTTTGGCGTACAGGGTCTCGCCTGCAAACGATACTTTGTTCAAATACATCGGCGCAGAATGCTCAAAAACCCCGGAGGATGCCAGCATTGAGGCGGCTGAAGTGGCCCAGAGCGCCGAGGTGATTTTGTGAGCGTTCAAAAACTCGACTGCTTTCAGCGGAAACGAAAATATCCCTTTCGGCATTATTTTTACCGTTGCCCCGTTTTTTATCCCGGCATATATCTCCTTGACCGAAGCGTCGAAGAAAAACGGGGTTTGGTTGGCGAACACGTCGTCCGGCGAGAAGCCGAACATATCGGTGAGCCACTCCGCGAGATCGATCACCGCTCTGTGGGGCACGACTATGCCCTTGGGAGTCCCGGTGGATCCGGATGTGAACAGCGCATAGGCGGGATCCGTGTCGATGGCGCGGGAAAGCCGGCGTTCGGCCATTTCGAAATCCGGCACCGTCGATTTCGCCTCTGCCAGATCGACGGTGATCCCCCCCGAAACCTCAAAAACGCACGATTTGAAAATTTCGCGCCAAGGCCCCGCGCCGCCGGAAAAAACCACCCCCGCAGGGTTTAGCAGCCGCGTTATTTCCAATATCCGGGCTTTGGGCAAAGCGGAATCCAGCGGCACGTAAAAATTGCCGCTGGAGAGCACCCCCATCATGGCGCATATGTTTTCGTGCGAACGTTCCACGGGCACGATGAAAGCCCTCCGCGACGCGCCTCCCGAAGCGCGCGCGATCAAGTTTCCCAAAGCGGCGGAGAGCGCGTGCAGCCCGGCAAACGATATTTCCCCCTTTTCGTCTGCGAAGGCGGTTTTATCGGGGCGGAGCGCCGCCGAATCGCGCAGGTAACCAAGTAAATTTATTTTCATATATATCACGTTTTTTTAAAAATTTATTGATTATTTGCTATATCATACCATAATTTTGCCATAATGTCAAGGGATTTGGCGAAATCTTTTTTGCTTGGCCAACAAAGCGAAAAACCTCAAAATGAGGTTTTTCGTTTTGTTTTGGAAGCGGCGGCGTTTATTTGAATGCATCTGCGAGCTGTATGTCCGCCTGTTCGGTGTTTTCGTAGTTTATCACGACGTTGTTGCGCAAAAACCTGACATATTGGTCGAGTATTTCGTAATATTTCTGGAAATAGCTTTGCGCGAAAGAATTGTATGCATCCTGCGTCGCGCTCGATGCCGTGCCTTTCCAATAGCTGGAAAGGCTATCGACGGTAGATTTGCTGGTTTTGAGCAGTTCATTGAGTTCTCTGTTGTCGTTTTCGATTTGCGAAGCGATGCCCAAAACTTGTTCGGTGCTCAATACAATTTGCGTCATTTTTTTCCCTCCTTAATTTGCCAATTTTCTCACTTCGGCGATGTTGGTTTCGCGCGTGGTTTCATAATTTGCCGCTTGCTGTTTCAAGGCATTGGATGCTTGAATCAAATGGTCTGCCATAAATTGCAAGTCATCGCAGAAACCTTTGATTTGTTCCACGAAAGCGAGGTTGTCGGCGGCTCTCCAAGCTTCGCCCATCGTGGTTGCCGCACCCATCAGGCGCTGGTACACCGTGGTGTACTCGCCTGACAGTTGGAAAAATTTTTCCGATGCCGAATGCAATTCTGGTGGGTCTACAATTAAATCCATTTGTTTTTCCTCCTAAAATAAATTAATTATTGGTTGGCGCGAAAGCGCGGTATTCATATTAGTATCAGACTCGAAGAATTCCGTATGCCCGCATCATACACCGACATTGCGTAATCCATCGGCTTTCCGTCGTCTGCGTTTATGAGGACGCAATCCGCTCCGCTGTTGAAATTGCCTCCGGACAGCGAAGCCATGATCCCCGAAAGCAAGCTTGCCGCTTCCCCGATTCGCTTTCCGGCGGGCAGATATACATCGTAATGGTTCCCGAGAGCGGGCAAGTATACGTCGACTAAGTATTTTTTCATTTGCTTTTTCCTCCTTCCCAAATTTGGTCACTGCAACAGCTTTATCAGGGTGGCCGAAGCATTGCTTACCGCAAACCCGAAATCCGGTTCGAGATCTGCCGGGAAATCCGCCGGTTTTTTTGTCATTGTCAAGCGGTATTGCGCATTTGCCCCGCTCCCGACCCAAATGCCGCTGTTTCCGGTTATATGCGTTTTGTACCAGCCTTCCAAAGTAAAAGGCGTTAGCGAGTTTATGCTTTCGGCGACGATAAAATGCAAATTGTAGGCAGCATTGCATTTTTCCATTGCCAGCTGCAGCCGGGCCAACGGGGTGTCATCGTCGGTTTCTTTTTTTGCTTCGTTTTCGGGTTTATAGCTTTCCAGCATTGTTTTTAAAAGGGAAATGGAGTGTATTATCGCGAACACAGGTTCGAATTCCGGCAATTTTTCGCCTGCGGCTAGCTTGTCTTTGTATTCGTTGTTCCTTGCGAGCGCCAAAGCGAAAATTTCGTAAACTGCCCCGACGCAGCTTTCCATGTCGCTTTTTATCTGCAGGTTTTCGGTGTCTGTCCGGTTTTCCGTTTTGCCCGCGGGGGAAAACATAATCGTTTTCGCGCCGTAATGCGCGGCGAGCATCTCGCCGAGCGCACAGGCAAATTTTTGCCATTCCTGATTTGCCGAAAGGATCAGGCACACGGCGTTTGCGGCAAAATCATAATATGAAACTTCCAAACTCTCTTTTTCCACCCCTATGGGGACGAGTCCATAGTCTTTTGGCTTGATGCGGCCGGATAAAAACCGATGCGTCACTTTTTCGGGCAGCACGGGTATGCCGGCCGCTTTGGGCCCTGCGTATTTGTTTGCCATTTCCCCGCAAAATCCGCGTATGAAATCGTAAGGAGGATCGGCATCCGTTATTTTTGCGGCTTGAAATTCGAACAGGCTGTTTTTGTCGAATCTGAGAAGACCCCTGCCTTTGTATTTTTCGGGCAGCAATCCTTCTGTTTTGCCGATTGCCGCGGAATAGTCGTCGCGGTTGTTCAGCTGCAGGCAATAAACGGATTTGAAATTTTGGAGCAGGGCAAATTTTACGTTGGTCACCCCCGTGCATGCCAAAATGAAATAAATGCCGTATTTCGGCCCTTCGCGGCTCAAATAGTTCATTTCGGCGGACTTTTCTTCGAAAAGCTCCGTAAAAGCCGCATAATTGTTTATGAACACCGCCAGGACCGGTTCGGTTTTTTGGGCTTGCCAGTTGTATTTAGGCATATCGCCGCCAAATTGCGCCAGCAGCTTTTTGCGGGTTTCCAATTTTCCGAGCATTAACTTGAACAGATTGCCCACTTTTTCCGTTTCATGGGAAAGGATTACATCCCCCACTTGCGGCGCTTTTGCAAATGCGGTCAGCGTTTCGGCGCCGAAATCCATTATATATATGTTTATTTCATCGGGCGTATGGTTTTTTATCATAGAATAGCACGCAGCTTCGATAAACATCGCTTTGCCGCTTCCCGCCGATCCGTAAATTATCGCGCTGCCATCTTTGGTGAGCGGCAGTCGCAAAATTTTCTGCGACTGGTTGGCCGGATCGTCGAGTTCTCCGATTATCGGCTCGATTTCGAATTTTTCTGTTTTTGCGCAATATTTTTTTTCGAGTTCATCTGCGTAAATTTGCGCCGGTATCGGATCGAGCCACATTTTGCGGCATTTTATTCCTTCCCGTTCGCAAATTTTGGCTATATGCCCCGTTATGACATCGACTTGCTTGGGAGGGTCTTTAACGTCTGCGAACCTGTCGATATTGGCTTCGGCGATCACTCGCCCGTTCGTGTTGATCACCGCCACGGCGTCGTCACGCTCTTTTATCGCTTTTTGGGAAGGGTAATACGGGGCTCCCGCCCAAGCGGACTGCCCGATTTCGAAGAGTTCGTTGTTTCCCACCTGCAAGTAGAAACGCCCCGTTTCGACGAGTGCCGCCGCTTCCGCGCGCCCGAGCATCTCCGTGCTGTCCCCATTGTCCTGCACTTTCAGGCAAATTCGGAATCTGCTGTTGCTCCTTATCTGGTCGTCCACCACTCCTCCCGGCTTTTGGGTTGCGAGTATGAGGTGGACGCCAAGGCTCCGCCCGACCCTCGCCGTGCTCGTGAGTTCGGCCATGAAGTCCGGCTGTTCTTTTTTCAATTCGGCGAATTCGTCGGATATGATGAACAAGTGGGGAAGCGGTTCTCCCACTTTGCCTTCGCGGTAGAGCTTTTGGTATTTGTATATGTCGATGTTGCTGACGCTGCGCGTTTTGGATATTTCGCGGAAAATGCGTTCCCTGCGGTGCAGCTCGCTATGCATCGAGGCGAGCGAACGTTTTATGCCGTTGCCGTCCAAGTTGGTTATCACCCCGGCTGTATGCGGGATGTTTTCGAACGATTTCGCCATTCCGCCGCCCTTGTAGTCGATGAGTATGAATGATACCTCATGGGGATGGAACGAAACGGCCATGGACAATATGTATGAAATTATGAATTCGCTTTTTCCCGAACCGGTCATTCCGGCTATCAATCCGTGCGGCCCGTGGGAACGTTCGTGCAAATCGAGGCTGAAAGGCTCCCCGTACTTGTCGACGCCGACATTTGCGGCTAACGATTCTGTGGGGTTGTTCGCCGCCCAATTTTCCGCAAGGTTGAGATGTTCTGCCATGCCGACTCCGAGCATTTCGAAAAACGTGTATTTTTTCGGCAGCGCGAAATTCGAGCCGCTTAAATCCACTTCGGTGTTGGACAGCGTTTTTACGATTTTTTTAATGTCCGCCCGAAGCGGTTCATCCGCGATAAAATCGACCGAAACTTCGCCGGGCTTGCCGATGAAAGCCAGGCGGCTTTTTCTGTCGCGCAATTCCGCCACGGCCGAACATTCTTTCGGAAGGTCTTTCAGCCTCTCGAATATGGACAATACTGAAAATTTTATATTGCTTTTGCATTCTTGGATCCGGCGCACGCATTCCGTTTTTGCGGCGAGTTCCTTGTCGAGGCATATGACCGCAAAATACGGCGATTCGTCTTCGAGCCTGGCGCCCCCCAAATTTTTGCGGTGTTCGATTATTGCGTCCAAGGCGGCGGAGAGCTGTTTTGTTTCGTCGGAATTGGTGGCGATATAGCGGACTGATTTTCCATTGTCCATGGTGTGCGGGAGCCAGCGCGCAAAAGCGAAGCGGGCCGCGTCCCTCTCGTCGTATATCAGCGCGAGTTTGACCTCGTCGTAGCCGTGCAGCGCCGCTATTTGCAAAATAAGGCTTTGCGCGTATGGGATCAAAAAATCCCTATGGCCGTATATCCCGCAAACAAAATGCTCGATGAGGGACAGGCATATAGGGACATTTCGCAAAAAGCGCTCTTTTTCGCCGAAATTGTACATGGCTTCAGATAGGTTGTCCGGCTCCACCGTGAATTTTCTTCCCGAATATTGGATTTCGGCCCTGAGCGGCAAATCACCGCATCCCAAGCGCAACGAAAGGAAATCGGCATGTTTTGGGGAGCGTTCCCAAATTTGCGGGATCGGGGCAAGTATCCGGCTTGCATATGCGGCGGCTCCCGGGTCGTTTTCGCATAGCAGCTGTTCCTGGCGCGCCGTTTCCGATTCGATCACTTGCTGCATATTGACCAGATATTCTTTGTATTTTTCCTGGCGGCGCGCTTCCTTGCGTTTTTTTGACTTGCGCTGGTACGTTTTGGTGAGAAGCGGCCACATGAGCATTCCGAGCATCATGCTGAGGCTCATCACCAGCGAGGGCATCGCCGAAGCGATGTCCCCCCGGTTTATCGCGTTTGTCAGCGCAAAGGAGCCGCTTGCCGCAGACGCCATCCCCATGGTGATCGAAGGCCCGAGCACCATCGCCGCCGGTATTTCATCGGCGCTTTGATTTGAGGGGGGAGCGTCCAATTTCAACAAGAAAGTTTCCGCCTCGCGGACGAAACGCGGAGCGCGGTAATAATAATCTTCCAAAATGTCCTCGCAATCGTCGCCGTCGGATTCCGCATAGCCACCATTTTTTTGCGAAATGCGGTAATTGCGCAGATTTTCGCTTTTTATTTTCACATTGCCGTCAGGGTTGTTTACAAACAGCAATCGGTTTGAAGCTATGATCTGAAGACCCATTATATAGATGACGTCTCCGACTTTCAATTGCGCTTCTTTGACTGCTTTGCCGTTGACATATGTGCCGTTCGCGCTCGACAGGTCGAAAATAGCCGACCCGGATTCGGAAATTTTCAGCTTTGCGTGTTTTCCGGAAACGAATTCGTTTGAATAGCATATGTTGTTGTCCGGGTCGCGGCCTATTGTGAGCGTCGCGTCCATTCGCGAAATTTCATATCCGAGGTAGCGTTTGCGGTCTTCGGTTGCCGGCTCTGTATAGAGCACATATTTCAAACTGCCGTCCGCGCTTTGGATTTTGTAGAGTTCGAGCGGGTTTAGTTTCGCGCTTTGCATTTCGGCGTTGTTTCTGTCAAAAATCCCGAATCGGCGGTTCGATTTCAAAATCCAGCCTTCTCCGGGGGGCTCGAATTGGCATAGCGCTTCAACTGCCGCCACATCGCCCATTTTTCCTTCGGGGTTCCTGCCGCGCACCGGGTAATGCCCCGCGGATTTTTCCGGAAGCGCCATAACGGTGTAATCCTGCTTTGAAAGGAGCGTCAATTTCATAATCACAGCCCTCTTTTCAATTGAGTTTCTCTTAAATTAGCCCTAAAACAACAACGCCGTTTTTCCTTTGCCTATGTTCTGAAGAGAATCGGAAGAAGGAAAGTTCGGCTTTCCGGGAGTTCGCAAATATTCCACGCGCAGCGATTCCCGCCCGAATTTTATCGTGTCCCCGATTTGAAGGGGGGCGCTTTTTTCCGCGAAGACCCCGTTTACAGCGGTTTTGTTGGTCGCGCCCAAATGCACCACCACGAGCTTGGCGTCTTCGACCGTTATTTTGCATTGTTCGCGCGAAACGCTTTTGTCATCTAACCGCAAGCGGCATTTTTCCGACCTTCCGATCAGAAGCTCGTCTTCTATCGGAAACGCCCAACTTTTGCCCGGAGCGCTTGCGCTTCCGAATTTTACTACATACTTCTCCCCCCGAAAAATTTCCTCGCCGGAAAATTCCGTTTCTCCGCCGCCATTTTCCGAAACAAAACCCGATTTGGAAGTTATATAGTTTTTTTTGTTTTTTTTGCGGAGCGTGCCTACGACGATCATCATGGTCGTAAATGCCGAAAAGGCGATGCCGAAAACGATGTATATTTCGGCGTTTTCGGCTTCTTTTGGCTTTTCGGCGTTTTCAATGTTTTCTTCTTGCAGGATTTTTTTTGACGAATCCGCAAAAACGGGAAATTTGAGGTCTAAACTCATTTCATTCGTTCCGTCGCCGATGTCCACTTGCCGCACGCTCCCATCGAGCAAATCTATGGGGATTGCGGCCGCATAGTAGAAATAATCGCCTGCGCCGAGCATTTCTGCAAGGGCGCCCGCGTCGGTTTCCGGGTTCAGGATATAGTGCCTGCCTTTGCCGACCCGGGCTATCGCGGCTAAGTTTTTGTTTTTTTCAGCTTCGCCGGCGACCAGTTCCACTATATCCACCGGGTGCATTTCGCCGTTCAATTTCAGGTAGAGTTCTTCTTTTGTTATCGAGCCGTCCGCGTCGCCGCCGGCGATGGCGATCGTCCGGCAAAAGGCGGGCTGATTTTCGTCCGGGGCGGTTTTTTGGATCGAATTGTAAATTGCGTCGTAAATTTTCCCTTTGCCGTTTTCCGGTTTTATTTTTTCCACAGACTTCGCCAAATCGTAACGGTCAGCGTTGAAATCGGAAATGATTTCGGAAGTTTCCCCGAATGCCACGATTTTGAATTCTTCGTTTGCAGGTTTGCCTTCAATCAATTTTTTTAGCAGCGCCTCGACGGCGTCCTGCAAAACTTCCGGGGCGGAACTTGAAACATCGACCAAAACGGTCGTTTTGATCTTAATGGCGCCGTCTGACAGCCTGCCGGAAGCATAAAAATTTGGGTTTTGGTTGGAAACCGCGCATTTGAGGGAATCATAGCGAAGTTTGCCGCTTGTGAAAAGCGTCAAAATATCCCCCGACACATAAGCCTGCAACAAATCGGCTCCGTTTTTGTCAGTTTGGGCGCCGACCGGAAAAAGAAGCAGGGCGGAAAACAAAAACATCGACAATAATTTCGCAAATATTTTTTTACCCATATCCAAATTCCCCCGTTTTTCTTATTTTATCAAAGCGCAGTCTCATCCCAGTCCCAAAATACGGGGCGGCGACAAAAAAAATATCGGAAATTTTGCGCTGCGGAAAATATTTTTTGTGACCGGTGAGACTGGTTTTGGAATCTTGCATTTGTTTTTTCTACATTTTTTTTCGAAATTCTTTGAAATGGGTTTGCAAACCACTTGACAAACCTTTCAAAATATATTACAATTATAACAAGGTCAATCAAAAAAATTTATTTATGTAAGGAGAAAAGCAAAATGAAGAAATTGCAAAGAATAACGGCGGCAACACTCATGGTCGTGCTCTGCGCGGCGCTCATCGCGGGCTGCGGCGGCGACACCAAGCTCTCGGGCAAATATTACCTTTCCTCGATGGAAGAAGACGGCGAAGTTCTCAACGTGTCGGAATTGGCCGATCTTGGCGTGGATTTTTC
>WRJC01000072.1 GCA_009782405.1 Oscillospiraceae bacterium
TATATGCTTGACCGTATAGTAATCTTCTCTCTGCGAATTTCCGGCATCGTCTATTTTAGAGCCGTACCGCAATTTTTTCGGGTCGATTTTTTTGTCCATTTTGTGCGGGTCAACGAAAATGTACGGAAGCGATTTTATCGATTCGTTTTGGTCATATGTTTGCGTGTCTTTTTCGAAAGCATAAGATGGGTTCGACAGCTCCATTTGCCGAAATCCGATTTTCTCCTTGCAAATTTCGATATAATCGGGATTTATTTCATAACCTATCGAATTGCGGCATAGATTCTTTGCCGCCAAGGAAGTGGTGCCGCTGCCCAAAAAGGGATCCAGCACGGTTTCCCCGACGAATGAGAACATTTTTATGATCCGTGAGGGCAGCTCCTCGGGAAAAACCGCCATATGCTTGTCCTGGCGGGCGCCGCAAAACGACCAGTGCGACGAAAAGTACGTGTTCCATTCTTCTTTTGTCATCGCGGACATCTTTTTTGCATCCGCTCCCACATCGGGCGGATTTCCGAGTTTCTTGAATATGAGTATGAATTCATAATCGATTTTCAGTATTCCGTTTCTCGGATATGGAAAGCTGCCCATGACCGAGCCGCCGCCTGTGGTGTTCATGGTGGTTTCCTTTTGCCATATAACCGCGCCCATATAGTCCATTCCGAGGGTTTCGCAAAATCGAATGATTTCAGTTCTTATTGGGATCACCTTATAGCGTCCGTAATAGACAGATCGGGCGAACTGGTCGCCTATGTTTATGCACATCCGGCAGCCGTCGTGCAAAACGCGGCAGCATTCCTGCCATACGAGGTTTAAGTTGTTTATGTACTGCTCATATGACTGGTGAAACCCGATTTGGTTTTCTTCGCCGTAATCCTTCAGCTGCCAATAAGGTGGAGACGTTATTACCAAATGCACCGATTTATCCGCTATGCGCCCCATGTCGCGGCTGTCCCCGTTGACGATTGTGTGATTTGTGGGATAATTTTTCATATGGATTTTTTTGCACCTTTTTAATGGACGGGCGGCAGGTTGCCGCTCCTATTGATGGGCAAGGGCAGAGCCTTTGCCCTACATTTTCCCCGCCCTCGCGTGGTACTCCTGCAGAGAGTACACTTTTTCGTCCGGGTTCTTTATCTTTTCGGCGATCCCCAACACGCCGGCCAAGGCCGCAGTCAGCGTGGTCATATATGGTATGTTGTATTTGATCGCCGACTTTCGTATATATGAGTCGTCGTCGTTGCTGCGCTTGCTCCCACTTGGCGTGTTGACGATCACGTCCAGCTGGTGGTTTTTTATCGCGTCCTCGATGTTTGGCCGCCCTTCATAGAGTTTGTTGATGATTTCGGCCTTTATGCCTTTTGAGCTGAGATATGCGTGCGTGCCCCGGGTGGCCACGATCAAAAAACCGAGCGCCTCGAAGCGCTTTGCCACTTCTGCCGATTCTTCCCTGTCTTTTTCCGCGACCGATATCAGAACTCTCCCCGAAAGCGGCAGGATTGTTTTGCTGCTTTCGAGCGCTTTGTAAAAGGCGAGCCCGAACGAATCGGAAAGTCCCAGAACTTCCCCGGTGGATCTCATCTCGGGGCCTAAAATGGGATCTACTTCGGGGAACATGTTGAAGGGGAACACAGCTTCCTTCACCCCGTAATAGTCCATTTCGGGTTTTTGCATCGAGGCGATGCCGACTTGCTTTTTCGTATATTTTTCCATGATAAGCTGCGCGGCGAGTTTCGCCATGTTGAAATTGCAGACTTTGGAGACGAGCGGCACCGTCCTCGAGGCGCGCGGGTTGGCTTCCAGGACATATATTCTTCCCAAATGGATCGCGTACTGGATATTCATGAGCCCCACTACCCCAAGTTCCCCGGCTATTTTTCGCGTGTAGTCGCAAATTGTCTCCGTCTGCTCCGGGGTGATGTTCACCGTGGGGATCACGCAGGCCGAATCCCCCGAATGGATCCCGGCGTATTCGATATGCTCCATGATCGTGGGCACAAAGGCCTGGCTGCCGTCGGCCAAGGCATCCGCCTCGCATTCGAGCGCGTTTTCCAAAAAGCGGTCGATGAGTATCGGAGCTTCGGCGCCTATGTAATGCGCGTTTTTTTGCATATACAGTTTCAGCTGCTCGCCGTCGAAAACGATCTCCATGGCGCGTCCCCCGAGCACGTAGGACGGCCTGACCATGACCGGATAGCCTATCCTGTTTGCCGCGGTGAGTGCCTCCTCGTAACTTGAAGCCATCCTCGAATCCGGCATGGGAATATCCATGTTCTCCATCATTTTCCTGAAAAGATCCCGATCCTCCGCAAGCGCGATCACCTCCGGGGTGGTGCCCAAAATCGGCACCCCCGCCATTTTCAGTTCCATGGCTATGTTCAGCGGCGTCTGCCCGCCGAACTGGACGATTATGCCCAGCGGCCGCTCGTATTCGCATATGGACAAAACGTCCTCGACGGTCAGCGGCTCGAAATACAGTTTGTCCGCCGTGTCGTAGTCGGTGGAAACCGTTTCGGGGTTGCAATTTATCATGATCGTTTCAAAACCCATTTCGCGCAATGCGAAGGCGGTGTGCACGCAGCAGTAATCAAATTCTATGCCTTGGCCTATCCTGTTTGGGCCCCCGCCCAAAATGATTACTTTTTGGCGCCCTTCCCCGTTTGCCTTTGTTTTGGCGCGACGGTTTTTTTCGAGCTCGGCCAATTCGCCGCCGAGCTTCCCCGGGCCGTTGTATGTGGAGTAATAATACTGCGCATCGGCGCCGCTCACGGGCACTATGTCCCATTCTTCCTGTATTCCGGCAAATTTTCGGTGCAGCCTTATATATTCCTCCGGAACTTCGAGCAGTTTCGAGAGGTATTTGTCGGCAAAGCCGTCTTTTTTCGCGCTTATGAGAAGCTCATCGGGCAATACGCGCTTTTTGTACTGCAAGATTTCGTTTTCCATGTCCACCAATTCGCCGATTTGTTCCAAGAAATATTTTTTTATCTTTGTTATCGCGTGAATTTCATCGGCGCTCACCCCTTTGCGGAGCGCTTCGTAAATGGCGAAATAGCGCTCGCTGTTGGGCGAGGCGATTTTTTGGAGCAATTCCTCCTTTTTGAGCTCGTTGAAATTTTTGGCGAAGCCGAGTCCGCTCCTGCCGATTTCAAGCGAGCGCACCGCTTTTTGGAAAGCCTCCTTGAAAGTGCGCCCTATGCTCATCACTTCCCCGACCGCCCTCATCTGGGTGCCGAGCTTGTCCTCTATTCCCGAGAATTTTTCGAATGCCCACCGCGCGAATTTGACGACGATATAGTCTCCGTATGGGGTGTACTTGTCCATCGTGCCGCCCCTCCAGTACGGGATTTCGTCGAGGGAGAGCCCCGCCGCCAAAAGGGCGGAGACATAGGCGATCGGAAATCCCGTCGCCTTCGATGCCAAGGCCGAGGAGCGCGAAGTCCTCGGGTTTATTTCGATGATTGCGATCCTGTCGCTATCCGGGTCGTGGGCGAACTGAACGTTGGTCCCCCCTATGACCCCAATTTCCGAAACTATGTCGAAAGCGATTTTCTTGAGCCTTTTTTGCAGTTCTTCGGAAATTGTGAGCATGGGGGCCGAACAAAAAGAATCGCCCGTATGCACGCCCATCGGGTCGATGTTTTCTATCATGCAGACTGCTATCATCTGGTTTTTCGCGTCCCTGACCACCTCCACTTCGAGTTCTTCCCAGCCCTGGACGCTCTCCTCGATCAATATTTGTCCGATTATCGATGCCTGCAAGCCCCTTGCCGCCACAATCCGGAGCTCTTCTTTGTTGTACACCAGGCCGCCGCCGGTCCCGCCCATTGTGAAAGCGGGCCGGATCACCACGGGATACCCGAGTTCGTCGGCCACTTCTTCCGCCTGGCCGATCGAGAGCGCCTCAAAACTTCTCGGCATCTCCACGCCGAGGCGATCCATCGTCTTTTTGAACTCGATGCGGTCTTCGCCGCGTTCTATCGCATCGAGCAAGACTCCGATGACTTCCACTCCGTAGCGTTCGAAAACGCCTTCTTTGTAAAGCTCGAGGCTCAGATTCAGCCCGGACTGGCCGCCCAAATTGGGGAGCAGCGCATCGGGGCGTTCTTTGGCGATTATTTCGGTCAGCCTTTTTGCGTTGAGGGGCTCGATATACGTGACGTCGGCCACCACGGGGTCGGTCATGATGGTGGCCGGATTTGAATTTGCCAGTATGATTTTGTATCCGAGGCTGCGCAGCGCCTTGCAAGCCTGCGTGCCCGAATAATCGAATTCGCACGCCTGCCCCACGATTATCGGGCCGGATCCTATTATCATGATTGTCTTTATGTCCGTTCTTTTCGGCATTTAAAATATGCCTCCTTTTTTTGTATTATATATTTTGGCGCGGACCGCCGTTCATTCGTTCATTCACAGCCGTTCCAGCAATAGGTGCAGAGTTTGCACCTGTCTATGCCGATGGATCCAAGCAGCCCTTCCAAAGAAAGATATTCGAGGGTTTCGATGTTCAGCCCTTTTTTTATCGTCTCCACCATGTTTCTGTATTGCTTCGATTCGCAGTCGGCATAGGCTTCGACGCTTTTTTCGCCGGCTCCTTCGAGTTCGCTTATGACTTGCCTCGAAACGAGTTCGCTCTCCGAAGCCGTGCGCGAAAAATTCAGGTATTTGCACCCATAGAGCACCGGCGGGCAGCCGGATCTCACATGCAGCCCTTTTGCGCCGCGTTTCGCCAAAAAATCCATCAGCCCGCGCATCTGCGTTCCGCGCACTATCGAATCCTCCACGAACAGCAGCCGCTTGTTTTCGACGAGCGAGTTCACCGGCAGCAATTTCATCCGGGCCACTAAGCTCCTTATGCTTTGATCCTGCGGCATGAAACTGCGAGTCCAGGTGGGCGTGTATTTTATGAGCGGCCTTGCGAAAGGTATGTTCGAGCAATTGGCATATCCCACAGCGTGGGCAGTGCCCGAATCGGGAATGCCCGCCACATAGTCGGCTTCTATCCCCGCGCTTCCGGCCATGTCTTTTTCCGCCAGGCTTTTTCCGCATTTGTAGCGCACTTCCTCGACGTTCCGTCCTTCGTAGTCCGCGGTGGGATAGCCGTAATATGTCCACAGAAACGAACATATGCGCATTTGGGACCCCGGATTGCATATGGGCTGTATTTTGTCCGCAGTGACAAAAACCACTTCCCCGGGCCCGAGTTCCAGGCACGCCCTGTACCCGAGGTTTATATATGCAAAAGATTCGAAGCTTACGCAGTGCCCATCCTCTTTTTTTCCGATGGACAAAGGGGTGCGCCCCAATTTGTCCCTTGCGGCATAAATGCCGCCCCCCGCGCACACGATCATCGTGACCGAACCCTCGACTGCCCCCTGCGCATAGGCGATCCCCTCTGCTATGTCCCCCTTCCGGCAAATGAGGGAGGCGACCAGCTCCGTGTCGTTGATCTGGCCCCCGGAAAGCTCCGTGAAATACGCATTGTGGTTTTTTATGAGCTGCTCGGCCAATTGTTTCTTGTTGTTTATGCGCCCCACCGTCGCCACGGCGAAAGTCCCGATTCTTGAATTTATGACAACCGGCTGCGGGCAGGAATCGCTTATGCACCCCACTCCCGCAAACCCTTTCATTTCTGCCAAATCGGGTTCGAATTTCGTCCGAAACGGCGTATTTTCGATGTTGTGTATGGCGCGTTTGAAGTTTTCGCCGTCATAAACCGCCATCCCGCCCCTGTATGTGCCGAGGTGGGAATGATAGTCAGTCCCGAAAAACAGATCCGCCGCGCATTCGTATTTTGAGCATACCCCGAATATTCCGCCCATTTGATGTATCCCCGCATTTCCCTTCCCGTATTGCGCCGCCTATGGGTTTCGTTCATTTTGCCGCATAAACGCACTATGTTTCATTATACCACAGACCCGCATAAAATTCAATAAAAAATTTCAAATAAAAACAAATTAATTTCAAATTGTATTTATAGAATGTACAAGAACGCGTAGTATACTGTGTGTGTGACGGAGGGTGCAAAATGAATACCGAAATATTGCGCATAGACGAAAAAAACGCGGACAGCCCGGTTGAAACCGAAAAACTGCGGCGGGCGGCCTCAGTCATAAACGGCGGGGGGCTCGTGGTTTTCCCGACTGAAACGGTCTACGGCCTCGGGGCGAGCGCGCTTGATTTTTCCGCCGTCAAAAAAATTTACGAAGTCAAGGGCAGGCCCTGCGACAATCCCCTGATAGCCCACGTGGCAGATGCCCGCGACATATGCGAATACGCCGAAATCACGCAAACCGCCGAAAGGATAATAGGCGAGTTCCTCCCCGCCCCGCTCACCCTCGTGCTCAAGAAAAAAAATTCCGCATTGGATGCGTGCTGCAGCTTGGACACGGTGGCCATCAGGGTCCCCAAAAACAAAGCGGCCCGAAAGCTGATCGGGCTTTCGGGCGCGCCCGTCGCCGCGCCCTCGGCAAATCTTTCGGGCAAACCCAGCCACACGGATCCGGAATATATAATAAGGGACTTTGACGGCATGGTCGATATGATAGTCTGCGGCGAAAACTGCGAGATCGGACTGGAATCCACCGTGATTTCCTTCAATGCCGACGGCAGCCTGAACATTTTGCGCAGCGGGCACATAACAAGGGAAATGTTGTCGGGATACAAAATATGCGAAAGCGCGCCGGAACTCCGCGGCGCCCCGCGTTCGCCCGGAATGAAATACACCCACTATTCCCCCGATGCGCCGCTCTATTTGCTCCTTGGAAGCGAGGCGGAAATAACAGAATTCGTCAAAAAAGAAATGCGGCGCAAAAAAGCGGGGTTTTTGTGCTTCGACGAGTTTCTCGGGCATTTCGGGGAAAATGAAAACATAGCCGCAATCGGGGCACGGGGCGACTTGGCCGCGCAAGCCAAAAACCTGTTTGGTGCGCTCAACCGCCTCGACGCGCTGGGGCTGGACGCCATATATTCCATAATGCCCGAAAGGACCGGAATCGGCGAGGCGGTATACAGCCGGCTGGCAAAGGCTTCGGGCGGAAAGGTCATCAATGTATGAGGACAAACAAGGCGATTAAAAACACTGTCGCGATAATGATAATGATAGCGGTTTCGGTGGGGCTGGGGTACGCCTACGACAAAATTTCGAATTGGTTCGAAAAAAGGTCGCACCCCTTGGAATACACCGAAATAGTGGAAAAATATTCGGAAGAATACAGCGTCCCCAAAGAAATGGTTTTCGGCGTGATAAAGGCCGAAAGCGGTTTTCGGAGCGATGTGGTCTCCAGTGCCGGGGCAGTCGGGCTCATGCAGATAACCGAAGTCACTTTTGATTGGCTGACGGCGAGGATGGGCGAAAATCTGTCCAAGGGGCTGCTTTACGACCCGGAAACCAACATAAAATACGGTACATATTACTTAGGCTATCTGTACAAGGAATTCGGGAACTGGGACATAGTCTTGGCCGCATACAACGCGGGGCCGAACAAGGTGAAAAACAACTGGCTCAACAATCCCGAATACATAATTGAAAACGAGATCGTGTACATCCCAATCGAGGAAACCCGCACATATATCCAAAGGGTGAACAAAAACAGGGAAACCTACAAAAGGCTGTATTTCAGCGGTTAGCGGGGGCGGGCTATGCTGCCGCGCGGAAAATGTTAAATATTTTGAAAGGAACTGGATATTCATGGAAGAAAAAACAAACAAATCAGAGGGCGAGCTCTTAAAAGAAAAACTGTTCTACAAAGCGAAACAGGGCTATGAAGCCTTGGATGCCGAAAAAATCCGGAAAGCATACGATTTTTGCGAGGGGTACAAAACATTCTTGGACAAAGGCAAGACCGAGCGCGAATCGGCGGCGAAAACAATCGAAATCCTCGAGGAAAACGGTTTTGTGCCGTATGATTTCGGAAAACGCTTCGATCCCGGGACGGGCGTGTACATCAATAACGGGGGCAAAAACATAATAGCGGCGAGAATCGGAAAGCTGACTGCGGACAACGGGACGAACATAATCGCCGCGCACATAGACGCCCCGCGGATAGACCTGAAACAGCGCCCGCTCTATGAGGACAACGGTTTCGCCTTTTTTAAAACGCACTATTACGGCGGAATAAAGAAATACCAGTGGATGACGATTCCCTTAGCATTGCACGGGGTGATAATAAAAGCCGACGGAGAGACGGCAAAAGTCGAAATCGGCGAATGCGAAAGCGACCCGGTGTTCTGCATTTCGGATCTGCTTCCCCATTTGGCAAAAGACCAGTACGCCAAAAGTTTGGGCGATGCGATCAGCGGCGAGGGGATGAACATACTCGTGGGCAGCCGGCCGTATGCCGACGAAAAAGCCACGGAAAAAATAAAGCTGAACATACTGAATATATTGGGCGAAAAATACGGAATGACCGAATCCGACTTCATTTCGGCCGAGCTTTCGCTCGTCCCGGCGGCAAAAGCAAAGGACGTCGGCTTTGACCGCAGCATGGTGGGCGCATACGGCCAAGACGACAGGGTCTGCGCCTATCCGCCCATCATGGCGCTCGCCAAATGCAAAAATTTGGAAAAAACCGCCGTGGTCGCGCTCGCCGACAAGGAGGAGATAGGCAGCGAGGGGAACACCTCGATGAAGTGCCACATATTCAGGCATTTCATCGAAAGCTTGGCCCAAAACCAGAATGTGTGCAAAGTCAAGGCTTTCCAAAACTCCAAATGCCTTTCAGCCGACGTGAACGCCGCCTTCGACCCAAACTACGCCGACGTGCACGACGCAAAAAACGCCGCCTTCGCAAATAACGGCGTGGTGCTCACCAAATATACGGGTTCCCGGGGAAAAGGCGGCTCATCGGACGCGAGCGCGGAATTTGTGGGCTATATCAGGCGCATATTCGACGAAAACGGCATTTTGTGGCAAACTTCGGAGCTTGGCAAAGTCGACCAGGGCGGCGGGGGCACCGTGGCGGCCTATATCGCGAATTTGAACATCGACGTGGTGGACCTCGGCGTGGGGCTGCTCTCCATGCACGCCCCATTTGAAGTGGCCTCGAAGCTCGACATATACATGATGCACGAAGCCTCCAAGGCTTTCATGCAAGCGTGAAGATATTCAAAGCCTCGATGATCGGGCTGATCGTGGTTTTTGTCATCGGGGTCCTCGCGACTGCCACGATGATCATAAAGCAAAGCATGATAGACATAGTGATCAACGACAGCATAAGCCCCATCGTGCAGAATGTGAAATACAAAAGCCCGGCGAAGGCCCAAACCGATTTGTCCTGGCAAAGTTTCGGCAAGATTTCCGACCCCACAATCGCCGCGGTGATGGGAGAGTTGAAAAAACAATTCCCCGACTATGAAGCCAATTTGAAAAAAAACCTTAAAAACAGCGAACTCATAGATGCGATATATGAGTCGGTGGAAAGCGGAATGCCGGTATTGTGCCTGATTGCCGCTCAGGACGCGACAAAAGCGGGCGGAGCCGCTGCCGGCTCCCCCGCGTGGGGCATCCATATTGGGATAGTGGCGGAAATCGACCTCCCCGGCGACAAAATCGTGATAGGCGACCCCTACGGCCATGAGAGCGCGTACAGCGTGAGGGATTTTTTGAAAGCGGCGAGGTTTGAGTCATATGAGAACATGGAGCTCTTTTTGAAATTCAAGTTCGCCTTTGAGATATACTGCAAAAACACGATTTTCGCGCTCGAAAAAAAGCCGGGGTGAAGTTCAGGACTGCAGCACGTAGAGCACGACCACGACGATGACGAAAATCACCGAAACCACGGACGTCACCATCGAGAGGATTTTGTCTATCGTCTTGCCTTTTTCCTTGCCGAAGAAAGTCTCGGCGCCGCCGGCGATCGTGCCGGAGAGGTGGTGGGTCTTGCCGTGCTGGAGCAGCACCGCCACCGTGAGGAACACGGCGAAAACCAAAATCAGCGTCCCGAAAATAATTTCAAGTGTGTTCATTGTATGAATCCAATGCCTCCGTAATTAACTTAAATCTTTTTTGCCTATTGTGCATTATACCACATATAAATAAAAAATGCAAGCGAAATTTCAAAATTTTCGCTAATTTTCGTTTTTTGTCATTTTTCCGGGGCAGACGCGACAATAAACAGAGGGGGCAAAACGCCGCATATCGGCGTTTTGCCCTCCTTGCCTATTTTGGCTGTTGTTATTCTTTCGGCAATTCCCAGATTTCGTTTTCGCCGGCTTCATCGTATTCATAATCATGCGTCACCATCGCCTCTATTATTTGCCTATATGCCCAATGCTCCGCATTCAAATCCGAATATATCAGGCCGAGTTCCGCTATGGCCGCAAAGTCGGGCCTTCTGCCCATTATCCTGTTGATAAAAGTGATCGCTTCGGCGCGCGTGATTTGCCTGTCCGGCCCGAAAGTGCCGTCGAGATAGCCTTGTATATACCCTTTTTCGCTCATGGCGATTATGTATTTCCATGCCCAGTGCCCTTCCAAATCCGAGAACTTCATGTCATCCGGCTGATTTTCGGGCAAGGCGAGTTTCATGAAGCTGCACAGCATGGTGCAGAATTCCGCGCGCGTCATGGTTTCCGCCGGTTTGAAGCTGCCGTCCGGGTAACCCTTCAGCACGTTTTGCTCGACGAGGTACGCTATGGCCGGGTGCGACCAGCGCGACTCCCCGACGTCGCCGAATTTCAGCTTGAAGCCCGAAGTTGATTCGGGGCTGCCCAATATATTGTACAGCATCTGCGCCGCCACTTCCCGCGTCAGGCTGGCGTCCGGGCGCACCGTGCCGTTTTCATAGCCCGTTATGTACTTTTCGTGGGTTTTCGATAAAAGCAGCAGGTCGAACAAGGGCGTTTCGTTTCCTTCGACTACTTCGACTACTTCGACAGCCGGCTCGGTGGTCGGCTCGTTGTTTTCATCGCCAATCTCGCCGCCGCTACTTTCGGTTGCGGTATTATTGTTGTCCGCGACTATGGAGCCACCGCCACCGCCACCGCCGCTTGGAGAGCCTCCGCCTCCGCCGCCTCCGCCGCCTCCGCTGCCACTACCGCCGCCTTGATTGTTGTCTCCGGGGGTCGGCGTCGTCGGTTCCGTGTTGTCTCCGGGGTCCTGGGTCGTTGGCTCCGTGTTGTCTCCGGGGTCCTCTGTCGTCGGCTCCGTGTTGTCTCCGGGGTCCTCTGTCGTCGGCTCAGTAGTGTCTCCGGGATCTTCTGTCGTCGGCTCGGTGGAGGGCCCGCCCGCCGATTCGATATTTATTGCGCCGCTTACTTTTTCCACGGAAATAATAATGGTTATGTCGTCGGCATTTGCCGCCATGGCGCTTGTAAGGTTCAAGGGTATGGTGCCCGCGACGTTGTTCGCTATTTTGAAACGCAGGACGGCCAATTTGCCATCGTCATGGGAATTCTCCAATCCGCCCGCCCCTTTGTTCGACGCGGTGACCGAAACCTTCCCGTTTTGATTTGCTATATCCTTGTTGGTCGGTATAAAGGCCACCGTCACGGGGAATACTTCCTTTGCCTCCGTGCAGCCCAAATATTCCAGTTTCGCCTTGTCGAAGGTCACGTCGAACGAAAACCCGGCAATGCCCGGATTGCCCGACAGGTAGACCGGAACATCTACCGTATCGCCCGCCTTGGCGGTCACCGTTCCAACCGTTATTTTCATCGAGTCAGCGGCAAAAGCCGGTATTATGACCATAATCGCCAAAACCAAAGCGGCAATCGCGGCGCCAAATATTTTAAAATTTCTTTTCATTGTTAGTTATGTCCCCCTTTATTTTTTACCACTTCAGTTACATCGACGAATATGCCATGCAAAAGGCCATGAAAGCGATGAAATCTTCCGCAGAGTCGCCCGTGACCCCCAATGCCAGCTGCATCGCTTTGGACAATTCGTTGATTTTTTTGTCGCCGAAATATTTGGAGAATATTTCGTAGTCGACATCGTCCAAATTTCCGTTTCCGTTTAGGTCGAATTTTACCACTGCTATCCTTGTGTCGCATTTTTCGCCGTTTACCCAAAGTTCCACGAGCATTCCCGTGCCTAACAGGGTACTTGGGTCTGTGACCAAGTTGCCGTTGAGATCGCGGATTTGTATATAGATATTTTCGTTTATGAGCCCGTCCAGCAAATCCCCTAAGGTCGTCCCGTCTTCCGCTTCGGTTCCGTTCATGAAGTCTTTGAGATCGATCTTGAAACTCGATTCGTTTTTAGGCTTGATTTTATCCGGCACCCACTTGGCCGTCAGATTCAAATCACCTGTAATAGGATCATCGAAGTTGAATTCTTTTTCGCCATCGTACCAGCCGACGAATATATAATCTGTTTTTTTCGGATTGCCGGGCTTATTTGTCTTTTCGCCTTCTGTCGCCGGAATCGTCGTGTCCTCATCCCCGTTGTCCGAATCGAACTTCACTGTGTAGGTGTGTTTTAGCACAGGGATGACCCTCGTTTCGATCAACACGTCGCAGCTGTTGCAGTAAATGCCCATTTCGCCTTCGTCATCGTATGTCGCCGGAGTGATTTCGAATTCGTATGTGCCGCCTACGTGGTTGTCCGCGTCTATCGCTATCGATTCTGTGTAGCTGTCCCCGCAAATCGAACACGTGTACGTTTTTATGCCCGTCGCTACGCACGTTGCCGGAGTTGTCACCACGCCCACATAGTCGTGGCCACTGCATACCAGCATGGGTATGACGCTTGTGCCCAGCAATTCCTTGCAGCTGTTGCAGTAGGTGCCCATCAAACCGTCGGCTGTGTAAGTGGCCGCTGTGATTTCGGCTTCATATGTGCCGCCAACGTGGTTGTCCGGGTTTATCGCTATATCTCTTGTGTCAAGCAATTCGTCGCAACCGCCGCAGTAAATGCCCATTTCGCCTGTGGACACGCATGTCGCCGGCCTGATCGCCGCTTCGTATGTGCCGCCCACGTGGTTGTCCGGGTTTTTCGCTATCGGCTCTGTGTAACTGCCCCCGCATTCTTCGCAGCTGTAAGTCATTTCGCCTTCTTCGGCGCACGTTGCCACTTTCGTCACTTCGCCCACGTAGTCGTGCACACGCGCCGGTATGACCCTCGTGCTAAGCAACACGTCGCAGCCGCTGCAGTAAATGCCCATTTCGCCGTCGTCATCGTATGTCGCCGCTGTGATTTCGAATTCGTATGTGCCGCCTACGTGGTTTGATGGGTTTATCGCTATGGTGGATGTGCCAAGCAATTCGCCGCAACCGCCGCAATAGGTGCCCATTTCACCCGTTGACGCGCATGTCGCCGGAGTGATCGCCGCTTCGTATGTGCCGCCCACGTGGTTGTCCGGGTTTTTCGCTATCGGCTCTGTGTAAGTGTCCCCGCATATCGAACACGTGTATGTCCTGATTCCCGCCGCTATGCACGTTGCCGGGGCTGTTACCACGCTTGTGTAGTCGTGATCCTCGCATATGAGTTTGGGTATGACGCTCGTGCTGAGCAACACGTCGCAGCCGCTGCAGTAAATGCCCATTTCGCCTTCGTCATCGTATGTCGCTTCTGTGATCGCTTCTTCGTATGTGCCGCCTACGTGGTTGTCCGGGTTTTTCGCTATCGGTTCTGTGTAGGTGTCATCGCATATCGAACACGTGTATGTCATAACACCCTCTGATGCGCACGTTGCCGGGGTTGTCACCACGCTTGTATAATTATGTTCGCATGTGATCTTGGGTATGACACTCGTGCTGAGCAACACGTCGCAACCGTTGCAGTAAATGCCCATCACGCCTTCGTCATCGTATGTCGCCGCCGTGATCGTTTCTTCGTATGTGCCTCCCACATGGTTGGTCGGATCTTTCGCTATCTCTTTCGTGCTAAGCAACTCATCACAGTCGCTGCAGTAGGTGCCCATCACGCCTACGGCTATGCAAGTCGCCGCTGTGATCACTTCTTCGTATGTTTCGCCATCGTGGTTGTTCGCGTCTATTGCTATTTCTTTCGTGCCAAGCAACTCATCGCAGTCGCTGCAGTA
>WRJC01000073.1 GCA_009782405.1 Oscillospiraceae bacterium
CTGTCTACGCAGTCGTCCGGGAAATCCACCAGCGCGCCCAAAAAGAAATCATGCATTTTATCGTCCCTCCTGTTTGTTTATTAATTTAGTTTATATCGTAGCCGTACTCTTCGTTTGCCTTATCTATGTTTTTTTGGATCTGGGCTTCGTTTTTTTCATAAAACGACGCGAAATTCGGCTCTTTCTGGCTTAAAAGCTGCTGCCCGAGAAAACTGAAATTTCCGCCTATGTTGCCAAAATACTGGGCAAACTCGAACACGATCCCATCCCTTATATAGTCGATCATGCTTTCGGATTCTTCGTCGCGCGAAAACTTTCTTTTCAACGCCTCTTCATAATATGCCGGTTTCAATATGCGGTAACCTTCGGCGGAGAGCGCCTCGACTATTATGCTGATCCTCTCGGTATCCGCCGCTGTGATCGGAACTCCGAAAACCTGCGAGCCCAAATACGAGTTCGCATAATATTTCGGCGTGGACTGCTCATATTTTGGCACCGGCACGACGCCGAACTCGATTTCCAGATCCCTGTGGGTTATGATATGCATCATTAGGCCAGCGTAAAACAAGGCGCGCCCGTTTCTGAACGCGGAATTCATTCCGTCGGGATATTTGGTCCAATTCTGGAAACACGCCCCGTCGCTTTTTATCATGTCGAAAAATTTTTCAAATATGGAAATCGTCCGATCGCTGTAAGCGGTGAGATCGAGCCTGCCGTCGTCGCGCACCGTTATGATCTTGTCGCCCCCGCAAAAAAACACGTTGACGGGGTAAACCGTGTCGTGGTATATTTCAAGTCCGTACCTGTCGTCTTCGGGAGCCATTTTCCCGTCCCCGTTCAAATCGAGGATTCCGAGCTTGGCAACCGATACGAATTTGTCGAGAGTCCATGTGCCCTCCGTCACGTCGGCATACGGATAGTCGATGCTCAGATCTTTGAACAGTTCTTTGTTGAACAGCATGCAGGCCGCCCCGGAAGTGTTGGCATAAGTCAGCTCGCCGATCGTGAAATACAGCTTGCCGCCTATCCTCATGCTTTTCGCCTCGTCGTCGGGCCACCACGGGGCGGCAAAATTCACGTAAGGCATATTTTCGATCCAATCGAGAAGATACTCTTTTTGCGCTATGGCGGCCATCGAGGCTCCGTGCACGCCCAAAAGGTCGAATGCATCGTCGCCGGCCAAAATCGATTTCTGGGCGGCGGAAGCGCCGGGATCATTGTAATCATAGGACATTTCGTCGATCTTGATGCCGAATCTTTCCTCCACTTTTATTCTCCGGCTGTATTTGGCGTCGTCCATTATGTCGCCTGTCTCGCCTTCCATATAGAACTCCGCGGATTGCCTTTCGGTGCCGCCGCGCATATATAGCCGAAATCTGTATCCGCCGAAGTCCCGCTCCGGCAGATTGTCCGGCATATCCGTCGTTTCCTGAAGCTGTTCGTTATTTGTTTCGACTTGTTCCGCGTTTTCGGCCTTTTTGTCCGCATCCGCATTTGCGCCATCGCCGCCGCAAGCCACGAAAGCAAGCGATGCCGCGCAGATGACAGCAAGAAGCGATAATTTTCGTTTTTTCATGGTTTGCCCTCTTTCTTTATTTCAATTCACTTCAATTCATCTCAATTTATTCGCCACATCAATGGCTTCATTTTTGTCATTTCGGAATATTTGCGCCTGTATGCTGTGGCTGTGCGCCAGCTCGCGGAACGCTTCGGCTATATTGCGGCTGTGCGCGTGCACGATCGGGTTTATGTATGCCCCATCTTTGAGCGTCACCCCGTTTAACGCGTCGTCGAACATATAGTTATAGATCACAAATAATTTTTTTTTGAGTATCTTTGAAATATCTTCGAGTTTAAGCCGTGAATCGAAAAAGAATCCGCAAAACGAAGCTATGCCGGCAATATCACTCATCAGCGATATGTCGGAAACGGCGATGTTGAGCGTCATGCCTCCGGCAAAATCCGCGATTTGTTCATAAAACGGAATGAGTTGTTCAAGCGTTTTCGGGGAAATATTTACCGTGTTGAGGTCGCTTGCGTATGTTCCCGCATATCCGTTGGCGCTTATCGTTTTTATGTTCAGTTTTTTTATCTGCGCCACCATTTTGATATATAATTCGCAAACGAAAGCGATGATATGCTTTGCCCCTTGCATATCGCTTCCAAGCAGCTCCAAAAATTCGGCCGGGCCCATTATCGCGCAGGCCGTGTCCAGCGGGCAAAACGCCGGAAGACATATGGGAAGCTCCGAGGCCGGAGAGATCAAATGCGCCCGTATGTTGCCATAATAGGCGTTCCATGCCGGGCTTTCCGATAAATCGACGTTTATCTTGTCTATGTCGCCCGCTTCTTTTATGCAGGGAATGCAGAATGTATGGAAAAAATCGTTTTGGGCGCCAATGTGGCGCATCTTGCACCCGATTATTTTTTCCGTGAAAAATATCGCCTCCGGATTTTCTATGTTGACTCCCGGGTAATTGTCAAATCCATTATCGCGCAATTCGAGCAGATAATCATGCCACAATAGCGGCGAAGGATATGATGCGCCGATAAAATGCTCTTTTTCCCCGTTTATCTGCCTCTTTATTTTTTCGTCGAGCCCGAGGGCTATTTCGCACAGGCGCCCGTATTTGTCGTCCCTCATTCGCGTGATATCCCTTTAATCGGCCAAATAACGCAAATCAAATTCCAGCCCTTTTTGCGTTTTTAGGACATTTGCCAAAGATTGCTCCGGCAATTTCATCGCCCCAATCGAACACTTCAGTATCAAGTCATAAATCGTCCCGATCAACGACTGCAATATCATGTTATGCCTGCCTGTCGTGGACATTTGCACCAGATTATCCATTTGATTTTTACCTGCCTGCTTTTATTTGCTTTTGCATATGAAATTATATCACAAAATTTTGAAAAATTCAATATAAATTCAACTTGATTTTCTTTTTCATATTATATACTTGACATGTTGTTCAAATTGTGGTATAATGACAGCAAACGATAACAAAAAGAGGTGATTTTGTGTCAATTCAAGTTTCAACCCGCATAGACGAGGCGACAAAACGGCAGTTTGACAGTGTCTGCGAAATGATAGGGATTTCGCCATCAAACGCTATCAGCATGTTTATAAAAAGCGTTATAAATTATAATGGCATTCCATTCAGCGCGGTGGCTCCCGTTGAAAAAAAGCATAAAATGACAATGGCGGAAATGCTCGGCTGTATGCGCGGGCAGTTTAAAATGTCTGACGATTTTGACGCTCCCTTAGAGGATTTCATGGAGTACATGGAATGAAGTATTTCAACCGGCGGTTGCATCAGCCTCGCTTAATATGTTATTGCATTTACTTTTGCCGCGTGGTATCATTATATGCAGAAACGCGCACAGGGCTTATTTTTTAATTAAGCGAGGTATATTTGGCATGGATATAAAAATCGGGGAAACCATAAAAAAGCTGCGCAAGGAGCGCGATGTGACACAGGAAAAGCTCGCGGACTATCTCGGCATATCCTATCAGGCGGTGAGCAAATGGGAAAACGGAACTGCGCTGCCCGACATCACGCTAGTTGTCCCGCTGGCGAACTTTTTCGGAGTGGGCACGGACGAATTGTTTTCGCAGAACAAACAGATCACAGACGAAAAAATCCAAGAATACGAAGAAAAAAGCCGCAAGCTTTTTAATCTGGGGGATATGAAATCCTGCATAAGCCTCATGCGAAAGGCGCTGGAAGAATACCCGAAAAATTACAGGTTTATGCTCACTCTCGCCCGCGCCATTCAATGGAACCAGTATAACCAAGCGGAGGACAATGATGCCAAAAGCAAAGAAAACGAAGAAATCGTCGAGTTTTGCGAACGTATTTTGGAGGATTGCGCCGAAACCAACACGCGAAACGGAACCATGCAGATATTGTGCACAGCGTACAAAGATTTGGGCCAAAGAGAAAAGGCCATAAAAACTGCCGAGGAAATGCCCTCTTTTTCCGCGACCCGCGATTGGCTTTTGTCATCGCTTTGCGAGGGCGACCGGCAAATCAAGCAAAAACAGGGCAATATATTGTTTTGCATCTGGTATGCGGCCTACGAATTGACCGAATTGGCTCACAAGCTCGGCGGCGAAGAAAAAATCGCGCATTTGGAAGCGGCATTGAAACTGCACGAAACGATATTTTATGACGGCAACGCATTGTATTACCATACATGGATTTTTGGAATCTGTTTGGAGCTTGCGCGCTGCTATGCGGCAAAAGACGCCGAAAAAGCCGTGGAATATTTGTTGATGGCGGAAAAACACGCTGCCGCCAATGATGCCGTGCCGGAGGAATTCACGCGCTATACATCGATATTTGTAAATCAAATGGGCCATTCGACGGCAAACACGCTCAAAAGCTCCACCGAAACATCGCGCGGGCAATTTCTGAATTGGTTGAATGGCAAAGACTGGGAACAATTGTCCGGCAATTCCGATTTCGCCGCGCTGAAAGAAAGGCTCGCTAAGAGTTAGCGGGCGACTTTATTTCACTCGACCAGCCCGCTCTCTTTTAACGTCAGATAGGACAGCAAAACAGTGTCGTCGACATTTAAGTTGCGCACTATATCCTGTTCTACCGTCACGTATTCAATGCCTGTTTTGGCGGCTTCGGCGAGTATTTCCTGTATTTTTACTTTTCCCGTCCCCAAGGCGGTGAACGAATTCCTGTCGCCCAAATCGTAAAAATCTTTGAAGTGCATCAGTTTTATCCTGTCTTTGGTCCGTTTCACAAGCTCGACGGCGTTTTCCCCTCCCACGCTCGCCCAGCCCGCATCGAGATCAAGATAAAAATTTTCGGGAGATGTATGCGCCATCAATATGTCGAAATATTTTGCCCCGCCAAAGCTTTTTTTGAATTCGTGGTCGTGATTGTGATAGCATAGGCTCAAGCCTTCGCCGCGCAATTTTTCGCCGGCTTTGTCGAATATTTTCGCGTTTTCAAGTGCCTCGCCGTAATTTTGCGCGTCGCTCCAGTAGCAAACGACATTTTTCACCCGGACAGCTTCCGCTTTTGCCGCAATATCGCCGAGATCGCCTTTCAATCCCTCGATGTCGGTGGAAACGGACAAAACGGAAAAATCGTATTCCGCAAGTTTTTTGAGATTTTCGCCCACATCGCCGTGCAGTAAAAAATATCCGCTTTCCAGCGCCTTGTATCCCCAGCCCGACAATTTTTTTATCGTTTCCCAGGGATCGTTTTCTCCGCGCATGCCATAAAACCCGATTAATGCCGCTTTTAACATAAATTTCGCCTCCTAAAACAATTAAAATTGTATGAGTTGTTATATTGATACTTTTTAAACGTTCATCATTTCTTAAAAACAAATAAATATTCATGCGCTAACAATAAAAAGTTTTGTTTAATGGCTTTATTCGCCCAATATTCCGTTGCTTGACAATTATGCTGTTGTTTAATAATTATTTCTTTTATCTTAAAACCAACAGATTCAAAAATATTCATAATCTTAAAACCAAGAGGATAGACATATCCTTGCCATCTCATATCGCCCATTAAAACAACGCAAAATTTATTTTGTTTCAAAACACGAAAACTTTCCTCGGCAACACGTACCATTTGCTTCAAATATTCATCAACAGCGCATAGCGATATGTCATTTTTTATATCCATACTATACTTGATGATGTTGGCATATGGTGGGTGTGTACATATTAAATCTATTGTATCGTTTGGCAAAAAATCTAAATTACGGGCATCACCCTTTTTAATAACAACTTTTCTTGTATTTTCTTGCTCAAAATCACATTTTTCATGACAACGCATTATCGCAAGATCATTAACATCAACTCCGACTGCATTACGATTCAACAATTTCGCTTCAACGAGAGTGGTACCTCCCCCAACGAATTGGTCGAGTACCCAATCATTTTCATTTGAATAGCGCAATAAAACATTGCGAGGAATATATGGCGACCAATTTCCGCGATATTTTGAATCATGCGTTGCCCAATCACCGCGTTCAGGGAAATTCCAAATGCTGTTCGTTTCTAGTTTGAAACTATTAGGTTCCCAAGCGTGTATTTTCTTTTGATTATTTGTCATATTTATTCCGACACCGCCATTTTTAAAATCCAATCAATCCACCCACGGACGGTAGATGCACGCCTTTCTATAGTTGTATTATTTATTGATAAGTTGGATGTACTCATAATTTCGCAAATCATTCGTTTGTCTGGTAATGGAAATATAATAATTTGTCTGCCGCCCATCAAACTCATATTTCAAGCTTACTTCATCTCTTGTTAAGCCACCATCTGCTAAGACAGACATCAAATCCACAACGCGCTCAAATGAATCAGCCTGTGGAAATGTAATTTGCGGCTCTGTGTAACGTGTTGTAGTTTTCCATAAGTCGATGACCTCGCTTAATAAAATATCCTCATTTGCAAAGGTATACGCTTTATGCGTCAATAATTTAATGGAATTATAATTATACATATCTTCAAATTTGTACACAAATGCGTGGAAAACATCATTTGAAAAGACTAAAAATACAGGAATAACAGGCTTTGAAATTTTAGCCGACCACAAACGATATGGATAGTATAACTGTCTTATCAATATTTCCTCTGCCGCGACATTTTTAGCTTCGCAAATACAGAACGCATCCGCACTTTCGTAACCGGCATCAATTTCGACCTGTGCATTTTGCACACATATTTTGTTTGTGTTTTTTGGATTTAAGAAGTCCTCGATTTTATATTCAAAACTCCCCGATGACATTCTGCCGTTGACTGTAAACGATATGTTTGAATTGCCCATAATATCTTTAATTATTCCGCTATTATATGCGAATAACAAGGCGGCCGCTTCGCTGTATAAATTTGTATAATCAAGTGTTTGTAAACTCGGAATTTCGACAGGAATTGGTTTCACCGCCGGATACACTACTCTTTTATGCGTAGCAAAACGTCCAATTACGTATTCGCCCCTTGTGACAGGAAGTATTGATAGCTTATTTTTTTGAAATATTTGGGGAAGTTGGGAGGATTGGTCAAATTTAGCCATCAATCGGGCTTCTTTTATGGTATTTATTTCTGTTGCGGATATACGAAATAAACCGTCAACGTTTACCTTGTCAATGACATTGTGCCTATCAAAAAGAAACTCCCAAGCCTGCTCAATATTCATTTTTGCCATATACTTACTTCCAGTTCCTTATCAATAATTCATTTACATTGCCTCGTCCCGCCGCATCAGAATTGATAGCGCGTTTGGCGGTAACCGTTATGATCTCAAATCTGTCGTCAGTATAAAGTCCACGTATAAACTCTGTATCCGAATTGCTTAAAAGACATTTCGCGCCCCGCTCCGTCAACTCAACATATGTATCACGAAGCCGTGTTTGTTCTTCTGTTCCGAATCTATCCGCCTGATAGCCTGTAAAGTTTGTATTATCTGCGCTATGGTACGGTGGATCGAAATATACAAAAGCCTTACCATTTGCCGTTTGTACAGCTTCCGCAAAATCGCCGTTCAAAATTTCCACTTCTCCGTTATCTGATAAATACTTATGAACTGCTTTTAATACAGGCTCGTCACAAATGGCTGGATTTATGTATCTCCCATATGGAGCATTAAACAACCCTTGAGAATTAACACGATATAAACCATTATAGCACGTTTTATTTAGGAAAATAAGCCTTGCAGCTTTTTCAGTATTTGAAAGCGCATTAAATGCTTCTACATTGCGATCTTTTGATCTAATCTCATAATAGTATTCTTCGTTATTGTTTTGGCCATGAACTCTCAAGGCTTCTATTAAATCATCAATATTATCTCTAATAACCCTATAAGTAAGCATAAGTTGAGTGTTGTAGTCATTTATCACAGCCTTCTTAGGCTGTTTCTCGAAAAAAACAGCTCCAGCTCCAACAAAAGGCTCATAATATTTGCAGCTATTGAAATTTTTAGGTAAGTGTTTTTTAATTTCCGGCAATAACTGGCGCTTGCCGCCAGCCCATTTCAAATATGGCTTTACAAGTGAATTTGGCATTATCCATCCGTCCTTTCCGAAATCTTTTGACCCCATCTTCCATTTTTTCTGACTGTTGGGAAAGCTTCATTATAAAATTTCCAAGCTTTTGTATGATCTGACACCTTAAAAGTTTTTTCTATCTTTAACGCAACGATTTTGCTGACATCTTTAGGCTTATACTTTCCTTGATTAGCCACCTGAATCGTTCGATTTTCCTTAATTGCCACGATTTGCTTCTCCAACCCTTGAAATCGCTCTGGATTTTCGGGATCGTATTTTATAAATTCAACCGCTACATCTGATGATGTTTGATGATTACCGAGTTTTGGCACTAAATATATTCGAAAACTGTACTCCTGTGAAGCGTGTATTTCTTCTGATAAATCTGCCTGATAAGCGTCAATGTAATTTTTAATTTCTTGATAATGTTTCGTTTGATATTTTTTCATGTTATCTGTTTGCCAATTCTGTCGCTCCATAATCACCTGTAAAGGAATTGTTAATGTATTATTAAGCGAATAATATATACCATATTCCCTTGTTATAACACCTCCGGCTGACCGTTTTTATCATAATAATAGTCGATTCCTTCGCTTTCAAAAGTTGCGTGTAATAATGAAGTCCATGCTATGATCATCATTACAATACAATGTAAATGGCTGTTCTTTTTTGAGTTTTTCCGCAAAAAACTGATAGGAACGTTTGAAATTTTCATTTTTGTCTTGCACGTAATCACTTCCGTTTCAATTCATACATAGTCTTCCATTTATTTCCTGTTAATTGGAATATAATTCCAATACAGATTTTTCGCCAAGTCATTTCTACGTAATTTTTTCGAGATTGTTCTTATTAATTTATCGGCATATTGAATTATATTTCCGCTTATAATATTGCCGAATTTTCAACAATTTTATCTTTTGATTTGCGTCCGGGTTTATAATTCTTTGTGCGAGTTGGTTTTACCGCACTTATGGGAATAGCCCAAGATTTTCCGAACTGCGTAACGCCGTTTATCATGTCAGCCTTACACCAAACCTGTACCTGACGTTCAGACACATCCCATTGCTCCGCTGCTTCTTTCGTCGTTAAATATTCGTTCATATTTTTATCATTACCTCCACGGGAACCATTTAAAATAACAAAACTCGAAAACCCTTCCTAAAATATATTATATTCGCTATTCCGCAAAATGTCAAGATGTTTTGGCAAATTACATGATATTTTTTTATAATAAATAAAAATTTTTCACAGCCTGTCGTCGAACAGCCTTTTGCACAGAAGCCCGCAGAGAACAAAAACCGCCCCGGAAAAAAGCATTATATATACCGGGGCGATGCATTGCAGCATAATCCCGAAAATGAAAATGAAGAGGGCGGAGGAAAGGCTCATCGATACGAAGCGCATCGAGGTGATCAGCAAAAGCTCGTCGTCCGGGGTCGAGCGCAGCACGCCCGTGGGTATGCTTATCGAAGAGACTACGCTAAATGTCAAAAAAACGAAATAGAGCGCGAAAAAAAAATATTTGTTTTCGCATACGGCCAAAAGCGGCATAAGCGCCGCGCAGACGAGGGTTGAAACGAAAGTCGCCGCCCCGGACTTTATTTTTTTGCATAGACGCATGAAAAGAAAACTGCCCACCATCGTCGAAACCACGGAAACGACGATAAAATACGACTTTTCGCTGTCTGAAAGGCCGATGTTCCCGAGAGCGGAGGGCACGATGTAGTATATGCCGGCGATGGCCACCCCGCGCAGAAAGTGCGGCGAAAGCGCCCTTGAATATTTTGCCGACGCGATTTTTCTGATCAAATCGCGATATGGGGCGCGCTCCGGCGGGCTTTCTGCGCCGCCCTCTTCGAATTTATATGAACGGACCAAAACCGCGGATGCAAGAAGCATGGCAACGGAAACGCCAAACAGCAGGATGTATGTCCCCGGTCCGTCGTCATGCCGGGACAAAAATCCGGCAAAAACGGATATGCAAACGGTTGCAAGCCCGCCTATGGCCATGGCCCTGCTGACCGCGCTCCCGTACAGGCTGCGCGAAAAAAGATGGGGCATCATCGAAAATTCCGCCACTGCCCGAAACGAACCGAGAAAACTATACGAAGCGGCGGCCAATGTAGCCATATATACGGCGGCAAACTGCGGGACAAAGCCCGCCGCCGCAAGCGCCAAGGGAAATATGCAGGCAAGCAAAATCGTGGCGGCATATATTTTTTTCAGCCCCCTTTTCATCGGGGGCAGGCGCGAAGATATGATATATGCGAATATGGACACGGTTTGGATCGTCGCGCCGTAGTTTCTTATGGCCTGCGTGCCGAAGCCGAGTTTTATCAAATATGCCTGTATATACCCTTCAGACAGTATATTTGCGGCGATTCCGGATATGACCGTGATCGCCACAAATGCGGCCAGATTTTTTTGTTCCCTTTTCTCCGGCGTTTTTGTCATGTGAATAAATATGAGTTTTCGACCAAAACATTTCCTTTCAAATCACGATATCGCTTTCTGTGTATTTTATCAGCTGGCAACTCACATCGCCCCAGCCGTAAGAGCCGCACAGCCCGAGCGAGGGTTCCGAGCCGGATGCGAAATAGAGCGCGGTGTTTATGGAGCCGTCGTCCAGCTGCACTGTGGACGGATATCCGAGATCCCCGTTTAATATGCCGTCCCCCGCAAGAAGTATCTCGCGGTCATGATCCCAAGTTTCGCCACCGTCATGGCTTACAAGCGCGCCGCAGCCCATCGGGCGTATGCGCCGCCCGTATGTCATAAATAGTTTGCCGCTTTCGAGTTCGCACAGATCCGCAGGGTGCTCGCCCACACGTGTCACCTGCACGGGCTCGCTCCAGTTTTTGCCCCTGTCATCGCTTTTTGCGACATGAACCGCCCCGGCGCCGCTTCTCGCGGCGGCGACCATGTCCCCGCTTTTCGTGAAAACATATGAGGTTTCGTTGAAGCCGAGCGGAAAGGCGGATTCGCCCCCCCAGCTTTCGCCTCCGTCATAACTGCGCAGCATATACGCGACGTTGTCCGTGTCGGAGGTTTCGGAGCTCCCGTACACGCTCATGTACATCACGCCCTCCGGGTCGGATATGATCCGCCCGTAGGGGCAGTACATCTTGAATCCGGGGGCGTTCGCCGCAATCGGAATCTCGGCGCCCCACGTGTTTCCACCGTCGCGGCTTATCCGGCAAAAAACAGAAACGCTGTCCGCTTTGCCGGTCCACGCCGTGCGCCCCTTTTCCAGTTCTTCCCGGCTGTAAAATGCTATCGCTTTACAGTATGCGGCGACGATGTGCCCTTTGGCGTTTGTGCCCAGCGCAGGGTTTCTCGCGTCCTGCCAACGCGGCGTTATCTCTTTCGGGTCGCTCCACGATATGCCGCCGTTTTCCGAAAAGGCGACGGCCAACGTGGCCGAGGTGCCCATGTGCGGCCCACCCGTGCGGAAAATCGCCGCCAAGCTGTTTGGGCCCGTTTTTGCCAAGACGGGAAAATGCCCCTGCATCGAGCACACTAAATACCTGGGCAGCCTTCCCCTTTTGCCCACGATGAAATCCGATTCGCTTTCATAAAAATTCATAAAAACTTCCTCCTGTTTGTTCGATTTATTTTTCCGATTTCCAAACGCATATTTTTTCGCACGGGCAATTCATTCACGGTTTTCGCCCCCACCTTTATTTTTTCAGTTTATCGCATCTTTCCTGTTAAAGCAGTATAGCACAAAATTTTGGGAATTGCAATATCAGTTTTAAAATTTATGCAATAAAAACCCCGAGACAATTTCAATATTTCAAGAAAATGTCCCGGAGCATATGGGCCGTATTGATTTCAGGGGGATAATAATGCCGATAAATGTTTTATTTCAGCGGTATGATGATCGCCTGGTTTTCAAGGAGCGTAATGTCGTACTGGATCAATTTGATGCCCTTTGCGGGCCCGACGGGTTTTTCGATTTTGAACACGATGGCGTATGAATCCGTATCGCTGTCATATACCGGATTTTGGATAGATAGCTCCCCATAAGGGGATATGGAGCTTTCCCCGTCCGTGATGTCAAATTGTACATAGCGATATGTTAGGCGGTTTTGAAAAATATTTGTTTTTTTATTGGAATCAAATGTAAATTTTGCTTCGAAATGCTTGTTCTGACTGTATTTGTATGGTACAATAAAAATGTTGATTGACAATGAACATAAAGGAAAAACATATGGATTCAAAAATGCCGACAAGAGACGAAGCGGAAAACCTTTTGATATGGGCGCACGGGCAAAATCCCGGTCCATGGGCCGATCATTGCAGGGTCGTCGCCAGGGCGGCTGAAACGATAGCGATCAAATGCGGACTTGATGGGAATAGGGCATATGTGTCGGGGCTGTTGCACGACATAGGGAGATATGAGGGCATCAGGGGATTGCACCATGTATTCGCCGGCTACGAATTGTTAAAAAGCAAAGGATACGGGCGGATAGGCGAAATTTGCTTGTCCCATTCGTTCCCTTATCAAAATATTGACGAATTTTTCGGGATAAATGACTGCTCGTTGGAAGAAACCGAAATAATCATTTCATTTTTGAAGGATAATGAGTACAACGATTATGACAAACTCATTCAATTGTGCGATGCCATAGGAACGGCGAGCGGTGTAAGCCTGATCGAAGTGCGGGAAATGGATGTGATCAGGCGGCATGGATTTACCGAACTGACATTGGAAAAAATAGAGGCGATATTCGGGCTGAAAGCATATTTTGACAAGCTTTGCGCTATGAACGTCTATGACTTGTTTTATGATGAGATCAGGGAAATCAGCTTCCGCTGATTTATGCGATATTTGGATATGAAAACATTTGGCGTGTTTTAATATATCAAGGCAAGGAGCGGGGAAAAATACAAAAAATATTGGAATCAATTGTAATGTATATTAGCCATAAACCCTAACGGCAATTATATAGTGCATAATTGCTGATGTGTTCGGCAAAATAACACCATAAAATTGTTGACACCTTGTTTTTTTAGTGATATACTGTTTTCGAAGGGGCGTGACATATATGCAAAGAATCCTTATGGATAAATTAATCGCTTGGAAAGAAAACCCGAAAAAAAAGCCGCTCATTCTACAGGGCGTGCGTCAATGCGGAAAAACGTATCTGCTCAATGAATTCGGGAACAAGCATTACGATGATGTCTTTTATTGCAAATTCGACGCC
>WRJC01000074.1 GCA_009782405.1 Oscillospiraceae bacterium
ATGTGTTTCGCCAAAATACGCGAAGCCGCTGCGTCCACATCAACATCATCAGCGACAGCGTTTTGACAAAGCAGGCTGTAATCCAGCAGAACATATCGCGGGGCGTTGTTTTTCAAAATGATAGCCGCCCCCTTTTCATCGACAAGCCGGGCAACCTTTGAAAAGTTTTGATTGGCTTCCGAAATGGAAACGAGGTTTTCAATATTGATATCCATAATTCTCAGCTCCTTCGACCATATTATACCAAATCATTAGGATAAATGCAACCTAAATATTTTGGGCACGGCAATTATACTGTTGAATGCGAAAAAAATGTACAAAAATATTGGCAGATTCATAATTTTTGCCGATATTTTTATCTTGTGCTTGAAAAAATTTGAAATCCGTGCTATGCTATAGATAGACATTCTTTTTTAAATCCTGCACCCACTCGACTATACGATAGAGATTGTGCCGCTTAAAACCAAACCCGCCAAAGGAGAAACAGAATGAACGATTTATCCACTTCGTTAATAATACAAATCAAAGAGGTTTTGAAAACCTCCCGGATGAACGCCGCCCAACAGCTAAACACCGAACTACTCACCGCATACTGGAACATCGGGCGTATTATCGTGGAATATGAACAGGACAGCAAGACCCGCGCCGAATATGGGGCGCAGACCTTAAAAGACCTGTCAAAAACTTTGACCGCCGAATTTGGCAAAGGTTTTTCACGTTCAAATTTGCAAAACATGAGAGTGTTTTATTTGACATATCAAAAATGCCAGACACTGTCTGGCAAATTGAGTTGGTCGCATTATTGCGAATTTCTATCAATATCAAACGAAAACAAACGCGCTTTTTACGAAAAAGAAACGCTCAATTCCGGGTGGTCGGTTCGGGAATTAAGACGGCAGATCAGCACGTCCCTTTATGAAAGGCTGTTGCTGTCGGACGGGAAAACGAATAAAGAAACGGTGCTGTTCCTCGCGCAACACGGCATTGAAATGGCTGACCCTGTTGACATGATAAAAGACCCGTATGTATTTGAGTTTTTAGGCATTCCCGAAAACAAGCCCATGATGGAGAATGATTTGGAAAAAGCCCTTGTAGCGCAAATCGAAAAATTTTTATTGGAGCTTGGCCGGGGTTTTATGTTCGTCGGAACGCAACAGCGCGTTACGCTCAACAACATACACCGCTATGTCGATATGGTTTTTTATAATAAAATCCTGCGGGCGTATGTGCTGATAGAATTAAAAACGGTGAAGTTACTGCCAGAGGCCGTCGGACAGCTTAATGCGTACTTGAACTATTACAGCGCGGAAATAAACGACGAAAACGACAATCCACCTATCGGCATTATTCTCTGTACCGACAAAGACGGCGTTGACGCTGAATATGCGTTAGGCGGTCTGTCAAACAATATTTTCGCTTCGCGCTATGTTTACTATATCCCGGACAAAGAGGAACTAATCGCACAGGTCGAAACGGTATTAAAACAATGGCATCAACAGGAAAACAAATAACGAAAAAACTAAACAAATATTTTTGGGAGCATATTTTATGGCTATGGCGGAAGAAATAAAGAAAACGGTTAAAATCGCGGCATTGCGGACAGGGCAAAGCAAAGCGCCGGCCGAGGCAAATGCGTATAGCGCCGATTTTTCGAAAGAGGCCGCGCAAAAACATGCGGCAGACGGTTTTGAGCGGACTCTTGCCGCTTTCCGCATGGCGGGGGAAGCGGGCGCGGACGTTGCGGTTTCGGTGGAATATGCGCTTCATTACGGGGATTTCGGCTCTCTTGAAAAGCAAAGAACGCAAAAAGAACTGCTCGAAACGATTCCCGGGCCGGCGACCGAAAAGGTTTCGGAAATATCGAAAAAATATCAAATGTACACGGCCACGAACATGATGGAGCGCGACGGGGATACAACGTACAATACCACCGTTTTTATCGGGCGCGGCGGAAAAATTATAGGGAAGTACAGAAAAGTGCATCTTCCGGCGTATGAGAGCTGGTATACCGCGCCGGGCACGGAATACCCTGTTTTTGAAACTGACATCGGCAGGATAGGTTTCTCCACCTGCCACGACATGGCTTTTCCCGAGCATTGCAGGTGCATGGCGCTATCCGGGGCGGACATCATACTCCACGCGACGGGAGGCTGGGGGTTCGTCACGAATTATGCATTGGGCAGGGCGCTTTTGCAGGTGAGGGCTGCTGAAAATTGCGTCTACATCGCGAACGCCTACACTATAAATCCCGTGCTGCCCGGCTCGTGCAGCTGCATTGTATCAAACAGGGGCGTTATTTTGGCGGAAAACGACAGCCAAGCCGAAGAAGGAATCGCAATCGCCGAAATATCCCCGGATTACGAAATGAAAAACGATAACCTGATGTGGAACTTCATGTCGGGAGTCGGCAGCGAGCGCATGAGATTCATGCTTGAAAGAAATCCCGCAGCATACGATGCGCTGAAAGCTGAAAACCCTCCGCTTTCGGAAAAATTCTATCCGCAGCACAAATACGCGAAAACGCCGGAAGCCCTCGCGGAAATCTCAAAACAGTACGACAAAGCCCGTCAGGACGAATTCGACGGAATCCCAAATGATCTGTTCAAAAAACAATGGTAAAGAAATTATCAGGGGAAGGAAAACATATAATGGATAAAAATTACGCTTTATCAATACCGCTCGCAAATGACTTCAACGCCTATATCGACGCCGCCCTCGCCAACAACGAAATAAATAAAGACGATTGGTATGAACTAAATAAAGTCTATTTCACGAAACTATATCTTTCATCAGACAACCCGCGCGGGCAATCGGGCCATGGCGGCGGCGAGCAGCATTATATGTTCGCGCATCTGCCGATTTTGGAAGCGGTATATAAAGACGGGACGTTTTGCGACGTAGGGTGCGCTAACGGGTATTTGATGGAAATGCTGCATAAATGGGGCGCCGCTATTGGTTTCGATTTGCAAATGTATGGGGTTGACATATCGGAAGGGCTACTTGAATTGGCCAAAAACAGGCTTCCCGAATGGCATGACCGTTTTTTTCTCGGCAATGCCTTTTACTGGAAGCCCGAGCATAAATTTGATTATATCCACATAGGAGGATTAGGCGGCGTCCCCGAAGACGACAGACGCATTTTATTTGAACACTTGCTTAAAAACTATTTGGTTGACGGCGGCAGAATGATAATCGGTCCGTACTGGTATGAAAAAGACGATTCCAAACCATTGGTTGACAGCCGCGCCGCTTTTGAAAAACTGATTCTTGAATGGGGGATCATCCCGACAGGCTATATAGAAAAAACGCATTACAACAGGCCCAATTTGCACAGAAAAGCATTGTGGTTCGATAAAATATAGTTATATAGGGTTCGTTCCTACGGAAAGGCACTGTTTAAATGGCATTGATGATTATTGCGGTATTCTGCGCATATTTCGCAAAAGGCATAGCAGGGTTCGGAAACACTTTGATTTTCAACTCGATTTTGAGCTTTCAGAGAACCGTCAGGGACATCACTCCCGTTGATTTCATAATCGCCGCGCCGACAAACTTGTTTTTCGCCGTAAAAGAACGCAAGAATATTTCGTTGAAAATTGTGATTCCGCTTGCGCTGGTCGTTTACATAGGCATAATTCCCGGCACTTTTTTCTTGAAATTCGGAAACGACCGTCCGTTAAAAGTATTTTTGGGCGCGCTTGTGATTTTGCTGGCGGCGGAAATGTTTTTTAGGCTGAAGCAAGAGAGAAAGGCGAAACCGAACAAGGGATTTTTAGCTGTCATCGGCATTGTTTCGGGCGTTTTATGCGGCATATTTGGCATAGGGGCGTTTATGGCCGCATATATCGCGAGGACTACGGAAAACCAAAATCAGTTCAGGGGCAATTTATGCTGCGTATTCGTGCTGGAAAACATTTTTCGGTGCCCTGTGTACGTTATAGCCGGCATTTTTACTTGGGAGATCATAAAACTGTCGCTTATGCTGCTTCCGATCATGGCAATCGGATTTTTATTGGGCGTGGCTGTTTCAAGCCGGATAAACGACAAAATAAGCAGATATATCATTGTTATTTTGCTTATAGTATCGGGAAGTACGCTGATCGTAAAAAATTTGATGCAATGATGACCCTTTTCGGGGCGGATCTACCGTATCCGCAGTTCCATCACAAAATCGTCCATAAAAAAACCGCCGCCGATGTCGGTCTTGACGGAATCTATTGTTTCAAAGCCCATTTTATAATATGCCGCTATTGAATTTTCGTTATGCTTATTGACTGTCAGGCGTATTTTATCAAAGTTGTGTTCAGCCCGACAGAGTGCAATTGTTTCGTCAAGGAAACTGCGGGCAATGCCTTTCCCGCGGCAATCTTTTCGGACGTAAAGCTTGCTGAGCAGCAGATAGCATTCTTTCGGCTGACTGGCGCAATAACCTACCATTTCACCGGATTTTATGCGTTCTGCGGTGAAATAGGTATACTTGTTTCGTTTGATGTCCTCGCATATCTGTTCTGCCGACTGGAACTTTTGCAGCATATATTCAACCTGTTCTGTCCCGATGATCGGCGTGTAGTGTTCGCGCCAGATTTCGTCGGCGAGATTTGCGACGGCGACGGCTTCGGATTTTAGCTTCTCGGCGTGTTTTGTGAGTTTTTGAATCTGGATTTCTTTGTTTGTTTCGTTTCCCATTTGGTAATCCTTTTTTGTTTTTCGACTATTCTATTTTTTGCTTGCCGCGATTAAATCGGCAATAATATCCCGTGACAGCAAAATTAATTTTTTCACGTTTTTTTATACGGCGCATAAAACTTTGCCGACTGTTTTGAATGAATCCAATTCATTTATCTGTATCGTCGAATATTTCGGATTCAACGACACAAGCCCTTCCTTTTCGAGCACCTTGATGTAACCTTCGCCGTTGTGGACGAATATGCCTACCTCCCCTATATCCACGCTCGGTTGCTGGCTCACCAACAAAACATCGCCGTCGCTGTAATCGGGCGTCATGCTGTCGCCGTTCACCCGTATCGCCATGTCTGCCTCACGGTATTCTGGTATGTCCAATATGCATAGCATCTCGGCGTCCGAACCTTCGAGATACACGCCCGTTCCCGCAGATGCGGGCTGTCCAAACAGCGGTATTTTCCGCGTGAGCGGCGCCGCCGATATGACCGTGTTTGCGTCGGGCAATTCATCTTCGTCGCCGATGATGTTCATGCTGTCCATCAGTATGTTCACGAGCCGCCGTTCCCTGCCCGACAATCCGTTGTATTTTTGCAGCAACGCCTTTGTCTCTGCAATGGGCGTTTCTTTTGCGCTGTGCCCGACGAGATAGTCCACGGTCACGCTGTAGAAGTCGGCGAGCATGCATAAATCCGGTATCTGCGGCTTGCTTGCGTTTATTTCCCAGTTGTTGTACGTGGTGTACGGTATTTTCAGCCGTTTGATCAGTTCCATTTTTGTCAGTTTGTTTTTTTCACGCAATATTTTTAACCTTTCATGTAATTCCATGCATTTTCGTCCTTCCTATATTTATTCAATTACCGGCAAGCATTTCAAGCATATCCCTTATTTGCGCTATCGTGCCCTCTATAAGGTTCACGCAAACGCTTCTGCCCTGCCCGCCCGTCATAACGCTCACGTGACATTCGTGCACCAGCCAGTCTATCAATAACATCTTCTCTTTTTCGTCTTTGCATAACGGCCATTTGTCCGCGAATGCGTTGAATATTTCCGTCGCCCGGCCGCCGGGCATGCTGTTCGCGTTACAACTTCTGCGATATTCGCGGTATGTATAATAATACCCGCACGGGCACGCTATCAATCCGGCATAACTCGCGGCTTTGTTTGCCGCGCCGCAGTGATGGCATATTATTTCGCCTTTGTCCAAGTGTTCGCGGGTATCTCTCGCCTGCTTGCACCGGACGTAGAACGTATATCCCACATCTTCGAGCAAATCCCCGTCGGCAAGCCCTTTCGCGTCGCTTTGATACAGTTTGATCAATTTGCCCCGCGCCACTTTTTCGCTCCATTTGCATTTGTTGAATTTGGCGGGCTCTATGCTCTCCGCCATTTTTGCGAGTTCGCTTTTTTCGCGCTCTATCCGCGCTTTTGCTCTCTCGATTTGACCGGATTTTTTGGCGGCTGTCAAACGGGCGTATCTTTCCTCGTAACCTGCGTCATATTTTGCCTTGGCTTTTTCGAGCGCGTCATTCAAAGACGATTCATCCTGTATTTCAACGCCCAAAACAGTGAAATAACCGTTTCCGATGGTCACATACAATAATTCGATGCGGTAGCCTCGGCAATATCCGTATGTCCAGCCCGCTGCATTTTCAAACCGAGGGTAATTGTTGTATACTTTGTACTTCTCCGCCATTTCGCTGTTGAAAGCCAAAAACAGTTCGCGGACTTTATCCGGCAGAAACGCCAGCAGTTCCTCGTATGCAGGCTTGCTTTTCCTCGGGTATTTTTCTATCCATTCCATTGCAACATAATCCTTTGTTTACATATTATGCCTCTGAGTATCTATTTGCCATGACAAACTAGCGGCCAATCCGCTCGCCTTTTTTTCGATTTTTTGCTTGTATCCGCATTTGGCCATGGCTTCGCTTGTCTTCGCGACGAAATCCCTGTAATCTTCCGGGACTTCCGGCAAGAAATCCGCAAGCGTCAATTTTTTTGTTGTTTTCATGAAAAATTCTCCCCTTTTATTTTTTTGTGACGTTGCATTATAAATGATTGCAATATATCTATTATACTACGCTCGCTCCATTTTGTCAACAATGATTTTCCTGTTTTGAGAAATATTTTAAATATTTGAGTAAAAACCTCAAAAATTATTCGACAAAAACGGTGATTAACATTTCAGAAACAATTTTTTGACATTTCGCAAACAAATTATATGTAAAATAAATGTTTATAAAAACAAGCGAAAGCATAAGGAGATTTTTGTGTGGTGAATATTCTTGTTGTGGAGGACGATGTAAAATTGAACCAAATCGTCTGCACCTATCTAAACGACAGCGGATATAGCGCGAAAGGGGCTCTCGGCGCGAACGAAGCCTATGACCTGATGTATAATTCTTTGTATGACTTGATTGTTTCCGATATCATGATGCCGGGGGCTGACGGTTTTGAGTTCGCCGAAACCGTGCGGGAAATAAACAAAACCATCCCCATTTTGTTTATGACCGCCCGTGATGATTTTGCCTCCAAGCAAAAAGGGTTCCGCGCGGGCATTGACGATTATATGGTAAAGCCCGTAAACATGGACGAGCTTGTTTTGCGCGTAGGCGCGCTCCTGCGCAGGGCGAATATCGCCAGCGAAAAAAAATTGACGCTCGGCAGTTTTGTCATGGACGCGGACGCCATGAGCATATCATTTGACGGCAGGGAAATTTCAGTAACCGTCAGGGAGTTCAATATCCTCTACAAATTGCTGTCCTATCCGAAAAAGACCTTTTCGCGCCAACAGCTGATGGACGAATTCTGGGATGCGAACAACGACACCACCCTCCGGGCGGTGGATGTATATATCACAAAACTGCGGGATAAATTTTCAAGCTGCGAGGAGTTCAAAATTGTCACCGTCCACGGTTTGGGATATAAGGCGGCGCTAAGGTGAAAAATCTATTTTGGGATAAAAAAAGCGGGAACGAAAATGATAGCAGAATAAACACAAAATATCCGGTATGGTTGGAATATATCGGGATGTGGTTTGTCATGCTCTGCATCACAGGCGGACAGTCCATGATTTTCTACTCTTTCATGGAGATCGAAAACCCGGACATACCCGTATCGTTCATTTTTGCCAATATAGGTTATTGGGGGCTTATGTCGCTTATCTTTTGCGCGATCACGTTTGCGATCCGGCGGCGAAAATTTGAAAAACCTCTCAAAACATTGGGCAAAGCGGCGCGGCAAGTGACCGGAGGCGATTTTGCCGTCCATATCGGGCCCATCCGCAAAGACGGGAAAAAAGATTATGTGGAAGTTATGTTTGAGGACTTCAACAAAATGGTGGCGGAATTAAGCGGCATCAAAATGCTGACAAACGATTTTGTTTCCAACGTGTCCCATGAAATCAAGACCCCACTTGCTATAATTCAAAATTATGCTTCATATTTGCAACAAACGGATATTACGCCCCAGCAAAAAAAAGAATGCACGGAAACGATTATTGCCGCTTCCAAAAAGCTAAATACGCTGGTATCAAATATTTTAAAACTCAATAAATTGGAAAATCAAAATATCGCCCCAGCATTGGAAAATTACGATGTATGCAATCAATTGGTCGAATGCGCGCTTGCTTTCGAAGAATTGTGGGAAAGCAAAAACATCGCTTTCACCGCCGATATGGACGATAAGGCGTTAATCAGGGCGGACAGGGATATGCTTGAAATCGTTTGGAACAATCTGCTTTCCAACGCATTGAAATTCACCCCGGCGGGCGGGTCGGTCACGCTGACGCAGACATCGGACGAAAATGCCGTGACCGTCGCGGTGTCCGATACAGGCTGCGGAATGGACGAAACAACTTTGAACCGTATTTTCGACAAATTTTATCAAGGCGATTCTTCCCATTCGCAGGAGGGCAACGGGTTGGGGCTTGCGCTTGCGTTGCGCGTCGTAGAGCTTTCGGGCGGCCAGATAACCGCAAAGGGCGAACCCGGCGAGGGCAGCACATTTACGGTAAAATTGAAAGTGCCATGAAAAAACGGTTTCCTTAAAACGGGAAACCTTTTTTTGCGATTAACATTTTGGAAACAATTCTCAAACATATCGCTAACAGCCAAACGGCATAATAGCCTTGAAAGCAAATAAGGGCAACCGCCCAAAACACAAGGAGGACATAATAGGCATGTATGCGATAGAAACCAACCTACTGTCAAAAGCCTTTCACAACATCAACGCCGTGCAAGACTTGAACCTGAAAGTTCCGGAGGGTTCGATTTACGGCTTTATCGGCGAAAACGGCTCCGGAAAATCTACAACGGAAAAATTGATATGCGGGCTTTTGGTTCCCAGCGGCGGCGAGATCCGCTTGTACGGAAAACATTATGCCGATGCGGGAGTGCGCGCCCGCATGGGCGTGCTGATTGAAAACCCCGGTTGCTTCCCCAACAGCACGGTCTATCAAAACTTGATGATGCAGGCGTTGAACCTCAACATTAAAAATCCAAAAGCGGAGGTTGGGCGCGTCCTCAAACTCGTCGGAATGGCCGGGGCAGCGGGGCGCAAATTCAAGCAATGTTCTCTTGGCATGAAGCAACGGCTCGGCGTCGCGCAGTCGCTTCTCGGCAGGCCGCGAATGTTGATATTGGACGAACCGATTAACGGGCTGGACGCGGACGGCATGAGGATCGTCCGGGAAACGCTGACCCTGCTTAACCGCGAAGATGGCGTGACCATATTGATAAGCTCCCATATACTCGGCGAACTTTCCAAAATCGCCACCCATTACGGGATCATCAAAAACGGGACGCTCATAAAAGAAATGCGCGAAAGCGAAATGAGCGAGGAGTGCCGCGACTTTGTATTCGTAAAAACCGGAAACGACGCACAAGCCGTATCCATCCTTTCAAAAAAATACAGGGAGATAGAGCAAAAGGACGGCGGGATCCGCATTTACGACGAAAAAGAAAGCGCGAACGTGGGCGGCTTGATCTACGCTAACGGACTCGCTGTCAACGAGATGACATTTAACAAAATCGGGCTTGAAGAATACTACCTAAAAATAATGTCGCATAGGGAGGGCAAATAACATGAATGCGCAAGAAATGGCAAGCCATGAAAAATTTGAATCCCCGGCTTTCGGGGATAGGGCAAAATCCATGCTTAAACTCGACTTTTACAGGCTGTTCCACACCCCGGTTTTTTACGTCATGCTGGCGATCGCCGCAATTATCCCGGCCATGGTGCTCGGCTTGTCGGCAGCTGACATGGACGAGCCGCAAGCTCCTTCACACTACGCCGCAAACGCTCCGCAAATAGAAATGCCCGCTTTTGATTATACATGGCAGTTAATCGAAACATCGGAAAACTACTCCGCCGAAAACGGCGGTGTGTTTGATCTCGCGGGCTTCGCGAACATCAATATGCTGTATATTTTCGCCGGGCTGCTCATGGCGATTTTCGTGGCCCACGATTACAGCTCCGGTTTTGTCAAAAATATTTTCACCGTTCATTCCAAGAAAATGGATTATGTCATATCAAAAAGCGCGATTGGGATTTTCGGCGGCGCGGGAATGACGCTCGCCTATGTGTTCGGAACGGCGCTTGCGGGAGCGCTCACGGGCAAATCATTTGAATTGGGCATCAGCGGTTTTGGCGGTTTGATATTCTGCTTGATTTCAAAAATGCTTTTGATGGGCGTATTTTGTTCTCTGTTCCTAAGTATCGCTGTGTTTTTCAGAGGCAAGCTATGGATGGCGATAATTTTCACTTTTTTGTTTGGGATGATGTTTTATCCGGTTGCGAGTTTCGGCACCACTCTTGACTCATCTATTTTCGCGCCCCTTGTTTCGCTGGCGGCGGGGGCAGCCGGCGCGTTCGCTTTCGGGGCCATATCAAACCTTTTCCTCAAAAAACGCGACCTCGCATAAAAAAACCCGCATACGCAATTCCCAAAACGCACCCGATTATTGCCGGCAAAATTGATTTTTTGCATAAAGAAAAACATAAAAAATATGCCGCCTAAAATTACATACCCCATATATTATGATATATGCAGCGTGCCGTTCATTTCATGAATCCGCGTAAGTATCGGGCGTTCGTCAGGCGATTTATTGGGGCTGTGCATGATAAACATCAGCTCTCCGGTTTTGGCCGTGAAAATCATTCCGTGCCCGCCGTCTTTTGAAAACAGCAATTCATCTTTATGTTTCCATTTTCCGTCTATCTCCCCGTTGTCGGAATATGCGACCGCTTCGACATAACCGTTTCCGGAAAAACTCGACCAAATCATCAGGAGCTCTCCCGACAGCAGTCTGTGCATGAAAGGTCCGTCTGTAACAAAAGTTTTGCTCTCTTTTATCGCCCAGCCGGGTTCCGACGCGGCAAACAATAAAAACGGTTCGCCGGCGGCATTTTTCAAGTCTTCGGACAAACGGACGGCGCACATCCTGCCGTCGTTTATTTGCACCCATTCATGGCAGAAGATCATATATGGCGCACCGTTTTGGCCAATGTAAAAAGTCCCGTCGAGACATTCCCAATCGCTTGGAGTTATCGGGGTTTCGCTGTGGGCATGAAAAAGTCCGCATGGATTATCTGCAACTAATATTTGCGTGCCCCTGCATTTTGTTTCGCTTTTAAAGCTCGCGAACAGATAGTATTTGTCCTTGTATCTATGAACTTCCGGAGCCCAGTAATCCCGGTCGGACCAAAAGCCCCCATGTTGCCTGAACACCTCTTTGGGATCGCTCCATTCGTCCAAGTCGTCGCTGATGTAAACGTCGAAGCCGGGAGCTGTCCCCCCTATGCAGCGGGTTCCGTAGAGGTAGTATTTGCCGCCGTCTAAAAGTATGAACGGGTCCCTTATATGAATATCGTTTAATTTCATTTTATTGCCTCCTATAATAACTCAAATGCCGCTTCGAATATTTTGAATGCTTTCATCTTCTGCATTGGACATATGCTCAATAATCGACTCCACGCGCTCAAACGCGGCGGATTTTATCCGTTTCGGCTGCGCGTCGAAAAATTCGATTTCCGGCGCGTTTTTCTTGATGTTCCATATGCCTGCGACTTGACCGCTGACGGCGACCGTCGGAAGACAGATACCCGATTTCAAGATCACTTTGCTTTTATGCTCCTGCGGCAGGCACAAACGGTCATCGGCAGTGTATGACGCCATGATCGGGTCAAAACCGGAAAGCAGGGTCAGTTCGGGAATATCGCCAATAGCGTCATTTTCATCGCCGCAATAATAAATCTTGCCGCCATGCTCGAAACGGCTCAGGTCGTCAAGGGGCAATTCCGGCAATTTTTTGGCGTCTTCTTTGCCAATCCCGAAGAACCACGCCGCGTCCGCGAACGTCGCCGGGCCGTATGCCAAAAAATATCTGCGAAGCAAAGGTGGCAATACCTCGCCAAAGCTCTGCGAAGGTTCCGCGCTTATCAAGTCGAAGTCGCGGCTTGCCATATCTCTGAACGCCACTTTGCCGCGCCGCGCAAGGCACACGAATATCCCGCCCCAGGACGAAAAAATACTGTCGATGATTTCCGGCTTATAGCGTCCCGCAAAGATTTTGCGGAACTCCGCCCGCGAATGCACGCCGTCTTCCATTTCTCTGATTATTTCGTCTGCAATATTTCGGATTGTTTTGTCGCCGTGCATGCTCGAGAGCCAAGAGAACCAACCGTCTTCTTTCGAGCCGCCCGCGCCCAGCGAGAGCAGTTCCGGCAAATCTTCGTATGTCACGCCGTGCAGCGTTCCGCGATAAAGCCATGTTTTAGTCAGCCTTGTTTTCCAGCCGCTGATGTCCGCGCCGCGAATCAGCGCGGAAAACGGCACATTGCGGTAAAACCAGCTGTGCAAGCCAAGCAGTTCGTGCGCGAGCGTTTCCAAGCCGGAGCATTTGCGCGACAGATACAGCCCGTGCATACGGCGGCGAATGATATTTTCGGCTGTGGTTCGTTCTGGCATTACGTTCTCCCTTTTTTAATAAAATAACCGAGGCGAAACCATCAAGCGCAGGGAAATCTTCGAATATTAATTATTGTTTTTCAAACGCTCTATTTCAGCTTTTAATTCGGCAATTTCATTTTTATATTTTGCTTCAGCTTCCTCTCTGCCCTCATTTTTCGCGTCATTAATAGCGGTCGTATAATCCGATAAGGCTATATCTCTTAAATTGGCTCGGTGCAGGAACTCCTTGTCCTGTGACAAGAAATTCAATCGCTCGTTTGTTTTTTGGATTGCAACGTCCATATTCATCAGCTCCTTTATTATGGACTCGTCCGTTTGTTCATCGAAATATGTCAGCCATCTGTGAAGCGAATCGTTTGCGAGGTCTTTTATTTCTAATTTCCGAAACTTCCTCATTTCTATGAAATGTTTCTCTATCGCGTCGGTCAGTTTGTACCGCTGATTTCCGGAGTAAGGGTTTTATTTTCAAGTATCGTAATATTCTTCAGCGTCCGGTCGAGTACGGCGCTGAGGAATGATTTTAATTCAGCCTCGCTCCCCTGCTCTCCCATGAGTTTTTGGAATATAAAATC
>WRJC01000075.1 GCA_009782405.1 Oscillospiraceae bacterium
CTGGGTATATGTGCGCCCCAACCCTGTCACAGGCCCCATATATGTAAACGGGGCAATTCCGGGCGATACGCTCGAAGTGGAGATACACAGCGTAAAACTCGTCGGCACGGGCTATATGCACATACCGAACGAAAAAGATGGCATATCGACAGAATTCACGCGCAACGGGCACGAAAAGATAAAAGCCGAAGCGACGCCTGACGGAAATCTGCGCGTGTTAAATAACGATGGCAAAATATTTCCCGCCAACCCTATGATCGGGGTGATAGGCGTCGCAGCCGATTTTGGGGAATGCCCCAGCACAGGCGCGGGAGACCACGGCGGCAACATGGACAACAGCCTTGTCAAATCGGGCGCAAAAGTGTATCTTCCCGTTTTTGCCGAGGGTGCGCTGCTTGGCATCGGCGACGTTCACGGGGCTATGGGCGACGGGGAAATATTTGACCAAGGCATGGAAATGTGCGCCGATATCGATATTACGGTCAAACTCAGAAAAGACATGAAAATAACTAGGCCGTTTGTGGCATCGGACGAAATCATTTCAACTACGGCGACGGCGGCCTCCCTTGAAAAAGCAGGCGCGCTGGCGGTTTCGGACATGCGTTATATGCTCGAGACATATTATAACCTATCGCACGTCGACGCGGGGCTTGTGATTGGTTTTTACGGCAATCTGCGGGTGTGCGAGCTTGTCAATAAAACCATGCGCCTAGAAATCAACAAAAATATTTTGGAAAAGTTTTTTTAGCATTGCTTCTAATTCGCGCAATTTCGGGAACAAATTTCAAAAAAGCTTGCAATTTTAGTAAATGGATTTTGGCGGATATGCCTTTAAAATATTCGCGCAAGACATAATGTACTCCAATTTCTATTTCGATTTGAACGTGATCCACACAATTTCGGGGACAGCTCGATATTTTTGCGCTACTGCCTGAGCGGGTTTCGGACCGATTTCGTGTCGGGGTACGAAAAGATAAAGGACAAGGCCGAAGCGGCGATAGACAAGCTGGTCGAGGCATATCTTTCAATTGAATGAAAAGGTGTGGCCGTAATAAGGAAAATAAATAAAGTGAACGAAATAGATTATCTGTATCATTATTATGAAAAAAGCTGTGAGCCTTTCCGAACAATTACGGCATTGCCATATGAAAAGGCGCTTGAAGCATTGCGCGTTTGGCGGGCCGACCAACCCAATTCGGGGGTAACTACTCCTGAATGGTATTTGGACAGGCGGTATAAAATGGAAAAAACGGTCCGTGATAAGTTTATCGAAATTGGCGGCAAACCTACCCGTTTTGCCCCGGTATATTTTACATTGGGTGCGAACAAAGGCATGGAAACATGGTATAACGATCCGGCATACATAAAAATCCCGGTTAATGAGTTTGACCTTGACACAGTATCGTTTACATACGGCGATATGTTCCCTGTGTTTAGAACTTCGCTAAATACAGGCGAGGAATGGTGGGGACAAGTTTTTAATCATGACGGAATAATAAAACTAATCGATAAATACGGTTTTCCAGAAGACCCAGAATACAACATGAGAAAGCGATATTTTCCATTTCCGGAAGGCAAAAACATTGGCATGTACCTCAAATACATAGAGGCGCAAATTTGGAGCGATTCCACGTTAGAAAAATATTGTCAACGTCCCGCATAATAGAAATCAAAATTGCAGCCGCAGGCGTCTTCCTTTATCCATATGTTTGTATCTCGAAATCTTAGGTTTTTTAAGATAAAGGGTTGCGCCGGGCGCCCAATACCTGCTCTATCGCATATGTGACGCGAATCAGCGTTGCTTCTTTGACGCATGGGGCGTTGAGTTGCCTGTTGAGGTATGGCAATTTGCTTATCCATGTTCTTTTATGCTTTTTATCGGTTATATAATCCGTTTTATTGCAAAAACAATGAAAGGCGAGAAGAATTTTTAAATAATCGCAGGGCAGGTGTTCGATTCGTCCACCTGCCCCGTAAAATGCTTTATTTGTGCGTTTAACCTTTTCTTTTTACGGGGACGCTTACATAATTGTCTCCGTTAAAATAATAATATTCCGCTTCTTCGTTGCCTTTCTGTTTACACCCGTTAAATTCGTACTTATACTTGTCACTCTCGAAAATATGACGTACCAGTGTAAACAACTGCCACAAATTTTCTTGCGGCTTATCTAATCCGGTCAATTTTTTAGTCAGTGTAAATGCCGCCTCCGTAGCTTTAACTTTGATAAATGTTGTAGGCTCGGCTTCTATGACATGAACGCCCTCTGGCTGATTGGGATTGCTCGTTTCCTGTCCGTGAAGCATGGCGTATGGTCTTTCCGCTATTGTATGGTCAAGCGCGTAATCAATGCTGAGGCATATCATACAATCCGGGGTAATACTATCGATAATTTTGTTTTTGTTATCCTGAAACCATTGTCGGCTTGCGTCTGTATCCGGTTCAGAATGAGGGTCTGGAGCGACAAAATAAGACCCTGCATATATTGTTTTCGCTTTTTCAATGATTTCAAATTCAACTCCGTCAATCGTTATTGTGTCAATAATTTTTTCGTTTAACATAAATCCTCCTGATTATTTTTTTATTTTATCAGGCGCGCTCTGATTTTATATTTATTTTTCGGTTACGTAATCCTTGCCTATATAATATCACAATTCAAAGCCTAAATCTGTTAATTATTTCCCGATTTTAGGGCAAATTTATTAATAATCTGTAAAAGTGAATTAAAACGAAAAATCCTTGCTTCAAAAAATATCCGCAAGGATTTATAGTGTTCGCTTAATATAAATTTTCTGCATTTAATTAAATTTTTGCTTTTTGCCGTTTGGAGCGATTTTAATAATATTTCCGTATCTTACATCATTCATTTCGTTCCTGTTCGCTCCTGCCGACAAAAGCCTGTTTTTTGGCGATTTTCCGTCAAAGCCTATTTCCTCAAAATGTCCATTTTACCGTGGTTAATATACCCCACACAGTCGGGTGTGTCAAGTGTCTTCTTCAAATTCAAGCTTTTCGACTTCCGAATTGATTATTCATATTTTACGGCAAGTTCCTGTCCGCGCAACACGCGCAGAACGCCGCTCATCAGCGCGGACATTTCATCTTCGCCCGGAAATACATGAACCGGAGCCAGTTTATCAACCCTTTGCTTGATTGCGCCGGTAAAACGGCTGGAATATGCAAGCCCTCCGGTAAGCACGATGGCATCGACCGTACCTTCCAGAACCGCAGTCATCGCGCCGATTTCTTTCGCTACCTGATATGCCATCGAATCCAAAACCAGCGCCGCAAACTCATCGCCGTCGTTTATCATTTTTTGGACGGCGCGAAGGTCATTAGTTCCGAGATATGCCAGCATACCGCCGTTTTTTATTATTTTGCCCGTCATTTCAGATTCCGTATATTCGCCCGAATAACACATTTTGATAAGCGGGACGGCGGGTATGCCTCCTGTGCGCTCCGGCGTGAACGCGCCTTCGCCGGACAGCGCGTCGTTTACGTCTATCACACGTCCGTAACGGTGCGCTCCGACTGTGATTCCGCCGCCGAGGTGCGCGACGACAAGACGCGCGTTGTCATACGGTTTCCCTATTTTGCCGGCAAGCCGGCGCGCTACAGCTTTTTGGTTCAGGGCGTGGAACACGCTTGACCGTTCTATACCCGGCATACCGGTCAGCTTCGCGTTGCGGTCCATTTCGTCCACGACGATGGGATCGACCACATACGCCGGAATAGAATAATCCGCTCCGATTTCGGCGGCTATTACCGCGCCCAGAGCGGATGCGTGTATTGCGGCTGTCGCCGACTGCAAATCCTCAAGCATCTGACGGTTGATTAGATACGTTCCGCTCTCTATCGGTTTCAAAAGCCCGCCGCGCCCCGCAACGGCGTCAATCGTTCGCCCTTCGACTCCCGCTTCTTTCAGGCACTCCAATATACGGTTTTTACGGAAATTTTTTTGTTCGAGCACGGAAATATGCCTGGGCAGTTCGCTTTCGCCATGACGTATGACCTGCGAAAAGATCACGGTTTCGTCGTCATAAACCGCGCATTTCGTCGAGGTAGAACCCGGATTGATCGTCAAAATGCGGAACACGCCGTTTTCTTTCGGCGGAGCCTGCGGTATATTCATGATTTCCGATATTTTATCGGCGGGTTCATTTTCATTATTCCTGCGCTGCCGCGTGACTTTTTCGCCGTTTTGCGTCATGGTTATGCTTATAACGCAGTCGAGGTTCAGGAGCCGCTCCATTACCTGCGCCAGTTTGGTATTCGCACCCTCAATATCTATTTCCATTTGCGAAACGCCGGGTTTTTCGGTTTCATCGACAAACAAACGGTTTATGTTCCAGCCTTCTCGCCGGATATGCCCTACTACCCGTCCCAATACGCCCGGACGGTTTATCACGGTCATTTCCACATATTCTATTTTCCGTTCCATCGTTTTTCTCCTGCTTCGGCATTTTTTTAGCAGTTTGTCCATACGGTAATCGTCTGCTTCGAATTTGTTTATGTTTTCTATGATTTTGTCAGCGCAGACAAGTGCAAGACCATCAAACGCGCACAGATATTTTCAAGGTTTTCTTTGTTATGCAAAGCTTCTTCAATTTGATTTCTAATAGTTGGGCTATCCCAATTCATTTGGGGGAGTGTCCACCATGGGGCTTTTATGCCGTCCTCTTCAAAAGCGGCAACGCGAAAACCGCTATTTGCATATGTTGTCCAAGGCAAACAGCCCATTACTACATTATACTCCGGGACTATTTTTGAACCGCCTATGGCGATGATTGCAGAATACTCATGTTTTTTTGCCCAGTCTATAGATGCCGCCAGAAGCGCTTTGCCTATTCCTTGACCTAAATATTGCGGGTCTGAATGATGCGTGTTCACAAGGCGTCCGACATGGAAGCAGGAGTGTCCCCAAACAGGCCCGTTAAATGTTATGTTCTTTGCTTTTGCCGCCAATAAAGGCCACCCAAGCGGCCAATCCTCCAGCCGATTTTTGCCATACGCAGGAAATAACGAATCGTCCCATTCAGGCAAAACAATTTTGTAACAGTGAAGCGACCCAACGCAAACAGAATCAATCCAAGCTCCGAATCCGAGAATTTCCTGCGATGCGATTATTTTTAATTGAACGTCTCGATTATCCCAACAGTCTTGATTTACGCTATCAAGATTTTTGATTGTAATAGGCTCAATTGTATATTTCAGTTTATTCATCATTTACTTCCTCCAAATAATATAAATTCATAAAGGGTTGCGCCGGGCGCCCAATATTTGCTCTATCGCATATGTGACGCGAACCAGCGTCGCTTCGTCTTGCCTGCGTGCCGCCCAAAACGAACCGAGCGGTAAATTGTCTTTTGTCGTGCCGACAGGAATCGTCATGCAGGGAAACCCCGTAAACGGAGGCAAGCCGCTTCCCGCCAGATCAAAGATTACTTTTATTTTATTTTCCACATATATCTTGTCATACTCGCGGATAACTTCCTCACGCGCCAGTATTGCGTTTAAATATTCGGGTTCGGTCAAATTGCCCGATGTATTATTTTGGCATTCCAACAAATTGGCCTGACCGTATTTCAGCGCTTCTTCCGCGTGGTTTTGATTGTATGATATTATTTCATGCAAATTTTTCGGAATCCTGCCATTGTTCATCGAGGCCAAATAATTATTTATTCCGCATTTGAATTCATATTTCATATTCGCGCTAAATTTTTCGCTGAATGCAAAGCGGTGAGCGGGAATTTCAACGCATTCCGCCCCGTGTTTTTCCAGCATGGGAATCAGGTTTTCCAATATATCGGTTTTTTCTTTGTCGGCATTTTCGAGGTACATTCGGCTTATGCCTATACGCGCCCCGTCAAGCCCGTTTTTATCGAGATATTGCGTGTAATCCGTTTTTGCCATCGCTCCGAGCAAAACCGCCGCGTCTGTCACTGTCCGCGCCATCGGCCCCGGCGTGTCGAGCGTGAACGAAATCGGGATTATTCCGTGGCGGCTCAAAAGTCCCGCCGTCGGTTTTATGCCGACTATTCCGTTTGCCTGCGACGGCGAGATGATAGAGCCCCAGGTTTCCGTTCCAACGGCGGCGGCGCATAAATTTGCAGATACCGCAACTGCCGATCCCGTGCTTGACCCCGACGGGTCGGCTGTTTTATCGTAAGCATTGAGCGTCTGGCCGCCGCGCGAGCTGTAACCGTTGGGCATTTGCCCGTCCGTCATGTAGTTGGCAAACTCGGTCATATTTGTCTTGCCTAAAATCAACGCTCCCGCCTCTCTCAAAAGTTTTGCTATGTGCGCGTCATACTGGGCATAATTGTCTTGCAAAGCCAAAGAACCCGCGCTCGTGCGCATTTTATCGCCTGTGCTTATATTGTCTTTGAGCATCACGGGTATGCCGTGCAGCGGCCCGAGCAATTCGCCGTTTGCCCGCATTTTGTCAAGCGTATCGGCGATGAGCAATGCGTCCGGGTTAATTTCCAGAACCGAATTCAACCCGCCGTCGCATTTGTCAATCGATGCGATCCGCGAAAGATAGCATAACGCCAGCTTTCTTGATGTCAGCTCGTTTTTTTGCATTGCGTTTTGCAATTCCAATATAGTGCTTTCCTCTGTTTTTATCACAATCAACCTCCTTCAAAAACGTTTATTCGGATATAAAAATGCGATTAATTTGTAAACTTTTTGGTTTTTAGTTTGCGCCCCTTGACAAATTCGGCGCGAATGGTTAATATTTTGTCAACAGCTATTTTATCCCATTAAATTTTGTGCGGAGGATGTTTTTATGAAACCGTTGGATAATTACGAAAAATGGGCAAAAAAACTAATCGAGGCGGATAGTTTTGAAGTGGGTTCCGATATTGAAGTGAACAAAATATATTTGAGGGAATTTTTGGAAGCTCCGATAAATAGGTACACGCCTGTGCTGTCATGGTACATCAAATCAAAATGGGTTGAGGCTTTCAAGCTCATAAAACCAAGCGCGCCGATCGAAGTGGCGGAGCTTGCTTCCGGAAGTTCGGTATTTGTCCCGCAGGCGATCTCACAGCATTACAATGATCCCCAAACGAAATACACGACGTTCAATTTGAACAAACGGCTCACAGCGAGCTTCAAGGCCCAGACAAAAAAATTTCCCATAAAAATCGATGTTGTCGAAGAAGCGGCGCAGAAAATAGACGAATATATAGGCAAGGACAAAATAGACGCCGTTGTTTTTGAGCACGCGATCAACGACATACTTCAAGCAATGTTCGCGGAGCGTCACGGCATTGACACCATCGATACGGACTGGTTTGAGATATTGCCGGAAATGGTCGAAATAATATCGTCGGAATACAGAAACAAAACCTTCGAAGCTTCCGTGAAAGATGAGTTTTTGGCGCTGCTCAAGTCATGCCTGAATGTGCTCAAGCCAAATGGCATCATGGTATTTTTCCAGTTTATGTACCAATCGGATTTGGATCGCGGCTATGATTCCGAGCTTTACGGGAACATGGTCGATGTCATACGCAAATGGGCGCATGATTTTGGCATAGGCCGTGAAGTGTTTTTCGACGGATTTGAGCCGCATTGGTGGATGTTCATACAAAAAATTTAACGATTTTAAATGCAATGAACATAATTATACATTTTATCGTTTCATTTTATTTATGTTTTAAGGCAACTTCCAAAAACAGCGTTTGGGATTGCGCAATTCGTTTGATTTTGGGATTTCTTTTTTGCTCCGTAGAAAATATCTATAACCATGTATCGGACTTATTTTTGATTTCGTCGTCACGAATGCTTATACTATGGTATTCGTTAATTCCTCTATGATTTTATTTGTAACTTCTACGGCATCTATGTGTTCGGTGCAAATTCGAGTTTCATTTGGCAACAGCGGTCGGGAAATGTAAAAGTTATTTCCTTTTATTGCCCCCTCCCAATCACGGTATCCATTACCATTATCTCTGGTTAAAATGCGGTGTTTCAATGTATCATTATTAGCATAAAGCATAAATAATTTATATTCGAGTCCATCAAAAACTTCTGGTAAACTCAAAATTTGTCTATCGAAGTTTATATCGGTGATTATGATGTTCTTAAAGCCGTGACGAACGTAGTTTTTTACGACAAGAACAAGATTTTCAAAACTCATCTCTGTTTCTTGTTCAAACGATATTTCTGTGTGCGGGTTCAGATTGCGGAACTCAGGAATCCAGCCGAACTCGAACCACGGAGAACGTAGTTTTTCATGTAGCAGTGCGGCAGTCGTTGACTTGCCGCTTCCCGGAGCGCCATGTATAACAATTATATCAAGATTTTTCATTTCGTTGCTCTCATCCTAACTCACAAAATATAAATTTCATAATACATTTTTAACTGTTCTCAATGATTTGCCAATCGCCGAAGCTATTTCAGTTTGCGTTGAGGTTGGATTATCTTTCAAATATTCTAAAATCGCTTTTTCTGTTAAAGTGCAATTTATGGTGCAATTTTTGCCCTTCAAATTTTGCGCTCTATTTTTATCAACTTCAAACGAATATTCATCGTCCAACGGCACAATTACCCTAAAAACATCGCCGTCAATCATTACAAAAATATCCTACATAATTCATCGATTTGCCCCCTTCACAAAATATCTGTCCTCCGCCCATCTTGCAGGATTTTCGTCGATATACCGCCAAATGCGTTGATAATCCTCCCTGTCGCGAATGATATGGTCGTGAAAACGCTCTTGCCACATGGTTTTTCCCGACATCCCCAAAGTTTTATTGTAATATTTGGTCGTTATCGATTTATACGCGCATACCATGTCCATCACCGTCGTAGGGCGGGGGCTCTGCTCCCGCTGCTCTATTTTTATTATCGCGTGCATATGGTTGGGCATTATCACATATTTGTCAATCACCATGTTTTTGTATCGCGTTTCCAATCCATGCAATTCTGTGCGCGCAATGTTTCCCGCATCCGACAGACGGCAGGAGCAGAGCCCCTGCCCTACGGCAATCGTCCCCAATATCTCGTGTCTGCCCTCGACGCACATCGTCACGAAATAATACCCTGGCTTTGAATAATCATATCCTTTCAGGCGAATGCTCTTTCTGACTGGCAATTCTTTCTGCATAAAGCCATTTCCAATCGTTCAAAATATAAATTAAATAACGCCGATACAACTGGCAGCACAGATAATAATTTTTATTTTGCATCATATTACAATTATACAGCAAAAAAGCGAAAAAATCAATTGTTTGTACAAGGTGGGCAAATTATTTTAACGATGTCCTTATGGCGATGCTTATGCGCGGCTCTACGGTTTTTTTGCCATATGCAAGATAATAATTGCCCCTGTGTCGATTTGCGCCGATGCTTTTGAATCCTAAAAGTAGGGGCGGATGGCAATCCGCCCGTTATTTGCAAAAATTTTTATGATTCGTCGGGACGATTGCCATCGTCCCCTACAAAACATCGCGCAAATATTTCCCGGTGAACGATTCTTTGCATTTGGCCACTTCTTCGGGTGTGCCGGAAGCCACTACATATCCCCCTTTGTTGCCCCCCTCGGGGCCCAAATCGATTATGTAGTCCGCCGACTTCACCACATCCAAGTGGTGCTCTATCACTATCACCGTGTGCCCGTTGTCGATGAGCTTGCCAAGGCAATAAAGAAGTTTCTGTATGTCGGCCAGGTGCAGCCCGGTGGTGGGTTCGTCTAAGATATACAGGTTGTGCATCCCGCGCTTTATCTTCGCGAGCTCGTAGGCGAGCTTGACGCGCTGCGCTTCGCCCCCGGACAACGTGTTCGAGCTCTGGCCGAGGGTCAGATACCCGAGCCCCAGATCGTTCATTATGCCGATTTTGTGCTTCAGGTATTTTACGTCTCCGAAAAATTCGAGCGCTTCTTCTGTGGTCATGCTCAAAACGTCCGCTATGCTTTTGCCCTTGTATGTTATCTCGAGGCCTTCCTTGGAAAACCTTTCCCCCTTGCATACGGGGCAGGCGGTCTCGATGTCGGCCATGAACTGCAGATTTGTCACCAAAATTCCGTCGCCGTGGCAGTGCTCGCATCTCAATCCACCGGAATGGGTGAGCGAAAAGTCGAGCGCCCTGTAACCCCTTTTTATCGCCTCTTCCGTCGATGAAAAAATTTCCCTTATCCTGTCGTAGATGCCGATGTATGTGGCGGGATTCGACTTGCTCCCCCGCCCTATCGGCGACTGGTCGATGTTGATCACGTTCGTTATGTTCTCTATGCCGAGTATGTGGTCGTGCTCTCCCGCGAGTATCCTCGCCCCCTTTTTTATTATCTCCAGCTGCTTGAACAAAACTTCGTTTATCAGCGTGCTCTTCCCCGAGCCCGAAACGCCGGTTATGCAGATAAATGTGCCGAGCGGTATCTCGACGTTCACGCTTTTCAGGTTGTTTTCCCTCGCGCCGTAAACGTATAAAAATTTGTCGTTTCCGGGGCGGCGCTTTTGCGGGACCGGGATAGATAGCTTTCCGGCCAGATACTGCCCCGTTATCGACTCCTCGCAGTTTTTTATGTCCTCGCAGCTGCCGCAGGCGATTATGTCCCCCCCGTGTATCCCGGGACCCGGGCCTATCTCGATCATATAATCGGCGTTTTTCATGGTTTCTACGTCGTGCTCCACCACTATCACCGTGTTTCCGAGGTCGCGAAGTTTTTTCATGGTCTGGATGACCCTGATCGAATCCCTCGCGTGGAGCCCTATGCTCGGCTCGTCCATGATGTAGAGCATTCCCATCAGCTCGCTGGAAATCTGCGTGGACATTTTTATCCGCTGCATTTCCCCGCCCGATATGGTGTCGCTCCGCCTCCCCAGCGAAAGATAGTGCAGCCCGATTTCGATCAATAGCGAAAGCCTTGATCGCAGCTCGTTTATTATGCTCCCCGCCACATCCCGTACCATGGCGTCGAATTTCAAACCTGTCAAAAAATCGAGCAAGTCGGGCAGCTGCATTTTAGAGAGCTCGTCTATGTTTTTTTCCCCGACTGTCACCGCGAGCCTTTGTTTTTTCAGCCTCGCCCCCCCGCATTCGGGGCATAATTTTTCTATCATGACTTCGTTGACGAAACCGGGCTCATAGCTTTGCTCCTTGGCGGAATTTCTCACGAAGTTGCGGTACCAGTGCTCGATGTCGTGCACGATTCCCCCGTATGCCCATTTTCTCCCGACCACCCAGCTGCGTTTTTTTGCGAATGGGGGTTGCACCCATTCGATCACTTCGCCCTTCGAACCGTAAAATATGACGTCCAAGGCTTCTTTTGGCAATTGGTTGATCGGGGTGTCCATAGAAAATCCGTAGTGCTTGGACAGGCTGTATATTATCGCCCCCCTGTTGCTGTTTTTGTCGGTGGGCGAAAATATCATTTTTTTGAGCCCGCCTTTCATGATGCTCCTTTCAGGCGCCACGATCAAAAACCTGGGTTCGACCATGTGCGACTTGCCTATGCCAAGGCAAGTATGGCAGGCGTTGATTCCGACATTGAAAGAAAAGTGGAAAGCCTGCAATTCGCAAAGTATGAAATGATGCTTTGGGCAACATTCAAAATTGTCGTAAAAATCCTCCGGGAGATTGCCTTTTGTCACCTCGACCTTCACGGATATGTCCTCATCCAAGGAAATCATCGAGGCTTCGATGGACTTCGCGATTTGGCCGTATATGTTCGGGCTTATCGTGAAAGTGTCCAGTATGACTTCGATGTTGTAATTTTTTTCTTCGTCGAGCTCCACTTTTTCCGAGAGGCTTACGTCATTTCCGTCGATTTTGAGATATTTATACCCTTTCCCGCGTATTTTTTCGAGCAAAAACCCCCAATCTTCGCCGTAAACCTTGAAAACAGGTGCGCGCAATTCGATTGTAGTCCCCGGTTCTAAATAACTTGAAGTGCGCTCGGCTATCTGGGCGGCGGAAACCGGCTTTAGCGGGTGGGAACAAACGGGGCATTTCCCCACCCCGGCGGTGGCGTATAAGAGCCTCAGATAGTCGTTTATGTCCGTGACCGTCCCCACGGTGGATCTGGGGTTTGAATTGCCTTTTTTTTGTTCGATGGCTATGACCGGGGAAAGTCCCCTGACATAATCCACTTTCGCCTTCTTCACTTGGTTTATCCTGCTTTTCGCGAAATTCGAAATGGAATCCAAAAATCTCCTTTGCGCTTCGCCGTACACTATGTCGAAAGCCAAAGAAGATTTGCCGGAACCCGAAACGCCGGTTATCACCGTCAATTTGTCCCTCGGGATATTCACAGAGATATTTTTCAGGTTGTTTTGCTTCGCTCCTATGATTTCTATTTCTGTTCTCGCTTCCATAAATTTGATTATACCGCTCCTTTTTAACCTATTATATATTTTTTAGTATACCACAAATAATTTGACAACAGTGCGTCATATTAAAAACGAACACTTTATTAATTTTTAAATCGCCAAAAACAAAACGCGCAAATGACTAAACCGGGCTTGATCCGGTTTAATCATTTCGCAAAGATATATCTTTAAGTGTTTTTATCTTATATACGAGCAGCTCACCGAGACGCATTCGCCGCCCGACACGTGCCTGTCCGCGTATACAAACTTGTACGCCCCGCATTCGACGACGCCCTCGCCCTGCGTGACCCTCAGATTGCCTGCGTTCGAGGGTACAGCCAAATATACGCCCAGTTTCCCGCCGCATTCCCGCCTCGCCCAGTTTTTGGCGTGCCCGTGCATCAAGTCGGGATGTTCGGCCGACTGTTTTAATTTTTGTTCTTTTGTCAAGAATACAATGGAAAATTCGTTTGGATTTTTGAGTTTGTTCATCTTTTCGATCCGGTATGTGACCGCGTAGTCGTCCTTCTCAAATTCCGCGAACGGCCACCGGAACCCGTCGTCGCCGAACAGCGCCAAAAGCTCTTTGGCCAAATAGTCGGAGAGCATGAATTTAAATCCGGATGCCAAAAATCCCGGGTATTTCAAATTTATGCTTTCTATCGGGATCTCCCCGCCCCACTGCTCGATTTTTTCGTTTATCTCCCGGTACCTCT
>WRJC01000076.1 GCA_009782405.1 Oscillospiraceae bacterium
TATGCCCCCTTTTTTCGCAACTGCGTTTTTTTGCCTTTTCTCCCCTTTCGCCACGCTTTTTCCGTAATTGTTAATGAATTGTTTCGAAATAATATTCCCGTGACCGAAAAGCCATGTTGCGGTTCGCATTATTGAAGAAGAACAAGACCGCGCGTACCGTTCTTTGCTGGCGCAGGAGTTAAGATATTGTATCAAAAATCAAGAAACTATCCAAAAACTTGCAGAACGTACATATAAACGGGTATTGTTGGGAAAAGATTTGGGGCTTGTCGCAAATAGCTGTGATTTTATATTATTGGAAAAAAAGTGCGCCCAGTATGCGGAAAAAGAAAAAATATTATATCGTGTTTTGGAACGCGATGAAATCCGAATATTAAGCGAAATCGACCGCTATGAAATTATAGAAGAAGTATATCGCGTCAGAGACGGGAAATTGGTTCTCGAAAAAGAATACCGGGAAGAAATAGACATTTCAGACGAATCCGAAGTGATTGAAGATTATATTCAAGATTACGACGGCGGCGGGACGTTCATAGGCGCGTTTGACGGAGAGAAACCGGTTGGTTTGAGTGGTATATGTGGGAATCTAATCGGCGAAAATAAAGATATGATCCAACTGTCTTCTCTATGGGTCAGCAATAAATACAGGAAAAAAGGAATAGGCAGACAGCTTATCTTCATGTTAAAAGAAAAAGCAAAGCAGTCAGGTGCAAAAAAATTATATGTTTCCGCAACGCCATCGAAAAACACCGTCGATTTTTACCGCAGCGTAGGGTTTTACCTGACAACCCCGGTAAAAGAACTCTTTGAAGACGAACCGAAAGACATACATATGGATATGTTGATATAAAAGTGCCGCATCTACTAATAGGCATTTTCTGAATATAGACCGTTCGGATAATATTCCCGGAACGGTCAAATTAATTATAATTATTTTTTTATCACTCGTCTGCAAGCCGGTAACCTACGCCGATTTCAGTCATAATATAACGGGGCTTAGCCGGGTTTTCTTCGATTTTCCTGCGCAAGCCCGCCATAAGCGCCCTTAGCGCCTGCGTGTCCGTCCCGTAGCCCACTCCCCAAATCTCGCGTATGATGTTTCCCGCAGTCAGCACTTTCCCCATGTTTCTAAACAGGAACGATAACAAGTTATATTCCATTGGGGTCAAATGCACTTCTGCGTTATTAAGATGCGCAATGTGTTTATCGAAATCCATTTGCAGCTCGCCAACGGAAAAAACGGTTTGCGCGCCCCGATTCCCCTGTTTGTATAAATGGCGCAGGGAAACGCGGATACGCGCCATCAATTCCGTCGCCGAAAAAGGTTTTGTAAGATAGTCGTCCGCGCCTATGTCAAGCGCGGCGGCTTTTTCTTTGTCCTGATCCCTCGCCGAAACGACGATAATAGGTATCTCCGACCATTCGCGGACTTTTTTTATGGCTTCCATGCCGTCGAAATCCGGGAGCCCGAGATCGAGCAGCATGATGTCGATTTTTTCCGATACCAGTTTGCTCAATGCGGTTTGCGCGTTATTCGCCGTGATATGCGAAAACCCTTCGTTTTTCAGCGCATAGCAGATAAAGCTCTGTATTTGCGCGTCGTCTTCGACTACAAGAATAGTTTCGTCATATTTATTCATCAGTTTCTTCCTCCATTGGCAAAGTAAACGTAAATTCCGCGCCCGGTCCATCCGCGCGGTTGCGGGCTTCGATGCTCCCGCCGTGAGCTTTCACAATAGTTTCGCATATGGCAAGACCCAAACCTATGCCATGCTTCGCGTCCGCGTGTTTGGTGTAAGAGGTGTAAAAAACCTGAAAAATATTAGGCAGGTCTTTTTTTCGGATACCCGTACCCCTGTCTTTTACCGTGAATCTAACCATATCCGCATTTTCGCATATTTCCGCCGAAATACCGATTTCCTTTTCCGGTTTTGTATGCCTGACGGCGTTATCCAGCAGATTGATTATGACTTGTTCGATAAGTTTTGCATCCATCGGAACAAGCATCAGTTCATCCGGCACATTTACCGAAATTTCATGTTCCGGCGCGCGGACCGCTATGCGGCTGACCGCCACGCCTATAATTTCCTCCACGGCTTCCCGTTGCTTATTTATGGACAGCTTGCCGTCCTGCAAACGGGTGAGGTTGAGAATATTTTCAACCAATGAATGGAGCCAGTCCGCGTCTTTTTGTATGAGCTGAGCAAGCTCATGGCGCGGGTCGTCTTTTCCCGTCATATCCATCAGCATTTCAGCCGTGCCCATCATGCCGGCAAGCGGGGTGCGGACATCGTGGGAAATGGCCCGGAGCAGATTGGCGCGATAACGTTCTTTGACGATTTCCTCCCGTGATTTTATGCGCTGTTCGGCCAGACGGAACCTATCCATCGCAAGCGCGGTGCTTTCGATCATGGAACGCAGCAGCCGCATTTGCGTTTCGTTCATGTTAGTCGCTTTTTCCTTTGGAACACGGATGACTCCGAGTATGCTTTCCCTCCCGTAAATGGGCCAGTCGGCGAATTCCGCGCCGATGTCGGAGCCTGTGCGCAAGCCCTCGATGCGGTGTTTCATTTCATCGATGTCCAAGACTTCGCGCCGCACCGGCTCTCCGCCCAAAATCTGTTGGATAAAGGCATTTTCGGGCATATTGTCCTCGTCGAAACAAAGGCATGCGGCATTGCATGAAAAACATTCGCTTATGGCGTACACGGCGATGCCGGCAATATCGTGTATGTCTTTCGCATCGGTCAAATGATTGGTGAGATTGTATATCGCCTTGGTTTCCGCTTCTTTCTCCTCCGCGTCCTTCGCGCTGCGCCTGGCGTGAGAGGTAATGGTGCTCGTTATGAGGGCGGTGACAGTCATTGTGACAAAAGTGACGATATAGTTCGGGTCGTTGACGGCAAATGTAAAAACGGGCTCGGCGAAAAAATAATTAAACAAAAAGGTCGCCAATAGCGAAGCGGTAAATCCAAAGATAAAACTCCGGGTGAGCCATGCAGTCATCAAAACGGCCAAAAGATAAATGACCACGATATTGGTGTCGGGGAAATCAATATAGCGAAATATATATCCCACGCCCGACGCAGTAAGAAAAATCGCCGCCATCAATAAAGCGCGCCGCAGAATATTTTTATGGGCGCCGTTGTTGTTTTTTCGTTCAATCACGTTTATATCCGCCGCTTTTTTTTGGATTTTTATAATTTTTCCCCGCAGCTGGGGCAGTAGTGCGACTTCTTTTTTTTGTTTCTGTTCTCCCTTTGCTCCGACATATATTCGGTGAAGCCGGCCGACAGGATGCCGGTGGGAATCGCCACCATCCCCACTCCCAAAAAAGTGATTATTATGCTGGCGGCCTTGCCCATCAACGTTATCGGATATATATCGCCGTAACCTATCGTCAGCATTGTGGATGTCGACCACCATATGCCGGAAAAAGCGTTTTTGAAAACCTCCGGCTGCGCCTCGTGCTCAAAACCGTACATCACCAGTGAAGACATGAGCATGATGATAAAAATAATCAACATCGAAGATAAAAGCTGGCTTCTTTTTCGTTTCAACACTATGATAATCGTCGTCACGGCGTCGGAATAGGAATTTGCCTGAAATATCCTTAATATGCGCACCACCCGCAGCATTCTGAACGCTATGACGCCTTTTGGAAAAAATAAAGGCATGAAAAACGGTATTATCGAAAAAAGCTCTATCAACCCGTTGAACGAGACCAAATATCTGCAAGCCGAAAAAATCCTGTTTTTGTTGTATAACAGATCCGCCGTCCACAGACGCAATATCAGTTCGGCCGAAAAACAAATCACAGTCATTATTTCGATTATATGAAAAATATTTTCGTATTTGTTCAATTCGTCAAAAGTAAGGCACAGCGAAAGCGCAATATTGATTAAAATCAGGGCTACGATTATGAAGTCGAACAGCCTGCTGAATTTATCCGCATCTTTTCCGATTTGAATTATTTCAAATATTCTTTTGCGGGTTATCTTTTTGTTTCTCATATTTTCTCCGTTCAACCGCGAATCGGCTATACGATTATATTTGTTTGCGAATTGCTTTTTATTCTTTATTCCAAGCGTTTTGCCTGTATTCCGTTGGCGAAACGCCTATTTTTTTATTAAATTGCCGGATAAAATACGTGTCGTACCTGAACCCTGACGCTTGTGCGATTTCACTCAAATTTAAGTTTGTATGCGTTAATGCCTCGCATGAGATTTTTAATCGGTACATCAATAAATAATCCATGACTGTTCTCCCGGTTTGCGCTTTGAATTTGCGATTTAGAGATGTGCGGTTCAAATGAACTAAATCGCAGAGCAGATCAAGGGTAATATCGTTCTGGTAATTTATGTATAGATATTCCAAAGCAATATCTATCGGTGATTTTTCCTGTTTTATTATGTTCTTGCGGTTCATATAAATATCGTCCAAAAGATATAATGTTTGCAGTAAATAACGCCGTATCCTGCAAGTCCACATACCATCGCTTTGAGCATAAACTTCCGTTCCCATTATCGCAAGCCATTCAGAGATACGCAGGTAAGTCTGGGGCGGCAAGTCGATTATCCCGTTATAATATTCGTCGCGTTTCAAAAATAATTCTATCATATTGCGGTCGTGCATATCTTCGATTTCTGTATAATTATTTTCGTCAAGCCGTTCAAATGTCAGGCTTGAATTGATAAAATTCGGAATAAAACTAAACGATTTTGCGGAAATATTATTTAACTCAATAACTTTCAAACTATCATATTTGGACAAAAGCATTATGCACGGCGCGGTTATCATGACCGTTTTGCCGTTTAAAATAAATCCCGCTTTTCCGTTCGTGATTAAAACGATAGTCATAGATTCGGGGACAGGCAGGTTTTCAAATTTTTCGTTTGTTTCAAATTCAAGATAAACCATTCTCGTTCTGTGGCGGTCGTTTTGCGGCATATTATCGCTCCTTTGTTTCTGGCGTTGCAGATAGTATAGTAAAATGTTTTATTTTGTTTATTGCGATAAATCTCTTGATTTTATATAATTATTATATATTTTTTTATCTTGATTGTCAAGGAGTGAATACATTGCCGAAAAAATTATCCAATTTATCAAAATCAGAGAGAGTCGCGAAAAAATATATTTATATCGCAACGAAAAAGCCGATATTTTTTTATTTGTTTTTATTTTTCGGCGTGGCTTTATTTTGCTGGCTGACTTTGACGACAAGCATAGATACAACCGATGGAAAACGCACTTTGTTTGAAATCATTTTTATCAACGCGGGCAAGGGATTATGAGAGAAAAATCAAAAAAAGACAAAAATAAACTCGGTTATTTTACAGCGATAAAATTTTTGTCTAAATACATAAAAAAGCATAAAACTAATTTTATCATGTTTTATTTCGGTTGGTTCTTTGACATGATTCTGGGAATTGTCATGCCTATTTTATTCGGCGTTATGATTGACGAAATCGTTTATCATCAAAATCTCGCGTCGTTTTTGAGAATCAGCCTTGTGTTTGTGATAATGTCCGTATTTTCGTGCCTGTTATATTTTTTGATTTACGCCCAGCATCAGTATTTGATGAGTATGTATTGCTTCGATATTCAGCGCGATATATTCAAACACTTGCAAAAATGCAATGCGGAGTATCTCACAGATGCGAAAACCGGCGATATTATCACGACTATCCAACATTACGCCCGCGAATGCATGCACTTTGTCATACGCAATATCATACACTTCACGAACGGTATAATAAATTTGATTTTGCTCACGGTATATATTTTTATCATAAGCCCGCAAATCGGACTTTTGATGCTTGCCGCCGTTCCCGTGTCCGTTATAGTCAGCGCAAAGTTCGGCAAAAAAATACGCGATTATTCCAATCAGCAGCGCGAAATCTACGGCGGCTATGTCAGTTATATCTATGAAATATTCACGGCGATACGCGATATTCGACTGCTCGGCGCGAAATCGAAAGTGAATCACGAAGTCATAAGCCGTCACAGAGAGATATTCAAAGTAAATATAAAATCCGGCGTATCTTCGATGACGGCGCAGAATATCATCGATTTCACAAATCTTGCAATACGCCTCGCTATCTTTTCCCTTGCCGCTTGGCTTGTGAGCGGCGGCAATATGACAATAGGACTGCTCACAATCGTCATGGCTTATTTTGCGGCGTTGACATGGCAGGTCAGAGGCACAAGCAATTCTTATTTGGACGCGCAGAACAGAGTGGGATATATTCAGCGTATTTATGATTTTATGAGCGCTCCGACAGAAGATAATATTTGGACAGGTAAAAATGAGCTTATCGTAACTAACGGTGAGATAAAAATAGAAAATATCAATTTTGCTTATGAAAAAAGCGGCGATATACTCAAAGATTTTTCGCTGAACATCAACGCGGGCGAAAGATTTGCGCTGTGCGGGAAATCAGGCTGCGGGAAAACGACGCTCGGTTATATGCTTATCGGATTTTACAAGGCATTATCCGGGAAAATCATCATCGACAGGCAGGATATTACGGATTGCAGTCTGCAATCCATAAGACAAAATATCGGCATGGTTTCACAGGACGTTTTATTGTTTGACGGCAGTATAAAAGAGAATTTACTGTTGGGAAAACCGTCGGCTTCGGACGATGAAATCCAATCGGCGTTGGAACGCGCGGGGATTTTGGATTATATTTCAAAATTGCCGGAAGGCGTGAATACTGTAATCGGTTCGGGCGAAAATTCCCGAAACCTATCGGGCGGACAAAAACAAAGAATCGCTATTGCGCGGATTTATTTGAAAGACCCTAAAATCATAATATTCGACGAAGCGACAAGCTCTCTTGACAACGAAACTGAACAGCAAATCCATGAAGCGTGGAAATCTGTTTTAGCCGGACGCACGTCCATTGTCATCGCGCACAGGCAAAGCTCCGTCATGCTTTGCCAGCGAGCGGCGATTATAGAAAACGGCGGGATTGCAGAAACGGGCATTCCGCATGAATTGGCGAAATCGAGCGATATATTCAAAACTTTGTTCGCGGTAAAGGAAAATCATGAGAACGGGGAGGTTAAAAGCGATGTTGTCGAAAATCAAATATAGGCTGGAAATTCTGCGCGCGTTGAAACCGTTCTCTTTCGGCGTGAAACGCTTTATGCTTTTTATATTTTTTATCAGTTTAATTTCTATGGCTTTGAATTTTATAAATCCCGTATTTTATAAAATATTCATAGACGATGTGATTCTCAAACAAAAACTTTCTTTGATGCCTGTTGTCGCAATAGGCTATTTGGCTGTGTTTGCTTTTAATATAATTCTCGGCTATGTGAGAAATTACTGCAATAACAAACTTGTGAACCGCGTGAATTTCAAGGCGAAAATAAAGATTTTGCGCGGATTTTTCATGCGTGATTTTGTTGAATATGATACGCAGAGCGTCGGCGATATGAAAATGCGAATGGAAGATGATACCGGCGTTATTTCGTCTTACGCATACAATCAAACAATCGGATATGTTATCTCTTATATCACCTTGATAATTTCGGCAATACTGCTTTTGTTTATCGAATGGCGGATTGCGATTTTTTCTTTTATCAGCATTCCGCTGACATTCTGGCTTGATAATATAATTGCGAAACGCGAATCTGCCGTGAATAATTCCAGCCGTGAAAATGACCAGAAGATGTCAAGCTGGCTTCACGCTTCGGTGCAGGGCTGGCGCGAAATAAAGGCGTTGAATCTGCAAAAGCACGAAGAATTGCAATTTGCCCGCTATATTCATAAATTCGCGGTTTATTTTGGCATTTGGATAAATTACTGGGTTGCGCGTGTTTTGATAATCCCCAAAATAAAAGAAGAATTTTTAATGCAGTTCAGCCTGTATTTTTTCGGTGGTTTGCTTATCATAAGCAAACAGTTTGAGATTGGTTCGCTTTTGATTTTCATGCAGTATTATAATATTTTAGCCAATTCCCTCAAAACAGTTTCGGGAACGGACGCGGAGCTTCTTTCGTCCAAACCTCAAAGCGACAGATTATTGTCGGAGCTTAGCAGGGCGGAAAAATCAAAAAAGAAGAATATTTTATCTTTGAATTTCGCCGACGACAATATCATAGAATTTCGCAATGTGAGTTTTTCTTATGCGAATACGGCTCAGGCAGTCGTAAATGATTTGAGTTTTTCAATAAAGAAAGGCGAACGAGTGGCAATCACAGGCAAGAGCGGAGCGGGCAAAACGACTGTCTTAAAATTGATGTCCGGCATGCTTCGCCCATCTTCGGGAGAAATTTTGGTTTCCGGCAAAAATATCAACGATATTGATTCGGATAATCTGCATAAACATTTAGGATTTATCATGCAGGAAAATATCTTATTCAATTCAACAATTAAAGAAAATCTGTTTTATGCAAAAACAGACGCTTCAAACAGCGAACTTGAGACTGCCTGTCAAAAAGCGTTTATCTGGGATTTTATAACAACTCTGCCGGACGGCATGGAAACAGTAATCGGCGAGCGCGGGATAAAATTATCCGGCGGACAAAAACAACGGCTTATTCTTGCGCGGCAGTTTTTACGCGGCACAAACGATATATTTATTTTGGACGAAGCGACAAGCGCACTTGACCAGTACAGCGAAAGTATAATACAGGATGCGATCGGCAGCGTCGGGAAAGATAAAACTATAATCGTCGTGGCGCACAGAAAAAGTTCGATTTCATTATGTGATAGACATATTGATTTTTTATAAAAAATCTGATATAATAACATGGCGGGGAGGCGAAAAGCCATGAATAATAAATATGAATTGCGCTTATATGATAGTCCGCTATTATCGTTTGAGTTGTTGAGCGATACTGCCGTCGGCTATTCTGTGAAAATAATCAGTATCGGCGACTTACAAAAATTACTTCCGCTTGATATGGCGCTTGACGGCGAGGGAGTTTTGAGGTGGCTTGAACGCAGGGTAATTCCTAAAAACAGAACATTTGTCGAAGAAATTCTCCGCACTTTCGGTTTATCTATCGGAGATACCAAAGGCATCATCGACGTGTGCAAAGGTTTATCGCTCAACGACAGCTATTGGGTTGTACCGGAAGGGTTCGAAGGGAAATTTGCGGAATACAATCTTTATGAAAACAGGTTTTCGGAAATACTCTCGCTTGTAGCGTACACCGGAGTTACACAGAGCGACGCGGCGTTTTCGACATCGCCCGAACTCACTACCAGCGGTATGTTGCCGAAAGCGTGGCGGTACATTGAGGACGAGGGAATATATCTTTATAAAGGTGGAACATCGGGAGCGGCTAACGCGGGAAGAGAACCGTACAGTGAATATTACGCAAGCCAGATCGCAGAAGTGATGGAGTTAGATGCGGTACATTACGATTTAGAGAACTGGAAAGGCATACTCGCCTCAAAATGCAAGTTGTTTACGGATATAAATACGGCGTTTGTGCCTATAGGTCGAATTGTGAAAACAGGAGGACTTGCTGCAGTGATGAAATATTATGACGAGCTCGGCGGCAGATATGCCGACAGCATACGCGATATGCTTGTGTTCGATGCGTTGATATACAACGAGGACAGGCATTTTGGCAATTTCGGATTGCTCCGTGACAACCATAGCGGCGATATAATCGCCCCTGCGCCTATTTTTGACAACGGACTATCGTTGTTCAATTATGCCATGCCGGAAAACTACGCAAATTTAGACGAATACGCCAAAACACGCTACCCTGCATACGGCGGCACAACATTTGAAGGTATCTGTCAATCGTTCATGACTTCGCTGCAAACCGGGAAACTGCGGAAAATATTGAATTTTACTTTTGTTCGACACCCGAAATTAAATTTGCCGGAGGAATATATTGTCGCCATCGAAAGACATTTGCGGAAACGATCATCGCAACTCATTAGTTTGTCAAGAATTTAATAAAATATGAGGATTTCGGGAGGGCATAAAAAATGGAAGCAGGATTCGGCATGGAAAAAATCACGCCCCGCTTAGGCGTTGAATTGTGCGGGTACGGCTATTATTTAAAAAGATGCGCGACAAGCGTGCGGGATGATTTATATGCGTCGTGCTTGGCGTTTAAAAGCGGAGACGAAATATATTTAATAATCTATTGCGACCTTGTGGCGTTTACCAAAGAAATCGTATCCGAGATCAAAAATCTCATCAAAACAAGGCACAAAATATCCGAAGAGTCTATTATGATCGCCGCGACGCATACCCATACCGGGCCCGCAACTATGAACGCCGAAGGATGCGGAGAACCGGATGCCGGGTATATAAGGGAATTGCCAAAAAAAATTTTGGAAGCCGTGCGCAAGGCGACAGCGGATTTTCACAATATAGAATATATCCAAACCTCCGAAAAAGAAATCGCGCCCATAGGGCATAACAGGGCAATTCCAAACGGCCCTGAAGATCATTTCGTGCGTGGATTTTACATAAAACGAACTGACGTTCCCGATATTGCCGTCGCAAGCTACAACTGCCACCCGGTGTCCATGGGAGTGAGTGCTGAAATATCCCGTGATTACGCCGGTCAAGCCGCCGACGCCCTCTGCATTGCGGGCGGAGTTGGCGCTCATGGCCTATTTATCACGGGAGTGTGCGGGGATATTGACCCGCCGCCGCATGAAAGAGGAAATTTTGAGATAATAAAAGAATTCGGCGAAAGAATCGCCAAGGGATTTTATGCGGGCCTGAGAGACGAAAAAGAACGTCCCGACAATTTTTCCCATGCGGCAATAAGGGTGCCTTTGCCGCTTCAGCCCTATGACGCAGATAAAATAAGGGAAACCTCGCTTGGCATACAGAACGGCGGCGACAGCGTGGAATTCAAACGCGTCGTCGCTTTATGGGAAGAAAAACTTCTCGGTGATTTGGGCGCGGGGAAATTGGACCTTGAATGCGAAGAAGGAATCGCAAATGTTTTTATGATCGGCAGTTTGGCGATCGTGGGGATAAATTACGAAACGTTCACCGAAATCGGGAGCGGGATCAGAAAAGCCCTGCCGGGGAAAACCGTAATTGCCGCAGGAAACGCGGAAGCGACGAAAGGATATTTTTCCACTCCGGACGAAATCGACTCCGGAGGCGGATATGCGGCGCACAGCAGCATGTTTTTGTACGGAAAACTGCCTTTGAGCAGAAAAGCGGCGGAAACTTTCGTTGAAGCCGTAAACGAAAGGATAAAAAATTTATAAAATTAAAATAACAATAAAGAGAGGGATTTTTATATGAGTCTGTTGGCGATTGCCGGTGGGAATCCGGTAAAAAAACAAATGGGAAGCTATGCAGCGTGGCCTGTGGGCGACGATAAAATGGCAAAAACCATAATCGAGGTCGTCAAATCCGGCATTTGGGGGACTCTTGGCCCGAAATGCGATGAATTTTCAAAAAAATACGCCGAATATACTCAAAGCGGATATTGTATTCCGGTGACAAGCGGCACGGTGGGGCTTGAAGTGATTTTAAGAGGTCTCGGAATAGGCTGCGGGGACGAAGTAATCGTTCCGCCGTATACTTTCGCCGCGACTATATCCGCAGTTATTATAACAGGAGCCCTGCCCGTTTTTGCCGATATTGAATCCGATACTTACACGTTAAACCCCGAATCTGCGGAAAAAGCGGTCACAGAAAGAACAAAAGCGATTATAGGCGTGCATTTGGGCGGAAGGGCTTTCGATGCGGATAAACTGTCCGATGCGGCGAAAAAATATAATCTGTATCTAATCGAAGATGCGGCGCACGCGCAAGGTTCGGAATGGGACGGCAAGCGCGCAGGTTCTCTCGGAGACGCCGCTTCCTTCAGTTTTCAAAACAGCAAAAATCTCCCTGCCGGAGAAGCCGGGGCGGTAACTGCCGGTAAGCGCGAGATATATGAAAAAATCTGGGCAGTTCATAATAACGGTCGCGGTTGCGGGGAAACAGAATTATCTACCCCCCATCCATTCGTCGGAACGAACGCAAGAATGACGGAATGGCAGGCTGCCGTTTTATGTGCGGGGCTTGAACGCCTTGATGCGGATATTGAACGCAGAACGGCAAACGCCGATTATTTGGACAAAGAATTTAGAGCCTTTCCGTTTTTGGAACCGATGAAGAAAGATATGAAAATAACCCGCAACAGCTATCATTTATACACGTTTAGATACAAAAAAGAAGGGTTGTACGGAATATCCAGAGAAAAGTTTATCAATGCGCTGAATGCGGAAAACGTATGTTCTGCCGCCGACGGATATTCTTTCCCGATATACGAAATGCAGATGATGTACGGCGGCGAATTCAAGAAGATCACCGGCAGAGATTTCATAAATCCCAAGGAAAATCTGCCAAACAACGAAATAGCGGCGTATTCCGAGGGCGCATGGATATACCACAGTTCACTTTTAGGTGAAAAAAGCGATATGGACGCCATACTTGAAGCGGTGGAAAAAATATATAAAAATAAGGATGAGTTAAAATTATAATATACTTTCGGCTGTGTAATACTGGGCCTGGGCGAGCCAGAGCTCGCGGTATTTGCCACTCTCGTCGGCCAGTAGCGCGTCGTGGCTCCCCCGCTGCACCAGCTCCCCACCGTCGAACACCGCTATGTCGTCGCAGAACCGGCACGACGACAGCCGGTGAGATATGTATATCGCCGTCTTGCCGCCGCCAGCTATCTCGTCGAAGCGCGAGTATATCTCGGACTCCGCCACCGGGTCAAGCGCAGCCGTTGGCTCGTCAAGCACCACGAACGGCGCGTCCTTGTACAATGCACGCGCAAGCGCCACCTTCTGCGCCTCGCCGCCCGATACCTCCACTCCGCCCTCCTCGAAATCCCTGTA
>WRJC01000077.1 GCA_009782405.1 Oscillospiraceae bacterium
GGGCTGCATGAGCCTGGCGCCCGAATCCATAGCGGGGGAAAAAGAGCGCGGGACGCTCGGGGGCATGCTCGTGACCCCCACCAAGCGCAGCGACATGGCCTTTGCCAAAATTTTCAGCATATCGATATTCGGGCTGATGAGCGCGGTGGTGAGCATGGTGGCCATGATACTGTCGCTGCCGAGCATGATGCAGATGGACGTCAGCATGGCGGATTTCTATTCCGTGAAAGAATACGCGCTGCTTTTTGTGGTAGTCGTCACCACCGCGCTTGTGTTTGTCTCGCTGCTCTCGCTTTTATCCGCCTATGCGAAGTCCGTGAAGGAGGCGACCGCCTATGCCAATCCGATCTTGCTCGTGGTGGTTCTCTGCGGGCTTGCGAGCACGATACTCGGCGGCGTGCCGAGCCAGATATATTTTTACCTGATCCCGGTGTTCAACAGCGCGCTTTGCATCACCTCGGTTATAAATTTCGAGGTGAACGCGCTAAATATCGCTCTGACCGCAGGAGTCAACGTTTTGTTTGCCCTGATATGCGCAGGAATACTCGCGAAGATGTTCAACAGCGAAAAAATCGTGTTCGACAAGTGAGAGCCCGCAAAACATTTTCCGCAGTTTTGTATAAATCCTCGCGGCACATCCCTTTTAATTCGTCAAAATCGGAATACAGCCCGGAACATGCGGTAAAAACCGCGCTTATCCCCAGATCGTAAATCTCGTCGCCGTATTTTCCCGCGCTGCCCGCGATCACTATGACCGGTTTGTTTTGCTTTTTCGCCCTTTTGGCGATTCCCGAAACCGCTTTTCCGTAAAGGCTCTGGGAATCGAACCTGCCCTCGCCGGAAAACACGATGTCCGCGTCTTTTATGGCCTCGTCAAAGCCTGCGGCATCCAAGATTATGTCGATCCCCGAACGGATCTCGCACTTGAAAAATTCGGGAAAGCACAAAAGCGAGGCCAAAATTCCGCCCGCCGCCCCGGTTCCGGGAATGTTTTTTATATCCCTGCCCGTCTGTTTATGCAATGCGTCGGCGTATTTTGACAGATTCGCATCCAAGACTTCTACTGTTTTTTCATCCGCGCCTTTCTGCGGCCCGAAAACGCGCGCCGCCCCAAAAGGCCCGCACAGAACATTTTCGACGTCGCACGCGACCACAAATCCGCAGTTTTTCAGCCTTTTGTCGAGCTCTGAGCCGTCTATATGCCTCAGCTGCCCGAGCCCGCGGTTTGAAGGGGCTGTTTCGCTTCCGTTCTCATCTGCGAGCTTCGCGCCGAGGGCTGTGATTATCCCCGCGCCGCCGTCGTTTGTGGCGCTGCCCCCGAGACCCAGTATGATTTTGTCGCACCCCTTGTCAAGCGCGTCTTTTATCAAAAGCCCCGTTCCGTATGTGGAAGCCTCCAAGGGGCTTTTTTTTGTTTCTATCAATGTGAGCCCCGAAGCGGCCGCCGTCTCGATCACTGCGGTTTTTTTGTCGCGCAGTATCGCATAATATGCCTGTATGTCTTCAAACAGGGGGTTTTTTGTTTTTGCACAAACTTTTTTTCCGCCGACCGCGTACAAAAAAGCCTCCGCTGTGCCCTCCCCCCCGTCGGCTGCCGGGATTTTCACGGTTTCGGTCTCAGGCATGATTTTGGAAAACGCCCCGCCCATGATTTCGCAAACTTCCATCGAGCTCATCGTCCCTTTGAAAGAATCCGGCGCGATTACCGCTTTATTCATCTGCAACACCTCGCCAACGATAAATTTAAAAACAATATACCATATATTTATAACTTATTCAAGTAAAATTAAATAAATTATGGTTGACAACGCGATATAAATTAATTATAATTAATAGTAACATAAATTTAAACCATATATTAAAAATCGGGAGGATATTGCAAATGCCGGATTTAAAATTGGGGGCGCAGCTGTACACCGTGCGCGAATACACCCAAAACGAAAACGATTTCGCAAAAACCATGGAAAAAATCGCTTCTATCGGATACAGGTACGTTCAAGTGTCCGGGATAGGCGGCGACATTTCGCCGGATTTCATACGCCGGGCCGCCAAAGACAACGGCCTTGAGGTCATACTGACCCACACTTCGCCCGCAAGGATAAAAGACGAAACCGAAAAAGTGATCGAGGAGCACGACATTTTCGGCTGCGACGGAATAGGAGTGGGAGGGATGTTCGGGCGCGACAACAGCGAAGAGGGTTTTAAAAACTTCGCCGGCGACTTCGCTTCGGCCGTCGAAAAAATAAAGCGGAGCGGCAAGGTTTTCCTGTACCACAACCACCGCTTCGAATTCGAGAAATTCAACGGCAAAACGGGCATCGAAATCCTTTTGGAAAACACCGACGAGGACGCTTTCATGCTCACTTTCGACACATACTGGGCGCAGGCGGCGGGGGTGGATCCGGCGCAGTTCATCAAAAAGCACGGCGACAGGATTTTTGCCACGCACCTAAAAGACATGACCGTGGTAAAAGACAAAATCGAAATGACGGAGATGTGCACCGGCAACATGAATTTCAAGAGGATCCTCAAAGTTTCGGCCAATAAAGACGTGATCTGGCATTTCGTGGAGCAGGACGAAGTGCATATGGACGCTTTCGAAAGCATGAAAATCAGCCACGACAATTTGATGGATACAAAAAAATTCGAAGATTGAACGATTGAACAATACATGGGAGGAAAAATCATATGGCGGTAAAATTGAGCGGTTTCGCGGACGAAATAGACGGCATCTTTGAAAATCAACTAAAAGGGCTCAAAGAAAACGGCATCGATTACATCGAAGTCCGCGGGGTGAACAATAAGAGCATACACTCGCAAACCAAAGAAGAATTGGGCGAAGCGATAAAATTGCTGGACAAATACAGCATAAAAGTGTCGGCTATCGGCTCGCCTGTCGGCAAGATAAAAATCACGGACGATTTTGAAGAGCATCAAAGCGTTTTCGACAGCGTGGTGGATGCGGCTCTTTCAATGGGGACAAAATATATAAGGATTTTCAGTTTCTTCATACCCGATGGCCAGTATGCAAAATACAGGGGCGAAGTGATGCGCAGGCTTGAAATTTTGTTGGATAAGGCCACCAAAAAAAATCTCGTTTTGTGCCACGAAAACGAACGGGATATCTACGGCGAATCGCCGGAGCTGTGCCTTGACATCATGCAAAATTTCGGCGGGGCGATGAGGTTTGTGTTCGATCCGGCGAATTTTGTCGTCGGGGGATTTGAAACTTACCCCGATGCATACAATTCCCTCTCGGAATATATCGAATACATGCACATCAAGGATGCGGACGAAACCGGGATTTTTCCCGCAGGTTTCGGAAAAGGCAAAATAAAAGAAATTTTGTCGGATCTCATAAATCAAAAAAAGTTCGAGGGATTTTTGACCGTTGAGCCCCATTTGTCGGTTTTTTCCGGAATCGACGAACTTGAGGGGGAAGGAAAGAAAAACACCTTGGTAAAAAACAAGTACAGATCGAAAGCGGAGGCATTTTCCGCCGCAGCCAACGCATTGAAAAATATTTTGAACGATATATACGGAGGGGGATAAAATGCCGAAACCAACGTTGAAAATGCTCGCAATCGACCTCGGCGCCTCGAGCGGACGGGGCATGATAGGCGAATTTGACGGAAAAAAGCTTTCGCTCAGGGAAAACCACAGATTTCCAAACGATCCCGTGAACATAAGCGGGGCGTTTATGTGGGACATTTTGAGAATATTTCACGAGATAAAAAAATCCCTCGGAAACTGCGCCAATTCCGAAGATTGCGACATATCCACCATCGGCATCGACACCTGGGGGGTGGATTTCGGGTTGCTTGACAAAACCGGCCTGCTCCTTGAAAACCCCTATCACTACAGGGACAAAAGAACCGACAACATCGAATTTGAGGCATACAAGAGGATCCCAAAGCACGAACTCTACAAAATCAACGGCCTGCAGTATCTGCCCTTCAACACGATATACCAGCTTTTGGCGCTCTCGGCAAAACGCCCCCACGCCTTCGAAAATGCCGAAACCCTGCTGATGACGCCCGATTTGCTCAACTATTTTTTGACAGGAGCAAAAAAAACGGAATACACGATAGCTTCGACTTCGGCTTTGCTCGACGCAAAAAAAAGAACTTGGGCAAAAGAATTGTTTTCGCCCATGGGGATCCCGGAAAAACTGTTCACGGAAATAGTGCCGCCGGGAAATATTTTGGGCGGGCTTTTGCCGGATGTTTTGAAAGAAGTGGGCAATCTGCCCGCGCAGGTGGTCAACGTCGCCAGCCATGACACAGGTTCGGCGATCGCAGCTGTCCCCGCTTCCGGCGATGCTTTCGTGTATATAAGTTCGGGAACCTGGTCGCTGATGGGAACCGAGGCAAAGGAACCCATAATCAACGAAAAATCGGCGCGCTACGATTTCACGAATGAAGGCGGAGTGGCAAACACCATAAGAGTCCTGAAAAATGTCGCGGGGCTTTGGCTCGAGCAGGAATCTAAACGCCAATGGGAGCGCGAAGGGGAAAAGAACACCTTCAACGAACTCACCGAAATGGCAATCCGGGCAAAGCCGCTCGGTTGCCTGATCGACGTCGATTCGCCCGAATTTGTCTCACCCGGGGATATGCCGGGGAGAATCAGGGAATTTTGCCGACGGACAGCTCAGCATATCCCCCAAAACAAAGGAGAAGTGGTCCGCTGCATATTCGACAGTTTGGCGTTGGCGTACAAGCGCACCTTGGCTTGCATCGAAGAATTGCAGGGCGAAAAAACTCCGTTTATCCATGTTGTGGGCGGCGGCACAAAAGAGAGCCTGCTTTGCCAGTTTACCGCAGACGCTTGCGGCGTCCCGGTTTACGCAGGCCCGGTCGAAGCCACCGCGCTTGGCAATATCGCAGTGCAAATGATGGCCAAAAAGGAAATTTCGAGTTTGGCGGAGGCGCGCAAAATCATCGCGGATTCGTTCGAAGTGGTATGTTATGAACCTAAAAACACAAGCATCTGGGACGATGCATTTGAAAGGTATGAAAAAATAATAAATATAAAATAAACAAAACCAAAAGGAGAAAAGATTTATGGCAATATCAAAAGCATACGAAAAAGCAAGGGAAATATACGCCGAAATCGGAGTGGACACGGACAAAGCTTTGGAGTCGATGAAAAATTTTACGCTTTCCATCCATTGCTGGCAAGGCGACGACGTGGGGGGCTTTGAAAATTCCGGAGCGTCCTTGGACGGAGGAATCGCCGCGACGGGCAACTACCCCGGGAAAGCCACCAACCCGAAAGACTTGCGCGCCGACATGACAAAAGCGTTCGAGTTCATCCCCGGAAAAAAGAAAGCGAATATCCATGCGATGTATCTCGAATCCGACAAAAAAGTTGACCGCGACGAAATAGAGCCAAAACATTTCGACGGCTGGGTAAATTGGGCCAAAGAGCAAAAAATCGGCATCGACTTCAATCCTACATATTTTTCCCACCCCAAGGCCGCCGACGGATTCACCCTCTCGAGCTTGGATGAAGGCATCAGGAAATTTTGGGTCGAGCACACCAAAAGGTGCCGCGCGATTTCAGAATATATCGGAAAGCAAACCGGAATACGTTCCGTAAACAACATCTGGATACCCGACGGATACAAAGATTTCACAATCGACAAAAGGGCTCCAAGGGAGAGGCTTTTGCAATCCTTGGACGAATCCATAGCCGAAAAATTGGATCCAAACGCCACATGCGACGCAGTCGAGAGCAAACTGTTTGGAATAGGGAGCGAAACCTATGTGGTGGGCTCAAACGAATTTTATCTGTGCTATGTGCTGAAAAACAAACAGCTTCTGCTTTGCCTCGATGCCGGGCATTTCCATCCCACCGAAGTGATTTCCGCGAAAATTTCGACTGTGATGATGTTCGTGGACGAAATGCTGCTGCACGTTTCCAGGCCGGTTAGGTGGGACAGCGACCACGTGGTGGCGTTAGACGACGAACTGCTCGCCATATGCGCGGAAATCGTCAGGGGAGGCTATGAAAATAAAATAAACGTGGCCTTAGATTATTTCGACGCTTCGATAAACAGGATAGCGGCTTGGGTCATAGGATCGAGAAATACCTTGAAAGGAATGTTGAAAGCCTACCTCGAACCGGTCGAATTGCTCAAAAAAGCGGAAGCCGAAGGGGATCTAACCACAAGGCTCGCTTTGTTCGAGGAAATAAAGTCATACCCGTTCTATGCGGTTTGGAACCAATACTGCGAAATGAACGATGTGCCAAAAAGAGAAAAATGGCTTGCCGACGTCAAAAAATATGAAAAAGATGTTTTGTCGAAGAGAAGTTAAAGCGATATTTTTAACGGCAATAATTTTTTTCGCGATTGTTTTTTCCGCATGCTCGGACATCGCGATCGAAGAAATCGGTTTTTTCACGATGGACGCCTACGCCGAAACCACGATCATAACGAAAAAAGCAGAAACCGGCACAAAAGCAAACGAAAAGATAAAAGAAATATGCGGGCAAATCGAAGCGAGGATTTCAAACACGATCGAAACAAGCGAAATATACAGGCTCAACGAGTTTTTGAACAACAAAGAAACCGGGGCGGAACCTTTCCCCCTCTCCGAAAAAACCGCGAATCTGCTCGAAACCGCGAAATACGCAAAAGAGCTCACAGGCGGGGCGTATGAACCCGCCCTCGGCGAACTCGTCGATTTGTGGGGCATAAACAGCCCGGATGAAAACCACGTTCTTCCCGAAAAAGAAGATTTTTACCCCGCTTTGGAAAGGGTGCGCGAAAACGGCTATAAAATAACGAAAAACGGCGAAAATTACCATATAGAGGAAGCGAAAAGGGCAAAATTCGACCTCGGAGGAATCGGAAAAGGCTATGCCTTGGACGAGATAAGCGGCTATTTGGTCGATGCCGGAATATCGCATGCGCTCGTGAGCTTCGGCAGTTCGGTTTTGGCGGCGGGGAAAAACAAAGCGGGCAATCTGTGGACTGTGGGCATAACCGACCCCAAAAACACGGAAAAACAGTGCGGGTATATAAGCGCCACAGACAAATTCATATCCGTTTCCGGCGGATATGAACGATTCGTCAAAATCGGCAAAGTCGATTATTGCCATATAATCGACCCCGAAACCGGGTATCCCGTCGATAACGATTTGCTTTGCGTGGTGGTGGTGACAAATGCCCCTTCCCCATTGCAGGAAAAATCCCGCAGGGAAACGCTGACAAAAAACGGCGCGCTTTCCGATGCGTTGTCCACCGCGCTGTATGTCATGGGAAAGGATAGGGCTTTGAAGTTTTACAACACCACTTCCATTGATTTCGAGATGATTCTGTTCGTAAAAACGGATGCAGATCCGGGGTATGAAATAATCCCCACCAACGTGATGTTCACTGAAATATTAAAATGAACAAATATGAATGAAGTTCATTGCAATTCATTCGCAGACTTGCATGAAATACTAAATTATTAAATAAGGAGCGATAAATCATATGGGAAAATATCCGAAAATAGGCATACGCCCCACTTTGGACGGCAGGCGAAACGGGATCCGCGAATCCCTCGAAGAGACGACTTCGGAACTCGCCAAATCCGTAGCCAAATTTCTCGAAGAAAATTTGAGATACCCCGACGGATCGGCGGTGGAATGCGTTATAGCCGACTGCAATATCAGCGGGGCTTATGAAGCGGGCTTATGCCGCGAAAAATTCAAAAAGGAAAATGTAGGCGTATCGATCACGGTTTCGCTTTCCTGGTGCTACGGCACGGAAACTTTGGATTTGGATCCGCATACCCCCAAGGCGATACTCGGATTCAACGGGACAGAGCGTCCCGGAGCGGTATATTTGGCCGCGGCGCTCGCCGGACACAACCAAAAAGGCTATCCGGCGTTTTCAATTTACGGAAAGGACGTGCTCGACGCGGGCACTACGGAAATTCCCTGCGATGTAAGGGAAAAACTTTTGAGATTTGCCAAGGCGGGGCTTGCGGTGGCGATTATGAAAGACCGCAGTTATCTTTCAATCGGAGGCGTTTCGATGGGTATAGCGGGTTCGATGGTCGATGACGCATTTTTCCAGGACTACCTCGGCATGAGGTGCGAATATGCAGATATGGTGGAAATAGAAAGAAGGATAAACTTAAAAATATACGACCCGGACGAATATGAAAAAGCGCTCGCATGGGTCAAATCAAATTGCAAAGAGGGATTGGACAACAACGAACCGAAAACCACAGCCGCGCAAAAAGAAAAAGAATGGGAATACGTGGTTAAAATGGCGATAATTGCCCGCGACTTGATGGTTGGCAACCCCAAACTCGCCGAAATGGGATATATCGAGGAATCGAACGGCCACAACGCGATAGCGGGGGGATTTCAGGGCCAAAGGCAATGGACGGACTATTTGCCAAACGGCGATTTCATGGAAGCGATTTTGTGTTCCTCGTTTGACTGGAACGGGATCAGGGAGCCCTACGTGCTGGCCACCGAAAACGACAGCCTGAACGGCGCCGCGATGCTCTTTGGCAAGCTGCTCACCAACACCGCCGCGATATTTTGCGACGTGCGCACTTACTGGTCGCCCGAAGCGGTCAAGCGGGTAACCGGCAAAACCATGGAAGGAGATTCCGCCGGAGGTTTCATACACTTGGTGAATTCCGGGGCTGCTTCATTGGACGGCACAGGGGAAATGACAAAAGACGGCAAAAACGCGCTTTTGCCTTTTTGGGAAGTCACGCCCGAAGAAGCCGCGAAATGCATGGCCGCTACGACTTGGGGTGCGGCCAACAAAGGATATTTCAGGGGCGGCGGTTTCAGCTCGACATTTTTGACCAAAGGCGGAATACCTTTCACGATGGTGCGTCTCAACATGACAAAAGGGATCGGACCCGTTCTTTCAATTGCGGAAGGCATCAGTTTGACACTTCCCGAAGACGTCCATTATACTTTGAACCACAGAACCGACGAAACTTGGCCCACCACTTGGTTTGCCCCGCGCACGACGGGAAAAGGCGCGTTTTGCGATGTGTACTCGGTGATGGCCAACTGGGGCGCAAATCACTGCGCGCTTGTATACGGCCATGTGGGAGCCGATTTCATCACATTGGCTTCCATGCTCAGGATACCGGTAGCCATGCACAATGTACCGGAAGACAAAATATACAGGCCTTCTGCATGGGCGCAGTTCGGGACGGAAGGATTGGAAGGCGCAGATTACAGGGCATGCCAAAATTTCGGCCCGATTTATTGAACGGAGGAAAGTCGTGAAAAGCATAAAATTCAAAAACATTATGCCGGCAATAAAAGACGCGCTGATAAAAACGTGTATATATGTTACGGTCATGCCTGTTATTCTGGGGGTTTTGGCTTCGTTTTTGAATACATTGATGGCCGATCCCATGTCATACCCCGATTATGCCCTGGTATTTTTGGGTTTTGTCGATCATGCCTTTAATTCCGGGACATATTTTCCCTTTGTTTTGACCGGTTTGGGGTTTGGTTTGGCATCCCAGGTTTTCAAAATCAAAAAATTGCCTTCGGCGAGCAGGCACATGGCGTTTTTCATACTCATATATCTCGACTTTATATTGGTTTTTATGCCTCTTTCTTCATACGCGGTAAACCAAAACACGACTCTGCTGCTGTCGGCGGCGTTTGTAGTGGTGTATTTTTTGATTTTTGGAATAGTCACGGCGATAAAGGCGGTTATAAGATCCGCAAAAAGCAAAAAATTGAATTACGAAAAACAATTTTAGAGGTAAAAAATATGCAATCATTTGTGTTTTACAGCCCCACCGAAATCGCATTCGGCAAAGGCGCAGAAGAAAAAACCGGGCTGCTTGCGAAAAAATACGGGGGGACAAAAATTTTCGTGGTTTATGGCGGCGGGAGCGTCGAAAAATCCGGATTGTTGAAAAAGATCTCGGACAGCCTCGAAGCCCAAAACCTGCAATATTTCCTGTTCGGCGGAGCCAAGCCCAACCCGCTTCTCTCGCATGCCAGAGAGGGCGTAAAATCGGCCGTCGATTTCAATGCCGACTTCGTTTTGGGGGTCGGCGGCGGGAGCGCCATCGATACCGCAAAAGCGATCGCCCACGGCGCGAAAAATCCCGAAACCGACATATGGAAATTTTGGAAACGCGAAACCGAGCTCACCCGGACTCTCCCGGTGGGAGTCGTGCTCACCATATCGGCGGCGGGCAGCGAAACCAGCAATTCCTCCGTTTTGACCAATTCCGAAACGGGGGAAAAACGGGGACTCGGCACGGACTTAAACCGTCCGCGATTCGCCGTGATGAACCCGGAATTGACTTACACGGTGCCAAAATACCAGATTTCGTGCGGCATCGCCGACATTATGATGCACACCGTGGAGCGCTATTTTTCTCACACACAAGGAAACGAGCTGACCGACGGGATCGCCGCCGCGCTTATGAAAACCGTGATCAAAAACGGGTCGGTTTTAGTCGGCGAACCTTCAAATTATGACGCGGCAAGCGAGATCATGTGGGCCGGAAGCCTTTCGCACAACGGAATAACCGGGCTTGGGCGGCCGTTTGATTTCCCCGTACACCAAATCGGGCACGAATTGAGCGGAAAATTCGACGTGGCGCACGGGGCGAGTTTGTCAACCATTTGGGGTTCGTGGGCAAAATATGTGCATGGCGAAAACCCGGCGCGTTTCGCCAAATATGCAAAAGAGGTTTGGGATGTGGACGAAAACGACGAAGAAACTTCCGCGCTTGCGGGAATCGCGAAAACGGTCGAATTTTTCAAAGCCATAGGATGTCCCACTTGTTTTTCCGAACTCGGGATAGAAAAACAGGGCAAAGATGCAATCGACGCAATGGCGGACAGCTGCGTGTTCCACGGGAAGCGGACAGTGGGAATGTTAAAGCAATTGGGTAAAAGCGAAATTATCGATATATATAATTTGGCCAACAGGTAAATTGGCGAAAAATCGCATTTGAGGTTGGGGGTCATTTTTACCCCCAACTTCTTTTTTTTGCCCGAACCAAATCCCCAATCCGGCCTCTCGCAATAATGCCAAATCTCCATTATCGTTTATTTGACAATATTATATATAATATAATATTGATTTTAGATGAATATTTTATAATTTTTAATATTGTGCGATAAATTGTTATAACCTTTGATTTCAATTGATTTCAATCATCAAAAAAACGGGCAATACGGGGATAAAAATGAAAAATGCGCCGGGAAATTTTGAGTTTTTCCCAACGCATTTTTATTGTAAGCTGATTAATAATTTATTGCGCGCAGTTCAAAATACGCTTGTGGGTGCTTGCAGACGGGACACATCTGCGGGGCTTTTTCGCTGTCCGATATATGGCCGCAGTTCCGGCATATCCAGACAGACTTTTCCTTTTTCGCGAACACCGTGCCGTCCCCGATGTTTTTCAACAGTTTGAGGTAGCGCTCCTCGTGCTCCTTTTCGATGCTGCCCACTTTTTCAAACAGGAACGCTATGTCGCCAAAGCCTTCTTCTTTTGCCTCGGCCGCCATGCGAACATACATGTCGGTCCACTCGCCGTTCTCGCCCGCGGCTGCGGCTTTGAGGTTATCGGCGGTCGCCGGGATTTCGCCCCCGCAGAGATATTTGAACCACAGCTTCGCGTGTTCTTTTTCGTTTCCGGCGGTTTCCTCGAAAATCGCCGCGATCTGCTCATAGCCGTCTTTTTTCGCCTTCGAAGCGAAATACGTGTACTTGTTTCTCGCCTGGCTTTCCCCGGCGAACGCTTCCATCAAGTTTTTTTCCGTTTTCGTGCCTTTTAAATCTGCCATAATATTTTCCCCCTTGACATTTCCTTTCTTCCATTTTGTTTTTATATTTTGCTTTTGAAACAAAAATACCCCCATAGACGAACCTCCGGAAAAAAATTCCCGGTTTCGCCTATGGGATTTCTGGTGGGCCTTCAGGGACTCGAACCCCGGACCTATCGGTTATGAGCCGAGAGCTCTAACCAACTGAGCTAAAGGCCCCCGCGAAAAACGCGAACATGGCGCTTGAAGTAGGGCTCGAACCTACGACCCTGCGGTTAACAGCCGCATGCTCTGCCGACTGAGCTATTCAAGCAAAACCAATCAACAAATAATAACGCAGAATGCAGAGATAACGAAAAACGACCATTCATTCTGCATTATTAACCATTAATTGAACTGGTGCGCCTTCAGGGACTCGAACCCGGGACCCATTGATTAAGAGTCAATTGCTCTGCCAGCTGAGCTAAAGGCGCGATACCAAACGCAAAAACGGGGACTTTTATTTCGAATCCCGCATTTTTTTCTTTTTTGCACACCAAAAACCGAATAAAAACGACTTATCTTTCTGTCAAACAATATATCTCGTGAACTTCATATGAACCTCACGTCCATATCCGTTACACGTCACGAACTCACTAGTTCAAGCCCTCGGTCTATTAGTATCAGTCGGCTAAACACATTGCTGCGCTTACACCTCTGACCTATCAAACTCGTAGTCTGCAAGTGACCTTACTAGCTTGACGCTATGGGAGAACTCATCTTGAGGCATGTTTCACGCTTAGATGCTTTCAGCGTTTATCATATCCGCACGCGGCTACCCGGCTATGCTCCTGGCGGAACAACCGGTGCACCGGAGGTGCGTCCGTCCCGGTCCTCTCGTACTAAGGACAGCTCCTCTCAATTCTCCTTCGCCCACGACAGATAGGGACCGAACTGTCTCACGACGTTCTGAACCCAGCTCGCGTACCACTTTA
>WRJC01000078.1 GCA_009782405.1 Oscillospiraceae bacterium
GAGAAACACGAATTTCGCCTCTTTTTATGAAAAGAATGCGCCCGCGGTCCAGAAGAATTTAGAGGCATTTATAGAAAAAATGAGCAATAGTTGAATTCCAAATTCCCCGACAAAATCCAAGTTGTGACGAATAAACTCAAAATATGATCGGATTTGCAAGGCGCAAAACCGAAAATTCCCCAAAACAAAAATCGTTGAAGAATAATTGTTCGGAACATTTGGAAAAGTCTCAAAATGAGGTTTTTCCAAGCGTTCCGAATACAAGTTCGTGTGACCCCGCAATTATTATCCGCCATGCTTTATCCGAAAAAAGCAAGAGATGCAAAGACAAATATTTTGCGGCCTTGTATAATAAATATGCGAGAGGAGCGAAGTTGGCATGGACTGGTTGGAGGGGATGAACGAAGTCTTGAAATATATCGAAAAAAATCTGACGCAGCCGATAAAATACGAATCGCTGGCGCGTATCGCCGGCTGTTCGGTATATGAGTTTTCGCGCATATTTTCATTCATGGCGAAAATGTCCGTTTCAGAATATATCCGCCGAAGAAGATTGTCGCAGGCCGTTTTCGACATTCAGGGCGGCGGCGGCAAAATCGTGGAAATCGCCTTGAAATACTGCTATGAATCGCAAGCTACGTTTGCGCGGGCGTTTAAAGATCTGCACGGCGCACCGCCTGTGTCCGCCCGCAAAACGAGCGTTTCCTTTAAGACATATCCTGCAATCAGCTTCGTGCTCGCCATAAAAGGAGGAAGCGAAATGAATTTCAGAATCGAGAAAAAAGAAAGTTTTGACATCATGGGCCTATTGGGACATATAACAGACGAAGAAATGGCTTCGGAATACATCCTGCCCTCGTTGGTGAACGAATTTTACAAAATCGAATCGTATTTTGTGAAAAACCCCCGGAGCTCTTGGGAGAATCAAATCCCAAATTATTACACGCCGCCGTTTTGGCAAGTTGTGGCTATTGATTTCCATTCAATCGACGGCAAAACAGAAGCGATAATCGGAGCGGAGCATAAAGGCGAAAAGCCAAAAGGCGCAAAATTGTCGATCAAAACCATACCCGCTGCGACATGGGTTGTGTTTTCCGTAAATTCGTCGGTGGGAAAACATCAGCATGACGAAGCATATGCAAGAGTATTGGCCGAATGGCTGCCCGCAAGCGGGTACAAACGCGATGAATCGGCGCCGAATCTCGACGTGTATTTTAGCGGCGATGCCGGATCAAAAGATTACATTTGGGAAATTTGGCTGCCTGTAGTCGGCAAATGAACCTGCACAGCGAAAAAACCCGGCGCAAAAATATGCGCCGGGTCCTTTTATTTCCCAAATCCGTTTGCAAAGAACATGATTTTTTCATACGCCAGCCCGCTCCCCGCATTTTTGGCGGGTTCGAACAGGGCGGGATAGCTGTACCTGAAATTTTCGGCTGTTTGGCACTCGGCGAACGCCTTGCCCATCGCGGCCAAAAATTCCGTGCATATGTTGACTTTCGCGATGCCGCAATTTATCGATTCGAGCACTTGATCTTCCGGAGTGCCCGAACCCCCGTGCAAAACAAGCGGCACTTCCGTTTTCGCCGCTATCTGTTTCAGCCGCCCTATGTTCAGCACCGGCGCTTTTTTGTAGAACCCGTGCCCGGTGCCTATGGCCACCGCCAATGCGTCGATTTTGGTCTTCGCCGCAAATTCGGCCGCTTCGTCGGGGTCGGTTTGGGTGGATTCGGCATCCGATACGTCGATTAGCCCCTCCGCGCCCCCGATCCTGCCGAGTTCCGCCTCCACGCTCACCCCTGCGGGGGCGGCCATTTTCACCACTTCTTTTGTGATTTTGACATTTTCTTCGTACTCGAATTTAGACGCATCTATCATCACGGAAGTGAAACCCGCCTCTATCGCCTGCTTGGCGAGTTCTATCGTGTCGCCGTGGTCCAAATTGAGCGCGACCGGCGTTTTCGCGCGCCTTTGGGCAAACCTCGCTATTTCGGCGAGTTCAAAAATGCCTGCGTAGTCGCATTCAAGCGGGCCCGCCTGGAGTATCACGGGCATATTTGCGCTGTTCGCCGCATCGATTATCGCATAAGCGCTGTCAAGCGAGCCGAAAGTGAACGCCCCCGCCGCATAGCGGCGTTTTTTTGCCTCCGTCAATATCGATTTCATCGTCACCAAACCCATTTTATATTTTCTCCTTAAAATTTTTACATTTTGGAATTATATATTCCAAAAAGACATGGTATAATTATAGCATAAATATTTGTTTTTGTCCATTATTTTGAAAAATTAAAATAAATTCATGGAAGGAAACGGTAATGTATGAAAAAGATTAAAATGCTCGCGTTCTTTTTGATTTTGGCGCTGATGGCCTCCGCCGCAGTTTCATGCGCGAAAAGCGAATCCGGCTCCGACAGCGGCAAGCCCGCAGACGGCGATTCCGGAAATTCCGGAGGCGAAGATAGCGCCGGCCCCGAACAGCCAAGCGAGAACGCAAAATTGGAACCCGATGTACCGGCGGCTGATTACGGCGGCTACGAATTCACGATATTAGTTTCTGTGAATGCGGTAACGGGCGCGGCAGTCTGGAACGATTTCGAAGCGGAAGAAGAAAACGGCGACGTGATCAATGACGCCATATACAAGAGAAATGCGTATGTGGAAGAAAAGTACAACATACAAATCAAAAACATCGAAATGGAAGCCGTGGACGGAATGGACAGGCCCGCGGCGCAAAAGCTGATAAAAAATTCCATAGCAGCCGGGGACAACACCTACGACGCATCCATGCTCGCCGGATATGCGACTTGCAACATGGCCTCAGGGGGCTTTCTCGTGGATATGAACAATATGGCCCCATTGGATCTGTCAAAACCCTGGTGGGACCAGAAAGCCAACCGCGACCTGATGATAAACAACAAAATGTTCTACACTTCGGGGGATATAAGCAATGTGGTCAACGAAGCCACTTACGCCATTTTGTTCAACAAAAAGCTGATAAAGGATCACGGGTTCGAACAGCCGTATGATTTGGTCAGGCGCGGCGAATGGACTTACGACAAGCTCGCCGAAATGGGGGCGCAAATCGGCAGCGATCTTAACGGCGACGGCAAAATGGGATTTGACGACCTTTACGGAGCCTTGGTTTGGGACGACACCATGATGGGCACGGTTAACTCCATAGGGGAAAGGTGCGCCAAAATCAACGGTTCCGGGGAAATCGAGCTCACCTTGCGAAGCGAGCGGGTTTTGAAATCTTTTGACACGTACATAAATTTCGTTTTGGATAAAGATCATGCTTTCATGTACCAGCGCGAAGACTGGGGCGGCGAAAAAACGAATGCGATGTTCGAAAACAACCAGGGGCTGTTCTATATCCAAATCATGGAATTGGTCGTGAGGCTGCGCGCCATGGAAGTCGATTTCGGAGTGATACCATACCCCAAACTCGAAACTTCGCAGGAAAATTATTACAGCACGGTGAGTTCTTGGCATTCGGGCTTCATGTGCGTGCCGGTGGCCCAGGAGGACATATCCCGCACAGGCGCGCTGCTTGAAGCCATGGCCGCCGAGTCGATGTACACGATGAGGCCCGCGTATTACGACATAGCGCTCAAGGGCAAATACATCAGGGACGAAGAAAGCGAAGAGATGCTCGATCTGATTTTCGACTCGAAGATATACGACCTCGGCTGGCTGTATCAGATCGGGGGCTACAACGAGGAAATAATGAACCTGTACCGCAACAGGAAGACCGATTTCATATCCATGTACGAAAAACGCGAGGAAAAGGCGTACAAGGACATCGCGAAGATAAATGAGGCGTTCGACGAGATTTTGAACTGATGCGAAGCGGGAGGGCGTAAAACTGAACGAAAATATTTTGTCCGCGCTTCTGAAAGCGGAAAACGATTATCATGCGGCGCTTGCGAACGCTTCGAAAAAAGCCGACGAATATTCCGGGCAGCAGACAAAAAAGCGCGAAGAATACATCGAGGCGCTGAAAGGGGACTGGCGCGCCTTCGAGAGCTCGGAAAAGGAAAAATTCGAACAGACGCTTTTGGAAGACGGCCGGAAGATGGAGGCGAAAGCCGCCGAACAAAAAAAACGGCTGAGAACCAGCCAGCAAAAAAAAGCGGACGCGATAAGCGAACGGCTGAAGGAGGAGGTGCTGGCGGCTTATGGCGGTCGTCAAAATGGAAAAGCTCGCCCTGAGCTTTAAAGCGGCGCGCTTGGACGAAGTCTTGCATCTGATGCAGGGCTTTCAGGGCATACACATCGAAACGGGTTTCGAATCGTCGATACCCCCGGCAAAAAAAGCCGAGATCGACAGGGAAATCAGGGAAGCGGAAAAAAACCTGCAGGATATCCACGCGGCCTCCGGCATCCTCAAAGGGCGCGAATCGACGAATATGCTCGATTTTTTGAAAAACGCGGGGGAAATAAGGCTCAGCATGGCCGAACTGACGGAGCACGTCGAAAAGAGCGGCTGGAAACAGATCACAGACGAGGTGATTTTGACCGATCGGCATCTCAAGGACAACAGGGCGAGGCGCCATGAGATCGCGCATCTGTTTGAAAAGCTGAAAATCTGGGAGCGACTCGGCGCCAGCCCGCTCGATTTCGCCAAACTGAACAGGTCGGCGGCGCTGTTTGGCTCCGTGCACACGAAGCACGTTTCGGAATTTTCGGAGAATCTGGCAAAAAACGAAGAAGACGGCATAAGTTTCGAGCTGGTCGCCGAGGATGGCGACAGGGCATATTTTTTGCTTGTGTTCCATGTGGGCGAAACCGAAAAATTGAATGTGCTGATCAACGAGTTTTCTTTTTCGGCCGAAAATTATCCGTTCGAGCTGCCCCAGGCCGAAGCCAAGGCGCAGCTCGAGGCGGAAGAGGCGGAGCTGGTGGCCCGCGAGGCGGAGCTTGCCCGCCTGATCGAAAAGCAGGAGAAATATGATCGGGCGCTCGCCATCGCCGAGGACTATATCCTGAATCTGTTGATATGCAAAAAGAAAGCGCTTGAAATCACCTATGATGAGGACAATATAGAGATAGACGGATGGATCGTCGCGGAAAGGCGCGGGCGGTTCGAAAAATTGCTGTCGGAGCGCATTTTGGCCGAAGACTACGATGTGAAAATCGGCCCCGCGAGGGAAAAAGATATAGCCGAAATTCCGATAAAGCTCAAAAACAACAGGCTTGTGACCATCTATGAACGGCTGACCGAGCTGTACAGCCTGCCCAAGTATGACGAACTCGACCCCACCCCGGTCATGACGGCGTTCTATGCGATATTTTTCGGGCTTATGGTCGCCGACGCCGGATACGGCCTGGCGGTGTTTTTGGTCGGGCTCTTCATAAAAAGATTTTTGAAACCGAAGCGGAGCACAAGAAGTTTCATCGACTTTTTGTTTTACCTGTCGTTTCCCATGATGGGCTGGGGGCTTGTTTTCGGATCTTTTTGCGGCATGAAACTGCCATTCGCGCTGCTTTCCGTGCCCGGCGATATCGTCCCGATGATTTTTATGTCGATTGCGCTCGGATATCTGCATATCATGGTCGGGCTCGTCATGCAGATGATTAACAAAATCAAGCTGAAACAATATTTTGAGATGGCGACCGGCGGGCTGGCGTGGTTTTTGAGCTTGTTGGGCGGCGGAATGATGATTTTGCCCGCCTTTGCCCCCTTTTTTGCCGGCGACATCCTCTTTTGGGCAGGGGCGGCCATTTTGGGCGCGGGCGCGGCGATGACAATAGCTCTCCCCGCCGTCAAATACGGACGGCGCTGGTATGCCGGGATCGGCAAGGGGCTGTACTCGCTTTACGGGGCCACTTCATATTTCGGGGATTTCGTGAGCTATACCCGCCTGATGGCCTTGGGGGTGGCCGGGGGCAGCGTGGCTTTGGCGTTTAACACGATCATCGTTTTTTTGCCGCTGCCTGCAAGATTTAGCGTAGGGATCGTCCTGGCGGTCGTGCTGCACGGGCTCAATATAGTCTTGTCGATGCTTTCCGCGTATGTCCACGGGATCCGCCTGCAGTTCATAGAGTTCTTCAACAAATTTTACACGGGCGGCGGAAAAAAATTCGAGCCGTTCAAGGCGGCGGAAAAAAATGTCATCATTTCCGATGCCGATAACGATTGATTCCTAAAATCACAGAAAGGGTTATTTGCAGATGTTTTTTGAAAATTTGCCGCTCATTTTGACCATCGTCGGCATTTTTTTGGCGGTCGTGCTGCCGGGCATAGGTTCGGCCAAGGGGGCTTCGGTGATAGGCAAGGCCACCTCGGCCCTGATTTCGGAGCAGCCCGAAAAATTCGGCCAGTCCTTGGTTCTGTACATGATGCACGCCTCCCAGGGGCTGTACGGTTTTATCGTGGGCTTTTTGATATTCATGAACCTGACCGACGAGCTCAGTTTGGCGCTCGCCGTAAGGAATCTGGGCGCGGGCGCCGTCATGGGCATAGCCGGGATTTTCACGGCGATACACCAATCCTCAATCGCGGCGGCGGGGATACAGATACTCGCCAAAAAGCCCGAGCATTCGACCAAGGGTGTTTTGTATTCCGCGATGATCGAAACTTACGCCATTTTCGCCTTTGTCATTTCCGTTTTGATCATCTTGGTTTGAAAAAGAAAAGAGGGTGAATGCGGTCTTATGAAGGAAGGGATCCAGGCGATAATCCAAAAAATCAACGCGGATGCCGAGCAGCACGCGAGCGCGCGGTATATGCAGATAAAAAACGAAATCGACGAAAACGCCGCGGAAGAGATAAGGATTTATTCGGATGAGCTCGCCAAACGCCGCGAAATGCTGAAAAAACACGGCGAGCATGAGTACGCCCGCCAAATAGAGCGGATAAGCAGCCGCCTGAACCGCGAGGTGCTCACATATCAGCACGGCCTGATAGACGAGATATTCGACATGGCGGCGGAAAAACTGAAGAATATCCCAAAAGAGGAGCTGCTGGGGATGTTCAAATCCGTAATCAAAGACCTGAAAGGTCGCTACCGATTGCATCCCGGCGAACTGTCAAAGGGCAAACTCGGCGAAAAAGACATAAAAAAAGCCATAGAGGAAAGCGGGAACGCGGACATAGAGGTCATTTCATCCGGCGAGGCCATACCCCATAAAAGCGGGTTTGTGCTAAGCGACGAGCGCCTCGAATACAACTGCCTGTTCGAAGACCTGATCCAGGACAAAAAAAACGGACAGACGGCGCCGATCATGAAAGAGGTTTTTGGAAATGAGGCAGAGCGATAAGAACATCTACCCTCACGCGAACACAATCGTCTGCATCGAGGACAGCAAGCTCCTAAAAAAATTTCAATACGATATTCTGTATAATGCGAAGGGGATTTCCGCCGCGCTCGACGAACTCAACGCCATCAACTATTTTCACACATACAAAAACGCGGAGGCCCGCAACTGCGGCGCGATGCTCGACGAACTGACGGGGGACACTTTCGAGCTGCTCCGGGAAATCGCCCCGAATGATCCCGTTTTCCGCATTTTCGCCCTGTATTATGACATCCACAACATGAAGCTCGCCGTGAAGGAAAGATTTTTCGGCAAACGCTTCGACGATTTGGCGCTGCCCTACGGAAGCTATTCGCTCCCCACCATACGCTCCGCCACAGTCAAAAAATCGGACAATATATTGGACGACGGGATTTTGACCGCAGGCCTTTTTGAAGCGCTTGGCTCGGCGGATATGTACGGCATCGATTTCATACTCGACAAAACGTATTTCAAAACGCTGAAAAGCTTGGCCGGAAAATTCGGGATCCCCGAAATCGCGGAGTTTGTGACCGCCCGCATCGATCTGTACAACCTTTCGGCGTTTTTGCAATACCTGGCGGCGGGGGCCCCGAAAGGATATTTTGCGGCGGCTTTTTCCGAAGAGGGGAGCTTTGCGCCCGGCGAATGCCTGCGATATGCCGAAAACGCGGAACCCGACAAGCCCGAAGCGCTGGAAAAGCTGGTTTCGGAATTTCCGCTGTGGCAAAAATACGGGGCAGCTTTGGAAAAAACGGGGGAAAGGGAGCGGATATTTTATGAGTTTGACGTGCTCGGCGACAATTACCTGATCGAAAAGACCAAAGCATGCAAACTCATGGCATTCGGAATCGAGCCGATATGCGCGTATTTCTACAACAAGTTCATGGAAATAAAGAACATCAGGATACTGCTCGCGGGAAAACAGCGCGGCTACAGCATCGGGGAAATAAAGAAAAGAATGAGGATACCGTATGAATTATGAAATTTGCGTGATCGGGAGCGAAGCGCTTCTGTTCCCCTTCCTGCAATTCGGCTTCACGACCTACACGCCCCGCTCCGAGGGCGCGCTGCGCGAATATCTGCAGGAATTGATAGATAAAAATTACGGGATAATATATATCGAGGATTCATTTTGCTTTATGGTCAAGGATATGCTCGACAAATACGGCGACAGCCTGACCCCGATCTTCGTGCCCATAGGCGGGGACGGGGAAGAGACGAGCTATTCCGGCCAAATGACGAGGGAAATGATGGAAAAAGCGGTCGGGATGAATATCGTATAGGGTGGTAAAAATATGGCGCAAAGCATACACATCGGAAAGATACAAAGCGTCGCGGGCCCGCTGGTGACCGCCGACAATATGCGCGGCGCGGGCATTTTGGACGTGTGCCGCGTGGGCAAACACAACCTGATCGGCGAAATAATCGAGATCACCGGCGATATCGCGTCCGTCCAGGTTTATGAGGAAACTGCGGGGCTATCTTACGGGGATCCGCTAATCAGCCTCGGCGAGCCGCTCTCGGTGGAGCTCGGGCCGGGGCTGCTGGCGCAGATGTTCGACGGGATACAGCGCCCGCTCGACGTCTATCTGAAAGTTTCGGGGAGCGATTTTTTGAAAAAAGGCATAGAGCTCCCCGCGCTCAGCCGCGAAAAAATCTGGCATTTTACGCCGGCCGCCAAAGCCGGTGAGTCCGTCTCTTCGGGCGACGTTTTGGGGTCTGTGGCCGAAACTGCCGGCATTTTGCACAAAATAATGGTCCCCCACAAATTAAAAGGCAAGATCCTGAAAATCGAGGAAGGGGACTATACGATCGAGGACGGCATCTGCGAAATCGAGGACAACGAAAACACAATCCACAAAATCGGCATGATGCAGAAGTGGCCCGTCCGCGAGCCGCGGCCCATATGGGAAAAACTCGGCCCGAGCGAGCCGTTGGTCACGGGGCAGCGGGTGATCGACACCTTTTTTCCCGTGATGAAAGGCGGGACCGCCGCGATCCCCGGGCCTTTCGGCGCCGGCAAAACGGTGACCCAGCACCAGATCGCAAAATGGTCGGACGTGGATATAGTGGTGTATATAGGCTGCGGGGAACGCGGCAACGAGATGACCGACGTCATCAACGAATTTGCGGCGCTCGTCGATCCGAAGAGCGGCAGGCCCCTCATGGAGCGCACGATATTGATCGCGAACACCTCGAATATGCCGGTCGCGGCGAGGGAGGCCTCGATATATACGGGAATAACGATAGCCGAGTATTACCGCGACATGGGCTACGACGTGGCGATCATGGCGGATTCGACCTCGCGCTGGGCCGAGGCGCTCCGCGAGATGTCCGGAAGGCTGGAGGAAATGCCCGGGGATGAGGGATACCCCGCCTATTTGGGCAGCAGGCTCAGCAATTATTACGAGCGCGCCGGAAAGGTGGTCGCCATGGGGCGGCCCCACGGGCGCGAGGGCAGCGTGACGGCAATAAGCGCGGTTTCGCCGCCCGGCGGGGATTTTTCGGAGCCCGTGACCCAGAACACGCTCAGAGTGGTCAAAACTTTCTGGGGATTGGACGCCACATTGGCCAGGCAGAGGCATTTCCCCTCGATCGACTGGATGAGCTCATACAGCCTTTACGCCGACGCGGCCCACCTGTATTACGACCGGTTCGTAGACGAGGGCATACCGGCGGTCATAGCCGCGGCCTTGGGGCTGCTTCGCGAAGAGAGCCGGCTGATGGAAATCGTCAAGCTCGTGGGTTTCGATTCGATATCCGACGCCGACAAGCTCAAGCTCGAAATCGCGAAATCGATCCGGGAGGACTATCTGCAGCAAAACGCCTTCAATGCGGTCGACGCCCACTCGTCGCAAAAAAAACAGTTCGCCATCCTTCGGCTGATCGTCGGTTTTTACAGGCGTTCGTCCGAATTGATCGAAGGGGGAATCATCGGTTTTTCGGATTATTACCTGCAGACAAAACCGCTTAGGGAAAAGGTGGCGCGATTGAAGTTCGTTTTGGAAAGCCAGATCGAGGCGGTCGATTCCGCCGACCGGGAAATCGTGAAACTGTTGGAGGCAATAAAATTTGGGCTCGATTCCAAGGACGGGGAGGCCGAAAGGTAAAAAAAATATGATCAAATCATTCACAAATATTTCGAAGGCGGTCGGCCCGCTGCTCGAAGTGGTGAAAGTCGAAGGGGCGTCATACGGCGAGCTTGTCGAAATCATGACGGCAAACGGCGAGGCGAGGCGCGGGCAGGTGATCGAGATACACGAGGACACGGCGCTGATAGAAATATTCAAGGGAACTTCGGGCATAAAGCCGAAAGACTCGAAGGTCAGGTTTATGGGCAGGCCTTTCTCGCTCGACGTTTCGGAAGCCATGATAGGCAGGATATTTGACGGGCTCGGGCGCCCGATAGACGACGACGCCCCGATCATACCGGAAAAGCAATTGGACATAAACGGCGAGGCGATAAATCCCGTGGCGAGGGATTACCCGAACGAATTTATCCAAACCGGGATTTCTTCGATAGACCTGCTGAACACGCTTGTCAGGGGCCAGAAGCTGCCGATATTTTCCGAGGCCGGGCTGCCGCACAAGGAGCTCGCGGTGCAGATAGCGCGCCAGGCGAAAGTGTTGGGCGGCGGCGAGCGTTTCGCGGTGGTTTTCGCGGCGATCGGGATAACGTTCGAGGAAGCGGATTTTTTCATCAGGGATTTTCGGTCTGCGGGCGCGCTCGAGCATTCCGTGCTGTTTTTGAATCTGGCGAGCGATCCCGCGCCGGAAAGGATCGTGACGCCGAAAATAGCGCTCACCGCCGCCGAATTTCTGGCTTTCGAAAAAGATATGCACGTGCTTGTCATAATGAACGACATGACGACCTACTGCGAGGCGCTGCGCGAGATATCGGCGGCCCGGCGCGAGATCCCGGGGAGAAGGGGCTACCCCGGATATCTGTACACGAACCTCTCGCTGATCTATGAGCGCGCGGGCAGGATATTAGGCAAAAAGGGCTCGATCACCCAAATCCCGATCCTCACCATGCCCGAAGGGGACATCACCCATCCCATCCCCGACCTGACGGGATATATCACGGAGGGACAGCTCATTTTGTCCCGTGAACTCCACGACAAGCAAATCTATCCGCCGATCGAGGCTTTGATTTCGCTTTCAAGGCTCAAAGAAAAAGGGATAGGGAAAGACAAGACGAGGGAAGACCACTCCGGGGTGATGAACCAGGTGTTTTCGGCGTACGCGCAGGGGATGAACGCCAGGGAACTCGCGGCGATTTTAGGCGACAACGCGCTCTCGGAGCTGGACAGGGACTACGCGCGGTTCGCCGAGGCGTTCGAGCAGCAGTTTTTAAAACAGGATTTTTTCGACAACCGCTCGATAGAAGACAGCCTGAGGCTCGCGTGGTATCTGCTGGCCATGCTGCCGCCCGGCGAGCTCAAAAGGATCGGCGATGAGCATATCGAAAAGTATCTGCCGCGATGAACGCGGCAAAACGGGGAGGATGATCAAAAATGAACGTCACGCCGACCAGAATGGAGCTTTCAAAGTTCAAGAAACGGCTGAAAACATCGAAAGAGGCGCACAAACTGTTAAAAGACAAACAGGACGAGCTGATGAGAAGGTTCATCGCGCTGACAAAAGAGACGAACGCCTTGCGCAGCCAGGTCAATCTGGCGATAAAAATATATTCGTCGCAGGCGGGGCTTTCCGTGGCGGGGTTCCCCTACAAGATGGTGGAAAATTTGTTTTTGGTGAAAGAGATTTTGATTTCGGCGGATATCGGCAAAAAAAACTGGATGGGGGTTTCGGTGGCGGACATAAGCTATGAAATCAAACAGCCCAAACCGTCCAGCGCGCTGGTGTCAAGCCCGCTGCTTTCAAAAACGGAGCACGACATACGCGCCCTGCTGCCGACGCTTTTAAAATTGACCGTCACGGAAAAAAACTGCCGGATCCTGGCGAAAGAGATCGAGACGCTGAGGCGCAGGGTCAACGCGCTCGAGCATATGATCATCCCGGATTTGGCAAAGAACATACAGGTCATAAAAATGAAGCTCGGCGACGGCGAGCGGGACACGATAACGAGGCTCATAAAAGTCAAGAGGGTGAAATCGAAAAAATTTTTGCCAAACCCTTGACATTTTGTTTTGGGTGTGCTACAATATTTGTTGTTCACCAAAAGAGGCGCGGAGAAGTACTCAAGTGGTGAAGAGGTTCCTCTGCTAAGGGAATAGGGCGGGTGACCGTCGCGAGGGTTCAAATCCCTCCTTCTCCGCCAGTTCACTAAGACCCGAATTAGGGTTTTGG
>WRJC01000079.1 GCA_009782405.1 Oscillospiraceae bacterium
CGTTCACTTTTTTGGTCAACGAATTTGCCGGGAAGAACTGGGGCTCGTATGAAATCTACGCCGAAGAGGAAAACGGAGACACGATCAACGACGCGGTGTACAAACGAAACCGAACAGTCGAGGCAAAGCTGGGCATCGAGATAAAAGAGATCCGCGCCGACTACAACGATACCGTGAATCTCACGAAAAAAAGCGTCTCCGCCGGGGACGACGCTTACGGCTGCGTGATGCCGCGAATGTGGAACGCGGCCAACATGGCGAGCGAGGGCTATTTGCTTTCACTGGATGAGCTGCCCTATGTGAACCTTAAAAATCCGTGGTGGGACCAGAACGCGAACGGCATGAGCCTCGGGGGGCGGATGTTTTTCACCGTCGGGGATCTGATGGTGATGGACAAAGATTCGCTGTTTATCGTGATGTTCAACAAAAAGGTGGCGGCCGACGGCGGGATCGAAAACCTGTACGCCCTCGTCAGGGAAAACAAATGGACGATGGAAAAGTTTTACTCAATAATAAAAGAGGCCGCAAAAGACCTCGACGGCAGCGGGACTATAGGCTTCCACGATGTGGCGGGGCTGCTTTCCAGCTCGTGGTGCATAAGCTTTCTGTATTACGGCACAGGGGAGACCGTCACGGGCAAGGACGACGGCGACTATCCGTATTTTCGCATGAACAACGAGCGGGGGATTCGCGCCGTCGAAAAATCCTATGAGATCATCGCGGACAAAAGCGCGACGCTGATCGGCGAGACATTGTCGGCGGGAGGCATGGCCGACCCGTTCAACGAGGGCATAAACAAAATGTTCCAGGAGGACAGGGGGTTGTTCATGCTGATGCAGATCTCGTACATACTCGAGACGCGCACCATGGAAAGCGATTTCGGCATCCTGCCCACGCCCAAACTGGACGAGGCGCAGGACAAATACTACACGCCGATCAATCCGGTTGCCACCAGCTGCATCGCCGTCCCGGCGACGGTGGGAAACAGAGAAAAAACCTCGGTGGTGCTCGAGGCGCTTTCTGCGGAATCGAGATACACGCTGATGCCCGCCTATTACGACGTGACGATCACCAACAAGATGATAAGGGACGAAGAATCGGCGGAAATGCTGGATTTGATCTTGGGTTCCCGCGTTTTTGATCTCGGCTTCATCTTCAACTGGGGCTCGCTTGGCGATCTTCCCACCTCGCTTTACCCGAAAGGCGACAACTTCGTGTCCGCATACGAAAAGCTCGAACCCCGTGCCATCAAGGAAATGGAAAAGACCATCGAGGCGTTCAAAAACCTGAATTGAAACTTATATATAGTGAAGGATGTGGTCATATGGCGAAACGAACACGCGGCAACCTCAGTGTTTTCGCTCCATGCAAAGCCTGATTTTGAAACGGCGGTACTTTGCATGGAGGCAACAGCGAAAATTTTATCGCCAATGCATCGGCGCTGTTTCATATTTTCAGGCTTTGCCCCATACGCTTTTTTACAATTGCTTTTTGACGGGAGGCAAACACATGAAATATACAAACGCGCATTCCGTATTTCCGGCTTCGCTTTTGGCGGAGATCCAAAAATATATGCAGGATGGCGTCGTATACATCCCCAAGGCGAAAAACGATCGCAAAAAATGGGGGGAAGACAGCGGCTCGCGCAAATATGTCGCGGAAAGAAACGAGGCGATACGGAAAAAATTTGAAACGGACAGCATCGACGCGCTCGCCGGAGAATTCAATTTGGCGGCGGAGACAATAAAAAAAATAGTATACGGAAAATAAATCTAAAAACCCCCATAATGAATTTTGTGGGGGTTTTTTATGGCGAAAACGGTTTAAAACAAATTTGCCATATACAAACCGCTTTAAATGCTGTATAATTTATGGTATGCCCTGAGGAAATTTATGGCACAGGAAGAATATTTTATGTCTATTGTTTTCAAAAAAAGAAAAATTATAAACAACGGCATATATTCGTTTAGAGCCGTATGGAAAATCGACGGATTCGCGGTTTTTTTGTATGGGCTAAACGTCATGCTTGAAAAAATCCAGCCGTTTCTGTATATATTTTTGCCGAAAATCCTGCTCGACGAACTGACGTCGGACAATGCCGGCTGGCATAAAATAATTTGCATTATCCTCGCCTTTATTTTAGCGATTGCGGCGGCTAATTTTATTCAGCGCGGAACTTACAGCCAGACATCGGCGAAGCTAAGCAGGTACAGATTGGAAAAAAACAAAGAACTTGCGCTTAAAATCATGGATATTGATTACGCATATATGGAAAACCCCGAAACGTTGAATAATTTCAATCTCGCCAAATCCGCCGTGTCAAATTACAATACGGGCATGGAGGGCATGATGCGCGAAATGTTTTGGTTTGTATTTTGCCTGCTTACGGTCATAGGCTATGTTTCGATATTGGCCACGCTAAATATTTTTATGGTTTTGGCCCTGGTTATGGCCGCCGTCGCCAGTTATCTCATAAAACAAAAAATCGCAGAAATAAACATATCAAAAAGGGAAGAAATCGAGAGCTGCGACAGGAAAATGAGATATTATTCAAGCGTCATGTCCGATTTTTCCTATGGGAAGGAAATACGCATATTTGATATAAAAAAGTTTTTGGCTGACAAATACACCCTGTTCGATGAAGCGGGCATGGCGGCAAGGAAAAAAGCGATTTCAAAAAGGCAAAAATGGAACTTTTTACTGAATGCCATAAATTTGACAAAAGGCATAGCCTGCTACGGCTGCCTGCTGTTTTCGGCGTTTGAGGGCAATATGCAGATCGGCTCTTTTCTTTTGTATTTCGGAGCGCTGGGGGGATTTACGGGCTGGATAGAGGATATCACAGGGTCGCTTGCCGGGCTTCGGGAAATCAATGTGCAGGTTGACGATTACAGAAATTTTATGAATATCCCCGGCATGAACAATAGAAACGAAAAAAAAGAGATAAGCTCCGTCGATAAAATCGAATTTAAGAACGTATGGTTCAAATATCCGGGGACGGAAAACTATGTTTTGAAAAATATAAGCCTGTGCTTAAACAAGGGGGACAAACTCGCCGTCGTGGGCAGAAACGGCGGCGGGAAAACCACGCTTGTCAAATTATTGTGCGGGTTGTATGAGCCAAACAAAGGCGAAATATTATACAACGGCATAAATCTGCGCGATTTGAACAGGGAGGATTACGCAAAGCAATTGGCCGTGATTTTCCAAACGATAAACATATTCGCTTTTTCAACCAAGGCAAACGTCGCGCTGTGCGCCAAAGGCGAAATCGATGACAAAAAAGTTTTGGAAAGCCTAAAATCCGCCGATGTCGATTATATTTTGTCCAAAAACAAAAACGGCTTGGATATGAGCCTGTCAAGAATATTGGACGACGAAGGCATTGAATTGTCGGGCGGCGAAAACCAAAAAATCGCGTTGGCGAGAGCGGTATATAGAGGCGGGAGCGTGATAATCCTCGACGAGCCAACCTCTCACTTGGACGCGCTCGCGGAAAAGCGCATATACGACAGCTACCAAAAAATCACCGAAGGCAAAATCTCGCTCTTTATATCCCACCGCCTCGCAAGCGCCAAATTCTGCGACAATATCGTCATGATTGAAAACGGCGAAATCGCCGAGACGGGCCCGCACGATTTTTTGATTGGGCAAAACGGCAAATACGCCGAAATGTTTGACATACAGTCCGCGTATTACAAAGACGGGGAGGCGGGCGCGTGAAGAAAAAATTACAAAACCTCAAAAAGAATATATCGCTGATGTTGTATTTTGTCGGGACCGCGCACTCGATTTCGAAATCCTATATTTGGCTGGTGATTTTTTCGTCGGCCATCGGGATAATTGCAAACTATAATTTTATCGTCATGCCCAAGTTTTTTATCGACGAACTCATGGGCCAAAAAAGAATAAATATAATCGCGCTTTATTTGGGCGTCTTTGTTTTGATTATTTTCATCGCCAAAAATTTGTCTGATATGATATCAAGCGTGACGGAGCTGAAAAAAACAAAGCTGATCAGGGGGCTGCAAAACATAATCGACAAAAAAATCATGGAATTGGACTATGAACACATCGAGGACCCCGCGATTTTGGATTTGCGCAGCCAAGTGATGGAATCGATAAACGGGCGGGACTTTTTTTACCGTATGTTCGGCTGCCTGACAAACATCGCGGCCGAGGGTGTAAATTTGATATCGCTGGGCATATTGATTTCGGTTTTGAACCCGATAATCATCGCGGTTCTTTTGCTGATAGTTTTAATAAATAATATATTCAATAAAAAGTTGAAACATATAACTTTTGCGTGGGAGAAGATAATCGTCGATGACAACAGGCGGATAGGGTATTTCGAATCGCTGACAAATGATTTTTCGATAGGCAAGGATTCGAGGATTTATGGGCTCAAAGGGCTTTTGGGCGAAGAATTTGACAGGTACAGCCGCAAAGCCTACGACATAAACATACGAATAGTGAAAAAGACCGGGTTATTCAACGGGCTCATTTCGATAAACGAGCAAATACAGCTATTGATCGTATACATTTATATAGCGTACAAAGTATTTGCGGGAGCGATAGGCATAGGCGGCTTTGCCATGTATGTAAGCGCGGCGAGCCAGTTCGGAAAATCTATTTACAGCATAATGTACGATCTTGTCGGTTTGGGGTTGATAAACAAATATATCGATATGTACGCGCAGCTGTTAAATTTGGGGGGAAACAAAGAACGAGGCGGCGCAAAAATCATCGAATCAGATGAAATATGCATCGAGTTTTGCGATGTCTCATTTAAATATCCGCGCGCGGAGCAGTACGCGCTGAAAAATATCAACATCAAAATAAATCCCCGCGAAAAGCTGTCCGTCATAGGCGAGAACGGCGCGGGCAAAACCACATTTGTCAAATTGCTGTGCGGGCTGTACAAGCCGACTTCGGGAAAAATATTGATAAACGGCATCGACATAAACGAATTGGACTATGCGGGCTATATCAAAAAAATATCGGCCGCGTTCCAGGATTTCAAGCTGTTCGCCTGCAGCATAAAGGAAAATGTCGCATTTGGCGACGCCGGCGTAGACGAAAAAATCAAAAAAATCGATGAAGCGCTGAACAAAAGCGGCATAATGGAAAAGATAGACAGCCTGGAGCACGGCTCCGGCGCCCAGCTGTATAAATATTTCGACGATGGGGGCATCGAGCTTTCGGGCGGCGAAAACCAAAAGCTGGCCATATCGAGGGCGATATACAAAAATTCGCCGGTCATCGTGCTCGACGAACCCACCGCTTCGCTTGACCCCTATGCCGAGCACGAGATATTTGGCAAATTGACCGATATGAGCCGGGGCAAAACCGTCATTTTCATTTCGCACAGGCTGTCGAGCTGCAAAATATGCGACAAAATCGCGGTATTCCACAAAGGCGAGATTGTCCAGCAAGGCACGCACGACGAGCTTATAAATATGCGCGGAGCGAAATACCACGAGATGTACGGCGCGCAGGCGAAATATTATATTTGATTTTTTTGTATGCCGTCTATTTCGGGCTTGAGGTACAACAGAAACTTTTTCATGTTTTCAAGCGTTTTCGCGTCGGGGTTGCAAAACATCAGCGGCGAATGGCACTGGCCTTCGAACTCCCTGCCCAAAATCGTCCTTTTGCCGCTGCCCCTGCACTTCTCCCAGCCGTCATGGCACTTTCCGCACGGGCTCGCGAAGGCCCAGATCGCCTCTTTGAATTCCTCGTCCGCCGCGTCGCTGCCCTCGAAATCGCACGAGTTGAACCAAAAGGTCCAGGGGCCGGGGCAGTTCTCGTCGCCGTTGACGGTCACATAGCCGATGCTGTTTCCCACGACCCCGCCCACGGCGCCGTTCCATATCGGCTTGCTCTCGCTCTCGTTTGGGTTGTAATCGAGCGATATTTCGTTTTCTTTCAGAAACGCGGCAAAATCAAGCGCGTTTTTTTGCGCCTCGCCGCTTAAGATTTCAAGGATGGCGCTTTCGATTGTTTTTTGTGCGGACATTGTTTTTTCCCCCTGTGTTTTATATTATTTATATTTTTACTATATCCTATCGCTATATGGCAGAGATTTAATGTATTTTTCCATATATGCCCAATCCGGCGAACCGTTTGCGGATTTTGGCAATTTTATTGTGCTTTCTTTCATTTTTTCCAATGTCCATTTTCTGCCATAACTGAATTTGCATCGGTTTGCTTTGATTGCGGTTATTATGAACATCGCAATATATTTGTTCAAATCCCAGCCTTCGGCATAAAGCATATTCACATCATCGGAAGCCCAAAACGGTTCAAACTGATAAAAGGCTTCTCCGACGCTTCCGTTATAGTTTACGGTTATGCAATTAGGCGAAAACATTGGTTCAACATCGATTAATTGGCGAACGCCATTATTTTCGCTGATCGCGCCGATAAAATTGACTGTTCCGGCGACCATATCAGCTTTGGTAAGCCGTTTGCCTTTTTTGAAAGTGAACAATTCGCCCAATGTGTATTCGCCCACAATATTCATGTTGAGATGAATAGGTTCGTTATGAATAGTGAATGCGCTTGTCAGGTCGGAAATACCATTTGCAACCTGATATGATAGGAAAAGACGTACAGTTTCTCCGAAGTCCTCTTGCGTCAAGCGGGTGTAATCGGTTTTCATGTAGGCTTCGCAGAGCCACTCATCGTTGTGTTTCACGCATTGGCGCGCGGAAAGCCCGTCCGCAATATCACGGTTGCGGTACAGTTCGAGCCATTTGCCCTCTATCTCTTTCCATGTGCCGCAATAGTCAACGCGGCCTAATTTTTTGCGTTTCACAAAGCCGTCGTTTTTGCAGTAGCCGAAAAATGTTTCCCGCTTGCTGTCATGCGCCCTGTGCGCTTCCCATACCATCACGCAAGGGTTTGTCGCCGTCGGATAGAATATGTCGTCCGGCATTGAGAACACGGCTTTCAGGGTATGTTTTTTGAACAGCCTTTCGCGCGCGTCCTTGAACTTTGTGCCAATGGCGCAGCTCATCGGAACGACAACGACGCCCGTGCCGCTGACCGAAAGCATTTCGAGAAGCTGTTCCACGAACTCCAGTTCGCATTTGTCCGTTTGCGAATAGGGAGGGTTAATCAGTCCGACGTTTACGTTTTTGGCTTTTATCTCGTCTTTTATATCGGGGTTGAAACAATCGCCCTTGTATATGTTCGATTTGCCGTCCTGGCGGATTATCATATTCGCTATGGCAAGCGTATAAAGCCCATCGTCAAATTCTATCCCATACAATCGGCTTTGGCGGATATCCTCGGCTTCTTTGGGGTTTGCGTTTTTGAACATTTTGCTCATCGCCGTTATGAGGAACGACCCGGAACCGCAACATATGTCGACGACGCGGCTGTTCTTGTTTACCTCCGCCAAATCACACATAAATTCGGTCAAGTGTTGCGGGGTCAAAACGATGCCCAAGCCGCTCCCATCGCCGCCCGAATACTTGATAAATTCGTGGTAGAACACGCCGAGCGCGTCTACCGTGCTGTCGGCGTAATCCATCATCGGCTTGATTTTCAGTTCAAGCTGCTCTATGTACCAGTTTATCGACTTCTTCTGAATAAGCGGAATGCCCGAAAACTTTGTGTTGTCCTGCAAGGTCCTGAAGACCTGCTTGATATATGCGGCCCTGTCGCTCTTTATCCCGCTGCTTTCCAATACATTTTCAATCGCAGACTGTATGCCTGACATGACCGCCCTGAACGACGGCAGACCGGAGTACATCTTGCAAAAATCGTCGTCCGAAAGCGCGATCAGAATCCCCGCGATGAAAATCGGCTTATGCGCTTCCACTACTTTTATCTCCCGCAGGCAATCGTGCATCTCAATGGCCGTCTCGCGTATTTCATCAAGCGAATAATCCTTTTGAAGTTTTTCGCCCTTCACGAGCTTTATATAGTTTTTTGGCTCCAAAATGATGTCCGTCGCTTTTTTGAGCGGCAGATAAATGTCTTGCCCTTTCAGCCAGTGGAACGCCTCGACTTTCATATTGGCCAATGTCGTTCCGCTGACGGCTATCGCAATGACATTGTATTCCTCTTTCAAAAACTTCGCGTAATAAAGAACCCCATCGACGGCAAAGCCGCGAGGGCAGCTCAAATCTTCGCTTGCGTGTTTATTGGCCGTGTTTTTGCACTCGACCACAATGATTGTGTTTGCATCGTCGTTCATCGTGATGATGTATTCGGGCTTTGCCCTGCCATTGCCCCCCTGCGTAAAATCGTCAAGACCACAATGAATAGGCTTTCCTCCCGCTTTTTTTAGCAGCTTTTCGAGTTTGTCAACAGAGGAAGCATCGCCCTGCGGGAAAACATACCCCCAACCGTTATCGCCTAATACGCATTTCATTTCCCGCAAAGTGAGGCTTTCCGTATATTGTTCAACCGCCATTGCCATTCCCCCCTTCTGTTACAACAAATAGGCTGTTTTTTCCCCCTGTGTTTTATATATATTTGTGTTCCGGCATAATTGTACCATACATAATATGACAATAGTATGTCTTATTTCATGCGAACGCTTTGTAAAATTTTTTGCATCGGAGCGGCGATTCAGATATTTTGTTTTATATGCCGCATGATTTCCTCAAAAACTTTTTCGCGCCCAAACGAAACGTCAAAGTATTTCAAACCCAGTCTTTCGGCCGTTTTTTTGATCGCCTTGCTTTCGCTGCAAAATGTTTCGCAGCGCGCCAATTTTGATTCGGCGCTTTCACTATAGCTCCAATCCCTTTTTGTGTCGTGCAAAAACATTTGTTTTAATCTTTCTTCCGGTGAAATTTCGGCATATCCTATGCAGATAATGAGGAAATTATCCAAAGGCACGGGGAATTTTTCTTTTGGCAGGGCGGCCAAAAGCGCGTCCATGTCAAAGCTGACGCCCTCATATACATAAAATTCCCCGCGTTCGTTGCCCCAGCTCAGGCATTGAATCAGCCTTGTGACCATTTTCGACATCATTTTGGCTTCGTCAAAATCCGTGATTTCGGGGGCGGTTATTTTGTCTTCCGGGCGAACGGCGTCATATACGCTTTTTATGCCGTCCATCGGTATGACGCTGTGGCCAAATTCTTGCCTTATCATGTACGACAGCGTGGACTTCCCGCTTCGCGGGACGCCCCAAATTATTATATTTTTCATTAGCTTTCTATCCCCCCCAAAAAAATTTTTATTTGGCTTTCGATATCTAAATTATACGATATGTGCAAAAATAAGTCAACGCAAAAAATAATTTTCGAATTGATTGTTTTTTGCAATAATGTACAAAATATATCTTGAATAACTTTTGAAAATGTGCTATGCTTTGTTTATGCGAATAACGGGTTGGCTTCAATTTTCAAAATACAAAAAGAAAGGGCGGCTACACGATGAATTCATACGAACGGGTATATGCGAGACTGGATGGCAAACCGGTCGATAAAATCCCCAATCTCAATATAGCGATGGCATTGGTCGCAAAACAAGCCGGGGCGACATACCGGGAATATGCGCAGGATTACCGAAAGCTTGCGGAAGGGAATCTGATTTGCGCGGAAAAATTCGGATTTGACGCCGTAAGCGCCATTTCAGACCCTGTGAGGGAAACTTCGGCGTTCGGGGCGGAAGTGCATTTCCCCGAAAACGCCGTGCCCTACACGAAACCGTATCTGCTCGGTGACGCCGCAGATTTGTCGCGGCTGAAAATCACAGATCCGCTAAACGCCCCGCGCACCCTCGACCGCATCAAAGCAGTCGAACTAATGCGCGGCCGCGTCGGCCGCGATTATCCAGTCATAGGCTGGGTTGAGGGCGTTTTGGCCGAAGTGGGCGATTTGCGGAGCGTAAATAACCTTATGACCGATCTAATCGACGATGAACCGTGGCTTGAGGAGCTGATGGAAACGGTTTTTGATTATCAGAAATGTTTCGCGCTGGAGCAAATAAAGGCGGGAGCGGACATAATCGGCGTGGGAAACGCCGTCGCGTCGCTGGTCGGCCCGAATCTTTACGAAAAATACGCCTTGGGCTATGACAGGGATTTGGTGGCATATATCCACCAAAACGGCGCAAAGGCAAAACTTCACATTTGCGGGAACATTGCCTCCATATTGCCCCTGCTGTCACAGGTCGCGCCCGATATTTTGGATATCGACTGGATGGTGGATTTTGAAACTGCCGTGAAAACCTTTTCGGGCTTGCCGATATGCGTCGGCGGCAATATAGATCCCGTCGCGGTATTGCTGCAGGGAAGCGCGGACAAAGTGAAAAAAGAAACGCTCAGATGCGTCGCCGCAGCCGATGAAACGACGTTTATCGCGGCAGGGTGCGAAGTTCCGGCGGAAACTCCGGAAGAAAACCTTTTGGCGATGAACGATTTATTATATTTGCGGGAAACGAGGTAAACTGTTTTTGAAATACGCGATATTTTCCGATATGCACGGCAATCTCCCCGCCTTTGAAGCGGCTTTGGCCGACGCGAAAAAGCAGGGGGCCGGCAAGTTTTTGCTTTTGGGCGATCTGTGCTCGCCTTTCCCTTGGGCAAACGAAATAGCCGAGACAATACGCAGCATGGATTTTGCCCACGTAATCCGCGGCAACGGCGAGGGATACCTGATAAACCTGCTCGGGCAGAACCAAGCGGATTGGACATATGAGCAGTTTAAGCCGCTGTACTGGAGCTTTCGCGCGCTCACGGCGGAAAATCTGAAATACCTGACAAATCTTCCGGAAACTTTTGACATCGCGGACGGCGGGGAAAACATCCGGCTTGCCCACTCCCTGAACATATTTTTTCGCTCGCCGAAGATAAAGCCTTTTCACAGCTCATATTTCCGGATCCTGATGGAAAAAAAGCCGTTCTCGCACGAGGAATATCTCGCATTTGCAAAAAAGGCGCTGCTATCGCGGCCCGACGCGCTCGAGCAGATCCGCCTTTTGCCGAAAGGGGTATATTTGTTCGGGCACAACCATATGCAGTTTCACATGGAGCATGAGGGAAAAATATTTGTGAATCCGGGTTCGTGCGGGTCGGCCTGCGACTGCCTCACGGGCGCCGCCTACACGTTGCTGGAACATACCGGCGATAGCTGGGCGGTTACGGAGCGGAGAGTGGAATACGACATACAGCTTGCAGCCGGGGCGCTCCGCGGCTCCGGGCTCGCCGCCGAGGCGCCCGTGTGGGCAAAAATAATCGAAGGGCAGCTGATGAGCGGCAAGGATTGCTTCGGGGAATTTGTCGGGCATTTGATCGAAACGGGCCAAAAGCTCGGAAAAACGGAATACCCCGTAGGAAACGACGTCTGGGAGGCGGCGGTCAAAAGCTGGGAGTTTTGATTTTACGGATTGCGGCAAACTCGTTTTCGCCGCGGTCAGGCAATTTTTCCTGTTTCCGGTGAAAACGCAAAAGCCGCCTGCTATTTCTTATAATTACCCGTTTCATTGGGGGTATGCCCGTTATTTATCCACATTCTCGTATTGCCGTACATACTCATAGCCGCATCCATACCTTTTTTCGCGGCAACTTGCGATTTTAATCCGAATCCATTTTCGGATTTGCGGATTTAACACCCTGCGTCTTTTTTTTGCCCGCAGGTTTGTTTTCGTTAACAGTTTTAATTTTTCCTGCATTTTTGTCTTCGAATGTGTATATATCCAATTCGCCCGTATATCCGCACTCGCCGCTTCTCGGCGAATTTGTAATCGGCATCATCGTATCGTCATGCTCATGTTCTTCCGAATGTTGTTTGCAGAATACCGCGCCTACCGATTCATCCGGTTCATACATACATTCCGCGCATACAAATTCCGCCTGACTTCCGCAAATGAAACACGGAAGCTCGGGAGCTATATTTCTTGCGAGAAGTCTTACTGCTGCGCTCTGTTTGGGGCGTCTATTTTCCCCGATAAATTTTATATATAGGCCTGTAGTCGTTCCCATATCATATTCATAGAAAACTTTGTCACCCGCATTAAAACTGCCTATTGTGCGGGTTTTCCCTATGTTTCCATGACTTCTCCCGGAAGCCGCGAAACGGCTCATATGACCGCAGCACTCAAGCCAAATGTCGCGCATAAACTTATCAAGCGAACCGAGATTTTTTGATTTGGGCATATCAATGTATAACCAATAATCCTTAAAATCCGCGCTTTCGATTTTCAGAAGAAAACTTTCTTCCGCGCCGGTATTGTGTTCTTTTAACACATGATTTTTCATCGCTGTTTCGCCGAAAGTTTTTTTGCATATATAGCAATTCCCATTTTTGGATGCGCGTTCTTCTGCCATATTCATATACCTCGTATGTTATAGTGATTTTCCTGCAAATAATTTATTTGTGAAAGAATTTAATATGATTATTTGAACACTCACATGAGTAAAGTCACGTGATTCCTGGTTCATCGTCCGTCGCTGGCCAACCCAGTCTTACTCGAACTCCTCAGGCGTGGATTCCGACAGTTCCTGCCGTAT
>WRJC01000080.1 GCA_009782405.1 Oscillospiraceae bacterium
TCGAAGTCACGACTGTGACCATGGAGCTCCCCGACTGCGGGCTGACAAAAGAACTGTTGGACAATACCGACGTTTTGATTTGGTGGGGGCACGGCCACCACGGGGACGTCAGCGACGAAGTCACCGAACGGGTCAAGCGGCGCGTGCTATCCGGCGGCATGGGTTTTATCCCGCTCCATTCTTCGCATATGTCAAAGCCGTTCATGGCTTTGATGGGAACGAGCTGCCGCCTGCACTGGTGCGACGACCACAAAGAAGTCATGTGGACCATTATCCCGTCCCACCCCATAGCCAAAGACATCCCGGAATATTTCGTGATCGATTCGGAGGAGATGTACGGCGAGCCGTTTGGCATACCCAACCCCGACGAAGTGGTTTTCATAGGCTGGTTCAACCACGGCAACGTGTTTCGGAGCGGCGTGACATTCAGGCGCGGAAACGGCAAAGTCTTCTATTTCCAGCCGGGGCACCCTTCAAACGGCGCCTATGCGAACAAATACGTGCAAAAAATAATCGAGAACGCGGTCTATTGGGCAAAACCGGAATTTGTTGTGGGCAAGTTCGAGGATTATTTCGATACAAACACGATAAAACTTTAAGTCCCGGAGGGCTGGCCGATGTTTGAAACTTTCTTCCCCGACTATTACAAAAGGCTCGATGTTCTGCACCACGGCTGCGAGGCGCCCAGGGCGTATTTTATCCCCTACGCCTGCGAGCACAGGGCGAAAAAAGCTATAAGGGGAAAATCCCCGAATTTCAAAACGCTCTGCGGCGAATGGAATTTTTGCCATTTCGAATCCGTGTCGGAAGTCGAGGATTTCACGGACATAAATTTCGACGCATTCGCCTTCGACACCATACAGGTTCCAATGAACTGGCAGATGGATAACAATGCCGTGACCGGCGACGACGACCCAAACAAGGCGCATTACGACGCTCCGAACTACACGAACGTCAATTATCCGATACCAAACGACCCGCCCCATGTCCCCGATGAAAATCCCTGCGGCGCGTATTACAGGGATTTTTGGCTTGAAGAAGATTTTTTGGAAAACAGCGAGGTTTTTTTGAACTTCGAGGGAGTGGACTCCTGCTTTTACGTCTGGATAAACGGGCGCTTTGCCGCCTATTCCCAAGTCTCGCACATGACAACGGAAATAAACGCCACGGGTTTTGTGCACAAAGGCAAAAACAGGATAGCCGTGCTCGTTTTGAAGTGGTGCGACGGGACATACCTCGAAGATCAGGATATGTGGAGGATGTCGGGCATTTTCAGGGAGGTTTACCTTTTAAAGCGCGAAAAGATCAGGATTTCGGATTTTTTTGTCAAAACACAACTTTCAAAAGATTTCAAAACGGCAAAGCTGTCAGTTGACGTCACGACAAACGAAAAAACAGAAGTCGCGTACAAATTCGTTCCCTGCGGCGATGCCGCGATAAAAGAAGGAACGGCCAGTATCGACAAAAACGGAAAAATAGAGATCGACGCGGGCCAAGTCGAGCTTTGGAGCGACGAGTCGCCGGTATTGTACGGGCTGTTTTTGAAATGCGGCGGCGAAGTGATATATCAAAACATAGGATTCAGAAAAGTCGAGATCATCGGCAACGTGGTGCATATAAACGGCCAAAAGGCGAAAATCAAGGGCGTTAACCGCCACGATTCCCACCCGATTTTGGGCCACGCCACTCCATATGAGCATTTTTTAGAGGATCTATGCATCATGAAGCGCCACAATATCAACGCCGTGCGCACTTCCCATTATCCAAACGACCCGCGTTTTTATGAGCTTTGCGACCGGTTCGGTTTTTATGTGATCGACGAAACGGACTTGGAAGGGCACGGGATGTGGACTTCTGATAAAATCTTCCCTTCATTTGACCCCGCCTGGGAAAACGCATATGTGGACAGGGCCAGGCTGATGCTTGAAAGGGACAAAAACCGCCCCTCGGTGATAGCCTGGTCGCTTGGAAACGAGACCCCGTTTTCCCCTGAGGGAAACCACGCCAAAATGGCCGAATACATACGATCCAGGGACGATACGCGCTTCATCCATTACGAGGGCGCGTACAAAGACGAAAAAAACAAAAAGCAGCATACAAAATCAGTGGACATAGAGAGCAGGATGTACCCGCACCCCGCTCAGATCGTGCAGTACCTCGAAGACAAAGATTACTCCCAGCCTTTCTTTTTGTGCGAGTACAGCCACGCGATGGGAAACGGACCGGGATGCCTTGAGGACTATTGGGAGCTTATCTACAAATACGACAATTTTTTCGGGGGCTGCGTCTGGGAGTTCACCGACCACAGCGTGGCGCTGCGCGATGAAAAAGGCAATCCCGCGAGATTCACCTACGGCGGCGATTTCGGGGACTTTCCAAACGACGGCAATTTTTGCGTGGACGGGCTTGTATACCCGGACAGAAGGCCGCATACCGGGTTGCTCGAGCTAAAGCAGGTGATAAGGCCCATACGCGCCGCGCTGCCCGAAAACAACCACAACAAAGTGGCGTTGAAAAGCTGGAGATATTTTAAGGATGCCTCCGATATAGATCTGTTGTTTTGCGTGGAGCGCGACGGGGAAGCGATCCATGAAGGCCAAATCTCCTCTCTCGATATTTTGCCGCAGGAGGAAAAGGTTTTCGAACTTGGCATACCGTTCGAAGATTTCACGGAACCCGGCGAATATTTTTTGAATCTGTCGTACCGCTCAAACAAAAACACGCCGTATTGGAATGCCGGCCACGAGCTCGGCATGGAGCAGTTTGCCTTGGGCAGCATAGCGGCGCCCAAAGCGAATGAGTTTATCTTAAAAGAGATCAAAAAAACAAAAAAACTGCGGCATGAGCTTTCCTATGGCAGATACATTGTGGTATATGCGGGGGAGAGCGTGTACACATACGACGCATATTACGGCAAATTCGTCTCGGTCTGCGACAACGGCAAGGAAATGATAAAAGGTCCGATAGAATTCAACCTGTGGCGCGCCCCGACCGACAACGACAGGAACATACAGAGAAAATGGCGCAGCCTCGGGCTTGACAAGGCCGTGCAAAAACACTATTCGAGCGAAATCGTTTCGGCCGACGATTACAAAATTTCGATAAAGTCCTCGGTTTCTTTGGGCGCTTATACAAACGCCCCGATAATGCATCTCGATCTTTTATACAACATATACGCGGGCGGCGAGCTTGCAATTGACGCAAAGGCCAAAACCGGCGCCAAGATCGACGCATTTTTGCCCAGATTTGGCATAATGCTCGAAATGCCCGAAAACTTTGAAAAGATGCAGTATTTCGGCTATGGCCCGATGGAATCGTATATCGACAAGCGCAGGGCGGCGAAAGTGGGGCTGTTTTGCGGCGATGTCTCGGACAATTTCGAGCCCTACATTTTTCCGCAGGAAAACAGCTCGCATTTCGGGACGCGCTGGGCGACCGTGGCAAATTATTTTGGCCATGGCCTTTTGTTCGCGCTATCCGGCGAAGCCGAAAAAAATACCTTCACATTCAACGCGCAGCATTACAGCCCCAAAATGCTCGATGCGGCGAAGCACGACTACGAGCTCAAGCCCTCAAAATCGACCTTCGTCACAATCGACTACAAACAGAGCGGAATAGGCTCGAATTCGTGCGGGCCGGAGCTGTTCGAAAAATACCGGTTCGACGAAAAAGAATTTGAATGCTCCTTTAAAATCAAGCCTGTCATAACATCGCAGATCGACGCCTTTGAGGAAAGCAGGGTAAGTTTTTAAACAATATGAGATTTAACGAAAAATACAGGAGCCAGATAATATTCGCGGCCGCTTTTTTGATGTGGTTTTCGATATATTCATATCAGTCCAATTTTACCCCTTATATGGAATCGCTCGCCTTTTCCCCGGCGATGATCGGGCTTGTCATCGGCTCCTACGGCCTGACCCAGATGCTTTTGAGGATCCCGTTCGGCGTTCTGTCCGACAAATTGGGGACGAGAAAGCTGTTTATCATAATCGGCGTCGCCTTTACGTCTCTTTCGGCGCTCGTTCTGTTTTTTTTCGACAATGTTTTCATCGTTTTGTTCGCGCGGGCGAGCGCGGGGGTGGCTTCTTCGACTTGGGTCAGTTTCATGGTGCTCAATTCGAGCTACCACGACAAGGAAAAAACCGTGAAGGCGGTGGGGACCCTTGAATTTTTCAGCGGCACGGGGCAGCTCGGCGGGATAATAGCGGGTTCTTTGCTGGTGGGGTTCACTATATGGAAAGACAAATCGGCGTTCGCGCTCGCGCTTGCAGTGGGGCTTGCGGCTTTCGTTTTGTCTTTTGCGATATATGAGGACAAAGAAAAGTTAAAGCAAAGCCAAAATAAAACTCCAATCGAAAAAAAAGACCGCCCCAAGCTCGCGAAAATATTGTCCGATAAAAACCTGCTGATCGTTTCGGCCATCGGAATGATTTCGCAGCTGATAACTTTCGGCACGATATTCGGCTTCACCCCGGCATACGCGAAGGAAGTTTTAAAAATAGGCGAATTTCAAAACGGCATACTTATGGTGGTATCATATCTCCCCACCGCTTTCGGGGCGCTGTTTCTCGGCAGGTTTTTGATCGGCAGAATAAAAGAGCACAATTTGGTTTTTGTCGGGATGCTCACGCTCGGGGCGGCCACGATATCGATCCCCTTTATTTCGTATTACCCGCTTTTGGTCATTTCGCAAGCGGCGGCGGGCATCGGAAAGGGCATATCATTTCCGCTGCTGATGGGATTGAGCATAAAAAAAATACCGGAAAACGCCAGGGGGACGGCGATGGGCATCTTTCAGGCGGTCTACGGCTTCGGGATGTTTTTGGGGCCGTTTGGCGTTGGACTCATAAAAGAGCATTTCGAGCTCGGAGCGGCGTTTGTGCTGCTGGGCGCGATTTGTTTCGTCTGTTCGCTGATATCGTATTTTTCGTTGAAGAAACTGGATCTGTAAATTTTGCCAACAAAACAAAAATAAACAAAAAAGGGAGATTTGAAAAATGAAAAAAGCATTATCGTTTGCATTTGCGTTTATTATATGCCTGTCGCTTGCGCCGCTTGCGGCATTTGCAATGAGCGATGCCAACAACGGCGATTGGAACGAAAAGTATGTAACTATCCGCAACACAAACGAAGCGGAACTTATGGTGCGCGTGGGCGATATTGACGCCTTGAACGACGCGAATGCCATTGAAAACGGTTATAACCCGTTTACGGCGAAAAACCAGCGTTCGCACGGTTACCCGTGGGATTTGGATGAAACCGATCCCGAAGGGACAGACCGTATTTACGTCGGCAGCCATTGGAGCGGAGAAGCAGCGGACGGTTACGCAAATTATTTTGATTCATACAAAAACGGCGGATACCAAGACAAAGCATTTGGCGAAGGCGCGCTGGCAATCACGATGAACTATGACATTTCCGGCATTTCGGTGAAAAGCGCCCTGCTCCAGCTCTGCATAGACGATTTTCAGGCGTTGAATTGGGGAAGCAAATTTGTCGTGACCTTGAATGGGAAAGATGCTCCTTTTATAGCAGAGTTGCTTAACCAAGTAGACCAAACCGGGCCAGTTTCCTATATTGTTTCGGCTGTTATCCCTTCTGGTTTTTTTTCCGATATTTCTTCCGGCAAACTTGTCATTGAAATTGATGAGGTTACCGGCATCGGCGACGGCTATGCGGTTGATTTCGCAAAATTGCTTGTCAACTACAACGAAAACTTATTTACGGGCAATTTCAACGGCACAACCGAACCGGGGGCAACGGTCAGATTGCTTGGGACAAGCACGACCGTAAAAGCGGCGAACGACGGCAGTTTTAATTTCAAAGCTATACCTGGGCTAAATGCCGTCCGCGCTTCGAAAGACGGATATAAGGAGAATTACAAATTCGGAATTGTGCTGTCATCCGATACGGAATGGAGCCCGAATGTCCCACTTTCGGCGGGGATAGGGAATCCCGACATAGATTTTTCGAAATTTGCCGCCACGGGCGCTTGGGCCGATGCTTCCGAATGGGCCACGCTTGAACTTCAAAAAGCGGACGAACTGGGGTTGATCCCTGAAAGCTTGCGCGGCGCGGATATGAAAAAGCCGATCACCCGGGCGGAGTTCGCGGCGGTGTCCGTGAAAGTATACGAAGCGCTGTCCGGAGCGGCGGCAATACCTTCTATCAATAATCCTTTTGCCGATACCAGCGACATTGAAGTATTGAAGGCATACAACGTGGGGATCACGGTGGGGACGGGCGCGACGACGTTCGAGCCGGATGCCCTGCTGAACCGCGAGCAAGCGGCGACGATGCTGACGAGGGTGTTCAAGAGGGTTTCGATTACCGGGTGGACGATGCAGACAGACGGGCAGTTTGCCCTTGTATACGAAAAGCCGGCGCCATTTGCGGACGACAGGGACATATCGGACTGGGCGAAGGACAGCGTGTACTTCATGGCGGCGAACAAAATCATTTTGGGCGACGGCGGGAAATTTATGCCGAAGGCCACGACGAGCGACGAAGAGGCGCGAGGCTACGCGCAGGCCACGCGCGAACAAGCTCTGCTCATCGCGGTGCGCATGGTCGAAAATCTCAAAGGCAGTTAGCGAAGATTAAAAATATTGAACTGTATAGTTATTGGAAATCCTCCATACTTCAAACTTGCGAAAGATGCACCGGAAGCAGTTGAAGAAACTGGATCTGTGAGGGGTTATATATGTACATGGGCACGAAAAAGATAATGCCAGGCAACGCAACGGTATTTGTAAATTTTGAAGATCGCGAAAAGGCGATTATCGTGAGATGCATAGTTTCATTTGATGCCCCTTTGACGGATTTCCGTTTTTCGATAAGCACTCTGTTGACATTGGAAAAAATTTCAGCCGACGCAGATATGGAATGGAAAATCGCAAAAGAATGGCAGCCCCAATGGCAGCACAAAAGCAATGAAATCGAGGTGAAAAGCAAAACGCCGATGCGCGAATTGACCATTGAATACCATGGGCGCGTTTCCGGCTGGTGCAATATCATCGAGGAGCGAAGAATTGCATTGAGCGCGTATTCCGCTTGGACAATTTCCGAAGCATCGACGCCAATTGACTTCATATTCAAAATAGCGGACATGGAAGATTATTTTATCGTCAACGCCCGATACGAGCCGTCGGAAAAGGTTTGGATATACGGCGAAACAGACCATGACACAGGAAATATCATCGCGTTGAAAAAAGGGCGGTACCATGTCGCCAGCACAGGGAATTTTAATTTCTATTTCTTAAACGAAGCGGAAAGAGTTTATGCGGAAAACTATACGCATTACTACGACGAAATCATGAAATACTACTCGTCCGTTTTCGGGAAAAAGGATATAGATAAAATTGATATCGTTTCGTTGGACATTGAAAAGGGCGGCGGGGCATATTTTCGAAAAGAACTCATAGTGATTGACAAAATTCATATTTCGGACGATATAGACAAAATCAAACAAAGCACGATTACATTATTGGGGCATGAACTCGGCCATAACTGGTTTTTTAGCGCCGATACGGCAACTTGGGAAGATTGGGTGGGCGAAACCGGGGCGGAATGGGCGGCGTTAGTCTACATTTTGTCTTTGGGCGATAAAGAGTTTTTCGAGAGTCATTTATCGTGGGCGAAAGAAAAATACAAAGACACCCCTGTGATCAAATCAGCTGACGCAAAACGCCCCGCCGATGGCGTGCATATCCGCGGGGTCATGATGTTTTATGAAATTTATCTCAAATATGGGATTGAGACAATAATAACGATGTTGAAGATTCTCGCCGAATTAAAGGACAAAACGACAGCCAATTTTTTGGCGGAAATAAAAAACAAGATCGGGGACGATATACCGGCCAAAATTGAACGCGGCTTGACAACCAAAGATTACACAGGGCTTTTTGATTAAACCAAATTGATTTATATTTTTTCGTTGGAGGACATATGTTAGATCATATTGCACAACAAACGGATAACTACATAATGTCCAAACCAAAGGATATGCGAAAATCCCTTGGACAATTCTTCACGTCTAAAGCAACCGCCCGTTTTATGGCTGAATTATTTGATATTCCTCATAAAGATACTATCAAAATACTTGACCCGGGAGCGGGGTCGGGCATACTTTCGGCAGCCATTATTGAAGTGATCGACAAATCACACCCCGCCATTAAAAATATTGAACTGACCTGTTATGAAACGAATTGCGACATTATTACTCTACTCATTGAAAATATTGAATTTATCAAGCGTTTGGCAAGAGTGAAACTAACGGCAGAAATAATTTCAGACGATTACCTACTATCACAAGCAGATGATTTCACGGGAACATTATCAGCCTCTGCAACACAACAAAAATATGATATAGTTATTGGAAATCCTCCGTACTTCAAACTTGCGAAAGATGCACCGGAAGCAGTTTCTATGCCAGAAGTCTGTTATGGCGCGCCTAATATATACTTCCTCTTTGCTTCCATGAGCTTATTTAATTTATGTGAAAATGGCGAAATGGTATACATCATTCCACGGTCTTGGACATCGGGTGCATATTTTTCTCGTTTCCGTAACTATCTTTTGCATCATGGAAAAATTACGGATATACATATTTTTGCAAGCCGTAAAAAGGTTTTTGACAATGAAGATGTGCTGCAGGAAACTATGATTATGAAATTGCGAAAAACAAATATAACCCCGTCAACAGTACGAATTACATCATCGACAGATTCAAAAGATTTCAGCATGAAAACAGAATTGATTATGCCTTATGGCATAGTTGTTTCTGGCAGGGAACAGTATGTTTATTTAATCACTTCGCAAGAAGAAGCTGAAGTTTTGCAAAAAGTAAATGCCTTTGAAAAGCCTATGCCATCAATGGGCTTAAAAATGAAAACGGGTTTAACTGTTGATTTCCGAAATAGGGAATTGCTCCGTAATAGCAATGGCGATAACATCGTGCCTTTATTTTATTCTCAGCATATAAAAGACGGACGAGTCGTTTTTCCTATTGGTAAAGAAAACGAATATATGTCCGATGAGCTGCCGGGTATGGTCCAAATAAACCGAAATTATCTTTTCGTTAAAAGATTCACCGCTAAAGAAGAACGCAGACGATTGCAATGTGCTGTATACTTTGCCAATAATTATCCTGAATATGAAAAAATCAGCACACAGAATAAAATCAACTTTATTGATACGACAGACAATTCGGAAATGACCGAAGAACTTGTTTGCGGTCTTTATATCGTCTTGAATTCGACTCTGTACGACATATATTATCGTATTTTGAATGGTTCTACGCAGGTAAACGCAACAGAAATGAATACGATTCCGATTCCCGCTCGCAATGATTTGGAACGATTAGGACGCAAGCTGATAGAGCATGGGGATTATTCCACTGAATATTGCGACAGAATTTTGGAGGAAGTTGTGTATGCCTAAAAAGGACGATGCGAAAGCGATATTATCAGCGTTAAATATGCCCCCGGCGCAACAGAGCGATATTTGCTGTTACGCTCTACTTGCTATGGGTTCGATTACAAATCAAATTGAATGGGCATCTTCAAAAAATGATTGGATACGGATTCACGATATAATGCAATTTATTGACTTGTCCTTTGGTGTGAGATATGCTGAAAATAGCAGAGAAACATTCCGCAAACAAGCAATCCATCATTTTCGCAATGCCGCCATAATTGAAGATAATGGCAAAGCGACGAACTCTCCAAATTACCGTTATCGGCTAACAGACGAGTTCTTGAAAATGGTAAAAAAGTATGGAAGCGATGAATGGAATAATTTACTTGAAAATTTTTTTAAAAATCATCCCTCGCTGATGGAGATATATGCATCAAAAAAGAGAATGACAAAAATGCCTGTGCAAATAAATGGGGAAGAAATGTCGTTCTCTACAGGGAAGCATAACCAATTGCAAAAATTGATATTAGAAGAATTTGCTCCGCGTTTTGCGCCTTATTCCGAATGTCTTTATGTGGGCGATACAGCTGAAAAAGACTTGTATAAAAACACGGCAAAACTACAACAACTTGGTTTCGCAATTACGCTACATGATAAAATGCCTGACATGGTTCTTTATCGTTCGGATAAAAATTGGCTCTATTTTATCGAAGCGGTTACGAGCGTCGGGCCGATGAACGCAAAACGAATTACGGAAATTGAAGCAATGACCAAAAAAGTCGTATCCGGGAAAATTTATGTGACCGCATTTTTGGATTTCAAAACATTCAAGTCGTTTTCAGAATCTTTGGCATGGGAAACAGAGGTTTGGATCGCCGATTTACCGGAGCACATGATACATATGAATGGCGATAATTTTATCGGGCCTCGATAGATGAGTATAGAAAAAACATTTGACAAGTTACCATTACGCAGAAGCAAGCGATTATATAGAAGTAAAAAAAGCGGATAAATTATCGTATATTATGACGGAATTGACGTTTTTCTCTGGGAAACACGAAACAATATGCTGAAACGAAAATCCGATATAATCTACATTCTGGCATAGCTCATAATATTTCTGCCTAATATTCTCGCCTGTTCCAATCTGCGCGGTTGACTTAAAATATCACCGGGCTTGTCGGCAACGGCAGTAACGCCGTTTGTTTCAGCAGGCACGCATAAAGCGCCGCTTGAAAGATAAAAGTTGTAAATTGCGTTTATTACTATAGCTTGTCCTCCGCCTTGCCCCCTGCCAACTGCAATGGCTCCGCCTAACTTTCCTTTAAGCGAGCCGTTTTTATTCCCATATGTTCGGTCAATAACCGCTTTGAGTTGAGCAGGCACGTTTCTCCAGTATGCGGGTGCGGAAATTATAATCGCGTCACATTTTTCGTAAGCACGATATATTTCAGCCATATCATCGTTAATACAGCAAGTTTTTTGCTCAACGCAGGTATCGCAACCTACACACGGTTCGATTCTTTTTTCTGAAAGCAAAATCTTTGTTACATCCCACTTCGCTTCAACAAAAGGCTCTAACGCAGCGTCTAACAGTATTTCAGAATTTCCGCCTTTGCGTGGCGTTCCAGATATGCCAAGTATGTTCATATTTTTACTCCGTTGCGGGCAATAAATTTTTTTCAATGAATTTCGCTACGCCATCATCGTCGCATGAGCCGCAAATATAGTCAGCCGCTTCTTTTGCGTCAGCGACAGCGTTTTCAACGGCAACGCCGATGCCGCATTTTCCAAGCATTTCTACATCGTTGAAATCGTCGCCAAAAGCTATTATGTCCTGCGGCTCTATATCAGTTATCTTTGAAAGGTATGCAATCGCATTAAATTTTGAGGCGGATTTATGAGTGATCTGATGCCAATGCTCGCCGTTGTTTGGAAAAACACGCAAGTCGGGATAATTTCGTAAAATATCCAAAATTATCATTGAATTGGCGCACTCAACCGATAATTTGCAAATGCTTTCCGTGACGGGGGCAAGGAATTCGTTGTAAACAGGATTCCAGCCCGTATCTTCTGTATAAGTTGCGCCCCATGTTGAAAAACTGGTATCATTGGTGTAAAGCAGATTGCCGGTTTCAACACATAAACCTGTTATATTCTTGTCCTCGATAATCCGTTTGATAATACTTTGCTTCGTATTTTCGGATATAGGAATATTTTTAATCTCTTTTCCTGCATGAGCAATTGTAGCGCCGTTGTTGGCTACGATGTAGCATGAAGAACGGTCTATCTGCCATTGTATGGTCGCCCGTTCAGGCCTGGCAGTAGCGAACGCTATTAAAAATCCGCTTTCGCGGCATTTGTGTAAAATAGTCTTTGAGTATTCGGATATGGTTTTGTCTTTT
>WRJC01000081.1 GCA_009782405.1 Oscillospiraceae bacterium
GCGGGCGGCCTTGGCTGCGGCGTATATCTCCTCTTTTGTCGAATTGTCGCGGCTGTAGGCTATGTTGTCGTATATCGTGCCCGAAAACAGCCACGCATCCTGGAGAACCATTCCGAAAATGTTTCGAAGGTCGGCCCTGGCCACATGGCGTATGTCTGTGCCGTTTACCTTTATCGACCCGTCTACCACATCGTAAAAGCGCATCAAAAGGTTGACAAGCGTGGTCTTTCCCGCGCCGGTGGGCCCCACTATCGCCACCATCTCGCCGGGCTTGACTTTCAGGTTCATTTTGCCGATCAGCGGCTTGTCCTCGGAATAGTGGAAGACCACGTCCTCGAAGCTCACTTCGTTGTTTGGCGGCGCGAGGCTCGCCGTCACGGTCTCGGCGGTTTCCTCGGGCTCGTCGAGAAGCGCGAACACCCGCTCGGCCGAAGCCAAGGCCGACTGTATCGTGTTTATGATCTGGCTCGACTGGTTCACCTGCTGGGTGAGGTTTCTCGAATACTGGATCATGGCCTGTATGTCGCCTATCTTTATCTTGCCGTCTATGGCGAAAATTCCGCCCGCCACGCAGATGAGCACATAACCGATGTTGTTCACAAATCCCATCAGCGGGAATATGATGCCCGAAAGAAACTGGGCCTTCCTGCCGGTTTTGTACAGGTTCTCGTTCATCTCCTTAAAATCTTTTATCGCTTTTTCTTCCCTTGCAAACGCTTTGACTATGCTGTGGCCGGTGTACATCTCCTCGATGTGCCCGTTCAAGTCGCCTGTGAGCTCCCACTGCTTGGCGAAATATTTTCTCGAGCGCGACATGATCAGCATCAAAATGATCATGCACACCGGAATGGTCGCCAAACTCAGGAAGGTCATGGCGACATTTATCGAAAACATCATGATCAGTATGCCCACAATCGTGGTCGCCGCCGTTATTATCTGCGTGAGGTTTTGCTGCATCGTGGTGCTGATATTGTCTATGTCGTTGGTCATGCGGCTCATCACTTCGCCTTTTGTGGTGCGGTCGAAGTACGAGAGCGGCATCCGCGAGAGCTTTTCGTTGACTTTGTTTCGCATTGCGAACATCGTCTTTTGCGTTATGACCGCCATGAGGTACTGCTGCAGATAGCTGAAAACAAAGCTGGTGATATACAATGCCACAAGAAGCGCCGCGAGCTTGCCCAATTCCCCGAAATCGATGCCGTAGCTCCCCTCACCCTCATTTTGGGCCTCCATGCCTTCCATTCCGGAAAATCCGGAAAACATCTGCGCCATTTCCGGGGTCAGCTCTATTTTGTCCGCTTCCTTTATAAATTCCTGCAGATCCTCGGCCGACATATCGGACATCAGCCCCGCCATGTCCGTTCCGGTCATTTGTATATGCACAAAAATCTTTTTGACCTGCGTCTCGGTCAGCTCCAAATTCAGCATCGAATTTATGCTTTCGGCGACGCCGCCAAAATCCCCCGCCTTTATATCCTCGGCCATATTGTGCGAAAATGCGGATATCGCCCCGTCCACTATCTCGTTTATGAACCTCGCGGTGACTTTCGGCGAATATATCGTGAAAATCGTGCTGACCACCGCCATCGCCGCGATGAAAATCACAAGGATCTTGTGCGGAACGAGCAGTTTTAAGAGTTTGACGAGCGCGCCCTTGGCGTCCTTGGCCTTTTCCAGCTGCTGCGAGCCCGGTGGCCCTCCGTGGCCTCCCCCCATCGGCCCGCGCCTTTGCGGCCTTGAGCCGCCTCTTTGTCCGCCTCCTACCACTATCATGCTATCTCCTCCTCTGCGAGCTGGGACTCGACTATTTCCCTGTAGACCGCGCAGGATCCGAGCAGCTCTTTGTGAGTTCCGGCGCCGCAGATCTCGCCTTCCTCCAAAACTATGATCCGGTCGGCGTTCATGATGGTGCCCACTCGCTGCGCCACGATCAGAACGCAGGCATCCGACAGGTTCTGCTTAATCGCCGCCCTCAGGTTCGCATCCGTTTTGAAATCCAGGGCCGAAAATGTGTCGTCGAATATGTACAGCCCCACATTCCGCGCCAGCGCCCTCGCTATGGAGAGCCTCTGCTTCTGGCCGCCGGACAAGTTCGTGGCGCCCTGCGAAATATGCGAATTTTCCTTTTCGGGCATCTGCGACACGAATTCCGCCGCCTGCGAGATCTCCAAGGCTCTTTGCACCTGCTCGTCGGTGGCCTCTTCGTTGCCTTCCCTTATGTTTTCCGCCACCGTTCCGTCGAACAAAAAGGCTTTCTGGGGGATATACCCTATGTTGTCCCTCAGCTCTTTTTGTTTTAAGTCTTTCACGTTTGCCCCGCAAAACAAAATCTCGCCTTCGGTGACGTCGTAAAAGCGGGGTATGAGGTTCACCAGGGTCGATTTGCCGCTGCCGGTGCTGCCGATTATTGCCACGGTCTCACCCCTTTTTGCCGCGAAGGATATATTTTTTATCACCGGGGATTCCGCCCCTGCGTAGCTGAAAGCCACGTTTTTGAACTCGATTATGTTTTCGCCTTTTCCGGAGTCGAGCGGCACGGTTTTTTCGCTGTCCAGAACGCTGTATTCGCAGTCCAAAATTTCATTTATCCTGTCCGCCGAAACCGCCGCCCTGGGCACCATCACAAACATCATCGTGGCCATCATGAAGGACATCATGATCTGCATGATGTACTGCATGAACGCCATCAGATTGCCGATTTCGGCGGGATTTTCGATCGCGCCGCCCCCGAACCACAAAATCATCAGGCTGGTCGCGTTCATGACGAGCATCATCAGCGGCATCAAAAGCGCCATTATCTTCCCCACTTTGAGCGAGGTTTCGGTCAGATCCTTGTTGGCCTCCTTGAACCTTTGATCCTCGTATCCGGTTTTGTTGAAGGCGCGGATCACCCGAATCCCCGATAGTTTCTCGCGGAGAACCAAGTTGATCCGGTCTATTTTTTTCTGTATCTGGGTGAACAGCGGAAGCGAGACTTTCATCATCACAGCCGCGACCGCCACGATAATCGGCAAAATGATCAGCAGTATCCAGAGCATTCCCGCGTCTTTCCGCGCCGCCATGATGATCCCCCCGATGAACATGAACGGCGCGGAGACCATCATCCTCTGCGCGATCATGACGAGCATCTGTATCTGGTTCACGTCGTTGGTGGTTCTGGTTATGAGCGAAGGGGTGCTGAATTTGTCGAACTCGTGCTGCGAAAAATTTTCGACCTTTGTGAAAATCTTCTCGCGCACGGTCTTCCCGAATCCCATCCCCGAAATCGACGAGCAATAGCTGGCCGTAATCGAGGCGGCCATCGATATGCCGGAAATGATCAGCATCCCCCCTCCGATCCTCCATATCTCGTCCACATTTTTGCCGACGACCCCCTTGCCTATGATATTTGACATATAGTCCGGCAAAAGCAGGTCCAGAATCGAAGTGACCAGCACGCAGGCCAAAGCCACGGCGACATAGGCGGCATACGGCTTCAAGTTCTTGAACAGTTTGAGCAAAGTATCCATCATCCCCTCGTTTTTTTTGATTTACGACTTATGATTATATACGGGCAATATGAACTGAATTTAAATTTTTTGAATCACGGAAAAATTGTTTTCACGCACCGATGCCAAATCAATATATTTCGGAAGAAATAAAATCATTGTATCACAAAAACACAAAATATTTTTCAAAACAAGACACAAAGTTGCCGTTTTTATGTGGTATAATGGAATACAATATTCCTCAACGAATTTGGAGGACAGGAGGTGACAGCAAATGAGAACAGTATTTATGGCATATCTGGAGGGCAGCATCGAAGCCGTCGATTTTTACTGCGCCGCGTTCAACGCGGAGAAAGCCTGTTTCAAAGCCGCCGATGACGACGATTTTTACGCGCACGCGGAAATAACCATAAACGGGCAGATGGTTATGGCGATATGCGATACAAAGTATTGCGAAAGGTACAATAGGGTATTCAAAAAAGGCGATAACATGGAGTTTTGGATGACCTTTGACAATGAACAGTCATTGAACGCGGCTTATGATGTGTTGAAAGAAAACGCGCAAATCCATACGCCGCTGGCTCCCTGCGAATGGAGCAAGTCGATGGCGCAACTGACCGATAAATACGGTATCAGTTGGCTTTTGAATATTTGGTAAATACGGAGGGCTACATATGAACTCGAACATTTTCGCAAAGGCGAACCAAATCATAAAGACCTGCGACGCGGCGTATCTCGGCGTTATTGACGAGGACGGTTGCCCGCACGTTTCCACGGTGTCCACCATCAAGCCGGAGGACATCTTCACGGCGTATTTCGCTACGGGAATGGGCGCGAATAAGACGAAACGCCTGCTCCGGGATAAACGAGCAAGCGTCTGTTACCGCGCGGACGGCAATAATATCTCTCTTGCCGGTGAAGCGGAAATCCTCACCGATCAGGAAACCAAGAGCCGGTGCTGGCTGGAATGGTTCATCAACCACTTCCCCGGCGGCGAAACCGACTAACATAGTTTGTCAAGGGGTGAAGTTGCTTTTTTATAACTTTTTATACAAAATTTTTTTTACCTTATTCAGATGAAAATATAATAGCAATTTCGTTATACTGCAATGTCAGAAAATAGCCATTTAAAATTGGCGTAGAACCGAGGTTCTTGAACGCCGATTTGGGGTAAGACATATATTATGTCAAAACCGTCAAATTACGGACTGGAAAAGAAAAAATGTGCTTTTTCACATCGTAAAACTTTACAAATTTATAATTGAAATTTTGTTTAAAATATGATATTCTATATGGCAATTAGTTTTATTTTCTGCGTTACATGGGTTAATGTGGGATATATTGCAAAATTTATATTTTTGACAGAAAGGAATAAACAAAATAAATTATTATTTTATATTTATTGTAATTGTGCCATTAATTATATATTCAATCGTTTCGCACATACGTAAAAACAAGAACTTAGAATGCACCGTGCGGGAATCTTTTGGAAAACCGCCCCAAAAGCAGGAATATAGTTTGGAAAGCATAAAAACATATCATGTTTATACAACGGCAAATGCCGATACTGAAAAATATATAGACGGAATAACATGGAACGACCTTGAAATGGATAAAATCTTCAAACGTATCAACGTATGTAATACGTCAATCGGCGAAGAATATTTATATAACTGCTTACATGAACCACAATTCGACCAGTCACATCTTTTAAATAGAGAAGCGTTTATCTCGCGTATGAATGAGCAACCGGAAGAACGGTTTAAAATTCAAATGTGTCTTGTAAGATTGGGAAAAATAAATTTTAACGGAATACCGGATTTTATTTTTAAATCTGGCGAAAAGCCGCTACGATTCCCTGTTATATATATTATATTATCAATAATTCCGTTTTTATTAATAGGTGCATTTATTATAAATTTGTATGCCGGAATAGCATGTTTCCTTATTTCATTTACGTTAAATATTGCGATATATTTTTTAACAAAACGTAAAATAGACATATCGTTTTCGGCAATTCAATACTTCTTATCTATGATTAATTGTTGTAATAAATTGTTAAAAATCGAAAATTTAAAATCAGAACTTTTTTGGGAACAGTTAAATAACTCTTATATAACTTTTAAATCGTTAAAAGGAATAGATTTACAAATTATGCAAAACCGTTCTGACGATTTCGGAATACTCAGTCAATATTGGAGAATATTGCGTTTAACCGATGTGAAAAATTACAATAAAGTAACCATACGCATTAATAAAAACAAAGAACAGTTTCATAATTTGTATAAAAAATTAGCTGAAATTGATTTAGCGATATGCGTATCTTCATTCAGGGAAAGTCTGCCGTTTTATTCGACACCCATATTTCATAACGAAAACCGTATTGATTTTGAAGAAATATATCACCCACTACTTTCAACCCCTGTGTCGAACAGCGGAATAATAAAAAATAACAGTATCATAACAGGTTCAAATGCGTCGGGCAAATCAACTTTTATAAAAACGCTTGCAGTAAACGGAATTTTAGCGCAGACTATTTTTACTTGCACAGCGCAAGCATTTTCATCAAGATTTTCTCTTGTAATGACTTCAATGGCTCTTAGAGATGATATATCAGAGGGAGAAAGCTATTTTATAACAGAAATAAAATCTTTGAAAAGAATACTTGACAAGATAAAAAAAGTTTATTGCGTCTGTTTTATTGACGAGATTTTACGAGGGACAAATACAATCGAACGCATAGCCGCATCTGCTTCGATATTAAATTATCTGAACGAAAAAGATTGTTTGTGCGTGGCGGCATCGCATGATATTGAACTTGCTAAAATGCTTGAAGAAATCGTTGACAATTATCATTTCAAAGAGCGGATTACAAATGACGGCATGGTTTTTGATTACAAGATTAATCAGGGCATATCAAATACAAAAAACGCAATCAAACTATTACGATACATGAATTTTCCTGACATAATAGTAGAAAATGCTGAAAATTTTGCCGATAAATAGTACATCAGATATATTTTGTGGTATTGAGCGGACAGAACTATCACTACCATCACTTCTATCACCCGGTGACACTTGTGATAGTAGTGATAGTTTGTTTTGCTCACCCTCACGCTTTCAAGGCAAGCCCGATAATCACGCTGCCTTTCGCACCGTCGCGCCGGATTTCATAACGGCGGTGAACGTCCATCGTGAAACTGCGGTTGCTCAACGCCCTGTAACCGTTGGCTCTCGCCCAGTCGGAGTAGACCGGGTAGAGTTCGTTGGTCGGCAGGCGCGAACCGTCCGTATCTTCGGTACACTCGGAGAGAAACACGCCGATAACGTCAGCTTCCTGCCGATAGTCCGCGATAGCCTGTACCACACGTTCCGGCGGCTCGAATCCCGTTTCGAGTATCATACGGTAGCCCTCGACAATCCATTTGAAAATCGCGCTCTTGTTCTCCATTCGCCGGAATAATTGTTTCAGTCCTTTGTCCTGTTCATGTTCCTCGAAGTGTCGGTCGAACGGAATTATTTTCGCTCTGCCGCTCGTGAACACGGTATCGTCGGACACACGGGGGAGATGATTTGTGTTGATAAACGGTTTGCCGTCCATGCGGAACTCGAACGGGTTCTCGTGCAGGAATCGTCCCGTGTAGGTATCGCCGCCCGTGAGTTGCTTTATCAATGCGGAATTTAACTCCATACCCTTTTCAGGTTCGGGTATATTAATCAACCTCGCGCCTTTCAGCCGTGCAATGTCGGGACTTGGTGACGCGCCGTCTGATGAACGCCGTGCGAACGTCTGCGGCTGAGCTGTGCAGGCGTAGTCGCCCAGAATATTCGCGATGGTTTCGGTTAGAGTGGTCTTGCCGTTGCGGGTCTTACTACCGTACAGGATAAAGAAACATTCAAATTCCGTCAGCCCGGTGAGCGCATAGCCGAGAGCCTTTTGCAGATACGCCACCAATGCCGTATCGTCGCACATGACCTCGCTGATATACCGTTTCCACCGTTCGCAATGCGTTGTATCATCGTATGTGACTTTTGCCATTTTAGTAATCAAGTCGGCGGAATCATGCGGCTGTAACGCGAAGTTTTTAAGGTTGAACGTACCGTTTTGAACATTCAATAATAACTTATCTTTGTCGAAATCCGACAGCGACATGGGTGCGATACTCCTTGCGTCGTTTAAGATACCGTCGCGGTTGCGGCGGTTGGTGAGTTTGCCCGCCCATTCGAGAAAATCCTCGTCGTATGGTTGAGCAGAGGCGGCGTATTCGCAGAACGCTTGCGTGAAATCTTTTAATAATTCCATCGCTTTAAAGTTGCCGTTCGTCTTAATCCAACGCCGCCCGTCATACGCGAACCATGTTTTGGCTTCGCTGACATAGCGTATAATATCGCTGTGCAAGTCGTAGAACAAACGGGCAATGCCTATATCATTTTGCAAATACAGCGAAGTCTGACCGAAGCCCGCCGCTCTGATTTTTTCAATGTAATCCATATAATTTTTTTCGCCTCCTATATTTCATGCGGTTTATTTTTTGTTTGAACAGGGTCCACGCGCAACTGCTCCCTGATAAAATTAAGTAACCTTGACGGGAACCGCCGTATTGCCTGAATGAAATCTTTAACCTCATCCCACAACCGTGTGTAATTTGTTTTCCATTTGTCGCGGTCTTGTTTTAGGTTGACAATCTGTTTGTTCAAGTCGGTTATCTTCGCGTCTAAAACCTCGCACCGTTTCGCCATCTCCGATACTTTTTTCCAGTCGGCGTTGGCGACGACAACATTATTCCCGGACTTACCCGGCTTCGCCATTTTGTCAATCTCATCATGCGTAGCCGAAATATCTTTGCGGACTTTCACAGCCGTTACGAGGTTATTCAATTCTGTTTGCTGTGTTTCTTTTTGCTCGGAAAGATTTATTATCTCTTTTCTGTCCTGTTGGATTTTATAGTCAAGCACATCTAAATGTTCGGCGGTCGAACCTCTCTCACCGCGCTCAAATCCCTCGAACCTTGCCGACTTCATGTGTTCAAAAAATCTGTCTTGCAGAAGCGAATAACTGTTGACCCACTTGCCCGATTCGTCTTTGAACCGCGGCCATTTTTTCGAGTGCGAAATTTGTGTAATGACTTCTTTGACTTTGCCAACGAGGGCAGGGTCTTTACATTTTTTCGTCCATAATATTTGCTTTTCGACGACGGGTACATAAACGACGTGCAAATGATAATGATAAACGTCGCGCCCAAGTTTATCGGAGAGAGCGGAGTTGCGTTCGTCGGCGTGCATGACTGCGGACAAAATATATTGCTCCCCGCCGACTTCTTTGATTGCTAATCGGTATGCTTCCTCATAGAATTTTTTTGCATAATCATAGCCGCCGTTCTCATCGAAATAATTTGTGTTTACGTCGAATATCAACTCGTCGAAAACTTTCGCGTCGGCTCTCAAACCTCGCTTGACAATCACGCCGTCGTCAATCATACGGTTGAATGTTTTCTGATACGTTTCCGGTTCGCCGTCCGGGGAAAAGTTTTTTTTGTAATGTATATTAAAATCTTTTCGCTCCGGCACGATGTCGGCGTTGTAGTAATTTTCGTTGTCCCGTTCGTTATGGCGTTCCCGGACTTCGATTGAACTTGCAGTGTATGCCGCGTTACGGACTACTGTAAAATTTGTTTTTTTCATCTTGATTTTCCTTTCTGAATAAGGTATAATATTTGTACATTGACTGCATATTAATGCCCGACGCTGACCGTTTACAGGCACTTTTACAAAGTACCTGACCCACTCTGACACTTTCCGGCTACGCCGGCAAAGATGTCTCGTGGGCTCTGCGAGGCGGATTGCGCCGCCTGCGGGCGTCGCCGTGAGCGTCGGCAAAATCTCACCGCACGGCGTTTCGTTTTTTGCCTTGCTCACGCAAAAACGGAGCATATCGCCTTGCGGCTCTACACTCCGTTTTTGTTGCGTCTGCCAACGCGGAAACTACGCTTCGGCGGCACGTTTCATACGCATACGCTCACGATTGTACTTGCGACGCTTTTCTAACTTTTCTTCGGCTATGCGTTCGGCTTCGACTTCCTCCGCCGTCCGGGTGTCGGGCGCGTCAAAGTTCCCGATGTATTTCAAATATACGTCAACCTGCTGGAAGCGCGTACCCTTGCGCCGTTGGGTTTCCGTTTGTTCCGACCACTCAGCTTCATGGACAATCACCTTGTCGATAAACTCGTTTATTATCGGCGCGGTCAGTTCCTCAAACCGTGTATAACGCCGCACCAGCGAAACAAATTTATCGGCTCTCTCGTTGTCCTCGTTGAAAGCGTCTATCTCCGTTTGCAGAATTATATTTTCGTCTCTCAACATGGATTGCTCCTGCTCGAAGTCGGCGGACATTTGTGTAAAGCGTTCTTCCGTGATAACGCCTTTCACTTTATCCTCGTAAAGACTGGTGAACAATTTATCCAGTTCCGTAATACGCCGTTCGTTTTTGATGATTTTCTTCGTGTGCGTTTTGAGCGTTTCCCCTTGAATAAAGTATGAATTTTCACGCACGGTTTTGATAAATTCGTCCTCGTTCTGCTGAACATAGCTTGCCGTTTTTCGTAGCGCGTCAAGCAGGATTTCACGCAGGGGCTTTATGGCTATGGAGTGTGTCCGGCAAGGTTGCATAAATTTCTTTTGCCCGAAACTGTACGTCGAACATTCGTAACGGTCGTTGCTTGGCTTGTGTGGATTTTTGCCTGCGGTGTAATACATCTTCGCCCCACAGTCGGCGCAGAATACTAATCCCGTCAGCGGATTGACCTCGCCGTTTTTCGTCTGCCGCCGTTTTGTTTTCGTCAGTTTCTGCGCCAATTCCCATTCCTCTTTTGTGACGATAGGCTCGTGCACGTTTTCAAAGATAAGCCAATCTTTTTTGTCGTGGAATGTTTGCTTTTTAGACTTAAAAGATTTTTTGGACGAGCGGAAGTTGACAACGTGACCGAGATATTCCTCCTTGCTCAATATCCGGCTGATTGTTCTCTCGCTCCACGCATACGGGTTCGTCGCCTCCAGCCCCACGCTGTAATTGACATAGCCGTTTTTCGTGAGATAGCACGACGGGATTTCGATTTTGTCATCGTGTAAGATACGGCAAATCTGCAACGGCGATTTTCCGGCTATGATAAGTTTGAAAATACGCCGGATGATATTTGCCGCGTATTCGTCCACGACCCATTTTGTTTTGTCCGACGAATCTTTTTTGTAGCCGTAGGGCGGCTTGCCCGATATGGGTATGCCTTTTTTCCCTTTGGCTTGGAAAGCGGATTTCACTTTGCGCGAG
>WRJC01000082.1 GCA_009782405.1 Oscillospiraceae bacterium
AGTGTATATTTTTTGTTTATCAAGAATTATGCTGCGCCGTTCGTCCCAATTAACCTTATCCGCTTTGGGTTCGACGATTAAAGTATGTAAATTGGGACGATAAGATTCTGGGCGAGTATCAGCAGTATGTTTTTCAACTTCTATATCTATCCAAACATATTTAGGATATTTTTGTTCGTCATTCAAAAGTCTGAACGGCATTGGATATAATCTAATCCATGAGCCATCTTCAAGGATACCTGCGGTACAAACAAGTTCCGCATATTTTTCAGAAATTGTTGGATATGTCTTAACGACAATATAGACCCTTTTCTTTTCGGCCATTACAAATTCACGCTCCTTGTTTTGTGTGCATTTGCTATGTAATTTTTGATAACGTGTCTATGGCACATCATCGCATCTTCTTCGTAACACATCAATGCAATTCGGATATTTGATAGCAATAGCGAATATATCCAATCAAGGTGGAGTTCAAGATATGGGAGCGTTTGAACGTAATCTTCAAATAAGAGCTCATAATCTTCAATTGTTTCAAGCGCACTACGTTTTTCGGATTCAATGCCAAGTTCAGGTATATGGATATATTTAATTCCGACGGTTCCCGCTATATGTTCGAGTTTGCCTTTTGAAAAACCGAACTTCCGGCTCAACGGATTTTTGCGCACATCGCATAACAATTTTATCCCATGCTGGAGCAAAATATTTATAAATGCCTCGATAGTTTTTCCCTCGTAGCCTATTGTAAATAATGTTTGTTCGGAATTAATATATTTCGATTTTTCGTTGTTGAAGCGATCCGCTTCCGCGCCGTAAAAAAGGCTGTTAATCATTTCGCTGTTTATCGCATAGTAAGGATATTCGCGGTATGCTTTGCGGATAAGGTCATTTCCACGCACGGTTTCAATATCAATCAAGTTAGTTTGTGAATACTCGCCCGCCACTTTTACGCTTGTGCCTCCGAGCGTCAAAAAGCCGTCCCTATTAAGAATTTCCACATCTTCTGCAAGCTGGAATGAATACGCTCCGAATTTATACGGGATAAACTCGTATAAATCGGTTCTGTTTTTCATCGTGTACAGGAACACTAATTTTTGCAATTCAGTATTCGATACGCTGCCGCCTATTTGCCGCATAAAATCCAAAAGGAAACGTTGTCGTCTGTATGTCGGTTGTGGGTTATTCATCATCGTCCTCCGCGTCATTACCGTTTCCATCGTTCAATTCTATCGGGCGTACCATATTCTCGATAAATGATACTTCGTCATTGGTCAAACCATATTTTGCATAGAGTTTTTCATCTGTCCACGGTTCGGTAAAGTTTTGTATAGGAACGAAAGTGTACGCTTTTTTCATAGTGTTTTGCGATATTTTTATCAACGAAATAAGGGCGTGGAAAAACTTTGTCTGCATATAGGAATATGCGTTATTCATTTCATCTTCCGTGTTGAATGTCCCAACCACCAGATACGTTTCAGTACAGCATGAACTGTACTCAGCCTTTATTGGATTTAACCAATCATTGCTTATATTCCCTATACCCCATGCTTTCGGAATAAGGATTTTATGAGTATCAATCAATTCAGGGTTCTTAACTATTTTGCTTCTTTCAATATAACCAATACCATCATTACGCCACCCATTATAATAAAAACACACGGAGTTCGCAAAAGGTTTTAATGCGTATGTAGGTTTTACCCTTCTATAACTATTTTCTACTCGTACATCAAACCCAAAGGGGTCATTTGCACTAATGATTTCAGCAAAACTCTTTTCACCGAAACCGCTAACTCGTCTATATAATGAAATAGCCGAGTTAAACCTAATAAGAGTAGAGCATCCTTCTTCTAACAAAGGACGTGTCATCTCATTTGCAATATCGTTGTCCAAATGCGAAACAATTTTACAATCGCCTCCATTATCCCTGTCCCAAAGAAAATAGCAAACTCCCCCTTTTATTGAATACTTGCCGTTCGGAAACTTTGAACAGTACACGCTCCGGCGCGACAGCAGCGAAGTCATTTCTGTTATCGCAATCCCGTAAAGCTGTTTGCGGAAAATATGCCCTATGCGCTCTTGCAAATCGGGAATTTCATTTTCAAGCCCGACAAGTAACCGCTTGGCTATCTCACGCAGGAATACGCCGGATTTACACGCCGGGTCAAGGAACATCGCATTCCTGTCGCCGAACAATTCCTGCGGGAGCATATCGAGCATTTTGTTTACGATGTCCGGCGGCGTGAATACCTCGTCATTAGAAAGGTTGGCGAGGCATGATAGCACATCGGGGTTGTATGTATTCGTGTAAAAATCACTCATATTGCTGCACCCTTTTATAATGTACTGGCGAGGTCGAGTTTCTTCTGGCGAAACTGCTTTGTGTTCATTCGCGCACCTCGCTGTCAGGCAAGTTTTCATAGTAAGAATTATCATGATTATCGAGCAGTTTTATTATGTCATCAGCGTCCGGCAAGGCATTTTTCCATGTTTCCGGCATTTCGTTCCGCGTCCTGTATGTCGCAACGCCCATCGGTTTTGTGTAGTCGCGTACGGCGAACTCAACGATGTTCCGACTCGCTTCTTTGCACAGAATAATGCCGATTGACGGGGCTTCGTCGGGTTGCCGGATGTATTCGTCAAGCGCGGACAAGTAAAAATTCAATTGTCCCAAGTGCGCGGGCTTGAAGTCGCCGCGCTTTAATTCAATGGCGACAAGACAATGCAGTTCGCGGTTAAAGAACAAAAGGTCAATGAAAAACTCCTTTTCGTCAACAACAATACGATATTGATTTCCCATATAACAGAACTTGTTTCCGCCAAAGGACAAAATAAATTGCTTGATGTTCGCGACTATGCTCCGTTCAAAAACCCGCTCGTCAGGGTCAATTTCATCTTCAATATTTACAAAATCCAAAAAATATTCTTCCTTGAAAGATCGAATGGCACGGTTGGCTTGCTCGGTTTCGGGCAGCGTTTGCAAAAAATTGTTCGGCATTTTTCCGGTTTTATTATATAAACCTCCGCGCAGATACGATTTGAGCGTGTCCACCGTCAAAAATTCGGCGGCGCATCGTGAAATGTAAAACAGTCTGCCGTCAAGTGATTTTTCTTTCGCCAAAATTTCGGAATGATGGGAGAAACCGACATTGAAAAATGCGTCTGCAGAAAAACCAGCTATTGCAAGGTTGTTCGTATGCCGTGGCAAAAGCCCTAAATCAAGGATATTTTCCGGTCTTGATAAAATTTGCATTTCGTCATTTAACAACTGACGATTTGGAAAATTTGTAAATAATGGCTGCCACGCTTCATAAAACAACCGCATCTTTTTGAGTGACACTTCGCCAAAACCGCGCAAACCCGGCAATTCACGTTGCAATAATTCTGATAATTGCTTGATCGCGCTTTGCCCCCATACATTGTTGCGGGAGTTTTCCGAAACATACCGCCCGACAGCATAATACAAGCCGAGCAGCTCTTTGTTTATCAGTTTCGCCGCTTGATAGCGTGAGCGGACAATCGCTTCTTTTATGACAATAGCTGCGTCGTTAAAATCAAAATTTTTATTTTCGCCCATCATTCGTCCTTTTCGCCTATCAGATTTTCAAGATTGCTTTTTATGTATTTGCGTAAAAATCACTCATATTGCTGCACCATTTTATAATGTACTGGCGGGAACTCTCGGATTGGCGAAAGTATCATTGCCCCCGTTTCATCGTATTGGTAATCGCCGGATATTCCCAACATATCTAATTGTTGATTTTCCGTGTTTTCTTCTAACATTTGACTAAGTTGGAAATCGCGCCGTTTTAACATATAGCCATTGACTGCCGACCATTCGGCGAAAATAATCGGTTCGCCGTCAAAATTTTTCATCGTTAGCGCGTCACCGCAAAGAATATTATGCCGCAAAATATGCCGCACAGCTTCGCGGGTTTCGTCGCTTGCTTCTTTCCGGCAATTTATCGTGTATTCCCTATCGAAAATGTCAAACATTCGCTTTCGGCATTCGTCCGTATTATCCGGCAATAATTCCACACCGTAAATACTTGTAACCGCGATAACAGCGTAACGCTCATAATCAGCGGTTTGGTTGCCATATCGTGATTTTACGACAGAGAGTTTCCGGTGCAATATTTCCGCGAGAAAATTACCATTACCACAAGCAGGTTCGAGAAATCGGCTGTCAATGCGTTCGGTTTCCTGTTTCACAAGGTCGAGCATGGCACTCACTTCACGCTCTGCTGTGAACACTTCTCCGTGGTCGGCGATACGTTGTTTGGATTTTGTTTGATTGCTGTTCAACATTTTTCATTCCTTGGCTTTGATTCCGTTTTCCCACAATTCGCATTCCGATATATCAATATCGCTGTTCCATGCAACTGCGTAGCCTCCGCAATCTACATGAGCTTGATCAAATAAATCATTATATTTTAAATCTTCGTAAATTCCAAATTGCGGAATTAATCGCTTGATGTCATAAATTTTCTTTATTCCATTCTCAAACTCAACGAGCAAAATCATATCTTCAAGCGGTTTTACTGACTTTACTTTTATCGATAAGCTCATTAAATTGCCCCCAAAACTAAATTTATTTCAACGGTTCAAGTTTTAAGGCAAGTCGATATTGAACACCACGGTGCCCTCAAATAACACGTCATCATAGTCGTCCCACTTACTGAATTTGAACAGAACCTGAACGGTTTTGACATCTTCCGGGGAAAGCCCCAAATTTTCCAGTTCGCTTATCGGTATTTCCACGCTGAATTCGTCCGAAGAAGCAATGGATCTGTGTACAATATTGGTGGCTGTTCCATTGATCACAAACGGGGCATCCATCCATTGAACCCTCATTGGGATATTGCTTTTGACTTCGCACCTGATCATGATTGTTTCGGCGATGGAGTTGACGATAACGCTATTGTATGTAAGCGTGAAATTATCGTTGGCGAATGCTGCATCGCCCGGATTGACCGTAGCGGTCTGTTTTTCTATATCTCCCGGCTTTGCATTGGCGGGCGCGTCGTCTGACGCATCGCCGCCTGAATCGGGCGCGGCATCGCTGCCCTCGCCGCAACCTGTCAGCAGGGAAAGCGCGAATGCCAAAATTAGCGCAAATGCAAGCAATTTTTTCATTATTGGTTATCCTCCTATTTCATCCATTGCGTTATGAAAATCAAATCATCTCTTTGACAAATCCGTTGACTATCAAATTCACCGGGTTATCTTCCGGCAATTCGAGAAAACTTTTGCCGTTCTCCGCAAATTCGGCGATTTCGTCGTCGTCGGGAAGCATGATCACATAATCCGCTTTCGCGTAACTTCTTATTTCTTCGAGTTTCGCGGGAATTTTGCCCCCCCTCACGCGGTTTGCCACCAAGGCGAGCTTGCCGTATTCGATTTCCATCTCCAGCGCGAGCTCATACAGCCTCTTCAGGGTTTCGAGCCCCGCGTTCGAGGCATCCGACACGAGCGCCATCGTGTCCACTTTCTGCACGATTCGCCGCGAGAGGTTTTCCAGCCCCGCTTCGTTGTCCAACACCACATACGGGTACTGCCCCGCAAGCTCGCCGATCACCGACTTTAGCACGTTGTTGGCATAGCAATAGCAGCCCGCGCCTTCGGGCCGCCCCATGGCGATCAAATCAAAACCGTTTGCCTCGACTAAACTTTCGTTCAGCTTGATCTGCAACAGTTCCTTTGTGGATATGTTCGGCGAGGCGCCCTCGGCTTTCACGTCCTCGCGGGCGCGGCCCACCGTCTTTTCGGCTTTCACCCCAAGCGCCGCGTCGAGGCAGCTGTTCGGGTCCGCATCGATCGCAAGCGCCGGAGTTTTGCCCGCAGCTATAAGATTTTTTACCAAAAGGCCGGAAAACGTGGTCTTGCCCACGCCGCCCTTTCCCGTGACCGCTATCATGTAGCTCATTTTTCAATCTCCGCAATTAAATTTTCTATGATTTTGGTTTGGCGCGCGTCAAATGCGTCCAAAACCGAAACCCCGTCCCTGTCCGCTTCCCTGATGTTTTGGGCATAGGGCATAAAAGCCGATATTTTTTGGCCCGGCATGGAATTTTTGATATATTCCTCATCTTCTTTTGAGGTTATTTTGTTTCCTATGAAGACAAATTTGCCAAGCCCGATCTCGCCGCCCATTTTCATTACGCTGTAAGCGCAGTCGATTGACCTCTGCCCCGGCTCGACCGCGATGACCATGCAATCCACGCCCATGGCGGTGCCGCGTCCGAGATGCTCGATGCCCGCCTCCATGTCCATGACCAGGCTCTCGTTTTTATACAGAACCAAATCCGCGACGAGCGATTTGACGAAGGTGTTTTCGGGGCAGGCGCATCCCCCGCCCCCTTTGTTCGAGGCTCCGAGCACCACGAGGCTGACCCCGTTATATTCTACGCCGAATTTTTCGGCGATGTCGGACACTTCCGGGTTCAGCTTGAAAACTTTGCCGTATTCGCCTACTTCGACCCCGGTTCGCTGCTCGATCAGCTTTATCTCGGAGCTTATCGGCCTTATTTCGACGTTTTTTGGAATGCCAAGGGCCGCCGCGAGATTTGCGTCGGGGTCCATGTCCAAGGCGAGGATTTTTTGCCCGCGTTTTGCCAGCGTCAGCGCGACGGCTGCTGCGATCGTGGACTTTCCCACCCCGCCTTTTCCCGAAACCGCGATTTTCATAGAATTTATTCCACCATATTTTCTTTATCAAAATATATTTTGTGTGAACGATTATCCACATAGTAGTTAAATAATTGCAATATATCCTGCCCAAGAATGTTAATATTAGACGCATAATCGTCCGGAACCAAAACAACAGGCTTATGGACAACAATACCATCTGTAATCACAAGATCCGGTATTTCGATTCTGGAACACTCAAAAATGCCACCGCCAGCAGAAACTCTTGTTTTTCCCTTGATTTCGCAATAATTATATCCCAACATATCAATGCGCTTTTTTGAAAGAATCGTATTCTGTGCGCCTGTATCAAACATGAAAATTTTTTTTCTTTCTTCATCATCATCCGTGCGCAAAATATTTCCCGTTTTATCCAAAATATCGAGCATTATATATATCCAGATATGATTGCGTTTACAAATTGTAAATTCTATTTTGTGTTTTTTGCTGACATGAATCATTTCGTTCATTTCGTTCATATGTCCTCAACCCAAAACAAAGATGGGAACGCCCCTGCCCAATCTGTAAAATCAGCGTCCGCAATCACGCCGTACCCTTTGCTTGTTTTGAATTGGTCATATATTCCCTCTTCCATTCCTTCCAATTCGCTGTCCGCAACTACTACCGGCGTCGCTCTTATCAGGCCATTTCCGTCAGTAAATTGACTATTGACCAAATATAGCCATTTTCCGTCAAAATCTTTTTTGAGTTCTTCGTGTGTATATTCTTTTCTTTCATTCGGCGGAATAATACGATACATGACGCTGCCTCCTCGTTAAAAACTACACCCCGTATTTTTCTTTCATTCTCTTGGTCAGCTCTTTTGTAAGCTCAAAAACTTTTTTTGCGTCCGCGACAGCCATCGAGCCGGTGCCGCATGAAGGGGTGATGATCGCCTGCGATATTATCAGTTCTTTGTCTATGCCCAAGGCCGCCAAGCCGTCCATTCCCTCTTCCAATTTCTGTTCAAGGCTTTCGGCGCTCTGCTCCCGTATTTTCACCGAGGTCGGAACCACTCCCCAAGCCAAATATTTGCCCTCTTCGAGATGTTTTTTCACCTGCTCGGGATATATCGCTATCGTGTGCCCGAACTCGAATGCGTCAAAGTTGACGATATCCACCCCCGCGTCGATCAGTATGCTCCATTCGGTGTTCCCGCAGCAGTGAATGCCGGCAAGCCCGCCCTCGGCGTGCACCGCTTCGATCACCTCCGAAAGTATCGCCACCACTTCCTCGCGGCTCACCGACACATATGTGGAACTGCCGAACGCCGACAAGATGGGCTCGTCGATGAAACATATTATATTTTCGGCGAAAGGCTTGAATTTTTGGATCTGCCAGCGGCACTTCATCGCTATCGCCTTGACGATCACGTCCCTGAATTCCTCGTTGTAGTATATCGCCCTTTTGTTTTCGTCGGTTATGGTCAGCGCGAAGCTGCACGGGCCGGTGGTTTGCACTTTGAGCCAAGGCAGCTTTTTGCCCTCTTTTTGCAGTCCGGCAAAAAGCGCGTAGAGCCCCTTCGAATAATCTTCGCTTATCGCCATGAAATCAAAGTCGCCGTCTTCCTCGGCTGCCATGTACTTTTCGTAAAATTCGCCGAAAGCCTCCGAATAGTCTTCGTCGGTTTGAAAATACATGCGCCCTTTTTCTTTGTCGATAACAGCGCACGGTATGTTTTCGCTGTACTGGATTTCCATCTGCTCCAAAAGCCCGTATGCCGACAGCTGAGGCCAGATGGGCGCGTCGAGGCAATCGAGCGAGGTGCCGATCGCATAATTTGCGTCGTCAAAGGGCATGCTGCCTATCGCAGTCGATAAAAAATTCGTTTTCATAAATATTTCCTTTCGGTGGTTATTTTTATTTGATAATCAGCCTATCGCTTTTTTGATCGCGGCGATGTGCGCCGGGGTGGTGCCGCAGCAGCCCCCGATTATGTTGGCCCCCGCCTTGACCAGATCCGGCACGATTTTCGCCATGTCCTCCGGGGTTTCGGGGAATACATCCACCCCGTTCACATTTTGCGGGAGCCCCGCGTTGGCGTGCACCAGTATCGGGATCTCTTTGTCTATTTTCCGCATCTCGGTGACGATTTCGATCATGCGCTCGATCCCGTTGCCGCAGTTCGCCCCCGCGATGTCGGCCCCGGCCTCGACAGTCGCTTTAATCGCCGCTTCCGGCGATATGCCCATCATGGTCTTGTAATCGCCCTGGAGGGTTTTTTCGAATGTGAAGGTGCATATCACTTCAAGCCCGGTGTTTTCTTTTGTGGCCCTGATCGCCAGCACCGCTTCCCTTATGTCGCTCATCGTCTCCACGCAGGCCGCGTCCGCCCCGCCCTTTTCGAGCGCCACGGCCTGTTCTTTGAATGCCGCGTATATGTCGCTCTCCGCAGCGTACAGATCGTCGCCCTCGTAATCTTCCTTTTCGTCGTCGTCGATCACCATTTTGCCCGTGGGCCCGATCGAGGCTATCACCCATTTGCCGTCGCCCGCCGCCGCGCGCGAAATTTTGGCTGCGGCCTCGTTGATTTCTGCCGCTCTGTCCGCCAGCCCGTAATGCTCCAGCTTGAAGCTCGTGCCCCCGAAGCTGTCTGATTCGATCATGTCCGCCCCCGCGCCGACATAGCCCGCGGCGATTTCTTTCACGTCGTCTGCGTGCTCAAGGCACCAGAGCTCGGGGCATTCGCCCGCTTTCAGCCCTTTTTTTTGCAAAAATGTGCCCCATGCGCCGTCCGATACCAAAACTTTGCCTGTTTTTACCGTTTCCGCGATTTTTTTCCTCATAATATATTCTCCTTTTTTATTTTAAATGGCCATGAGCAAAACTCAAATATGTTCGATATTATGCGGGGATATTGAAATCAAAAATTTTGGTTTCCTCCGCTTTTGAATCCGTTTGCTTAAATAATATATGAAACCGTGTTCGCGCATGGTTATGCATAATCAATCCAAGCCTCCGGAGAAATCGTCGGCCCATTTGCATAGCTTCGATTCGGTGCCTTCGAAGATTTCGGCGACGTTTCTGAAGTACGCCTCGAGCTTCGCCATGTCGCCGGTGTGCGCCTCGAATATGCCGGCATAGGAGCCGCAAATGTTGATCAGATCCTCGTCCCTGTTTTCTTTGTCCTTCGCCTTCTCGCGCTCGGCGAGGTCGCGCAGCTCGTTCGCGCGGGCGTTGAAGCGGGTGATGGTGGTTTTCATCTGCCCGGCGAAGTCGTTCAGGATGCCCGTGTCCACCATGAGTTCCTGGCTGTCGGCCATGTAGCGCCTGGTCGTTTCGCGCTCCGACTTTTCGTTGCCCGGTGCGAACCATGTACCGAGCCAGGCCGTGAGGAGCTTGCCGGCGGCCGCGAAGGCCTCGGCTGCGGCCTCGGCGAGCGTCCCTGCGGCCCGCGGCCCGTATTTCGCGGCGTTGTAGGCGAACGGCTTGGTGAGCGCGTCCAGCAGCCTCGCCGCCGCACCCTGCCGCCCCGTCTGCGCCGCCCGCACGCGCTGCGCCTGCTCCACGGCCTTGATGCGCTTGGCCGCCTTCTCCATGTCCTCCACGGCTTTCTGCCTGAGTATGGCTGTCTCCATTTCGCGGCGTGGCAACGTTTCGCCGCCGAATCCCCGATGTTCCGCGAATTGCTCCCGCATCCGCGCGGCGACCTTCTCCCTGATCTGCTCCTGGTGCTCCGCCGGGAACAGCGCGATGAACCCCGCCCGCTCCTCCTGCGTCAGGTACACGAGGAACTCCACGTATTCGTCCATCGGCAGCCTC
>WRJC01000083.1 GCA_009782405.1 Oscillospiraceae bacterium
CAAAAAAGAAAAAATCTGGCATACTAAGGCTATAAGGAATTGTGCGGCAACGAAAGTCAAATGTACGAAATATGGATAACACGAATCAAAGCGCGTTTTCGCGGCTGTCGCCGTTTATCAGGGAATACATATACAAAAACCGCTGGGACGAACTGCGGCCCATCCAGGAGCAGGCCTGCAAAATCATATTCGACACGGACGACCACCTCATACTTGCCTCCGGCACTGCCTCCGGCAAAACCGAGGCGGCGTTTCTGCCGGTGCTGACGCAAATCGAGGCCGATCCGCCTTCGTCCGTGGGCGTTTTGTACATCGCTCCGATGAAGGCGCTGATCAACGACCAGTTCTACCGGCTCACCGATCTGCTCGAAGCCTCCGGCATACCCATATGCCACTGGCACGGCGACGTGCCGCAGAGCAAAAAGACGAAATTTTTGAAAAACCCGGGCGGGGTGCTGCAGATAACCCCGGAATCGCTTGAGGCCATGCTGATCACGCGGGTGCAGGACTTGGTGAGGATTTTCGGCGATTTGCGCTATGTCATAATCGACGAGATGCACGCCTTCATGAGCTCGGAGAGGGGGCTGCAGGTGCTGTGCCAGCTTGCGCGGCTGCAAAAATATATGCACAGCGAACCCCGCCGCATCGGACTTTCGGCCACGCTGGGCGACTGGGACTTACCTGCGGCCTGGCTCTCGGCGGGAACCGGGCGGAGCGTTTCGATCCCCCAAACCGGCGCGATCGCCCAAAAGATACGCCTCTCGGTGGAGAATTTCAACAAGGAATTCGCCGAGGAGGACCCAAATCTGTTCGAGCATCCGGCCGTCGAGTATATGTACGAGCGGACGCTTGGCAAAAAGGCGATAATCTTCGGAAACGGGAGGCCCACCCCCGACGCGGCCATCATGGCGGTGCGCCATCAGGCCAAGCTGCACGGCACGCCGGATATCTACCATGTGCACCACGGCGCGATCTCGTCTACATTTCGGGAAACCGCGGAGCAGGAGATGAAAAACTCGGAAGGCTCCGTGGTGATAGGGGCGACCGTGACGATGGAGCTGGGCGTGGACATAGGAAAACTCGAGCGGGTTTTCCAGATCGGCTCGCCGATTTCGGTATCGAGCTTTGTGCAACGGCTGGGCCGCACGGGAAGAAGGGGCGAGGCGCCCGAAATGTGGTTTGTGGACTGCGAGCGCGAACCGGCGCAGGACGCACCCCCGCTGCAGCTTATCCCGTGGTACCTGCTCAAGACGATCGCGATAATACAGCTGTACATCGAGGAGCGCTGGATAGAGCCGCCCAAAATTTTGAAATACTCGATGAGCGTGCTGTATCACCAGATAATGAGCCTCACCGCGTCGGCGGGGGAGATCGCGCTTCCTGCGCTAGTCGAGTCGCTTGGTCTGCTGCCGGCGTTTCGCGAGGTGGACAAAGAGGACATCGTGTGCTTTATCTATGAGCTCCTGGAAAAAAACCACTTGCAGCAAATGGACCGGGGAGGTTTGATAATCGGCCTGGAGGGCGAGAAGATCGTCAACCACTACGAGTTTTACGGCGTGTTCCCCACCGAGGAGGAATGGATCGTGATGCACGACAGCCAAAAAGTCGGGCACATGGAAGAGCCCCACTACGCGGGCGAACAGATCACGGTGGCCGGGTACAACTGGCTGGTGGTGGGGACCGACACAAAACGCCTGCATATCTTCGTGAAGCCCTTGCCCGAGAATTTGCGCTATTGGTGGCCCGGGGACAGGGCGCTCACCCACGACAGGATATTGCAGCGCATGAAACAGGCGCTGCTCGAAGACAAGGAATATCCCTACCTCGGCCAGAGCGCGCAAAAGAGGCTGTGCGAGGGGCGCGAGGCGGCGCTTATGCTCGGTTTTGACAAGTACAATGTGATCGATTTGGAAAACGGGCTGGCGGGGATTTTTCCCTGGATGGGCCACCGCAATTTCAGGACGCTCAAAAGCATCATATCCCACTATATGAAAAGCGGGGGAGCCGCAAAACAGATGGGCGGCTGGGGCACGTTCTATATGACATTGAAAGGCGGAGCGGGGGAAACTCTCGCGGACTTGAAAAAAGTTTTTGAGGGCCAAATAGACCCAAACGAATTCTTGCATGAGGACACTATACGCGCCGAAAAGAAGAACTACGAATACAAGGTTCCCAAATACGACCGCTTTGTGCCGGATGCGCTGCTAAAAAAGCAGCTCATCGAGGACTATATCGACATACCGGAGATAAGAAAGCAGGTGAATAATTGGAGTGCGACGAACAATGAATAGCCAAATTTTCGACAACAACGAAAACAACAAAATAAAGGACAAGGTTTTTACCCCGCTGCACGGGATAGAGCTGACGGGCGGGCTGTTGTTGCGCGCCTTTGAGAACAACATAAAATACCTGCAAACCATAAACATCGATTCCGCGCTGTACTGGTTTCGAAAACGCGCCAAAAAATACGCCCCGGGCGAGCCGTACCGGGGGCATTTCGAGGACAACCTGCACGGCCAGACCGCAGGGCTGCTTCTCATGGGGGCGGGAAACGCGCTCAGATGGGCCGAATGCGAAAGTTTGCGCGAAATCGTGGACTATATAATTGGGGAAATAAAAGACTGCGGGGACCCTGACGGATATATCATGGCAATCGAGCGGGAGCTGTTCGCCACGAAGGAATACCCGCACTATGTGCGCATTTGGATCACCTACGGGCTGTACGCCGCGTATCTTTCGGGAAATTCGGATGCGGGGATACTGCTTTTAAATTGGCAGAACTGGTTCAACAACGAATGCGGCGACTTGCCGGTTATAAAATACCTGTGCCTCGCCTTTCAGGGCACGGTCTGCAGCCCATATGTCTACAATACGCCGTTCGGCACGAAAAAAGACATAGAGATCACCCAAAAATACTATGAGGAACCCTGGCGTTTGGCTCAATATATAAACGGCGAGAAAGACGCGGTCCAGACCCGCCGCCAGCACGGAATCGAGCCTCACGCCCACGGGACCGAAATCGAGGCCTTTGAGGGATATCTCGATTTGTACAAAGCCACGGGAAATTATTATTACATAAACGCGGCGTTCGCGTTTTATGAGGCGTACAAAAAAGACTGGCAGCACGCGGGCGGCGGGATAGTGATGTGCGAAGCCGAAACTTCGACGCCGGGCTGCGCCTGGCTTAAGCCTTCGAGGGCGTACAACGAGCTGTGCTGCACCGCGTTCTGGATTTGGCTGAACCAAAGGTTCCACCGGCTGTATCCCGACGAAGAAAAGTATGTGGGCGAGATAGAAAAATCCTTGTACAACATCGCCATAGCCAATCAGGACGGGGGCAATTCGATAAGGTATTTCGCCTGGCTCGAAGGCAGGCGGGCGGCGGGCGGCAGCACCCACGGCGGGCTTGTGCACTGCTGCTGCGGGGTGGGCACGCGGATTTTCGGGATGCTGCCCGAATTTTTGTATTCGATAAGCGACGACTCGATTTATTTCGATATATACGGCGCCTCAAAGTTTGCCTGGGAACGCGAAAACAACAGCGTAAGCGTGACACAGATCACAAACATGCCGTATGACGGGAAAATAAAAATCGAAATATCCTGCGAAAAAGACGAAAAATTCAAGCTGATGCTGCGCATTCCGGCCTGGGCCGAAAAAGAAGCGGAAGTCGTTTGCGGCGACGACACATACATCGGGAGCCCGGGATCGTATCTGTGCATAGAAAAAATCTGGGAGAGCGGCGTTTGCCACATGATAGAATTTGAGCTGAAATTCCAATGGAGCCTATCATATTATACGGGAGCCGAACAGGTTGCGGGGCACAACAGATGCGCCCTCGAATGCGGGCCGCTTTTGATGGCGGCCGTTTCGGATGCGATTGAAGCGCCGGCCGACAATTATCTCGATTTGTTCAAGCTGAACCTTTGCCCCGAAGATTTCAGTTCATGGCTTGCCGAAGACGGGAAAGGCTCTTTGAGATACAAGATAAAAGGCCATGGCGGTTTGACGCTTATGCCGTACTTTGAAGTGGAAACCGGCCGCTATTTCACATGCTATCCGCTGTACGGCTGATTTAACGAACGAGGTGAATATGTGATGTTTGACGTTTCCTGCATCGGGGTGATAACCGCCGATATTTTCGCCAAGCCCGTCGAGGCGCTCCCGCAAAAAGGGCTGCTTGGCAAAGTGGACCAGATTCAGCTGTCAGTCGGGGGATGCGCCTCAAACGCGGCGATCGCCCTCGGCAAATTGGGTGCGAGGGCGCAGCTGTTCGGCAGGTTGGGCGAGGACAGCTTCGGCAGGTTCGTGAAAGGCGAAATCGAAAACGCGGGTGTGAATACCGACGGGCTTTGCATCGCCGGCGGCGCGCAGACCTCTTCGTCGGTGGTGGCCGTGAATGCGGACGGCGAACGCTCTATTCTGCACTGTTTTGGCGCCAACGCGAAATTTGGGCTCGCGGACATCGATTTCGAAAAAATAAGGCGCGCCCCGGTTTTGTTTGTCGCGGGCAGCTTTCTTTTGCCCTCTTTTGACGGAGAGGGCGCCTCGGAGTTGCTTAAAATGGCGGGCGCGGAGGGGATTTTATGCTGCCTCGACACCGCGTGGGATCCGTCGGGGGCCTGGATGGACAAGCTTTGCGGCTGTCTGCCCCATCTCGACTGGTTCATGCCCAGCTACGAGGAAGCGGTCATGCTCAGCGGCGGCAATAAAAATCCCGAAGAAATCGCGGAAGCCTTTGTTTCGCTGGGGGCGAAAAATATCGTGATAAAGCTCGGCGCGAAGGGCTGTTACGTAAAACCGCAAAATGGGGCGGGATTCTCTAAAAACACATATGGCGACGTCCCGGTCGCGGACACGTCGGGGGCGGGCGACTCCTTTTGCGCGGGATTTATTTTCGGGCTTTCAAAAGGCTGGGCGCCGGAAAGATGCGCGCAGTTCGCCAACGCTGCGGGAAGCATGTGCGTGATGCAAATGGGCACCACCGCCGGAATAAAAAGCGCAGACGAAACGCTCGCCTTCATCGATCGGCGGGAAAATATAGTGAAATAGCAAATAAACAGCAAGGAGTTATCGGAAATGAAGAAACTATACGATCTTTCATCGCTGGATTGGAAACTGGCGGGATACGCCCCTTATGCCTGGCTGGGATTCGACGACCGCAACCGCGAGCCGTCGGCCGAAGTCCGCCCCATACCGGCCGTGGTGCCGGGTTCCGTCCAGCAGTCCCTGCTTGAAAGCGGGATTATAAAAGACTGGCTCTTTTTTAGGAATTCGCTGGAAATCGAATGGATTGAAAACCGAAGCTGGGTGTACTCCGTTTCGCTTCCCGACGAATGGACAAAAAAAGGCGGCGAAATACTTCTGCGATGCCTTGGCCTCGACTACAGCGGCTGGATTTATCTGAACAGGCAGGAAATCGGCGCCTTCAAAGGCTCCCATCTCACATATGAGTTTTCGCTTGGCGGCCATCTGAAAGAGGGCGGCAACGAACTCGCGATCGTCTTCGACCTCCCGCCAAGATGGCTCGGGCAATTCGGCTATTCGTCAAAAATGACCGAATGGAAAGCCAGGTACAACTACACCTGGGATTGGGTGGTGCGGCTTGTGCAGATAGGCATATCCGACTCCATCTATCTGTCGGTTTCCGACGGGAACCGCTTTGAAGAGGCGAGTTTTGTCTCGGACTACGATCTGAAAAAGGGCGCGGGGCGCTTGGAGCTGTACGGCAAGCTCACAGGCGAAAAAGGCAAAAGCGTGCGGATGTCGCTCTTGGACGGCGAAGAGACCATAGCGCAAAAAGAATTTGCCCGGGACGAGTACGAAAACGGCGCGGCATGGGAGGATCTCCCCGTCGAGCCCTGGTGGACGAATCTGGAGGGGGCGCAGCCGCTATACGGCGTGCGTTTCGAGCTTTTGGGCGAAGACGGAGCGGTTTTGGACACGGAGCAAAAAACCACCGGGTTCAAGCATGTCGAATGGCGGCAGTGCAAAGACGCGCCGGAGGGCGCTGATCCGTGGCTCTGCGCGCTCAACGGCAAGCCCGTGTTTTTGCAGGGGGTGAATTTTCAGCCGATACGCGCCAATTATGCGGATGTGGCTTATGAAGAATATGAAAAGCGCATAAAATTGTACGCGGAGCTCGGTGCGAATATGTTTCGGATAAATGCCTGCGGGTATCTCGAATACGAGCGCTTCTACGAGCTGTGCGACAGGTACGGGATCATGGTCTGGCAGGAATATCCGCTGACCTCGTCGGGAATAGAGAACTGGGCGCCCGAAGACGATGAATCGATTGAAGCGCTCAAAAAAATAGCGGCCTCGTTCATCAAGCGCCGCCGCCATCATGCCTCGCTGTGCATCTGGTGCGCGGGAAACGAATTGCAAGGCACCTTCGACGGCAAAAAAACCGCCGGCGGCAAACCCTGCCAGGCGGACCACCCGATGTTACACGCCTTGGGTATCGTCACCGCCGAGCATGACAGCGTCCACCGCTATCTTTACAACTCCCCGTCGGGCCCTTCCGTGGGCGGCGTCCCCGAATGGTACGGCAAAGGGATGCATTATGACGTGCACGGGCCGTATAACGGCTTCGCCACCGAACAGGATCTGGAAAATTACTGGCGCGGCGACGATTCGCTGTTCAGGTCGGAATGCTGCTGCCCGGGAAACAACCCCGACGACATAACCGAATTTTACAGCAACGGCCACCCCATATGGCCGGCCGACCATTCCAACCCGCTTTGGTGCAAGCCTTGGTCGTGGTGGATCAACAACGAGGAATTCAGGATCGCAAACGGGCGCCCGGCGGAAAACTTGGAAGAATTCACGAAGTGGAGCCAGGAAAGGCAGGCCATAAATCTGAGCTATGCGGCAAAAGTCTGCAAGGACCGGTTCCCGGGGTGCGGCGGATTTCTTTTGTGGGGCTCGCATGACACCTGGCCGCAGCCGGCCAACACGACGATAATCGACTTCTGGGCGAGGCCGAAACCGGCCGCGTTCGCCCTTGGGGAAGTTTGGCGCCAGCCGCCCAAAAACGATGCGTGAAATAATTATATAAAGTTATAACAGGAGGAAAAAATCATGATCAAACAATTTCCCAGAACCGAAGTTGAAGGGGTGAGCCTGCCCCGCCTTTTGATAGGCTCAAACTGGTTTGCCGGTTTCAGCCACACCGGGCACGCGGCCGACATGGACATACACGCCACGAACGACACGCCCGAAAAAGTCGCGAAAATTTACCAAGCGTTTTCCGACTACGGGATCGACGCCGTGATGGGCGGGACTTCGGGCGGCATAACCGGGGACTCGATAAAATGTTTCGAGGACATGACCGGCAAAAAATTGATCCGCATAGACACCCCCGGAATAAACGTGGACGACTCAAAACAGGCGAGGGCGGAGGCGGAGGCCACGATCAAAAACAGCGCGAAATCGGGCGCCACGTTCTGTTTCCCGCACCACTCCTCCGCGGAGCAGCTGGTCAACAAGAACAAGCGCACCATCGACAGGCTGCCCGACTACCTCTCCATGATCCGCGACAACGGCATGATACCAGGCCTCTCCGCCCATATGCCCGAACTCATCATGTACTCCGATGCCAACGGGTACGACGTGCAGACCTACATACAAATATTTAATTGCATGGGGTTTTTGATGCAGATCGAAATCGAGAGCATAATCCGGATCATACACAACGCGAAAAAGCCGGTGATGACAATCAAGCCGATGGCGGCGGGTCGGGTGACGCCGTATGTGGGGCTTACGTTCAACTGGAATGTGCTGCGGCCGCAGGACATGATCACGGTGGGGTGCAAGACGCACTGGGAGGCATACGAGGACGTGGAGATCTCGTTCGCGGCGCTGGAGGGGCGGCTGCCGGACCTCGAGGGCCGCAACTCCCCCAACAAAACAGATATTATCAAGTAAGGGGAAATGCCGTGAAAAAAATCATTGTTTTTGTAATTTGCATCGCCATATTCGCCGGTTTTTCGGGGTGCGGAAAAAAAGACCAGGACGAAGGCGGCGAGCCCGACGCAAATTCCAACGCCGCTGCCGCAGAAGAAAATTCCGAGGAGCCCGCGACCGAAAGGATATATCCGGAACTTGACGCGGTCGATTTCGGCGGGCATGAATTTTTGTTTTTGTGCAGGACGGTGAGCAATCCGGACTGGGCCGAATGGGATCACAGGGATCTGTGCGCCTTGGAAGAAAACGGGGACGTGATAAACGACGCGGTCTACAGGCGAAACAAAAAAATAGAGGAAAAATACAACATAAAGATATCCGAGCTTGTGGTCGAATACCCGCAGGTGACCACCATGACGCAAAAAGCCGTAAAAGCGGGCGACGACACTTACGACGTGATCGTGCCGCATATCGTGGAAGTCGCCGCGCTGGCGCAGGGCGGAAATTTTTTGGATCTGTTCAAAGTCCCGTGCCTCGATTTATCGAAGCCCTGGTGGAACCATGACGGCATACGCGACTTGTCGATCATACGCAAACTGTTCGTTTTGCAGGGCGATTTGTTCATTATGGACAACGACGCAATGACGGCGATGATCTTCAACAAACTGCTGATCAAGGACCATGCCCTCGAAAGCCCGTATGACATAGTGAACAAAGGGGAATGGACATTCGAAAAGCTGATGGAAATGGGCAGGAGCGTGTCCAAAGATTTAAACGGCGACGGGGTCATGTATATCAAGGACGACTTGTTCGGCTATGTGATCCAGGGCGGCACGGAATCTTCGTTCATCGTCTCGGGCGGTGCGAAAATAGTGAGCAAAGACTCCGACGACCGCCCTGTGATAACTTTCGGCGACGAGAGATGCTACAGGATCACGGATTACCTCTCGGAAATGCTCTCCGACACGGAAAACTCCGTGAATCTGCACACTTATGAGGGAAAATTTCCCATATATGACGAGCAGGTGAAGATGTTCTCCGAGGACAGGGCGCTGTTCACCTGGATTCGGATAAGGATCGTCGAAAGGCTCCGGGGCATGGAGACCGACTTCGGGATCCTGCCGTGCCCGAAGCTGGACAAAACGCAGGAAAAGTATATAACAAACAACGAGCCGAACGCTGCCACGGGGCTGTCGATCCCGCGCACCGCGTCAAACGTCGAACGGACGGCGATGATCCTCGAGGATCTGTCCGCCGAGTCGAGGTATAGCTTGCAGCCCGCATACTACGAGATCAACCTGCGGGGCAAGTACGCGCGCGACGACGAGAGCCAGGAGATGCTCGACATAATATTGTCAAACGTCGCATACGACATAGGGTATATCTACAATTTCGGCAGTTTCATGGAGATAAGCTGCTACCGCTACGGGCGCGACATGAAAGTGGACTGGGTTTCCGCTTTTGAAAAAAGCCGGGGAAAAATGGAAAAAGACATAGAAAAAGCGATAGAGGCTTATGAAAAATTGGAATAATATTTGATAAACAAGTAAACAAGGAAGGACAAAATATGGAGACAAACAACGCATTTCCCCGCACGACAATAGGGGGGCTGTCCGTATCGCGCATGATCATGGGCACCAACAACATCATGGGGGGCTCGCACCGCACATTTGCCCGCGATACCCACATAAAAGAAATCAACAACAACGCTCAGGCTGTGGCCGATATAGCGAAGGCCTACCTGTCGCACGGCGTGGACGCGGCCGTGGGCGGCGGGCTGCCGTACAACCGTTTCTTTTTGGACGGCGCAAAAATGGCCGGCGAGGAAACCGGCCAAAAGCTGCACCTGATAGACCTCTCAAACATCGACACGCATGACTCCGCCGAGTCGCGGCAGGCGGCCGCCAAATACATAAAAGACTGCAAAAGCGCGGGCATCGAAATCTGCCTTTTGCACCACTATTGCATCGAGCAGCTGGTCAACAAGCAAAAAGGGACGATAGAGCGCATTTCGGATTACCTGAACATGGTCAGGGAAAATGGCATGATACCCGGATTTTCGGCTCATATGCCCGAAATAGTGCAATACGCGGACAATCAGGGATACGACGTGGAGACATATATCCAGATATACAACGCATCGGGATTTTTGATGCAGATGGAAGTGGAAACCGTGCACAAGATAATATGGGGGGCCAAAAAGCCGGTGCTCACGATCAAGCCGATGGCGGCGGGGCATCTGAACCCGTTTGTGGGCCTGACTTTCGCGTGGAACACGAT
>WRJC01000084.1 GCA_009782405.1 Oscillospiraceae bacterium
ACCTGTTCGATTAATGTGAAAAAAGGTGCGACCATGCGGGGAAAAAGGGCAGAGCAAAGCAAGCGTCACGGAAAATGGCGCAAAAAGGGGGGGGGAATATTAGGGAAGATATCAACCGGGAGGTCTGGAGAGAACATCGTTGACGAGATCATCGGGGACGGTGAGGCCAAGCTTGGAGAGTTGCTTGACGTGAGAGTTGATCTTCCTATCCCTGTTGAAGTGTGTGTAGTAGTCAGCGCCGAGGTCGCGGAACCCATGGCCGGACAGCACGAAGTAGACGGCGATGAGGATGGAGTGGGCGACGGCCATGGTTGCCCTGTTTTTGCCGCGATGTGAGACGAGCCTTGCGTACTGCGCGGAGAAGAACGAATTTTTTTTTTGACGGCTGATTTGGCGCACTGGGTGAGGGTGGTTTTGAGCGCCTGGTTGCCGGGAGGCGTTTTGCCGCTCTTGCGCTTGCCTGCGGACTCGTTGTTGCCGGGGCACACGCCGGCCCATTTGCACAGACTGTTCTGGTTCTGGAATCTGCTCATGTCGGTGCCCGTCTCGGCGATGATCTGTTCCGCAGCCACCTTGCCAACGCCGGGGATTTCGTCCAAGGCCGCCACCGCCGCCTTGTAGTTCTCGCTCAGGCTGCCCTGGATCATCTCATCGGTTTTCTCGATCTGCGCTGTCTGTTCCTTGATCACCTGCATCACGTGGCTGAAAAACCCCCGCTGCATCGGCGTGATCGACCCCTCTAACGACTTGAACAATTCCTCCGGTGTCGCTTTCAGATTGCCTACCATGCGTACGGCTACCTCATCGACCGTGAAGTCCGGCTTGCCGATCACCAGCTCCAAAAGCGCAGTTGCGCTCTTCCCCTCGATTTCCGTCACGTAGTCACCCAGCTTGATGTTCGCACCCTCCAGAAACTTCTGCAGCCGATTCACGTTACGCGCCCGCTCCTCCACCTGCGACTTCCGAAATCGTGTCATGTCACGCAGCTCGCGTTGCTCCCTGTCCGGCACGAAACTCGGCTTCAGCAGACCCTGGCTCAGGCACTTCGCTATCCACTGCGCGTCGTTCACGTCCGTCTTCCGCCCCGGCACGTTCTTGATGTGGTACGCATTGCATACCATCGCCGGCATTTCCTCTTGCTCGAATATGTTGTACAATGGCTTCCAGTACGACCCCGTGCTCTCCATCGCGATCATCTGGCAACCGTTACCCTTGAGCCACGCGACCATCTCGCGTATCTCGTGCGTCAATGTGCCGAACTCCCTGACTTCTGCCTTGCGCCCCTTCCGCAGGCATACTACCAGCTTGCTCTTGTGCACGTCTATCCCCGCGCATCGCTCGTAATATACTTCATCTTTGTCTTCTATTGTCATCTTTCCCTATTCTCCTTTGTCTGTATTTACGGCGCGGCTCCCGCCTTTACTTACAACTTAATGTACGTCCTTCCCCCCGAAGGGTTTGGCACAATTCGCGGTGCGATGCGAGAGCCTTTCCCATATGTGTAACGAATATGAACGGTGTTCGACCCGTTCATATGCAGTTCACACCAATCGATTAAGGCGTGCGAGCTCTTGGCTCTTATCGGTCCCGAGCTTCTGCCATTGTCTTATATCATACCACACCCAGCCATAGATTGCAATGGCCATAGCACCCGTGTCCACGGTTTTTTCATTTATCGCGGCGTTCGATAGAACGTGGTTATTGGCGTGAGCTGCATATGAACGCTTTGCGTTGCACATTCGTTACACCTTCGGGTACCAGCTGTCGCACAGCAACACGACCATGGGAACATCTTTCAATTCCTTCATCGCCTCGGTGATCATCTCCGAAGCCATCACCAGCCTGTTTTCGTCCGTTCCTCGCATACGAAATCTGACCGGAACGTTCAGATATTTGATGGTGTTTCCTATGGCGACCGGCACACATATGGTCAGAGCCACGAAGCAGTGCCCCTTCAGGTACTCCGACCCCTTGTGCCTCGCGTGGTCGTGCATCGTCGAGTAACACTCGAAATGTGTTCCGAATTTCGCCTGTAGTGTGTCATCCAACAGTAGTAGCACTGGCAGTTTCGCCTCTGTTTCCCCTATCAGCCCCACCGCTTTCCTGACCGTCACCGCCGCGAATTTCTCTATCGGCATCTCCGTGTATGTCAGCAGATAGTAGTACGCGTTCAGCGACACCTTGCTCATTCCCCGCAGAAACCATTTCCATATGTGCTGCACTGACGTCACCATTTGCATACTCAGCGCCGCCAAAAGCAGCATGAACAGTTTGTGTCCCGATGGTCTAGTCAGCAATTCGATGTACGGCCAAAAATATTTTTTTGCCCTTGATATTATTCCGTTTCTATGATATAATCTTTCCATACAAACGATTCCTTCTTTGATGTTTTTGTTTGTGGTGATTCAATTATATCATATTTGGAATCGTTTGTTTCTTTTTCTACGAATTTTTTTCCCGAAATCTTGTAATCTGGTGATAATAACCCTTGATTTTTTTTTTGCCCTGTGCTATACTGTCTCCATACTGCAAACTTGTGTTTGCGACGTCGGCAAAAAAACAACCCGAAAAGAAAAGGGGGAAACCAAAAAATGACGCTGAGGGATTTGAAAGTGGGCAAAAGCGGAAAGGTATCGGCTGTCGGGGGCGAAAAAATATTGCGGCACAGATTGCTGGAAATGGGAATAACTCCCAAAACGGTGGTAACCGTAAAAAAAGCCGCGCCGATGGGCGACCCTATCGAACTTTTGCTGCGGGGGTATGTTTTGACTCTGCGGCTCGATGACGCCGAAAAAATTTCGGTTGAGGAAGTGGATTTGGAAAGCGGGGATAACAAGTGAAGCGAATTTTTGCGGCTTACAAAGACTTGATCGGAATAATTTTCGCCGAAGCTCCCGTGATGGTCGTGATAACTTTTGCCTGCACAATCGTCAATGGGTTGTTGACGCCGCTCGGCGTTTACATAAACCAAAATGTTTTCGATGGCGGGTTGGCGGTAGCAAGAAACGAAATGACATTTTCGGATTATTCGATTTTCCTTGTTTTGTTTGTGATAGCCGCGATTTTGCCTTCTGTCATCGGCGGGATAATTTTTAACTACGTTCAGCCGCGTTCGCTTTTGATACTCCGGACGGCATACAAAGCCCGTATGCTGAAAAAACTCAAAACGATGAAATACGAGCATTTTGAAAGCGAAGCGTCTGCCGAGATCATCGACAAGGCATATAACAGAGCCGAAAATTCGGCGAGGCATTTATGGCCGATGTATGTTCATTGGCGCGGCGCGGCGCTGATTGCAAGCGTGGGCACGCTCGGCTATGTTTTCAGCATAAGATGGTGGCTTTTGCTTTCGGTTCTGTTGCCGTTTGTACTGGAAACATACATATCGTCAAAGACAAACTACAACATTTACACCGAACTGGAAACGTACTGGAAAAAAGAGCGGAAATACAGTACGCTCGGCGGCTATTTGAGGTCGAGAAATTTTTCCAAAGAACTGAAGGCGTATGGCAATTATGACTTTTTGATTGACGAATATAAGGAAAGATTGAACGAGCGCAACCGGGACTATGAACGCTATTATTTCAAAAACATCAGGAAAATATTGTTGGGCGGCAATATAACGAAAATCGGCTCTATTGCAAACGTACTCATTTTGCTTGTTTTGTTTGTGGCCGGGCAAATGTCGGTGGGTTTGTTTGTCGCCATGACAGCTTTGATGTTCGGCGGCATATACGGGAATTTGGAGGGCGTCGCGGGATTTTTCAAATGGTCGGGCTTCCATATAAATTCATACGATTATTACGACAAATTCTTCAAATTGTCCGACGAGGCGGAAGGCGCAAAAAAAGATTTGCCCGATTCTTTTGATATTGAGTTCAACGACGTTTGGTTTAGGTATCCCGGCACGGAAAAAGATATTTTGAAAGGGCTGACATTCAAAATAAAGAACGGGGAAAAAGCGTCCATTGTCGGCGAAAACGGCGAAGGCAAATCGACGATGATAAAATTATTGCTCGGGCTTTTTTCTCCCGATAAAGGCGAAATACTGGTCGGCGGCAAAAATTTGGAAGAATACCCGCTCCAAGTGCGGACAAAAATATTCGGGCCTGTCTTCCAGGATTTCCCGAGGTACAGCATTACCTTGAAAGAAAACATCGGCATCGGCGACGTAAATGAAATTGAAAACGAAGAAAAAATAAAAGCGGCGGCGATGAAAGGCAAAGCCAACGAATTTACGGAAAAATTTGAAAAAAGCTATGATACGCTGCTCGGCAGGGATTTTGAGGGCGGCGTCGATATATCCGGCGGAGAATGGCAGAGGATAGCGATTGCCCGCGCTTTTATGGGCGGCAAGCCGATTCTTTTGCTTGACGAGCCGACCTCGCAGCTCGACCCGATGGCGGAAGCCGGGCTGTACAACGAGTTCGCGGGAATGGCCGAAAAAAAGACGGCTTTGTTTATCACACACAGATTAGGCTCGACAATGATAACCGACAGGATTTTTGTCATACACGGCGGCAAAATCGAAGAGGTCGGGACGCATGACGAGTTGATGAAAGCGGACGGCATTTATTCGAAAATGTTCAACGCGCAAAAACAATGGTACAAACATGACGGAGAGGAGGCGGCCGCCAATGGCTAAAAAAAAGAAAAAAGATAAGGCAGAGGAAAAGAAGCCTGTCTACGAGATAAAATTCGACGACAACACAGCCGCTTTCGAAAAAGATATTTTGAAGGAAAACCCGCCGAAGCTGTCATATCTGACGCGGCTTTTCAATTACGTCTTTTCGTCTGCAAGGTTTATGTGCGGCATCTTTTTGGGCCTTGCGATAATTTTAAGCATAATACAGCCGATAACGGCATTTATATGGGGGCGCTACATCGACAGCGCCAACGCCTATTCGGAAATCATAGACCCGCAGACGGTTCAGTTGATTTCATTGGCAGGGCTTGCTGCGCTGTATTGGTTTATCGGCTTTTTGAGCAATATGATAGGCCGCTATCTTTACGGCGGCGAGGATATTGAGCGTTTGAGCAAAGTGCAGGATCACCGTTTGCAGGAAAAGTTCCAGGAAAAACTGTTCAAAAAAATATCGAAGCTCTACCCGGATTACATGGAAGTTCCGAAGATAAACGATATAATCAACCGAAGTTTCGATTCGATGGGCAGCGAATGGAGTTCGCTCCAAAGAGGCGTCATAATCGAGGGTTATGTCATAATAGCAAAAATCGTTTCAGTAGTCATGGTTGCCGCTTCGCTATATATTTTCAATCCGTGGCTATGCTTTATCGTTCTTATCGCGCCGCTCCCAACGCTCTATACGACTTACGTCGGCAACAAGCTAAATTTCAAGTTTTCGCGGGACAACGGGAAAATATTGCGGGAAGCCGGATATTATCAAGGCGTGCTGCTCGGCGGATCCGCTAAGGAAGTCAAGGCGCTGAACTTATTTGATTTCTTCTTTGCGAAATGGAAAGTCCTCGCGGACGATTACGTTGTCAAAGAAAAGAAAAATCAGATGAATGTGTTTATACTCGGAACGGTGAGCGGATTCATTTCCAATACGGCGAGCATCGCGGCGAATGTTTTCGCGATCGTTTTGATGACGCAGGGCAGGCTTTCAATCGGCGCGCTCGGCGCGGCGCTTGCTTTGATTGGCACGCTCATGGATAGCACTTCGCAATTATTCGGTTCGATTGCAAACTTCATATCGAAGAAAAACGAAGCGGCGCAGTTCTTTGAACTGGTCGATTTGAACGAGCAGATTTCAAAAAGCGCGGACGGTAAAATAACGGAATTGGACATCGAGTGTTTAGAGGCTCAAAATCTAACTTACCGCTATCCTTTAACAGACGATTACCGCATAAAAAACGTGAGCTTTTCAATACGCAAAGGCGAAAAGGTCGCGTTTGTCGGGGAAAACGGCGCGGGCAAAACGACGTTTGTCAAACTTTTGACCGGGATGCTGGAACCGGCGGAGGGAAAAATAATGATAAACGGCGGCGATGCAAGGGATATGGATTCTGCGGATAAATATAATTCCTTATCATGCGTATTGCAAGAACCGGCGAGATTCAACACATTTACCATCGCCGACAACGTATTTTTGGGCGATGTGGAAAACAAGCGAGATGAAAACCGGATTGATGCTTCAATTGGATTCGCGGGATTTGAGGGCGCGGACAAAAACGCTATGCTCGGCAAGGAAATAGGCGGCACGGAACTGTCCGGCGGAGAATGGCAAAAAATAGCGATTGCGCGGGCATATTACCGGGACAGGGATTTTATCGTGCTTGACGAGCCGACAAGCAACCTCGACCCTCTTGCCGAAGCCGAAGTTTTCAAGAAGTACATTGCCATGACGGAGGGCAAGACGGTTATTATGGTTACGCATAGAATAAGCGTCGCTTCGCTTGCCGACAGGGTTGTCGTATTCAAAGACGGCGAGATTGTCGAGGACGGCTCCCACGGCGATTTATTGTCCAACAACGGCGAATATGCGCGCTTGTACTCTACGCAAGCGCAATGGTACGACAGGTGAATTGTTCAGGCATTTGAATGAGAAGTACAGTGCGGAAATGAAATTAAGCGAGGAGGTATCAGGCATGATAAAAACTTTGTATGATGAGCGTGTCTTTGTCAATGGCAAGGCAGAGGGCAATATAGAAGGGGCAAAAGCCAGAGCGATCGAAACGGCGAAGGAGATGCTTGCGGACGGCGAACCGATGCAAAAGATATTGAAATATTCGAAACTGACGATTGAAGAGATAGAGGAACTGAGAGACAAGGCATAATGCATGGCTTTGCGAAAGCGGCGCCATTTCGGGCGCAATGGATGGGGGCGGCAATAAGGATTGCCGCCCTTGCCGTGCGCTCATGGGGATTACGGTACGATGGTAAAAGCTTTTTGGAATATCTTACGCTTGCGCTTCTATCAGGTTTTTGAGCATCGTCGCCATTTCGGCTCTCGTCGCCTTTCCCCTCGGGTCGAATATGTTGCCCGTTCTGCCGTTTATTATTCCGGCGGCAAACAAGCGTTCGATTGCTTCTCTGGCATAACCGGAGATTTCGTTTTCATCGCCAAAACCCGCATACTCGCGTATTTTGGGGAACTCTGAACCTATGTGGCCGATGTAGTTGTTCATTATCGCCGCAAGCTGCTCGCGGGTGATGTCGTCTTGCGGTCCGTATTGCCCATCGCCGTAGCCGTTCACGATGCCATTTGCCGCCGCCCATACTATCGCGTCGTGGTACCATGTGCCACTTGCCACATCGTCAAACGGATTGTCGAGTCCGGTTATGTCCGGGCTGCCTTCCATGCGGTACAGGATCGTGACTATCATGGCCCGGGTGGTGGCCGCATTCGGGTCAAACAGCATCGGGACTGCGCTCGTGCCCACCATCAGGCCGCGGGAGTAAGCGAACATCACGGGGTCGAAGAACCAATCGCTTTCATGCACGTCTTCAAACGGGTTTTCGATGATGACCGTATAGCCAAGCGGCGAATCGCTGTCGAGCACAATTTGCGCGTTTTCGTTGATTTCGAAAGCATAGCCGTTGTTCTGCGTTATCTTTGCGCCGCTTCCGGCCGGGAAGCTGATTTTGCCTTCGGGCGATATGGCTGTTCCGGCCGGCAAAACGATTTTCGTGCCGTTTGGCGTCGTGACCGTGGCTCCGCCGGGCAAATTGACTGTGCCGTCGCTGTCAATTACAGGCGATTCGCCTTCGGGCAAATCGAAATCGTAGCCATCGGGCAAATTGATCACATCGACCAAATCGAGTTCGTCTTCCTCTTCCTCTCCTTCGTTTTCTTTTTCATCTTCATCTTCGTCTTCTTTTGCGGCTTCGGGTTCGGTCGCGGGTTCGGGTTCGGGCGCTGGTTATAGTGATTGGAGTTACGCCTTTTGTGTATCCGTTTGGAGCGTCCCATACCGCCGTCAAAGTTTTCGCGCCTGTCGTTGTGCCATCGAATGTACCCGTCCAATCGGTGATGTTCGCCGTTGCCGGGGTTGTTCCGTCTGTTACGGTAACCGTTGTTGGCAATTTGCCTGAAGCTATTATGTCGGCTAACGTCAGTATGTTTTCGTTTATGGTCAGCGTAACCGCCGTTAGTGGTGTATGTCCTGTGATTATTTTTTCGGTTTCGTCTGGTTCTACCGTGATTATACTATTTTCAACTTCAAAGTCAACAGGCGAAAAGCCAGTATTAAATGTATCGCCGGAAGATAATATCAATGTAATGTCATAATCATCGGGAGAAGCCCCGTCTAATATTTCAAATTGCAATATAATAATATCACCGTCATTTGTATTATCAATAATGGCAAGTTCATCAACCCATGCGAACACAAGAGGCGATGATGCTCCTTCCGTGGTAGAAGGTGGATGTGTTGCACCGTTTAATATATTTTTATCTTCAAAACCTACAAACTTCAGTGCTGTATCGTTAAAATAAATTTCAAATAGCATTGCTATTAATCCCGGGTTGTTTTCAATACTAATCGGAATATCGATAATATCTCCAATTTTTCCGCTTGCATTCCCCACATTTATTGTTGCGCCGGCACTGGCTGAAAACATAAACGGAGCAGCAAATTGAGCTGGTTGTATTGGCACCGGTTTATATGGGAGAATCGAATATTCCGCCCATCTGGCCGCATGGCGTCTAAGTATAGTTGCATCCACTAAATTAACTTGACCGTCATCGTTTACATCAGCCGCATTTAGATTTATCGAATTAACCCCTATTTGTTCAAGTGTCCATCTTGCCGCATAGCGTCTGACTATAACTGCATCCACTAAATTAATTTGACCGTCATCATTTACATCGCCATATACAAAATCAGGAATATTTATAATACCATTTATGCTATGAAAATCAACAGGTGAAAAGCCAGTATTGAATGTATCGCTGGAAGATAGCACCAATGCAATATCATAATTGCCTGAAGAAACCCCGTCTAATATTTCGAATTTTAATAAAAGAATTTCGTCATTAGATATATTATTCATTGCAGCAAGTTCATCTACCCACGCGAATACAAGAGGCGATGATGCTCCTGCTGTCGTGGAAGGCGGATGCGTAGCACCATTTAGTAAATTTTTGTCCTCAAAACCTACGAATTTCAACGCTGTATCATCAAAATTAATTTCAAACAGCATTGCTATTATTCCCGGATTATTCGCAAGCGAAATCTCAATTTCAACTATATCTCCCGCTCTGCCCTCTGCACTTGACACATAGATCATGGGTCCATCAGGGTCATACACACTATAATTAAATGTCGCCGTATCGCTCGCAATCATGCCGTCTGCGAAGGCTTTGGCTTTAATTACCATTGCATTATTTATTTGGCTTTAATTACCATTGCATTATTTATTTCGACAGGCGATGAATAAATCGGACTGGATATTGTTGGTTCAGAACCGTCTGTTGTATAATAAATTGTCGTGTTTGGGGTCAAAGAATAAAGTGTAAATTCCGAACCAATAGGATATTTGCCTGACTCTGGCCATGCTTGCGGTGTTTCAACTATGTCCATAACATTTATATCTATAAAAACTTCTGCTCCGCCGTAACCTACAACCACTCCCATATCGTCGCTTTTAAGTGGACGATTCGGATTCAAAATTTCATATCCTGCAGTTATATAACCTTCCGTATTATTATCGTATGTCGCTTTTAAGATAAGTCCGGTTGCGTCAAATTCTTCTCCAGATATATATGAGGTCTTGCTCGGATTAGTATAAATTTCTAACGGAGGTACTATCTTTTTCGGGAATACGGTTATCGAAATCGGTTTAGTGAAAGTGCCGTAACTATTTGTCACCGTCACGATAACAGCATTATCTCCAATTGAAAGAACGCCGTGAGATAATGTATATTCATTTTCGGAAATTTTGGTATCCCGATTGGAATTATTCCATACACTTTGAACTTCGAGTCCCTCCGATTCAAATGATTGCCCCTCAATATAAGTCTTTTTAACAAGATTAT
>WRJC01000085.1 GCA_009782405.1 Oscillospiraceae bacterium
CTCCGGCAAGCTGCCCGCCCGAATGCATCAGGAATTTTTGCGCGCATTCCAGCCGCTGACAAAGAACATGGGCACATTTGACACGATTAGGGTAGAGTATGAACCATATGACGGGCAATGACCCCGGAAATGTAAAAGATTTAATTTTATTTTCGTAAAGACAATATATTGACAATATATTTATATTGGCGTATAATGGCAAGAGAAAGGATGTGAGGAAAATGGCACAAGTTTTAATAAATATCAGAATGGACGAAGATTTGAAAAAGTCCATGGAGCATACCTGTCAGGCGTTGGGCATGAACGAAACTGACAAAAAATGACATATTGTTGCCAGCATTGGGGAACAATATAATATTGCCATACCGTCATAAGGAGTATTGTATGTTGGATTTAAGATCAAAAATCATGGAGGCCATCGGAATAAAAACCGGTGATGTATTGGGAAAAGTAGAGTATAGAATACTCGATACATCAAACGAAAATGGATATAAACGAAAACTCATTGAGATTGATTCACATGAAGATAAAATTTTTGCATTTTTATTAATCCCGGATCTCGTGAATAAAAATCCTGCAATATTAATAAACCATCAACATAACGGAGAGCGGCATTTAGGAAAAGGCGAAGTGTGTGGTTTAGCCGGAAATCCGCTACAGGCTTTTGGACCCGTATTAGCGCAAAAAGGGTTTGTTGTTCTTGCTCCTGATTCCATATGCTTTGAGGAAAGACGAAAAGGTGGAAAAGGCATTAATCCTCTGCCTGGCGACAGTGATTTTTTGCAGCATTATAATGCAATGTGTTACAGGATTGTTAAAGGTGAAAACCTGATGAAAAAGGTTCTCTCGGACGCTATGAATTGCATTACTCTCCTATCAATGTTCTCCTTCGTAGATTCCGAAAATATCGGAACACTCGGACATTCATACGGCGGTAATACTGTTTTATTTCTGTCCGCAATGGATGAGCGAATTAAGTTTTCATGTGCAAGCGGAAGCGGTTGTTCATATAAAAATCGGATAATGAATGATGTTGGAATAGAAATGGCAAGCGTAATTCCGGGATTTGCTCAAAAATACGATATACAAGATTTGGTGCGTTGTATTGCCCCCAGGTCTTTGCTGATTGTATCTGCTGAGGATGATAAATATTCAAAAGACGCTGATTTTGTTGTTGAACAGGCTAAACCTTCATATGTAAAACATAAATCCGCCAATAATTTATGTTCCATGCGATATTCCGGCGGACATCCTTTAACGAGAGAACGGTTTGACTTTATTGTTGAATGGATTACTGAGAACGGCAATCATAATTGAGTATAAGCGCAATCGACAATGTTACATTGTTCCCCAACACTGCCATTTTCGTCTATTTTATCGACGCCCGGATTATATTCTGTTTTGATGCCATTATCATAATGATTGTTTTTCATTTGAATATTTTGTTTTTGCAACAGAATAACGGGTTTTGAAAATCCGGCCAGCATCGAGCCGGTAATCATATTTAAACCGTCGTAAAAAGAAAAAAGTTTACAAATTGTTCGGTTTTAATATGACATACCTGTTGTCATAATTGATGTGCTAAAATGTTGATAATGCGGTTACGCGGAAATTTATCATTTCGGAGGATGGAAAAATGGCGGAAAAAAGGGCAAATCCAAAAATCGACGAGGTCGGTTTGTATCTCGACCAAAAAAAGGCGGCCAATATGCTGAGTTTGGTCGAATTTATCCGGGCCAACAAAATCGGGATACAGCACAGCTCGGGGACTTCGTGGTCAATGCGCTACAAGGGCAAGCAGTTCGGCTCGCTGCATATACATAACGGCACCTGGCGTTTCGCTCATCGCGGCTTGGAGAAGTATTACGAAATGGAGGATGGCGACCTGAAGAATTTCATATTCGACCACATCTACTCGCGCAACTGCGGGGATTGCCAATGGAATCCGGAGGCGCAAAAGGCGGGGTACATGAAGCCCACCGATTGCGGGTGCTGGCCGCTCCGGATTTTCAACGCCGACGGGGACGTGCTGGAAAACACGAAACGCCTGATCGAATACAGGAAAAACTGCATCTTGGAGGATTTGCAAACGGCGAAAAGCTGAGAAAGCTGAGAATGGCAACCAACTTCAATCCTTTTAAATTTCAAGGGCGGCATCATTTTTGTCCGCCCGCTTTTTTATTTAACAAATAATGCAAACCACAAGCAAAAAAATTTTACTGATCGTGAAACTTTTTGCGGCTTGCAGCTAACTATAATAGCAGGGAGGCGATGGATTGATGTCGAACCCAAACATCGCTTCGCGGTTCGAGGAGATTCATAATTCCACGTATAAGGCGGCAGTGGCGTTCATTACCGCCAAATGCAAAAATACCGCCGATATAGGCGATATTCTTCAAGAAACATATATGGAGTTATATAAAGTCTTGATAAAACGCGGGGCGGAGTACATAAAATACGAAAAGGCTTTTGTTTTGCGCATAGCGAAGCATAAAATTGCCCTGCACTACTCGCTGATGGAAAAAATGCGCATTTTTGTTTCCATGGACGCAATCGGCGGGGACGGGGAAGAAGTCGATTTATCCGGTTTTGAAGTCAACGCCTTTACAATGGAAGATTACGCGGGCGATCAAATCCTGCTTGAAAAGGCGCGGCAATTTGTCCAGGCAAAATCGGACGACATAAAAAAGGTATTTTACCTTTTTTATGATGTGGGTCTATCCATCCCCGAAATAGCAAAATCTCTGTCCATGGGTGAATCCAACGTAAAAAACAAGCTGTACCGCACAATAAAAGACCTGCAAAATCTATTAAAAGAATAGGGAGAAAATATATGAAAGGCAAAGATATCATAACCCATATCGTCAGAGGCGAAATACCAAGCATGGGGCAAAACCTGGAGCGAGTCCGGGAAAATTGCCTCAATCAGGAGGCAAACGTAACTTCGGCAAAAAGCAAGCTTCCGCAAAAAACAAGCAAAGTCAGGCTGATTTTTGGCAAGCCCGCCGCAGTCATCGCGCTCATGCTGTGCTTTGTAATGCTTGTATCTGCGACCGCAATAATCATATACCAAACACAATATATTCCGGGCAAGGGATTTGTCGAGGGAGATTACGAAATTTACCACACGCCGGAAATATTGACATTTGACAGCCTGGCGACGATAGAAACGATCACAAGGGTCAAGGACGGCAAATCAAGCGAGCTCTCGATAATCATAACGGACGCGCTCGACAAAAACATAAAAATCATAACGAAAAATCACGGCGAATTCAATTTGGCCCCCGCGGTCGACTATAATTATTCTTCTTTCGGCACTATGGGAAAATTTCAATTTGACAACGAGGGCGGTTATTCCTCATACGGCTATTTTATAAAGGATTTCCCGGACATAAACGAATTTGCGCTTGTCAGCAACGGCGAATCGGCAGAGGTGAAACTTGTGCCGGGCAATCCCGATGCCGTGCTTGCCGCCGAGGATTCCGGCGTGGCGATGAAATTTTACAGCATGGCAAAAGGCAGCAAAGTGTTGGCGTATGAAATAAGCGGAAATAATATTGACTTTGAAAAAATATTCGGTTATGGCAGCATTGAAGTAAACGGCCAAATATATAAAATGGCTCATGACAAAAATATGGAGTTGGGCCCCGGCTTAGAAGCATTTAGGCTGTACGATGAAAACGGGAACAAAATTTTCCTGAACGGCTATGATTACAGCAAAGGGCCGGACGGATTGAGCACGACCATGTTTTTGAGAATCGGGCGCGAAACAAAAATAAGCAGGATCGAGGTGGATTATATAGGGGGCTCCATAAGCACGGCGATAACGTCTATAGAAGATGTTCCGGTTCCCGCAGACGGCGAAGAAATGATTTTTGACGACGGGTTACTATTGTACGACAGCAATGGATTGACTTCAAAACTGACATATATCAAACGCGAAGGAAACAACATTCTTGTTTATACGGATACCGAATATATCGGGGAAGATATTGAAAATATAGATATCTATATAAATTGGAACAGCATTCTTGGCTCAAGAATGGGTGGCTGGACTGGAAATGCATGGTTTGAAATCAACGGGAACGAAGAATTTATAAAATTATATGCGCACGCCATATATTATAAAATAAACGGCAGCTGGGAAATACAGTTCGATTGAGTTCAATAGCAAAAGCGCGGACGCCTGCCTAAATTTGCCGGCGTCCGCGCTTTTTTTGTCAATCAAAATCAAAAATTTTTGCCGTAAGTCATCTGCGTCCAGCAGCTGTCAAATGCATTTTCATAGCTTCTTTGCAGCTCCCTGTCCGCAGCCGGCACTTTCAGGCAAACTTGGTTTATAGTCCCCTCGTATACATTGGTCCACAACACCTCGTAATTCTTTTCCCGTTCATTCAGCGATTTTAGCTCGTCTACGCTGTGCTTGTCCGACTGGATCAGCAAAGATCCTGTATATCCGAGTTTTTCGTAGAATCCCTCCGCTTCCTCGGCGGAGCCCAGCGCGATTCCGCCATAGCCTAATATTTTCGCCCTCTTCTCCGTTTCCGCGACGAGCGCCCTGCCGATGCCTTGTTTTTGGTATTCTTTGAGCACCCCGCAATGGGCGATGGTTATGGAGCCTCCGTCCTCCCACGCGAACACCGACCCGCAGATTTTGCCGCCGGCTTTGGCGTACAAAAGCAGCTCGGGCCGCTCGCCAAGTCTGTCGGTCCAAAATTCGCGGCTGTATTTTCCCCCGCCTTCGAGATCGACCTGATCCGGGAATATCGTTTTTACCGCTTCCAGCACGGCGTTCAGTTCCCCGATGTCCTTTACATTGCCTATGGCTATGTTTATGTCAAGCACAAAAATATCTCCTGTTATCTTCTTATTTAACAAAATAATCGTCCTCCGCCCATTTTGCAGGATTATTGTTTATATAGTTCCATCTGATTTTGTATTCTTCTTCGTTTCGGAGTATGCGTTCATGGTATGAGCGCTGCCACATATCAAAGCCGAATTTCCTCGTTGTCATCGATTTCAAACTTTGCACGACTCGGGGAATGCCCGCTTTTGTAGGGGACGCGCCCCTGCGCGTTCCGTCCTCGATAGTCGCCAGCATATGGATGTGATTTGGCATGACGACGTAACTATCAACCGAAATATGGGGATATATGTGATTGATTTTTCGGATTTGCGCCTCGACAAAGATGCCGTATTGCGTGAATTCGATGAACGGGACGCGCAGGGGCGCGTCCCCTACGACAACCTTGCCCAGCATTTCATGTCCGTCCTCTACGCACACCGTCACAAAATAATATCCCGCGCTTGAATAATCATATCCTTTCAGCCGAATGCTCTTTCTCACTGGCAATTCTTTCATGTTTCACCTTTATCGCTATCGTATATCATATAAATTTGTTTCGTTATCCGCAGCTGTCTTCGTCCGCCACACTCGTTACACGGGCGACTGCGAAAATCGCCCATGCTTATTAGCGGGTATTCATATCCTCACAGGCGGCCATCAATCTATTTCTAATTTCCGCGAACCGTTCGTCATCACGGCAGAAGTCGAACTGTTCTGTCGCCATATTTGTAAGCAAATTCTGCGATTCATTGCTCATGTACGTTTTCCCGTGCCTTTGGGTCTTCAGCGCATTGAACAGCAGGGACGTGTACGGCACTTCTTCTTCAAGCAAATCATATGCGATCGCGTGCTTTGCCGCAGCGCTTAAATTTTCGATGGCAGCATCGAGGTCGCTCATTTTGGCGCATGTCCCGGCGATTGCCAAATACAATGAACGCAACGTATAATGCTGCGCTCCATAATCCCCATCCTCGAAAAACAATTTTATCATTTGAATTGCTTTCCCGTAAATACGAATGATTTGTTCGTCGTCATAACCGCAATCGCAGCGGCGCAAATTGAGTATCGCTCCGTCAATCAAATCAATTGACGACAATAAAAATTTTTGCGAATGAACTTTCAATTCCGCGCCTTCCAATAGATAAAGCAATGACTCCTCTTTGCTCAACCATATATCCGGAAGTTTATTTGCGATTTTTACCGCTTTCTCAGCTTCACCCAATCCTTTGTACGCACGGCACAGCCTATACATCGCGTTGTACATGATGGTCTGGTCGTTTGCTTTTGCCGATATTGCCTCGCCGATTTCAACGGCTTCTTTCAGATATTCATTTCTTTTGGCTTCGTTGGCACTTTTATTATCGGCAAGACCCGCCCACCAACCAGTGGCGTTTGTCAATGCCTGCATGAGCTGCCACATCACATAGTTATCGTTTGGAAATTCCTTTGCCGCTTTCCGCCAAAGCTCAACGCACGCCAAACTATCTCCCGATTTCCAAAACTCGAATGTTTGATTACCATACTCACTGATTTTATGTTTCTTCCGCGCCTCGCCCACGCCGAGCAAATCATCGACCGTTGTGTCGTAAAACACCGCAATTCTCGGCAATAATTCAATATCGGGGTAAGACTCTCCGCGTTCCCACTTGCTGACCGCCGCAATGCTTATAGTCAAAAATTCAGCCAAGTCCTCCTGTGTGTTGTTTTTCTTTTTGCGCAGTTCTTTCAAGTTATCGCAAATATTAATATCCATTTCAACGCCTCCGCCATATTTGTGTTATTTCGATTGCAACCGTTATACCTTAGTATAAGGCAAATAGCACAAAATATCAATGGCGGCGTCGTTCAATTCGAGTTCAAATTTTCAACCAACAGTTTATTCATCGCGCCGGGCAGGATAACGTTCAGTTTCCGAAGCGGGATACACCCAATCAAACCAGCAGAAATTTTTCTTTTATCATTGTCGCGACAACATCAGGAGCAAGATTTGTGTTGTCGATTTTTATGTAATTGTCAAAGGGAATTTCGCCATCGTTGCTGACACAGCGGGAATTTTTGTCTTCGTCAAGCAGCCTCTGCCTTGAAATTTCAATATCCCTCATCGATGCTTTGTGCAACAGCCTGTTTTCCGTGCCGTTGCGCTTCAGGCGGATTTCCTGGGAGGCTACGAGCTCCGCGTAGCAAAAGTCTGTGTCATACGGCTCAAATATTTTCCTTATCCAGGCGAAATAATCCCAGTTGGACTGCTTATCAAAATCGATCATGTTTGTCATTATCAATCCATATTTTTCGGATGCGGCAAATTCCTCTAAAATCACTTCTCTTAGCCGACCAATTATTTTCCCGTTGAATTCCCCGAACACTTCCAGAACCGGCTCAATCACTATGTGGTTATGGAACAGCCGCAAATCCGTGATTTTCGCGAGTTCCTGCCCCACCGTCATTTTCCCCACGGCGATGCTTCCAAATAAATGCACTAATTTCATGTTCGATTGCCTTCACTTTCCGCGCCTCACTCACGTCGAAATATTTTCTTGAAATTACCTGTTCTCCAAAAATGGTCCCAGCCAACAATTAGGGCTATATATTCCCCCACTATGTATACATTTATTTTTAATCAATTTGCGCAATCATGTTGCGCCGGCAATTTGGGAATTGATATCGCATATGATTTTATCAAAAACCCGCTCCCGCTCCGTGGACGTGTCGAACAGAATCAACTTAAATATTATATCGCATTCACGCCATTTTTTCAATGTTGAATTTGTGAATTTTATTGCTATGGTATATTCTAAACAGGAAAACCGCCGAAGGACAGGGTGTTTAGTCCCTGTCCTTTTTTAGCTCTGAGTGAAATGATTCTTTGCGCGATCAATCTAAAAATTCATATGCAAACGAAATATTTTCATCATTTTTCGCAAACGCCCTTAAAAGGTAGTGGCCGTTCTTCAACTTGCTTAAATCAAATACGCCTTTTTTGCTCGTCGATTCCTCGCGGGTTTCCATGTTGTCCGGGTGATTGTCTTTCTTGCCGTTTTTCAAATATTGGATTGATATGCGCATATCGCCTTTATCTGAACTTGCCTCAAACTTAACTGCCGACGGCTTGCCGCCTGATTTTTCGAAATGATACAATACCTCGCCGTTTATTCTTTTTGCCGTAAACCCGTTTTCCGTCAATTCATAACTGCCCCATTCCCCTCTGACAGTAGGCACTTTGATTTCCTTGGACATGTTAAATCCTCCTTGAATAGATATATTGATGGTGAAAGGGTGGAAGAACTTGAGCTTATCGCCTCGCTTTTTCGCAAACGATGGCGCAATCCCATGAAACCGGGCGAACGCCTTGGAGAAGCTTTCCGATGTGTCGTATTGATAGCGCATGGCTATGTCGATAACCTTGCCGTCTGCGAGAGATAAATCTTGCCCGGCCAGGCTTAAGCGGCGGCTACGGATATATTCGCCTATTGTTATTCCGGTAATCGAATTGAAAATACGCTGAAAATTGGATTTGGAAATAAAAACATGGTTCGATACATCTTCGACTCTTATGGCATTGGTCAGATTGGTTTCCATGTAGTCGACCGCTTTCATGATGGTTTGTATCCACTCCACGATTATCCCCCCTTTTCTATGATAATAGTATATAGGCTCAAATTGGAAAAGTCATGTCAAAAAACGCTCGAATTTGTCCGCTTATCCAAAAAGTCGTTCCTGATTTTGCGTTTCTTTGCAAAAAGTCGTTGCATTTTTTGTGACTTGACAAAAGCAAAATAATCGGCTATAATAATATCGCGCATTAAATCAGCCGAAAGGTCGTGCTTGAATTGCGACACAGGGCTTGCGGCGTACCTCACCGACGGAACACGCCGGATGTGTTGAAACCAAGATGTCCGTTAATAGGGCGCGATTCCCCCGGCGCGCCGCATTCGATTGGCGTGAACGGCATATGAACTAACGTTCATATTCGTTACATGTAATCCAGCCCAATATCAGGCTCGCGGAACGCCGGGGTCATCGTTTCCTGTAATCATGTTAGCTCGTTTTTTCCGCGCTAACGGAAATGGTTATTTCACTCTGTTCCCTTCGCTGTCAAAAGTAAGGCGCGTGCTGTCTTGGGTTAATCCGGCTAATAAGCCATCGGCTTCCGTCTGCGTCATTTTGCCAGCTTCGACTTGCCCGTCTAAATAAGTTTTAACTAATTTATATAATTCACCGGAAGAAAATGCCGCGAATCCCATAGATATTTCTTCACCGTCAGGTAATGTGTGACGAACCGTACAAGCATAGGATGATATATCGCTACGTCCATTTTTTGATATTTTTACATCGCCGCCCTTTATAACTTCAAGGTTATCGCCATAGTATCTGATAATTCCGTCTACCGTTTCCTGCGTCCACCCTGGTATTTCGCCGATTTTCTTATGCAATTCTATTTTTTGCTCATCTATCCATGTTTTATATTCATCATAAGTCCAAAACTCTAATTCGGGCGCGGGGTACGCTTTATCAAATTCTTCTTTTGTCAGCCATGTTGAACTTCCGTTATCGCCTATTACAAGATACCTCTTAATGCAGATAAGCCAATTATCATACATTTCAAATATATCGTCTAATTGTTCCTGCGTAATTTCTCCGAGGCTTTTTTGTAATTGTAATTCCGCTTTACTGTTTTCTATCCATGCTTTAACCTCGTCATAAGTCCATGTTTCCAAGTCAGGCACTTCTGGTGTATTTATGTATTTACCGAAATCGAAATTTTCTTCTGTCACCCATGTTTTGCCGCCATCGTCACTATACATCATTTCACCGTTATCATTCATATAAGCTAATACATTGGATTTTGCCTCGTTTATTGAGTGAATATAAGGGAATGTTTCCGGGGATTCAGAATAAGACGGAATTGAATTTGTCGGCGTGGCTGCGTTTGCGGCAAAGGCGTATATTGTCGCGAAAGAGCATATTATAAGTGCGGCGAGAACAGAGAGGGCGACCATGCCCCTGCGTGATTTTTTTGTGTTCATCATGT
>WRJC01000086.1 GCA_009782405.1 Oscillospiraceae bacterium
TGTTTCGGTTCAATGTGTAGGATTGGATTCATAAAATAAAAAAAAAGCGAAAAGTCTCAAAATGAGACTTTTCACTTTTTTTGCCAAAGATTAAAATTCCAGCGCGATACAGTTTGTGTACCGGGTCGGGAGCGACTCGGGCATTTTTATCGTCAAAGCCCCGAAAGACTGCGCAAATTGCAATTCGCCCCCGCCCAAAATACGGACGGATTTCACCTTTTCGGATTCGTCAAGGCTTTTTATGACCGCCACATTGTTTTCGGGCGCCTTCAGCACAAAGGCGTAAAGCGTATTGCCTTTTTTCGTGAAACGATAATCCGAGCTGTTCCAGTTGGTTTTCGCTTCCGTGAAACCTTCTATCAAAACCTGCGTGTCCCCCTCGCCGAATTTGCGCCACGGGCGCGTGCCGTAAACGCCTTCGCCGCATACTGCGGACCATTTGGCGAGTTCCTCGAGTATGTACACCGTTTCGTCGTCGATCGAGCCGTCGGGGCGCTGCAGGATATTTAGCAGCATGGTCCCGTTTTTGCTGATGATGTCGATAAGCATTTCTATGATATGCGCCGGTTTTTTGAATTCCTGCTTCGCATCGTAGAACCAGTTGCCTATGCAGGTGTCGGTTTGCCACGGCAGCGGGTTTATGCCCGGGAGCTGGCTTTTTTCTATGTCCAAAACACCAACGCTGTAAACGTTCACGTCCCTGTCTTTTTGGGTGTATACGGCATGGTTTTCGCCGTTCTTTTCAATTGAGGCATTGTACAGGCTTGAAACCGCTTCAAGCCCCCATTTGTATTCAATGTTGTTTATCGCCCGGCTGTCCCCCGCTCCATGCCAGTGCTCGCCGAATGGCAGCGAACCGTCCGAATACAGCAAATCGGGCGTGTACAAATCTATGAGCTCTTTCATCACGGACAGCCAGTAATCCCTGAATTTCGCGTTTGAAGTGTACCAAGGCGCAGATGCCCCGGGTTCCGGGGGATGTTCGAAGTTGTCCAAATAGAAATCGCGGTAATCGGGGTCGTTTCCGTCATAAGGCACTCCCTTGTAGGCCCCGTAGCTGTCGCTTCCTTTGTTCACTCGCCACCAGGAAAAAGTGGCGCCCAAATGCTCCGTAAATCCAAATGGCATATTGTTTTTTTCGGCCGCCGCCTTCCACAGCCCTATGATGTCCTTTTTCGGCCCCACCTGCATTGAATTGAAGCGGTTCAGTTTCGAAGGGTAGTTGAAGAAATGGTCATGGTGCATCGCCTGCCCTACAAAATATCGCGCACCCGCCTTGTGGTACAGCTTCATGAGTTCGTCCGGTTCGAATTTATCCGCTTTCCACAACCCGCACAAGTCTTTGTATCCGAACTTCGACGGATGCCCGTAGTGCCTCAGATGGTACAGATATTGCGCAGATCCCTGCATATACATCTGCCTTGCGTACCAGTCGCCGAACATGGGAACGCTCTGCGGGCCCCAATGGCTCCACATTCCGAGTTTCGCATCCAAAAACCATTGCGGGCACTCGAACTGCTTCAGCGATTCAAACGTGGGTTCAAATTTTTTTGCGCTGTTCATACTTGATTTCCTCCATATTTTAATTTAAATAATTAATTATTGGCAAATATGACTTTTATGCTGTTTTTGCCGTCCATGCACACATCGAAGGCTTGGGCATAATCTTTCAGTTCAAAACGGTGCGTGACCAGTCCGTCCGTTTTCAATTTCCCGGAGGATATATTTTCGATTGCAGCGGGAAAACAATCCGGGCTCAGGCTGACCCCATATATGTCGAGTTCCTTGCCATCGCCCACAACGCTCCAGTTGCAGCTGACCGGTTCGTTGAATAGGGAAAATTCGATGAAACGCCCGCCTTTGCATATGGCCTCCAACCCCTGTGTGACCGAGGCGGGATGTCCTGTGGCCTCCATATACACGTCGCAGCCATATCCGCCCGTCATTTCCAAAATCTGCTTTGCCGCATTTGTTTTGCCGGGGTTAATCGCAACGTCCGCGCCAAAATCCAGCGCGCGCGAAAGCCTTTTGTCAAAAAGATCCAATGCCGCCAATTTTGCCGGGTTCTTTAATTTCGCCGCCGTTATCATGGCCAAACCCAAAGGCCCGCAGCCCGAAACCGCGACAAAATCCTGCGGCCGGATTTTAGCCCGCTCGACCGCATGATACGAACAGGCGTAAGGTTCGATAAGCACTGCGGCTCCAAGCGGCAAATCCTCCGGTATTTTATACACCCTCGCCGTTTTGGGCATCAGGGCGTATTCCGCAAAACCCCCGTTCAAATAGTTTTTGAAACCGAACACGTCGTGCTTTTTGCAGAGGGAATATTGACCGTTTTTGCAATATCTGCATTCACCGCAAGGGGCAATCTGCTCCACGGCCACGCGGTCTCCAAGCCGCAAGCCTTTTGCTTCGCCCCCGCCCGGACCCATTTCCAAAATCCTCCCGATAAATTCATGGCCTCCTATCGCGGGTATTTCGACATAAGGCGGCGTCGTTTCGTTGCCCCAAAAAACTTCGCCGCCCATATACGCCTTTATGTCCCCGGCGCATATTCCGCACCCCTCGATCTTTAAAAGCAACTCCCCCTCGTTTTTGGCCCGCGGGACTCTGACCCGCTCAAAGCGCGAATCACGCGGCCCGTAGGATACCACCGCATCCATCATTTCCGGAATTTCAAACATAAAAAACCTCCGTTAAATTCATATGATTCACTATCGTTCACATTTGTTCATATTGGTTCTTTGATTTTATGCAAGTCTGCGCATGAACTGCATGTGAACTCCGTTCACATTTGTTCATGTCACCCGAAGCGCCCCGTGATATAGTCGCTTGTCCGTTTGTCCTTGGGATTGAAGAACAAATCGGAATTCGATCCTTCCTCAATTAGTTCCCCCATGAGCAAAAACGCTATCCTGTCAGAAACGCGCCCTGCCTGCTGCACGTTGTGCGGGGCGAGTACGATTGTGAACTTTTCTTTGAGTTTCATCAGCGAATCCTCAATTTTGGCGGTCGATATCGGATCGAGCCCCGAACACGGCCTGTCCAAAAGCACCACTTCGGGATCGAGCGCGAGCACCCTCGCCATGCACAAGCGCTGCTGCTGACCGCCGGATAGCGAGCTTGCGGGCACGTTCAGCCTGTCTTTGACTTCGTCCCAAATGGCGGCATCTTTTAGCGCCCTCTCGACAATATCGGCGAGCGCTTTTTTGTTTTTTGCGCCGCCCATGCGCGGGCCGTAGGCCACATTGTCAAAAATGGACATGGGCAGCGGAGTGGGTATGTCGAATACCATACCCACCTTGCGGCGAAGTTCGGGCAAGTTCGCGTCTTTGCCGCAGACGTTTTTGCCGTCCATCAATATTTCGCCGTCCATTCGGCTTTCGGGGTTTAGGTCGCCCAAGCGGTTAAGCGCTCTCAGCAGCGTGGTAATCCCGCTGTTTGCCGGGCCAAGCATGCAAAATATTTCATTTGCGCGGATTTCCAGATTCAAATTTCGGATTGCGCGCTTTTCCCCGTAATAGAAATTCAGATTTTTGACAATTATTTTCGCCTGCCCCGTCATATTTTCCCCTTGTTAATTTAATTGGCTTGAAAATTGCAAATCGCCCTATTTGTTTTTTGCCATGAATCTGCCCAGCAGCATATTCGCGGCCACGTTTATGATGAAAATCAAAATGATCAGAAGCGCCGCCGTTCCGTAGGCCTTTTCCATCGAAATGCCTTCCCTGGCGAGAATATAGAAATGGACCGCCATGGTGCGCGTGGGCGAATTCAAGGAATCGGGCATGCGCAGCGCCGAACCCGCAGTCAAAACTACAGCGGCAGTTTCGGCCACGCAGCGCCCCACGCTCAAAATCACTCCGTTGGAAATTCCGCGAATCGCCGAGGGGAAAACCACTTTGGAAATCGTCTGCCATTTGGTGGCTCCCAAGGAAAAGCTGACTTCGCGGTACAACAGCGGCACCGAGCGTATCGCTTCCTCCGCCGTGCGGATGAGCGTGGGCAAAATCATGACCGCGAGCGTCAGCCCTCCGGAAAGCGTGGACCAGCCAAGCCCCATATATTGCACGAAAAATATAAACCCGAAAAGCCCGTACACGATCGACGGTATGCCGGCCAACGAATTCGCGCTGAACCTGATTATTTTAGTGACGATGTTTTCTTTCGTGTATTCGGCCAAATAGAACGCCGTGCCGATCCCAAAAGGAGCCGCGATGGCAACTGCCACGAAAGTCACGAGCAAAGTTCCCGCTATCGTGGAGGAAATGCCCCCCTCTTTTCCCATGTTTTTTGGGATTTCCGTCAAAAACTCAAAATTTATCACCGGAAGCCCTTTTGCCAATATGTAAATTATCACAAAGGCGAGCGTTGCCAGCACGAAAATGGCCGCCGTCCAGATTATTGCTTTCGCTATTTTTTGGCTTGTGCGCGGATTCATAATTTCTGTCAATCCTTCCCGGCTATGTATTGGGCGGCGCTGTTTAAAATCATGATGAGAACGAATAAAACAATTCCCGTGGCAAACAAGGCTTCCCTGTGCGCACCTTCGGCGTACCCCATTTCAATCCCGATATTTGTGGTCAATGTCCTGACCGGGTCGAGGATTGACTCGGGCATGGCCACCGCATTTCCCAAAACCATTATGACCGCCATCGTTTCCCCGATTGCGCGCCCGATGCCCAAAATGACCGAAGCCACGATTCCCGATTTTGCAGCGGGAAGCAATACCGATCGTATGGCTTGCCAGTGCGTCATCCCAAGTGCGAGCGCACCCGGTTTGTACTGCGCGGGGAGGGTGATCATCGAAACTTCGGAAATGCTGATCACCGTCGGCAGGATCATAATCGCAAGTATCACCGAACCTGCCAGTATGCTCAAACCGGGGCCGCCCAGCCGTTCGCGTATAAACGGAACGATGAATATGAGCCCCCAGAACCCGTATACCACAGACGGTATCCCGGCCAAGAGCTGTATGGCGGGCCTGAATATGTTCCTGACGGCGGCCGGGGCGAATTCCGCCAAAAAAATGCTGCAGCAAATCCCGACAGGCACGCCGATCGCCACCGCGCCCAAAGTCACCGAAATGGAACCCACTATCATCGGGAAAATCCCATACTTTCCCTGGCTCGGCGCCCACTCCATGCCGAAAACAAATTTAAAAAAACCCACTTTGCCGATAATGGGCGCGCCCTGCACAACGATGAACACCGTGATCAAAACAAGCGCGGATATGGAAGAAAGGGCTAAGGCGAAAAATATGCGCCCGGACAATTTTTCCTTGAATTTTTTCATTTTTTTGATTTTTATCCTTTAAATCGAATATTCATTTAAGATAGAATTTATTTGTTTTCGCGAAGCAGCCCCTAATCGCTGACCACTAAACCCCTGCTTGCCAATATTTTTTGCCCTTCTCCGGAAAGAGTGAAATCGATGAAATGTTTTGTCAGGCCTTCGGCTTCCTTGCCTTCATCGACAACCGCAACAAACAAAAACGGCCTGAACAGCCCATAACTGCCATTTTCGATGTTTTCGAACGAAGGTGCGATCCCGCCCAAACACAGCGCCTTGACTTCTTTTTGCCCCGGTTCGGCCGCGACCAAACCGAGGGAAATAAAGCCTATGGAATTCGGATCTTCCGCCACCAAAAGCCTGACTGCGCCGTTCGAGTCCTGCACGATGGCCTTGGGCGTTATTTGATTTTCGCCCATGACAAGCTGCGAAAACGCATCCCGGGTGCCCGAACCTTCTTCGCGGGTTATCACGTGTATTTTGGCATCTTTGCCGCCTATTTCTTTCCAGTTGGCTATATCTGCGGAGTATACTCCCCGGATTTGCTCAAGGGATAAGTCGCAAATCGGGTTTTCGGGGTTGATGATTATTGCGAGGCCGTCTTTTGCGATTTCATAGATAAGCATTTCTTTTCCGACGCTTTCCAGTACTTCCTTTTCGGAATCTTTTATCTCGCGGGAAGACATCCCGATTTCGGCGATGCCCGAAAGCGCACTCGAAATGCCCGCCGAAGAGCCTCCACCTTGGATTTCCACATCCCTGTCGGAATACAAGGCATGGTATGCCTCTGCCAGAACCTCGGCATAAGGCTGAACCGAAGTCGAGCCGGCCGCAATGATGGAATCCGAAGCCGAACCGCACGACGGCGCAAAAACCATGCCGCCAAAAAAAAGCGATATTGAAATCAAAACGGAGGCCAATTTTTTCAAACGCAAATGGAGCATATATCAGCCAAACCTCCCCGTGATGTAATCTTCCGTCCTTTGGTCTTTCGGATTTGAAAACATTTCTGATGTGGGCGAATACTCTATCAGCGTACCCACTTTATCGTCGTTTATCATCATAAAAGCGGACATATCCGAAACCCTTGCGGCCTGTTCCATGTTGTGCGTGACTATCACGATCGCATACTTTTTAGCCAATTCGAGCATCAAATCCTCGATTTTCATCGTCGATTCGGGATCGAGCGCGCTGCAAGATTCGTCCATCAATATCACTTCGGGTTCGATGGCGAGAGCCCTTGCGATGCACAGGCGCTGCTGCTGGCCCGGCGACAGCGAAAAGGCCGGCTTTTTCAGCTGATCTTTCACTTCGTCCCAAAGCGCGACTTGCGAAAGGCTCCTTTCGGCGATTGCCGAAAGTTCGCCTTTTTGGTTCACCCCGTGGCTTTTTGGGCCTATTGCGATATTGTCGTAAATGCTCGTTGGGAATACGTTCGGCTTCTGGAAAACCATCCCGACTTTTTTTCTCAGGGCGGCGGCGTCGGAGCCCTTGCCGTAAGCAGAAAACCCATCCAACAAAACGGTCCCCTCCACGCGCGCGCCGAAAATCAAATCGTTCATGCGGTTGAAAAGGCGAAGGAGCGACGATTTGCCGCATCCGGAAGGCCCGATGATCGCCGTGATTTTGCAATCGTAAATCTCAAGGGTGATGTCGCCCAAGGCATGGAAAGCACCGTAAAATAAATTTACGGAATTTGTCTTTATTTTCACGCGGACGTCATCGCACATAAAAACTCCAAAATCAAATCGTTTTTTTTATTGTACCATATCTGGCTTTCAAATTCAACAGCTTTTTAAAAATTTTTTTTGTTTGAACATTGAAAATTTAACAGTTGTATGATATAATAAAAAAAATGATGCCAAAAAGGAGAATTTATCAATGAACGCAAAAAAATACCCGATATCGATCGCATCCTACTCTTTTCACGGCCTTCTCGCAGAAAACAGGACCAGCATATTCACCTACCTCGAAGATCTGAAATTCCGGTACGGCGCCGAATACGCCGACATATGGAGCGGCTACCTGCCAAACCTGAACAATGCGGAACCCATCCCGCAGGCCGAGCTTGATCTGCTCAAAAAAATCAGATATTCGATGGACGAAAAGGGCATAACGCTGGCCAATCTTTGCGTGGACGGGCCGCACATCTGGGCAGACGACGAATCCCAAAGGGCAATCCACAAAAAAGGCGCCTTCAACTACATGGAGGCCGCCGTGATCCTCGGGGCGAAAACGGTTCGAATCGATGTGGGAGTTGCCCGCGATGCGATAACCGACGGGGAATTCGACTATGTGGCGGGCGTTTATTCCGAGCTCGCCGCCTTCGCGAAAGACAACAATATGCGCGTGGGCACCGAAAACCACTGGGGGGCCTCGAGGGACCCGAAGGTGCTCGAGCGGATATGCAAGGCGGTGAATAGCGAGGCATACGGGGTCTTGTTCCATTTCGGCAATTTCTTCGAGGGCAGAAAAGAAGAAGGGCTTGAAACGGTTTTGAAAATGGCGATGCACACCCACATACCGGCCGATTCGGTGCCGTTTGCCAAGGAATATATCAGAAGGCTCGTGAATTCGGGATACAAGGGCACATTCAGCATAGAGCACCACAGCGCGAAGCACGAATACGAGAGGGTCGCCTGGCAGCTTGCCACAATCCGCGGGCTTCTCACGGAGCTGGAGGAGGAAGGCTTCGAAGCTCCCGTTTCGGGCGACTATTTTTCCGGGATTTACCTGAGCAAATGAGGTGAGCGGGGCATAGTTATAGATAAAGAACAAATTGTCGCCAATTTTGGCCTGGGCTTTTATGAAAAAGTGCGCGGCGATCTAAAAACATATTCAAAACTATGGGGATTATCCGATTTTGAGGAAATAGATAATTATACATGGAGCTGCACTTTCAAATGTGTTTCAAATAAACATGGCTTATGCGTTTTGAAAATCGCCGAAAGCCCGATATCCGCCGAACGCGAATGCTACGTGCTCGGCGAGTATGACGGCAGGGGGTTTTGCAAATTATATGAATCCGATGTAGCCGGCGGGGTTTTCTTGGTTGAGCGCATAGTGCCCGGCACGCCGTTGGGCGATGAGCCTGACTTTGAAAAACAGATCGATATGCTTTGCGAATTTTGGGATGGTTTTCACATCGAGCCCGGCGATAAGACTAATTACGCCTCATATATGACTTGGGTCAATGACATAACCGGGTATATGGGTACGCGCAAAGATTGCGGGGAACTATATATCCAAATGGTCAAAGCGCAAAAAATCTGCGCCCGCCTGTATGAAAAATATCCAAAAGAAGTATGTCTGCATAATGATTTGGGCCCCGGGTCCAATAATCTGCTTTTTGATGGCAACCGAGGATGTTATCGCGCCATAGACCCGAGGGAACCGGTCGTCGGGCCCGCTTTATTTGATTTTGTGTTCGGCATTGGGTATGGAGATGTAAAAACAGACTTGCATATAACCGGCATAATATCGAAAAAGCTGGATATTCCAAAACGGGATTTATGGCGCGCGATATATGTTTCCATATGCAGGGAGATATGCAAACAGGTGAAGTACGGCGGCGAGCCAAATATCGATTTAATATTGCATACAGAAAAGTTGATGGACGAAATATCGCGATAATATTAAAAAAAAACAACCAATGAAATAATTGGGTGAAAAATGCTGTATTTGAAATCTTTCGCTTTTCCGGACGATGAGGCGGAAATTGAATTTTTGTGGCCAATACAAAGCAACGCATATGAATCGTTTTACCCGTTCAAAGTGCTGTCAGCCCGCCGTTTCCATAAAATCGAATTCGAGCCGGTCACTGTTTTGTATGGCGGAAACGGTTCGGGCAAATCGACTGCGTTGAATGTCATAGCGGAAAAAACAAAAATAAAGAGGGACTCGATTTACAACAAAACGAATTTTTATCCCGATTACATAAAAATGTGCCATATGCCCGCCATAACGGATATTCCCGAAAACAGCAGGATTATCACAAGCGACGATGTATTCGATTATATGCTGGACATGCGCAGCCTGAACGAAGGAATCGACAACAAGAGGGAAGGGCTTTTTGACGAATATTCGGGCATGAAAAAATTTTTAAAAGACAATGGGTTTCAAATGAAGTCACTGGAAGATCACGAACAGCTCAAAAAATTCAACAGAATAAAAAAGACAACGCAGTCGAAGTTTGTCAGAAGCGAGCTGATAGGCAACGTTCGGGAATATTCCAACGGCGAAAGCGCCTATAGATATTTTACCGAAAAAATCGGCGAAAACGGGCTGTATGTATTGGACGAGCCCGAAAACAGCCT
>WRJC01000087.1 GCA_009782405.1 Oscillospiraceae bacterium
CGGAAAGGGGCTGCTATACGGCGAATTTGACGCGAATACAGGCCAAATACGCATAAACGACGCCTTGAACCTCGAAAATCCGGCATATATGATAATAAGCCCGCAAAACAAAAACGTGCTGTACGGCGTTTCGGAAACTGCGAGCTTCAATTCAAAAAACGGCGGGGCGCTTTTTTCCGCCGACATATCCGACCCCGCGAAAATTCGCCTGATCGATATACAATGCGCAAGCGGCAGGCTCCCCTGCCACCTCTGCGCAAAAGACAATTTTGTATTCACGGCGAACTATTCCGAGGGGAGCCTTGCCATCATGGAAACCGACAGGTCGGGAAAAATCAAGCCCATAACCCGGGCGCTTTACCATTTCGGCAGCGGGCCTAACCCAAACAGGCAGGAGGGCTCGCATATCCATTTCGCCTCCATGAGCCCCGAGGGCAAATACCTCGCGGTGTGCGACCTCGGATTGGACAAAGTGTTTTTGTACCCCTACGCCGCAGACACCGGGCTTTCGACAGCCGCCAAAATCACACGCTGCCCGCCCGGATCCGGGCCGCGCCACCTCGCATTTTCGAAAGACGGACAATATATGTATGTTCTAACCGAGCTCGCCAGCACGGTTTTGGCATACAAATATAGCGATGGCGAAACCGAGCTCCTACAGGAAATTTCCTGCCTGCCGCCGGGGTTTGCGCGTGAAAGCACTGCGGCGGCGATCCACATTTCGCCGGACGGAAAATCGCTGTTGGCTTCCAACCGGGGGGCGGACTGCCTGGCGGCGTTCGACATACAGGAAAACGGCGGGCTCGCGCTTTCAGGATATGTCGAAAACCAGAAGGAACCCCGGGATTTCAACTTTTCGCCCGACGGGAAATGGCTCGTTTCGGCGCACCAAAACGGGGACAAAGCCGAGATATTCGAGATAAAAAATGGCGGCGGCTTTGCCAAAACAGGCGAAATATCCGCGCCCGCCCCCGTCTGCGTTTTGTTCGGGGAAGAGATATAGCCCAAAACGTGAAAAAAACAGGAAGGACAAAAAAATCATATGTACCATAACCCATACGAAGACCAAAGCGGCGGCAGCTGGTTGAAGACGAATTTCCATACCCATGCCGGGACGGGGGCGGGGACTTGCGGAAGAAATCCGATCGATGCCGTCGTGGACATATACCGCGAGCTGAAATACGGCGCGCTGTGCATATCCAACCATGACACCTACACAAGCACGGCCGCGCTCGGCGGCGAATCCATGTGCATGATCCAGGGCGTCGAGTACAGCCAGGGAGAGCATATGCTCAATATCGGCGTGAACGAATCCCTGCACGAGCTTCCCCACCAGGAAGCAATCGACGAGACCGCAAAACAGAACGGGTTCACGATTCTGTGCCACCCGAACTGGATACACAGGCAGTATTGGCCATACCAAAAAATCGACTCCCTGCACGGCTATGCGGGAATCGAGGTCGTCAATATGCTGATTTGCCGCCTGAGCGGTTCGGGGCTGGCGACCGACACTTGGGATCACATACTAAGTCAGGGCAAATTGGCATACGGGTTCGGGGACGACGATTTCCACATTGTGTCGGACGCGGGCAGGGGATACACGGACATATATGCGAAACAAAACAATTTCGAGGGCATAAAGGAAGCCATCGATGCGGGAAGGTTTGTCGCCTCGACCGGAATCGGCTTGGAATATCTGGAGCTGGCGGGCGGGACGATAAAAGCCAAGGCCAAGTTCCCCACGGAGACTTACGTCGACAAATTCGAATATAGGTTCATCTCCGAAAACGGCTTGGCGGCGAAATCGTTCGGCGAAACCGCCGAATACAAAATGAACGGGGAAAACTACATCCGGGTGGAAGCCACAGCCGAGAACGGCGCGATGCTGTTTTGCCAGCCGGTCTATAAAAAAGCCTTTTTCGGCAAATGACCGGCATATATCCAACCGATGGTTGGAAAGACCAAGAAAAAATCCAAACAATGATATGTGGTTTTGTCTCCGGTTATATCGTATAATTTTCACAAAAGCTGTTCGATGCTCATATCGCGCGGCGAATTTAAGGAGGATAAACCATTATGTCAAAAATTACACTGCATGAGCAATTACAAAAACTCCGCAAAGAAAAGGGACTGACTCAAGAAGCCTTGGCGGAAATTTTCAGGGTTACAAACCAAGCCGTATCGAAATGGGAAAGCGGATCGTGTTATCCGGATATTGCCCTTTTGCCCGAAATCGCGGATTTCTACGGCGTAAGCATCGATGCGTTGTTTGGCAAGGGAAAGCCAAGCGAATATTCAAAAATCATCGAGGACATAAGAGCATTGTTTCGCGAAACGCCCGAAAGCGAATGTTTCGCGCTTGCCTTGAAAATCGCCTTGTATTTGCATGAAGGAGTAGTGTCGAAAGGGTACAAAGCGTACCTGCCGTGGGACGCGGCCAAAGCTCTGAACCCCGAAACATGGGGCAGGTCGGCATGCAGCGAGCCGGAGGGCGTCACGATAGCGCAACGCGGAGTTGTGCTGCTTTCAGATCAAAGAATCCGATTCGAAATATCGCCGGATGATATTATGGGCCTTTGGAGCGAAATCCAAAAATATGCCGATATAGATAGGCTTACAGTATTTTTCGCGCTATATGAGTTGACACGCCGGGATTTCGATTTGTTTGTAGGCATACAGGAGATTGGCGATAAGGCGAAAATGAGCGAAGAAAAAATCAGGGAAATTTTCAAACGGCTTCCGATTCACCATAAGCGTTTGGACGACGGCAGCATTGGGTATCGAATTGAGGGAAGCAATATGCACATTCCCACATTGCTAACGCTTTTTATCGTGGTTTGAACAAAAATCGAATTAAAAATTCAAAAATATTTTCGGAATCTATTGACAAAAAATTTATGCTGTGGTATAATGCAATTGTGTCGATGGTTTGCTTGCGTACATAGAAATATCGGCGGAGGACAAACCGACGACAAATTAAAGAGTTAAAAAATATTCGTCGGGACGGAGACGTTAAACCCGCTCCAATGCCAGAGTAAACTGCGACCTAAATCAGTAAAAAAGGGTGATGCAAATCGCCCTTTTTACTATAACATTAGGGTAAAATTATGGATATTATGAGCTTTAAACAGCGTGTTTGTAAAACAATTACAAGTTGTGCGGCAGATTATAACTCTGTTTTTCTCGATTTCGACTACTTGGTATATAGCAGTAAGTTTGTTATGCATCCTTACTATACAATAAGTGCAAAGCCTGGTAATTATAAACATTTGACTGGAGTAAATTCTGCAATAACACCATATGTTTTTTTTGAAAAATGTTTAAATGGAACTCTGACCGAAATTGATTTTGATTTTATTAAACCGCATGAAAGTGAAGCATTTGTAAAGGGTGTTGTTCGGAATAAAATTACCGCTTTGCCACTAATATCAAACATATTCACCCAAAAGTTAATAGCAGAAGAAAATTACATACGCGGTAAAGTTAATTGTTCGCTTGCAACAACAGATACTAAAATTACAATAGGATTTGAAGACAGGATAAATGCAAGGCCAAAGACATTATTAAAAGGGAATGAAATCAATAAGGCACAATCTGTTAATGTTGAACTCGTTCTTAGGCGGAATAGGGGGTCAGATAGATTTGATACAATCATACAGGGAGATATTGAAAAGCTTCTTGTAAAATTTAAAAATTAAGATATACAATAGGAGTGAAACTCCCCGACCAAAAAGAACCCTACAAAAATGTGCAGGGTTCTTTTGCCGTTCATACGAGAATGGCATTGTCAAGCCCGCCGTCGCCGTGGATTTCCGTTTCACCATTTTCAAAATGCTCCTGCCTATAGTCTAACACCGCTTGCTTGTATTCGATTGTCGGAAATATGAGTTCCATTCACTCTATGCTCCATTCATAAATATTAGACAGTCTGCGTCCTTTTTGGTATAGATTGTGCCATTCCGGCAAGCGGGCGAGGCGCACGAAACGCGCCCCCAATTTTTCGCAAACCCGCCGCGAAGCCGCGTTGGCATGGTCGTTTGTGACAAGCAGTTTTATCATGCCGTGGGCCCTCGCAACCGGCGCTATCAACCGGCAGGCGCGTCCGGCATACCCGTTGCCTCGATGCTTTTCTTCAATGCCGTAGCCGATTTGCCCGCCGTAATACAAACCATCGGTATACCCGATTCGCAAATTGATTCCGCCGATTTTCTCGCTGCCCTTGCATATAGCGAAATCATATCCGGGAACCAGTTTCTTTTCGGCGTCGCCCGGATTTTTCGCCGTGCAAACAAGGTGGATAACGCCGTCGGACAATTCCGGCAGGTCGATGAAACCGTCGAATTTGGCTGGCAGAGCGTTGTAATACGCGATTTCTTTTTGAATGTCCCATTCATCTTTGAGCATGGCATACACCAGCTTGTCGCCGTATTTTTCGGCGGACAGCTTTTTTGGGGAATGGTCTTCGAGAAACAGCCCCTCGCGCCGCATTCCGATTTTCTCCATGACCCGGTACGAGCCGATGTTTTCAGCATGGCAAAAAGCGGTTATCCGCCGCAGACCCAATTCCTCGAAACCGAATTTCAGCAAGGCGAATCCGAGCTCCGTTCCGTAACCGTTTCTCCAGTGGTCGCGGTGCAGGCACCAGCCCAACATCGCCTGGCCGCCGGACGGGGAAATCCCGCAGCCGCCGATCAGCGCGCCTGTTTTTTTGACGACAACCGCGTATTCGTAATTGTCAATCGGGTGTTTTTCCGCGCTCGCGATCGAGCGGGCTATGAACTCCCGCGTCTCGCTTTCGCTGTTGGGGCCCCAAGGCATGTACAGGATGTTTTCCGCGCAGCTTGCGTAGCTGTGCGCGGCGGCGAAGTCGTCCTCCTTGAATTTTCGCAGCATCAGGCGCTTTGTTTCAAGCGTTTTCATTTTCAGGTCCTCGCAATCCATAGAATTGCCGATGAGTATAGCATATTTTGATTAAAAATCAATCCCAAATTTGTAAACTTTTTTGTTTTGGGATTGACAAATCGCGAAATATATGGTAAACTGTTACGTAGCAAATCTATGAAGGAGGCAAAACTCGCCGTGTTGAAATTTTCTTTATCCGCAATGATCATGCAGCGCAGAGAACTCGTAGCCGTGTATGTGGCGACGGGCTTTTGCTGTTGTATTCGTAGATAGCGGGCAAAATACAAAGCTATTGAATGGAGCGGCCGAAGTCAAGTAAAAAGGACATCGACCGTTTTTTATTTTGGCCATGCAAAAAATGAAACGGAAGGATCAATATGTCGATAGATTACAACACACTCGCAAAAGATTACGATCTGACGCGCACCGCGAATATAAACACTATCAACTTGTTCGCCGCCGAACTGCCGCTCGACGGAAGGACTATCCTCGATTTCGGCTGCGGCACCGGCAACTTCGCCTACGCGATAAAAAAGCTCACCACCGCCGAAATATACGGCGTGGAACCATCAAATGGCATGAGGGAAAAAGCACTGGCAAAAGGGATTGATGTGCAAAGCGGCGATCATTTGGCGGTTCCATTTGAAGATAGTTTTTTCGATTTTGTCTATATGACCGACGTTATCCATCATGTGCCGGATATAAAGATGATGTTCAATGAATTTCGCCGCGTCCTGAAACCGGGCGGACTTGTCTGCATACTCACCGAATCCCACAGCCAGCTTGAAACCCGCCATTGGGTAAAGTATTTCCCGACTACCGTCGCGGTTGAAAAGAAGCGTTATCCCGACATACCAGACATTGCCACCGCCGCCAAAACCGCCGGGCTTGATGAATACAAGGTTGTCACCACCGACAAGGACAGGGAGGTTATTATAACAAACGATTTCATCAATCTGGTCGAAAACAAGGGATATTCTATGTTCCGGCTGATCGAAGAAGCTGATTATCAAGCCGGACTTGCGGCGCTCAAAAGAGATTTTGAAAACAAAACAGTCATACACAGCAGCCACGGTGAAACGCTGTTGTGGTTAAGGAGGGCAATTCATGGATAGCAAAATATTGTTGTACGAAGAACTCTCCCTCAATGCCCATCCCGCGCTACAAACACAAGTTTACGATGGCTGGGTGCTGCGGTTCGCAAATGGTTATACCAATAGGGCTAATTCGATAAATCCGCTCTATCCGTCCACACTTGATTTGCAAATAAAGATAGCCGAGTGTGAAAAACGGTATTTCGCGCAGGGATTGCAAGCTGTTTATAAACTGACCGACGGCTCAAATCCGAATATCGATAAGACCCTCGAACAACATGGCTACAGTATCGTTACGCCTACATACATTATGGAAATGGATTTACAAGGCAAGAATTTTTTATCCGGCGATTGTATTATGGCAGATCATGCCGACGACGAATGGCTGAACGCTTACTTTTCATTTGGCCGCTATACCGAAAGCGTAAAAATGGCGACCGCCAAACAAATACTTGATAATGTGAAAAGCAATATGATTTGTGGGCGGCTTGTCAAAAACGGCACATCCGTCGCCTGCGGTTCGGCAGTAATCGAGCGTGGATATATGGCGTTGCTGAATATTGTCGTAGATGAACCGCAGCGAGGAAAAGGCTACGGCACAGAAATTTGCGAATCGCTTATATCGGCGTCACAGCGGTTCGGTGCGCGTACAGCTTATATGCAAGTTGTACAAAACAATGAAAAGGCGGTTAATCTCTATACAAAACTCGGATACAAAACGATATATTCATATTGGTATCGGGTGAAGAAAGGGGAATCATGATGAACGATCACAAAATCATCTGTTATTTGAAGTATTGGAGAGTTGAGCGTGGAAAATCATAATCCGTGGCAAAAACTGCCGCATGATACATACGAAAAACACATGGGGCATGAAAATGTGAAGCAGCTTGAAATGCTGTCGCGCATATTTAGCGATCAGTTTGCCCTTGTCGCGGATATGCAAAAGCCGACCATTGCGATTCTTGGGATAACGGGCGGCAATGGATTGGAAAACATCGAAGCCGGAAGGTACAAGTGTGTAATCGGAATCGATATAAATGAACAATATCTAAACATATGCCGCAATCGTTACAGCCATCTGCCGGAGTTGAAACTATATCAAGTTGATCTGATGACCGAAAAAGAACGCGCCGTTGATATTTTGCAACAATCCGATTTGGTGACGGCGAATTTGCTCGTTAAACATATTCATCTTGACAATTTTACGGATATTGTCGGCAAACTTCGCAAACCGATCATTTCCGTCACCGTGCAACTTGACCCGGACGGGCAATCTCTTTCACATTCGGGATATGAGGCGGCATTTGAGGATATTCAAGAGCACGGGCAAAACCATGATGAAGCCGCGCTCACCGACGCTATGCGTGACGCGGGATATATCCTAATTGGAAAAAGCGAATATGAATTGCCGAACAAAAAGATTTTTATAAGGCTTGATTACAAATGAGAAAGGACTTGTAATATGAAATTCACGCTCTATGCAACGGCAAAAGATTTTTCTGGCGATGTGCTGCCAATCCTGAACCGGCACGAGATACAAAACAATTTGATCTATAAAAACATCGGCGATGATAAGTTCATGGCAAGCGTTAAAGATGATTGCGGGAACGTCATCTTAACCGCCGCACGGACTGTGCCTTTCCCGATGACCATGTACGAAACCGATAATATCCGAAACGATGGTGCGGTAGATTTTTTTATCCGGTCGATTATGGAATGCGGGATTGAAGTCGATCTTATCATGACCGAGAAGGCGCTCGCAAAGAATTTCTGTGAGCAATACGGCAAACTGACAAGCAAGAGTTATTGTCTAAATGAGAGCCTTGTTTTGTATTTGCTCGACAAAACGAATGAAGTTAAACCCATAGGCGGCTCTTTCCGCGTGGTGAATTTCGACGATATGTATTATCTGCCATATTGGTATGCGGATTTTCCCCCTGCTTGCAATATCGGCGAATACAACCTTTCCGCCGGGATTGAGGGCGCAAACCGGGCGGCAGAAAAGGGAAACGCATATATATGGGTGGATAATTACCCCGTATCGGTTGCCGCCAGCGTCAGGAGTACATCCAACTGCGCGTTTATCGGCCATGTCTACACGCCGCCGAATCTGCGCGGCAAAGGGTACGGCACGGCTTGTGTTTGGCATCTATCCCAAAAGCTGTTTGATGACGGATTCAAATATTGCGCCTTATACGCCAACTGCGCTAATCCGTATTCCAACCGGGTTTATCAGAAGATCGGATATAAAGAAATATTTTGGTATGACCAATATAAATTGCAGAAAGGAAATTGATATATATGCAATATTTCGTTATAGATGTATTCACCGATAAGCTGTTTGGCGGCAATCCCGCCGGGATTTGCCTGCTCGACAAATGGGTGCCCGATGATCTTTTGCAAAATATCGCAGCCGAAAACAACCTGTCCGAAACGGCATTTTTAGTCAAACAGGAAGGTTTTTACGATTTGCGCTGGTTTACGCCGACGCTTGAAGTTGACCTCTGCGGCCACGCTACGGTTGCGAGCGCGTTTGTGTTGTTTGAGGACGCCGAAAAAGAATTGCGCGAGATAAAATTCAAGACCGTGAGCGGGGTGATGTCGGTCACAAAAGATGACGATTTGCTCTATCTCGATTTTCCGTCACGCCCGGTCACGCCCTGCCCGATATATCAGACATTTGAAAAAGCGTTTGGCATAAAGCCGGCCGCCGCATATAAAGCCGCAGATTTTTTGGCGCTGGTTGACAGCGTCGAAACGCTGCATAACATCAATCCCGATTTTTCGGTTTTGAAACAAATAAAAACCGAGGCAAAGCTCGATGATGACAACTTCGGAATCATCGTCACCGCAAAAGGCGACGACTGCGATTTTGTTTCCCGCTTCTTCGCTCCGAACGCCGGAATCGACGAAGATTCGGTCACGGGACGCGCCCATTGCTCGCTGATACCTTTTTGGGGCGAAAAGCTGAACAAAAAAGTTATGGTCGCGTGGCAGTTATCCAAACGCGGCGGGACGTTGTACTGCGAAGATTGCGGCGAGCGAGTGAAAATCGGCGGCAATGCGGTGAGTTATTTAAAAGGCGATATTGATATATCGGAGGATATGTCAATGGAACCCCACGGAT
>WRJC01000088.1 GCA_009782405.1 Oscillospiraceae bacterium
GTGATCTCCGCAATGGGCAGACCCCCCCGGCAAAGCGCCAAAGCCAACGGGACTGCCTTTTTTTCGTCGTCGATTTTGACCACGGGCACGATCCCCAGCGCCTTTATTTTTTCAATCATTTCATTCATTTCAATAAACCCTCCCGATGACTTCCCGCACCTGCTCTTTTGTGGCCGTGCCGGTGACGCCGATCTGTTTTATGGTGATTGAGGATATGATGTTGCCAAGCAGCGCGGCGGTTTTCGGCGGGGCGCCGAGCGCCATCCCGAGCACGATCCCGCAACTGCAGGCGTCGCCCGCCCCGCATATGTCGATTTCCCCCTCGACTTTCACCGCTTCTATTTTGTGGCATCCCTCTTTGTCGAATACCATCGAGCCCTCTTCGCCCATCGTGACAAACACGGGTTTTTTGTTTTTTTCGAATATAGCCTCGCCGTTGTCCTTGATTTCATGATGGTTGCATTTTACCATGATTCCGGAAAACAGGTCGATATAGGCCCTCGAATCGGCGTAGATGATCAGATCCGGGTTCTTTTTTGCGATGTCCGCTATCTCTTCGCGCACCCTTGCATTGACCGTGTTGCAGTTTTCCTCGATGAACTGGTCGAGCACGATCAGCGCGTTCGATTTGGATATGGCCGAATGAATGTTTTCGATCAGTTTTGCCTGGGTGCATCCGGACATCGGCTCGAAGTTCTTGAAATCCAGGCGGTTGAGCTCGACGCCATCCCGCATGGGTTTCGTGTACGTGCTGGTGCAGCGCACTTCGTCGGTTATCATATGCGAAGTGTCCGCGCCTATATTTTTTAAAGCCTTTAAAAGCTCGTACCCTTCGCCGTCGTCGCCGATGACCCCCACGCACAAAACCTGCGCCTCAAGCGCGCGCAGATTGTTTGTCACGGTGCCCGCCGCCCCGGGAAACAGCCCCTTTTTTGTGACCTGATAGGCGGTCAGCCCGGTTTCCAGCGAGTTTTCGTCCCGGGCGGGGTCTATATACAGATATTTGTCGAGGCAGAAATCCCCGAGAACCGCGATGACAACCTCGGGGGCTTTACAGAGCTTTTCGCCGAGTTCGCGTATATCCATTTTTCATTTCCCCCCTTTTTTTAAAATCTTGTTTGCAAGGGAGGGCAGCGTCATGTCGTGCGTGCCCTGGATATAGTAGCTTTTGCCGCCGTCGGCCACGGTGCGGGACAAAATCGTCTTCCAGGGCCTGAAATAATATCTCGGGTCGGTTTTGGGCGGGGTGGAGCCGTAGTCGTCGCCCTCGATCGGAAGCAGGTCGAACACCGCAGTGGTGATGTCGAATATTTCGCGGTTTTCCCTCTTGGCGAGGTTTCTGGCCATGGCGAGGCATTTCAGATACACTTCCGGGCCCGCCACGGCGGAGCCGAAATTCAAAAACACCCCGTGCTGGAGCTTGTTTATGGATTCGGCGTAGATCAGAAAGTCCGTGTACGAGCTCTCGCCCAAAACTTTTCCGTCGCAGTTCGGGTGTTCGTGGATTATGTCGTTTCCGATGCCGATGTGCACGGTGGCGGGTATCTGGTTTTTATAGGCCGCGGCCAGCACGCTTATGTTCTTGTTTGGAAAGTTGTTTTCGTGGATATACCTGCCGATCGCCTCGCCCGCGCCGAGGCCTGATGCGCAGCCCTCTTTCAGCGCATCGTTGACCATGCCGCTTTCGCGCCAAAGCCCGAACTGCCCCTCGCTTATATATTTCGCCACGCTTTCGCAGGTGACGCCCGCAAGCGAGAGCTCAAAGTCGTGGATCGCGCCCGCCCCGTTCGTGGCGAAGTGGGTTATATACCCTTCCTCCATCAGTTTTATCATAAATTTAGCGCAGCCGGAGCGTATCACGTGCGCCCCGTACATCAATATCACAGCCGCGCCCTTTTTTCGCGCCTCTATTATGTCGTCGGCCAAACTGTCGATTTTTGGGTTGTCAAAAGGCTTGGGATCGGCCAAGTCCATCACCACCGACAAGTCGAGGTCGCTTTCTCTTTTTTCAATTGGCAGTATTTCGAGTTTGCTGCGGTCGAATTTCGCAAATGGCATAACTATTTGCCTCCTTATTTACTGGGCGCCCCAATATGTAACCAAATCCATGATTTTGCCGGCTTCGGCGAAATCGGGTATCACCGCGCTCGCCCCCGCCATAGTCAGGCGGCTGCGCTTCCATTCGTTTATGCCGGCCCTCTTTTTTTCGTCTGTGGCAACAGCCACGGAATATCCCCCTATGTTCACGATCAGCTCTATTTCGACGTACCCGTCGCCGAACGATATGAGTTCTTTCCCGCTTATGCTGTTTTCGGCGAGTATGCGCTTGATGACGAGCTCCTTTGTGCAGTCGGTGGCGTGTTCGTCGAGCGCACCGTATATGTTTTGTCCGAAATAGCGGTCGAGCCCGAGCAGTTTCGCCTCCTCGAGCACCGCGTCGTTGTCGGTGCCGCTGGCGCAGTATATCGAAAGCCCCGCCTCTTTGAGCTTTTCGAGCAAATCCAGCGATCCCGGCACGAGCATCTGTTCCGGCGATATGGCGCCGGATTTAAGCCCCGCTTTGCGGTTTTTTATCTTTTCATGCAGCCTATGCAGATACTCGGTTTTGTAGGCCATAGGGTCCTCGGGCGCGCCGCCGCGTTTTTTTATCTCTTCGGCGACCTGGATGCACTGGAATATGGTCTGCTTTCCCGTGAGCTTGTCTACGAAATCGGTGACGCAGGCCTCGATGTCGCCGCCTTTTTGCGGGCAGGCCTCCAAAAGTTCGCAGAAATACGGTATCATGATCTGCTGCCAGCCCTCGCGGATCAAACTCAGGGTGCCGTCGAAATCGAACAGGGCGGATTTGAACACCCGGTTCTTTTGCGGCAGCCTTAATATCTCCATCCCCCACATATCTTGTAGCGCATCGACCATCACGACGGTCAAGGCGTGTTCGTAGGCCATGTGCGCGTCCTCAAGGCTCTCCATCGAATCGGTGGGCGCGATGATGTATATATCGCACAGCTCTTTTAGCTTGCCCCCGTCGCGGCCCAAAAAGCCGATCACGCAGATTCCCGCTTCCACGGCGTATTTTGCGGCCTCGACCACATTCGGGGAATTGCCGCTGCCCGAATACACCACCAATGCGTCGCCCTTTTTGCCGAGCGTTTTGAGCATTATCGCATATGCTTCCTCATAGGAGAAATCGTTTGCCAGGCAGGTAAGCACCGCGGAGGAATCGCCGAGGCATATCGCGCGAAAACCTTCCCTTCCATGCACACGGCAGCCTTTGGTCAAGTCGTTGACCATGTGCGAAGCGGTGGCCAGGCTCCCCCCGTTTCCGGCGGTGAACACCGTGCCGCCTTTTTGTTTTGTCTCGAGCAGTTTGTTCGCTATGCCCGAAAGAGCCTTCATATCGGATTTTGTGATTGTCTTTGCCGTGTTGGTCAAATAATCGTTGAATTTTTCGGATAAATCCATAAATTTGTTTTGATCCTCCGCTGAAAAATTTGTAATCTTTGTTTTTCAATATATCACATCCAAATAATATTTTCAAGATTTATTTGTAAATTTTTATGATTTTTTTGCGGGACTCGCCAAAATGGCAAAAAATTTTTGCTTTTCGACAAAAAAAGCATTGCAAATTACAAAAATTTGTGGTATAATGGCCGTGTTGCGCGACAGTGCAGACAGCGGTTACTTCGGATAACAAAAAATTTTTCAATAATTTTTTTAGCCGGCTTCGAATCCGGCACCTATCGCAAGATAGTTTAGACTGCTGCCGATTATCCTTCGCGCAATGCCAAAAAACTCTGCGCAGTGCAGCGGACGCTTACTTCGTCTTGAAAATGAGATGCGTTTGCGGTTTATTCTCGCAGAGTTTTTGTTTTTAGCCCGATCAAAAAGAAAGGCAGTGAATCAAAATGGCAAAATTCAACGAACCGGCGCAAACAATCAAAACGACGAACAAAGAAGGCCACGCCGCGTATTCGATGAATGACAAGGAAAGGCTTGTCACGCAGGCGCTTTCGACATTTTTTGCAGAGCCGAAGTTCTACGGCTCAAACGACGGCGAAATCGTACAGACGGCAGCCAAAATCGCCGAAAGCGAACCGGAGTTCATCGCAAAGCTGGCGGCATTTGCAAGAAAAGAATTCAACATGAGATCCATATCGCACGTTTTGGCGGCGATTCTCGCCCATGAGCCAAACGGCAAAAAATATATCAGGCGCCTTGTTCCCGGCATCGCGATAAGGGCCGACGACATGACCGAAATCTTGTCGGCTTATCTGCATTATTATGGCAAGCCGATACCCAATTCGCTCAAAAAGGGAATCAACGAGGCTTTTGCCAGGCAGGACGAATACACGCTGGCAAAATACAAAGGCGAGCAAAATAGTCTCAAAATGCGCGACTTGCCGCGCATATGCCATCCCGTTCCGCAAAACGGGGAACAGTCAGATCTATGGAAAAGATTGATCGCCGGGGAGCTGGCTACGCCCTACACATGGGAAACGGAGCTCTCAGCCAAGGGAAACACCAAAGAAGTCTGGGCCGATCTGATAAATTCGGGCAAGGTGGGCTATATGGCGCTGCTTAGAAATCTTCGCAACATTTTAAACGCCGCGCCGGACAATATAGGGAAAGTCTACGAAATTTTGGCCGATCCCGACCAAGTGCGAAAAAGCCGCCAGCTCCCATTCAGGTTTTTGTCGGCGTACAAGGAGCTTGAAGGCCTGCCGAGCGCGAGTTCCAAGGTGTTCGACGCGCTCGAGACGGCGATGGATGCGTCTGTGGGAAACATACCCCGCATAAACGGCAAGACCGCGATAGCGGTCGATGTTTCCGGCTCCATGAGAAGCCCCGTGAGCCAAAAAAGCAAAATGAGCTGCGCGGAAATAGGGCTGACGCTCGGCGTGGTCGCCGCCCGCATATGCGAGGAGAGTATATTTATGACCTTCGACACGAAGCTCTATACCCCCGCAGTATCGACGAAGGGCGGGATTTTGTCGCAGGTGCGAAGCATTCCTGCGCAAGGCGGCGGCACGGATATGGAGCTCCCGTTCCGGCACTTAAGCGAGCAAAAGATAAAAGTCGACCGAACGATCATTTTGTCGGACAACCAGTGCAATTATCCGTATAACGGCAAAACGATACAGTTTTATGCGGACGAATACAAAAAAAACATAAATTCCGATGTTTGGGTCCATAGCATAGATTTGCTCGGCTATGGGACGCAGCAATTTGCAGGCCCCAAAACAAACATAATCTCCGGCTGGGCGGAAAAGCTGCTCGAATTTATCGCGCTTGCGGAAAGCGGCCTCGATGCGCTGGTCAAAAGAATCGAAAACGTAAATTTGTGAAATGAGAGGGGGAAACAGCAAATGAAACTTATGCGAAGCGCCCCGGAAAAGCAAGGGGTGAAATCACAGGCGATCATAGACTTTTTGAACAAAATCAAGGAGCAGAACCATGAGCTGCACTCGTTCATGCTGCTAAAAAACGGAAAAGTGATAAGCGAGTGCTGGTGGGAGCCATATGGCCCAAAATACAGGCACCAGCTGTTTTCGCTGAGCAAGAGCTTCACATCGACTGCCATAGGGCTCGCGGTGGAAGAGGGGCTTTTGGGCGTCGATACGCTGATAGCCGACATTTTCAAAAAGGAAGTTGAGGAGCTGGGCGGCCATATCGACGAAAAGATGAAGAAGATGACCGTCAAAAACATTTTGACGATGGGAACGGGCATGGAATATGAGAACTGGGGCGAAAACAACATCAAGGGCTTTTTGTGCTCGCACATAAAAAACGAGCCCGGCAGCGCGTTTTTCTATCACACGCTTGCCACATATATGCAGTCGGCAATAATAACGAGGCTCACGGGGCAAAAGCTGGTGGATTATCTTTCTCCCCGGCTGTTTGGCCCGCTCGACATCGACCCGGTTTGGGAAGAGGACGATCTCGGCATAAATTTCGGCGGGTTCGGGCTGAACCTGACGACAGAGGACATAGCGAAATTCGGGCAGCTGTATCTGCAAAAGGGGAGTTTTGGCGGAAAACAGCTGATACCGGAAAGCTGGATAGACGAGGCGACCAAAAAGCAGATCGACAACAGCGGGGAAGGCGACAACAAGGACTGGCACCAGGGGTACGGCTATCAGTTCTGGCGCTGCCAACCGGACGGGGTTTACAGGGGCGACGGGGCCTTCGGGCAGTTTTGCGTGGTCATGCCAAACGAAAACGCGGTGATCGCGATAACGAGCAACGCCGACATGCAAAAAACCTTGGACATGATCTGGGATATTTTGCTTCCGGCGCTGCGCGAAAGCGGCGGGCAAGGCGAGGACAGTTCCGCATACGGCAAACTAAAACAGGCGCAAAAAGGGCTGACGCACCTGCATATCGACGAAAACGCGCCGGACTATCCCAAAGTGCGCGGAACATACAAACAAAAAAACCCCGCCGGCTCCGAGCTTTCGGAAGTGTACCTGGATTTTGGCGCGGACGAGGGGGTTTTGGCGCTTGGCTGGAATGGCAAGAAGGAATGCGTCTACAGGTTCAAAAAAGGCGAATGGGCCGACAACGCCTCGCAAATATTTGGCTGGGGGCCTAAATTGCTGCGCAGCAAGCTGTACGGCAAATGGGACCCGGTGGAAAACGCGCTCGAACTCTTCGCGTGGTTTTACGAGAGCCCGCAAAAAAATCACCTCAAATTGAAATTTGCCAAAAACAAAACAAAACTCACCGCCTCATTCCACGATAATCACTCCGTTGAGCTGGATTTGCAGCGATAAAATGGCAAATAAAAACAAAAAATTCAGAGGAGATTTGAATGATGAAACAATTTGAAGTAAAGTTCATATGGACGGGCGACAACAGAATGTGGTATGCGACTTGCGATGAGCTGAGGGTAACATTAGAAGAGGGTTCTTTCGATGCGCTGGCATTAAGAATGAATTTGGCTATTCGTGATATTGCGGAAACAGAATTGGAATGCATGGAGGATATACAGATCAAATATGAAATCGAGAGGCTTGACATAATAGAGATGGCGGTTGGGTAATGGCGGATTATACAAAACAAGTCAAGGACATATTGAAAGAGCATGGATGTACGGTGCAGGAATTGTAGGGGACGCGCCCCTGCGCGTCCCGTTCATTTAATTTATGCTGGTTTTATATCGGCGGGAGCAGAGCCCCCGCCCTACTTTTTGCGGAAAAATATATTTTTGCAAAACGCCTATCCGATTTGTTTTCGCAGGCACTATATAAAACGTAAAGGCTTTTACAAAACAAAAACGAGGTCAGTCGATGGAAATGGACGAAAACGAAATTGTGAAATTTGTCGAACCTATTTTTCATTTCTGCGCCAAGCGGCTAAGTAGTCGCCATGACGCGGAAGATTTGGCAAGCGAGATCATGGTTCACGTTTTGAGCGGCATAAAAAAATATCAAATCGATTCTCTCGAAAAATGGGTTTGGCGCATCGCCCGCAACCGTTACGCGAGATTTATCGATATGAGAAAAAGGCAAAACGAAGTGCCGCCGGAAAACGATTTCGCAGATATCAAAGACGATTACGATTTTGTCGACGAACTGATCGTCGTCGACCGGTATCAGCAGGTTTTCAAATATCTCCATACGCTGTCCTCGGAGTACCGCAATATTTTGGTCGATTATTATATCGGGCAGCTGCCGGTAAAACAAATCGCCAAGGCTTACGCGCTAACCGAAACCACGGTCAAGTGGCGGCTCAACGTCAGCCGCGAAAAAATCAAAACAAGAATAGGAGAAAACAAAATGGATAAGGTCTACAAGCGCATCAACTGGAACACGGGCACTTGCAACGGCTCAATGGATCCAAACAAATATCTATACAGCCAGATCGCGAGGGCGATATGCGAAGCGGCATACGAAAAGCCGCTGACAGTCGAGGAAATAAGCATCAAAACGGGCCTTCCTACAATGTATATCGAGGACGAATTGCCCCGGCTTGTCGGCGGCGACGCCATTTTTCAGGACGGCGGCAAATACGCGGCAAATTTCATAATACTGCGCCTGTGCGACAAGCGGGCGATGGAAACGAAATTCGCCCCGCTTGTCGCCAATGTCGCCGATTATTTTGCCTCGCTTTTCAAGGAACACGAAGACGCAGTGTCAAGCATGGGTTTCTACGGATCGGATTTCAGCATGAAGCGGCTTGGCTATATCGCGCTGCCCGCCGTGCTTCGCGGAAAAATCGGGAAAATAAAAGATGGCCTGAATATGCCAAACGGGCCGTATCCCCCGCGCCTTGACGGCGGCTACGGGTGGTTTGTGGTGGACGAAAAGGAAACGGAGAACGAAGCCCTTGCCACGACCGAAAGCGGCTGCAACTCAAACGGCGACGAAGCAAAAGGCAATTTCATCTACTACTACTGGATAGGCAAATACTTTGACAATAAGGTCTATCATAACGGCGGCACCAAATGGCTCGCCCCCAAAGACATCGTCGGAAAAAGCCAAGACGGGACTATCCCGGACGGTTCTTTAAGCGAAGATGATATTGTAAGATTGATTGCGGCCAATCTCATAGTCAAGGACGGCGGCGAATACAAGTTTAATTTCGCAATCTTCGCAAAAGAGCAGTTCGAGGATTTCAAGGGGCGTTTTGACAAGGACAACGCAAACCT
>WRJC01000089.1 GCA_009782405.1 Oscillospiraceae bacterium
GACAAATGGGCGGAAGATATTGTCCCCGGGGATTTCATATGCCTTGACATATGCGGGCTCGACGTGGGGCTGTTGGGCTCGAACAATACGCTGAACTGCACAAACAAGGGCGCGGTCGGGTTTTTGCTCAACGGCGGGGGGATCAGGGACACGGACGAAGTGATACTCCAAAAAATCCCGGTGTTCACAAAACACGCATCGCAGCCCATGGACCAGGCGCGCATAAGGTACCACGAAAAAAACATCCCGATAGCCATAGGGGGCGTGGCCATATATCCGGACGATCTGGTCGTCGCGGACGGCGACGGGATAATAGTCGTGCCGTGTAAATTGATATACGATGTCTACAAATACGCTTACCAGGAGATGAAAAACGACAAAATCCAAAGGCGCGGCCTGTACGAAAAAGGCGGCCGCGAATTTGACGGAACAGTTGACGTCTCGATATTGAATTGACAAGCGGGAATCGGAAAAATGCCGCAGCCTGATAGTGAGTGCTATAAAATTTTTGGAATGAAAAATAAACGGGTATGATATGCATAATGAGAACAAAACAACAAACGCGAACAGAAAATATAAAGACAGCGTGTTCACCAAGCTTTTCGGCGAGAAAGATAAACTTGCGGAATTATACAACGCGATAAGCGGCGCAAATCACAAACCAAACGAAATAAAATTGATAACATTGGAAAATATCATATTTATCGGGCGCGAAAACGACATAGCGTTCACTGTAGGCGATAGATTTATTGTTTTGGTGGAGCACCAATCTTCGATAAATCCGAATATGCCGTTGAGGTTTTTGCTTTACATCGCACGGCAATATCAAATGATAACGGACAGTGAGGCGATGTATAGCTCGCGCATGATGAAAATAATGCCGCCGGAGTTTATAGTGGTATATAACGGCAAGGACGAATACCCGGAAAAATCGACTTTAAGTTTGTCCGACGCTTTCATTGACAAAAATGCAAGCAGCCTGGAATTGAAAGTGAAAGTCTACAATATCAACAAAGGATACAATCCTGAAATCATGCGCCGGAGCGGCACGCTGAATGAATACTGTATTTTCGTAGCGCGGGCACGCGAAAACGCGGCCGCCGGGCTCGAATTGGCGGCGGCATTGGAAAAGGCAGTCAAAGATTGCATAAGGGAAAATATATTAAGGGAAATTTTGAAAATATATGGAAGTGATGTGATTAGTATGTTGAGCATGGAATGGAATATGGACGATGCCTTGAGAGTCAGGGAAAAAGACGGTATGGAAAAAGGCATGGAAAAAGGCATGGAAAAAGGTATGAAAACAAAAGCAGAAATAGTAGCAGAAAAGATGCTAAAACGTGGAACACCGATAGAAATAATCGCCGAAGACACCGAACTGTCAATCGAACAAGTGAAAAAGATAGCGAAAAAATTAAAACAAAATGGGTGAAATAAATGGGAAAATCTGCCCGAATTATATTGTTTGTCTTGGTGCCTTTGCTTTTTTTATTAATCATATCGATTCCAATAGCAATTTTTGTCATTGATTCGAATAGTCAGAAGCATAATAGCTACATAACCATAAAAAACGAACAGTACGATGTTACTTTGACGGAACTTTATTTGTATAGAATGGACCTTTCAAATGCTGACATAGAACCTTTGAAATATATGACCAAAATTACGTATTTGTATTTTTGGGACGACCAAATCAGCGATATAAGCGCGTTGAGCGGATTAATTAAATTAGAATGGTTGGATTTGGATGGCAACCGAATCAGCGACATAAGCGCGTTGAGCGGATTGGTCAACTTGGAACGATTGTATTTGAAAAATAATCCATTGACGCAAACCCAAATAGACGAATTGCGAAAAATGCTTCCTGATTGCGATATTTATTTTTGATAATTATTGACGGCAAAATTTCGGGGCAGGTGGACGAATCGAACACCTGCCCGGTCAATCCTCTATGCTCGCCACGAATTTTTCGATTGCGGAGATCACTTTCGGCTCTATTTTTTCATAGGACGAACTGTATGTGTTTTCGCCTTTTAAAATCAAATTTTGGACAGTGCCGGATATGTTGCCGAAATCCGCGTAGAGCCCCAAATCATAGACCGTGGATTTGAAGATGATGTCGAGCATTTCGTTCGATTCCTCGTCGCGCGTGTATTTTCTGGTCAGACACATGTCGTAATACGCGGGCTTTATTATCTTTTCGCCGTAAAAGCCCATCGCGTCGAATATATACGCGGTTCTTTCCGGGTCCGAAACGGTTTTGGGCATCATGTAGCAATATGTGTGGTAGGCGTTGGTCGAAGTGTAATAGCGGCTTTGGGCCTCGTCCAGCTTTGGGATGGGAATGATCCCGAAATCGTGCTCCACGCCCCGGAGCTGCCACTGTATATAGTGCAGCATTATCCCGTTGAACAGCGCGCGCCCTTCCGGGAACAGCCAGAACGCGCTCAAATGCGCGTTGTTCGCGTCGCGGGTGGTGTCCCAGGAATAATCCCTGAAAAAATCCAAAAATTTGTCTATGGCCATGTTCATCCTCTCGGTGTTTGCCATCGTGTACGGGATGTCGTCGGCATTTTTGTACATATATTTCAATTCCGCCCCGTTTATGACCGCCCCGACTATGTCGCCCTGCTGGGCATATCCCCACATATCGTCTTTGTCCAAGATCCCGTCGCCGTTGACGTCCTTCGTGACCGCTTTTACCATTTCGCCCATCGCGTCAAGCGTCCATTTCCCTCCGCTGACAATCGGGTAAGGGGAGGAAAGCCCGTGCTCCTGCAATATCTGCTTGTTGAAAATAAGCAGCATGATCCCGTCGTAATGTTTTGTGAAAGCGTCGCCTGTGATCGTGTACAGTTTTTTTGCCACCGACAAATTTTCTATGCAGTTCTGGTCATACCAGGATTCCCCGAGCGAAAGGTTTTGGAGCGCCAGCAGATCGGCGCAGTACGTGATCAAATTCCAGGCTGAATTGAGGCGGGGAAGAACCAGATCGTATTCGTCGGTGCCGGCGTTCACCGTTTTTTTGACGTCGCCCGATATGTCGCCTTTGTTTATGCTGGAAAATTTCACGTTGAAATTATCCTCGAGGGCGAGCCTGCGCTCATACAGAGCGTCGTTATATACATCCCCGATGGCTTCCTCGATCTCAAAATCCTCGTAGTACAGGCCGTTTCCGTTTTGGTCCTCCGCCGTGATGAGCCTGAAGACATATCCGCCGAAATCCAAAGTTTCGTGCGGGAAAATCTTTTCGGGTTCGGCGGGCGCTTCCGCTTCCGCCTCCGCCGGATCCCCGCCGTCTTGGTTTTGCTGCGCATTGTCCAAATCATCCGATTTTTGCGCGTTGTCTCCGCACGAAGCAAGCACAGTCGCCATTGCCGCGCATATCAGCGCCAGGCAAAAAACGCGAAAATTTAAATTCTTCATTTTTATTTACAGCTCCTTTTCACTTTAACTTTATTTTCAGCGTGGCTATTTTGAATTTGGGCAAAGCCGCGCTGTAATTTTTTGCATATTCATAATTTTTGCCATCCAGCGGGTTTTCGAGCATGTCGCATTCGCACACAAAAACCTCTCTTTTAAAATCGATCGCGGCCTCGCATCCTTCGCCGGTGGGGTCGTAAAAGCGTAAAACAAACGCTTGGCCGTCTTCCGAGGGCTTGAACGCCGTAAGTATCGCGCCTCCTGTAATTTCAAAAGGCAGCTCTATTTTTTCGCGCCGGTTGTAATTGTGCGCTATTTTTGCGATATCGCCGATTTTTTTGGCGTCGCGGTATGCCAAAACGGCAAACTCGAAACTGTGGCTTCCCTGATCGCGGAGCCCTGCGATATCGTTAAAGTCATAATGCGCCTGTTCGTTAACGCAAAAATTGCATTGCGGCGAACGCAGAAGCGACAATTCCATGCAGCCGGGATACCAGCGGTAACACGGCAGCCCGCGGTTCAGCACGGCGACGCCGCAGCTTTCGTCTATTGTGCGCAGGACGAAATTTTGCGCCGGATATTCCATGGAATTTGGCGACCATGCCTCATAGGCCAGTTTTTTGGGGTCGTATTTTCTCTCTATATGCCCGAACGGAACCTCGAAAATCGCGCCGTTTTCAAAATTGTTCACGGGAAACAGCACTTTAATCCTCCTGCTGTCCGCTTCCCAATCCATATCGATTTTAAACTCCAAAAGCCCGTTTTCGCCCGCGCCCAGCTCGGTTGTCCATTCGAGCTTTTTCACCATATAATCCGTGCCGGCATATTTTCCCTCCCAGACGACCGAATCCGTGCCGGCTTTTTTTACGCGCTGGAAATCCCCGAGGGGCACGAGGTTCCAATTGTTTGAGGGGCCGAATTGCGGCGGCACCCTTGTGGCCCATGCGTCCCCGACATCCTGCTCGAGGCACAGTTCGGCTATCCTGAAGGGGCGGCGCACCCTGCCGTAGGGCATCTCCCTGAATATTTGCTTTTCTTGTTTGCCGATTTCAATGTCTTTTATCCCCATATCGTCAAAAATTATCTTGTTTCCTCCTAAGACAATGCTATAATCGATTCCGTTTTTTTCGCCGCAACCGGCCTTTTCGCATATCCCGGAAGGTTTTGCGCCCGGTTTTTTGTATTTTTTTGTGACCGCTTCGACTTCGCCCAAAAATCCTAAAAGTTCGTCATACGCGTTGTCTATATGGGTGCCGGTGACAGCATCGTGAAATTGGCAGAATGTCAGAGTTTTCCACGCTTCCCGTATATCTTCCGGGAGCTTTCCGGCTTCGCCCCTGCGCCAAAATTCATCGGCGAGCCTCGATTCCATCGCAAGGAGCAGATACGCAAGCTCGCGCACTTTTTGTTTTAGTTTTATCCTCGACACATAACAGCCCGAAAATACCGGATTCAAATCCGGGGATATTTCGAAACTTTTTTCGAGGGCTTCATGCACCTCGCTTTTCACGTGGTCATATATGTCGGATTCGGTGCCGAAACGTATGTCTATTTCCGGATATTTTCCGGACATTTCCGCTATCGCCTTTCCCAGATCCGGTTCGGGCAAAAGTTCCTCGCCGCCCACTTCCAGCGCGATCATTTCAAGATTTTCCTCGTCGAGCAAATTCGCGGCGCGTTCAAGGGCGGAGCGGATCGCATCGATTCCAAGCGGCTCTATGAGTTTCATGCCGGTTTTTGCGCAGGTTTCGCAGCCTTCGCCGAGGCAGTCCGGGCAATACGGATGTTTTTCGAATCCGCCCAAGCCCATGCTTCTGTAAAATCGGTCGAGCACCGCGACTTTGGAGCCGTCTATGCCGACCCATATGTTTTCAGGCGGGGTTATGTAGCAAAACTTGCAAACGGCCTCCCCTCCGACCCCTTTTATGATTTGCGGATAATTGGGGCTTGAGCCGAATGCGTCTTCTATCCATACGAGCTTCAAATCTTCCGGATGCGCCCCAAGCGAGTTGTATAGCGGCGCGGCGCATAAAAAATTCCGTATCAGCCCTTCCGGGGCGGGCAGGTTGGTGTCCTGAACGGTCCAGCCCGCCATCGGCACGCAGATTCTCCTGTCCGCGATTCCCTTTTTCAACCTTTCGATTTTTTCGGGGCTGTTTTTGTTTCTTTCCATGTATTTTTCCAGAACGGCCGCCTGCCCTTCGGTGAAAGTCTGGCGTAAATCCAGCCATTTGTCTATGATGATCTCTTCGAGCCGGGCGTATGAGGCCAAAGTTATGTTTCCAAGCCGCGCTTCTTTGTCGAAGCAGCGGCGCCATGTCGGGTCAAAGTGATTGTGCGGGACCACTATTATTCTTTTTTTCACAAAAATATTCCCCCAATCGCCATCGCGAATATTTTTATGTAAGCATTATACCATATGCGGCAAAATATTTCAAGATATTTGAAATTTTATATTGACAAGCCATCGCCCGTGCTGTATAATACTGTATTTGGAAAGAATTTCAAAAGGAGGAAAGATTTATGTTTTTTGATTTGATCGATTTCAGCGATTTGGCGCTTGCGGACTGGGAACAGCTGCTCGAGCTCGGATTTGACATTTGCGAAAATCCCGCCGCCTACCGCGAACGCCTCAAAGGCAGAATTTTGGCGAACCTGTTTTATGAACCCAGCACGAGGACGAATCTGTCGTTTCAGGCGGCCATGCAAAGGCTCGGGGGCGGGGTTATCGGTTTTTCCGGGACTTCGGCCACTTCCGTATCAAAAGGGGAAAGCCTGAAAGACACCGTGAAAATCGTATCCAACTACGCCGACGCGGTGGTCATACGGCATCCAAGCGAGGGCGCGGCGTATGCGGCTTCCATTTACTCCAAGCTGCCGGTGATAAACGCGGGCGACGGGGGGCATCTCCACCCGACCCAGACAATGGTGGATTTGTTCGCGATCAGCAAGCTCAAATCCAAAAAAATGACGGGGCTTGCCATAGGGGTTTGCGGCGATCTGCTGTACGGGCGCACCGTCCATTCGCTCCTCCGGGCCTTTTCTTTATACAAAGACAACACTTTTTATCTCATATCCACTCCGGCTTTGCAAACGCCGGAATATTTTTTATCCGAACTCAAAAAAAGAAACGAAATAATAATGGCCGAAACGATAGAGGAATGCATAGATAAGCTCGATATCATATACATGACCCGGATACAGCGCGAGAGATTTGAAAACGAAGATGACTGCAATGCGCAAATCGGGATATATGTGCTCGATAAAAACAAATTGAAAAAAGCCAAAGACGATCTGGCGATTTTGCACCCTCTCCCCAAAAACGACGAAATTTTCGCGGAAATCGACGACGACCCGAGGGCGAAATATTTTTACCAGGCGGAACTGGGGATGTATATACGGATGGCGCTGTTGATCAAGATCCTCGAAAATCCCAAACCTCGCGTTTCGGCAGCGGCACAAAACACCGGAAAAAAATGCCAAAATGCGACATGCATAACAAAAACCGAAAAAGCCCTGCCAAACATAGCCAAAACAAGCGGCGGCAAAACAATCTGCGCCTATTGCGAAAACGAAATTTAACCTTTTTCCAAAGCCGCGCCTCTATATCTTATGCAGGCCTGCAAAAATTTTCATACCGGGGGTGAGCCGTGAGCTCGGAATACGAAAAAATCGTCAACGCATACAA
>WRJC01000090.1 GCA_009782405.1 Oscillospiraceae bacterium
TACAGCACGTTTTTGTTTTGCGGGCTTATTATCATATATGCCGGATTTTCGAGGTTCAAGGCGTCGTTTATGCGTATTTGGCCTGTATTCGCGTCAAATTCGCCGTATAGCAGCCCCTTTCCGAGGCCTTTCGAGTATGTGCCGAAAAATATTTTGTATTTTGCCATAAATGCTCCCTCCAAAACAAGCGATTTTTTTCAATTTCAATCATATCAAACAAACATGACAATTATATGTCTTTTGTTGAAATTATTTACAAAACATGAAGTGAATTTATGGTATAATAAAATATATATCTTTGCATCGCGAAAAACTTGATTGAATATAGCAAAAAATGCAAAGAAATAATTTTTTCGTTGCGCTATAATTTTCACAGAGAGGAGGATTGTATGGATTGGTTTGGCAGCATGGACAAAATCGTCGAATATATCGAAGAAAATTTGACGCAGCCGATAAAATACGAATCGCTGGCGCGTATCGTCGGTTGTTCCGTTTATGAGTTTTCTCGCATATTCTCGTTTGTATCGGGGATATCCGTTTCGGAGTATATCCGCCGGAGAAGATTGTCGCAAGCCGTTTTCGACATTCAGAGCGGCAGGGAAAAAATAATCGACATCGCCTTGAAATATTGCTATGAATCGCCGGCGGCGTTTGCGCGGGCGTTCAAAGAATTGCACGGCACGGCGCCTCTGTCGGCGCGAAAAACGAATGTGCCTTTGAAAAACTATCCGGCAATCAAATTTGTGCTCTCGATAAAAGGAGTGGACGAAATGAAGTTCAAAATCGTGGAAAAACCCGCTTTTACGGCCATCGGAATCAAATTGCCGTACAAAGCCTCAAACAGCGGCGATCAGGGACTGTACGGATATGACCATTGGTACGAATATGCGGACATCCGAAAACTTTGGGAAGCTACGCCGAAAGAAACCTACGACCAATTGCTGTCGCTGGCGGACGACGCCTCAGCTGGGTTTTTGGGTATATTTTCAAGGCAATACCTCAAGGAAAGCGAATATCTGATAAGCGTTATGTCGAGCAAGGAAATACCGGAGGATTCGGGATTCGTGAAATATGACATCCCGGCGTCGAGATATGCGGTGCTTGAAAATGACGGAAACACGCAAAATTTGCATGAGCGGTTCTGGGTCGAATGGCTTCCGTCGTCGGGTTATGAACGGGCGAATAGCAGGCTTTATCCCACTATCGAGCTTTATGCAAGCGATCATACGAACAGCGAGCTGTGGTTTCCCATTGAAGGCCCCGCAGACGTCGAAAGAAAACGCGGGGAGGCGGAAGCCGAGCTCGAAAAAATCGAGGCGGCAACTCCGCGCAATGCGCCCGTTGAAATCGACTTGAAGGCTATGATTCCGCACCCGGATGCGAAAGACGATTTGAAATTAAGCTACACGGACAACGGAAATATGGTCATGCAGCCAATGACGGGCACGAGGCGCACGGGCACGCCGCAGGAATTTGCGCTTCCCCTCAAAATCGAGCTCCGCGCCAAAATCGGCACAGGCGCAGACGCAGATGAAGCGTTGCTGATCTATTACGGCGGAAACGAAGATAATTCCTCCGGGGGCTGGCTGATGTTTTTCTATTACGGCGAGGGCCGGGGCAGTAGCAGCATGCTGAAAATCAACGATGTGGTTTGCGCGAACGCGCGCGAGCATTATTTCGACGGATTCAATTTTATCCCTTATGATACATTTGTCGATGTGGAATGGATTCTCGGCGATAAAGTGATGGGCGTCAAAATTGACGGCAAAATATATTACGCAAGCTGCGAGCACGAATATATCGAAGCGCTAAAAAGCGGCGCCGCCATATCGTCGCCCGTTTATCTCGCCGCATGGAAAGGTTCCACGGTGACAGTCGAAAAATTGCGCGTCACGGAATTATGATATGCCGAAAAAGCGTTTTGTCTCCCCCAGACCTCCTTTCTCGGAAGGGGGCCTGGGGTTGGTCGTTTCCTTATTTGCGCGGGCGGCGAATGATTGCGATCAACTTTGTTTTTGATTCAACTAATGGTTGATTGACTTTTGCCGGGTTTTGATGTATGCTGAAATAACGCAAACATCAAAATCATAAAAGCAAAAGGAGAAATACATCATGTACGACTTGAAAGGTTTCGGAAAAAGAATCGAGGAATTGCGCAAGAACAAGGCGATGACCCAGGAAAACCTGGCCGAGCGGCTCGGGGTCACCGCGCAAGCCGTTTCAAAATGGGAAAACGGGCTTTGCTACCCCGACATCGAATCTATCCCGACTATATGCGCGATATTTGAAATAGGGCTGGAGGATATTTTCGGCAAAGTGAAAAAGGATTTGGGGGACATGAAGTTTCCGCATATGTACAAAGGCGTGCCTTTCGTGTATTCGTTTGCGAACATAGGTTGCTATTCGGACAAGAAACCGGATGAAACAGATGGCTCAAACGTAAAATTCAAGGACGGAAGCTCCGCCGAACTTTCGAGCCGCAGGATAGTGAACAAAGGCGCGGGGAAAATATTGCTGCGCGCTATGGACGAAAATTTCGCCTCGGAAGAAACGGCAAAAAAACCGAAAGACACAAAGATAAATTGCGAATTCGGAAAAGCAACCGATCTCGAATGCGCGATCCCTTGCGGAAATTGCACGGTGACAAAGGCGAATGGCGACAAAACTGCGATATATGCGGAAGGATACCCGGAATTTATCGATATGCTCGAATTCGAATACAAAAACGAGTGCTCTCTGGCGATAAAGTACGACCGCGATAAAAGGGATAAATTGAACAGGGAAATCGAAAAATGGGACACATCGAAAAACAAAATAGAAATAAGCCTCGCATATGAAGGCGAAAGGATCAAAAATCTGGCTTTCTCGGTGGACGGCTCCGGTGATATAAAATCAAGCGTGCCATCGGAAAACGCCAAATTTTCCATAAACGGCTCGGGGAACATCGAAGCTCCCGCGTGTTTTGGCGATTTGGCGGCGTCGATAAACGGGTCGGGGGAAATAACATTCAAAACAACTGAAAAATTGGAAGCCAAAATCAACGGCTCGGGCGACATACATTTCGAAAATGCGGAAATTTGCGGCCTTTTCATCAACGGTTCGGGGGATATAAAATTCGAAAAAGCGGAGAGCTGCACCGCCAAAATCAACGGCTCGGGCGACATAGGAGCCAAAAGCGTCGGGAACCTGGCCGCCAAAATCAACGGCTCGGGCGACATGAAATTCGCCGAATGCAAAACAATCGAAGCCGAAATCAACGGCTCGGGCGATTTCGACGTGAATAAAATAACAAAGAAAATAAAGATGTCGATCCGCGGTTCCGGCGACGTGAATTTCAGGGAAGGCGAAGTCGAGATTTTTGAGGCGTACCTGGACAACGGGGCGATCAACGCCAAGGGCGTCGCGGCCGAAAGGGCGAAAATAGAAATACCGAACAAGGGCAAAGTGGAAATAGGCAGGGTAAAAATCGAATCGGTCGAAAAATGCGGCGAACGCGCCGAAGTCATAATACACGAACGCGGCTAATGCCGGAAGATCCTCATATCGTGTGCTTTCCAAAAAACCGCAAGGAGCTAAAATAATATGCAAATACGCAAAACCACATTCGACGATATTGGCCATGTAGCGCAAATATACGCGGAAGCGCGGGAGTTCATGCGCGAAAACGGAAATCCGACCCAATGGAAAAACGGAAATCCGTCGATTGAATTGGCGCGGCGCGACGTTCTGGAAAAAAAAAGCCATGTATGCGTCGATGGCGGCGCGCCCATCGCCGTGTTTTATTTTGCCGTCGAACGAGAACCGGTTTATGATTCGATCAAAGGCAAATGGCTTGACGAAAATGCATACGGCGTAATCCACAGGATCGCGAAACTCCGCGACGCTCCCAAAGGCGTCGGGCGTTATTGCATTGAATGGTGCCTCGCGCAGCATGGCAACATCAAAATCGACACGCACGAAAATAATGCGCCTATGCGAAAGCTGCTCGAAAACCTCGGGTTTGCCTATTGCGGGATCGTCCGATATCCCGATGGCGGCGAGCGAATTGCCTTTCAAAAACATTTGGAAAAACTATAGATTTGCGCTGACAAAACAATTCAATATTTTTTCAAACTTGGGTTTTGCCATTTTTCAGCCTATTGCCCAGCCATTAAATGCCAATTGACATGCATTGCGCCGTGGAATTCGGGAGCTTTTGAGATTTGTTTCAATTCCCCGCCATCGGCGCGCATTACATACAACTGGCGCGTTCCGCTCCTGTTTGACCCGAATGACAGCCATTTGCCGTCAGGCGACGGAGTTGGGTGATAGTTCAATGTGCCGTCGCCCGTGTCTGTGATTTTGCTTTCAATGCCTGTATCCATGTCGATTTGGTATATATTTGCGCCGTTTTCATTATCTTTCTTGGTGAAATAAATCAAATGCTGGTTTTTGCATGGAGACCAGACAGGAACATCCGAACTTCCCTTGTGATGGTCGGGAACGTCGAGAGTCAGTATCGCCCCTATATATCCGCCGCGAGTTGTGATTTTCGTCAAATTATCGCCGCTTATATCGGCTACGTAAACACCGTCCGCCGTTTCGTTTGTTTGGCCGGCTATAAACGTCAGATATTTTCCGTCAGGCGAACGAACCGGGGCAAAATTGAAATTTTGTTTGGTGTCCAAATATTTTGTTGTGCCGTCGGGATATTCTATGTACACTTTGTAATCCGTTTGCCTGATCGTTATGCCGTCTTCCGACACGGTGGGCATATATGTGTAGGCGAGCGTTTTGTCGAACAATGGTCTTTTGTTTGTATAATCGAGCTCGCAAACATACGGCACTTGGTTCTGCCCTATCATCGCCGAAAAAATATATTTGTCCCCCGAACGGTAAAAACCCGTGCAATAATCTGAAACTTTTTCTATTTCGGTTATATCGGCGGCTTCACCTGTGTCCAAATTATATTTCCATGTGTGAAGTATCTTTTTATCGTTGTCAAATATGAAACTTTTTTTTTCTTCTTCTTTCTGGGCGTGTTCTTGCTCCGTCCAGGCTCTGTAGAACCTTATTTCGCTGTCGCTGTCCCAGCCGGCAAATTGGACAGACCATTCCCTGCCGTTTTCGTATTTGTATTCGGAAGCTATTTCGAAAGGCTCTTGCGTTGCCCCGTCGTCCGCCATATTTACGATATATGATTTAGTCGTTGCTACATTTGCCCATTTGCCCCCTTTTAGATTTGTTTTTGACTGTGAATACGCTATTCTGTATGCGATTTTCGTTTCCATGATTTTTCCCCTATTACATTTTACTTACAATTCACTATCCGATTTCTTCTATTTTTGCTATAAATTTATTTAGCGCGTTTGTTATTTTAATCTCATTTGTTTCATACCAAGATGCGAAATCTTTGCTTTTTTTTCGAACCAAATTTTCCATCATATTTCCCGCTTCCCCTAATGAATCTTTATACATGCTTTCGAAACTCATATATGCCCCGCTTCTGATTATATCAAGCATTTTGACCGTTTCTTCGTCGCGGGCGACTTTTATATCCATGACTATGTCAAATAGTACGGGCGTGACTTTTTTAAAGCTCTCATACGCCATCGCTTCCATAAATGCCCCGGTCAATTCGGTTTTTTCGCAATTGTTGGGAACACACAAAAAAGATATATATTCTCCTGTGAAAGAATAATACTGTTCTTGTGCCTCGTCGTATTTGGGACACGGAACTATGCCGTAATCCCATTCCACTCCCCTATAATATGTTTGCGGGTCATACAATCTGCAATAAACCATCATCGCCCGGCTTTCCTTAAACATTGCGTCCAATATATCGCCGTTATCCGATGCTGTATAAATCGTCCCGTTATTTTCATACAAAAGATCGTACACCTTTTCCACAAGTCCCGCCAACCTTTCGAGGTCAGGGTCAAGGTGCGGATAACCGTCAGAACCTATTTTTATCAATTGGGAATTTGTGGACGGGGTAAATACGGTATGGTGATCTGCCCTGAAACATATCCCGTACAAATCTTCGCTCCCCCGAATTCCGTCCCCGTTTACGTCTTTATATATATTTTTGACTAATTCGCCCATATAATCGAGCGTCCATTTGCCTTCTGAAACGACTTCGTACAAATCGGGCAGCCCATATTCTTTTATAAGCGATTTGTTGAATGTGACGCAATTGGTGCTCATTAACAAATTCTGGCAAATATCCCCCGCTATAAAATGCAATTTGTTTCCTATTGTCAATTCTTTTTGTATATTCTTGTTCCACCACGGTTCGGATAAGGTCAGATATGGAATATCGTGCAGATTCATAAACAACCCTTCGACGGAAAGAGGCGTCAGTTTTAACGCCCAACCGCTTATAAGGTCGTAATTGCGGTCTCCCGCAGCCATGCTTGCGCGAATTTTGGTGAGGGGGATATTGCTGTTCCAATCCTCAACTTCCTCAATTATGTGATTTATTTTCATGCCAAGCCTTTCCTCGACGGATATTAGGCGTCTGTATAGGGCATCGTTAAAAACGTCGCCTGTTTCGCTCTCAATGTAAAATTGCTTGCCATTGGCAAAAGCATACAAATTCAGCGTTTCGCCGCCAAAGTCAAGATTGTCCGGCAAAGAATCTTTTATTTCTTCCGTTGTCGATTCCGGTTCTTCCACATTTTCGCTTTCGTCCATGTCAGCAGGAAAATTATTTTGCAAATCTGTTTTTTTATCGTTTTCTGAACATGAAAACAAAGCGAATGGCAAAGTGAAAATAATGATAAACGCCGTAATCCCAATTTTAATTTTTTTCATTTTCTTTTTCCTCCAATTTTATTTCGCAATTTTCCCCGTTTTCATTTGGCTTAACTAAATGCCGTTGCCGTCCGTATCTGCCAACTTTATTATACCGCATATTTTCGCCCTTTGTCAATATATCAGATTAAATATTTACATTCAACTAAATAAACTTTTGCGTTTTTGGATACCAATGTCAGCGTAGACCCTTTGTCTCCCGCGATCGAATGCGCTTCGCCGATTTCCATGTTTTCATCAAAGAATGTGCGCGAAAAGATATACGACACATAGA
>WRJC01000091.1 GCA_009782405.1 Oscillospiraceae bacterium
TGAAATGATTGAAAAAATAAAGGCGCTGGGGATCGTGCCCGTGGTCAAAATCGACGACGAAAAAAAGGCAGTCCCGTTGGCTTTGGCGCTTTGCCGGGGGGGTCTGCCCATTGCGGAGATCACCTTCAGGACTGACAAGGCCGAAGAGTCCATACGCCGCATAGCCGAATCCGTCCCCGAAATTTTGGTGGGCGCGGGAACGGTGCTCTCCCCCGCCCAAGTAGACAGGGCCAAGGCGGCGGGCGCGAAATTCATCGTCAGCCCGGGGCTCAATCCGAAAGTCGTCGAACATTGCCAAAATGAAAACATTCCCATATTTCCGGGCTGCTGCAGCCCGTCGGACATCGAAAAAGCGATGGAGTTAGGGCTGCGCTGCGTAAAATTCTTCCCGGCCGAACAATCCGGGGGCATCGCCGCGATCAAGGCGATGGCCGCCCCATACGGGGACATATCTTTTTTGCCTACGGGCGGAATAAAACAAAAGAACCTCAACGATTACCTTTCTTTTGAGCGCGTGGTCGCCTGCGGGGGTTCGTGGATGGCCGACCCCGCGCTCATAGAGGCGGGGGACTTTGCGACCATAGAAGAGCTCACGCGTTCCGCGGTGCATTCGATGCTAAATTTCGAGCTCGCCCATTTGGGCATAAACGGCGAAAACGAGGCCGAGGCCGAAAATTCCGCGAAAAGATTTTCGGACATATTCGGGTTCGCCTACGCTCCGAAAAATTCTTCGATATTTTCGGGAAGCTACATAGAGGCCATGAAAGCGCCTTACTTAGGGCTTCACGGGCATATAGCGATACGCACAAACTATATCGGGAGGGCCGTTTCCTATTTGAAATCAATGGGAGTCGCCTTCAACGAAGATTCGGCGAAATACGACGCCAAAGGCAAACTTTCCGCGATTTATCTTGATAATGAAATCGGCGGCTTCGCCGTGCATCTGGTGCAATAAAACAAAAAAAGGGGCGAAATATTATTATGTCAAAAGTGATCACATTCGGGGAAATCATGCTGCGGCTTGCGCCGGAGGGTTATTTGCGTTTTGTGCAAGCCGACAAACTCGGAGCCAGTTTTGGAGGCGGCGAAGCGAATGTGGCAGTTTCCCTCGCGGGTTTCGGAGTTGAAGCCGCATTTGTCACGAAACTGCCAAACAACGAAATCGGGCAGGCCGCTATAAATTCCCTTCGCCGTTACGGGGTAAATACGGGCAAAATTATTCGGGGAGGCCCGAGGCTTGGGATATATTATTTGGAAAAAGGCGCGAGCCAAAGGGCGTCAAAAGTCATATACGACCGAGCCGGCTCTTCGATTGCCCTCGCCCAACCGGAAGACTTTGAATGGGAAGCGATATTCGACGGCATCGACTGGTTTCATTTTACGGGCATAACCCCGGCGCTCGGCGGCAAACTTCCCGAAATTTGCAAGCAAGCTTGCAAAACCGCAAAAAATATGGGGCTTACGGTGAGTTGCGACCTCAATTACCGCAAGAATCTCTGGCCACGCGAGACTGCGGGAGAAGTTATGGGGGGGCTTATGGAATATGTCGATATTTGCATTGCCAACGAAGAAGACGCGGGAGACGTGTTTGGAATAAAAGCGCCGGAAAGCGACATCGAAAGCGGCAAGCTCAGCCAAGAGGGATATAAAAGCGTAGCATTTCAGCTAAGGAGCCGCTTTGATTTCAAAACGGTCGCCATAACGCTGCGGGGCTCGATTTCCGCAAGCGACAATAATTGGGCCGGAATGCTCTACGATGGAAAAAGCTATTATTTTTCAAAAAATTACGCCGTGCACATAGTAGACAGGGTCGGCGGAGGCGACAGTTTCGGCGCAGGGCTGATATATTCGGCGCTCATCGGAAAATCGCCGCAGGACGCGCTCGATTTCGCAGTTGCCGCAAGCTGCCTCAAACACTCGGTCGAAGGAGATTTCAACCTTGTCACAGCCGAAGAAACCCAGAAACTTTGCGAAAACGGCGGCAGCGGCCGGGTGCAAAGATAAAAAAGATAAAAAAGAAAAAATGGCGCAAAGCAAAACCCCCGGCGGCGCCGGGGGTTTTTGTCGGGATTTTTTTATTGGTTTTCCGCGTGAGCGCCGGAATCTTCGTTTTGGGCGAATTTGGTGAGCTTGTATCTGTCTACCATTTCATGCAAGGCCGAATGCGATTTGTCGATAAAATCCATGTACAGAAACGACACGCTCCGAAGGTCGCCAAGCGCTTTATTCTCCGCTTCTTCGATCTCCATTCGCCGCAATTCGGCATCTCTGACTATGTTTTCCGCCCGTTCCTTTGCTTCCGTTTCGATTTTTTCGGCGGCGGCGATCTTTTCGGCTTCGAGCAGCTTTATGTTTTGCAAGTAAACGTCCGCCGCTTCCTGTGCCGCTTTCAATACCCCGCTAACGGAGAGAGAGGCTTCAGCCAGCGATCCGGTGTTTTCCAGCGAGAACTGCGCTTGCTTTTTTTCCGTTGCGGCGGATGAAGCCCTGATCAGCTCATCCCTTTCCGCCGTCAGCCTTTCGATCAGAGTGTTCTTTTCGTCCTTTTCGGCTACAAGCCTCCTGATGCGCGCATTAAGCCATTCTATTTGTTCGTCTTTTTCGGCGAGCGCGGTTTCCGCCTGCCCTTTTTCGCCTTTTTCGGCTCCGAGTTTCGCGATTTCGGCTTTCAACTGTTCCGTTTGCCCGTTCTGTTCGTCTTTTTCGGCGAGCATTTTCGCGATTTTGTCATTCAAACCGACTATTTCAACGTCTTTTTCAGCGAGCAAACTTTCGGATTTTTGCTGCCCGTTTTTTTCTGCGGACAACTTTTCGATCTCCGCGTTCAAACGCTCTATTTGTTCATCTTTTTCAAAAACCAATGATATCAGCTGCCTCTCGAGATTTTGTTCCTTGACGCCTATCCGCGCCTCTTCAAATAATTCGCTGCCCATAATATCACGCTCCCCCGCTATGATTCTCCAAACACACATGCAAGGGAATTGTAACACAAATATACCAAAATGTCAAGAGTTATTTGCCAAATATTTGAAATTTAACAAAATGTTTTCGCTTCTACATCTTATAGTTCATATTTTTCCGCAAAATAGCGCCCGACTTTCAACATAAGCGACGATGCTTCCGGATATAGGGCGGGGGGGAATTTCGATATGAAATTGTCGGCTTCAAAAGTGAGTTCCCCATCGTAATTTATATTTTTCAAGGATTGCATTATCTCGTCCCAGTTCATTTTCTGCGTAAATGGGAGGGTATGCAAATCCGAAATTTTGTCGTTGTCGTGGATATGCAGCGCTTTCAGGCGTTCATGACCAAGGCTGTTTATGAGTTCGGCGGCCGAGCCGGAACCGCTTCCCTGCATTTCGCAATGGCCGAGATCCAGGCACGCAGTGAAATAATCTTTGTCGAGGCTGTCCAAATAATCCGCGAATTCATCCGCCCGCGCACACGCCCCGGGCGTCACTTTCCTTGCCGTTTCATCCCAACCCCACATATTTTCGAGCGCCACTTTTACATTATACTTTTTGCAATACGCGAGAAGATCGCCATAAAAATCCATGTTGAATTTTTTTTGTTCCCGGTAGCCGCAGTTTGAAAGGGTTATCGGATGGACTACCACTATTTTTCCGCCTAAAATCGAAGTGACTTCCATAGCCCTCGCGATTGCGGGCGCGATAGTTTCGTTGTGGCCGCGGTCGGCTTGCTCTTTGGTCGGGTATTGTATGTATGAAGGAAAGGGGGCATGGGACTGATTGAAGGCGATATTGTTTTCATCCGCCGTTTTTTTCAGCGATTTTGCGTATTGCCTGTAATCGTCTTTGAAGAGCGGGTTGTTTTTGTCCAAAATTCCGAACATGGAATAATCCAAAGAGTCAAATCCCACCCCGGCGAGCAGTTTTATCGCTTCATGTTCGCCGAATTTTACGGCAAATGTATGCGTCTGTGTCGATATCAGCATGGTTATCCCCTTTTATCTTATTTGATTTCATAAAAAAAGCCGGTGTCGAGCCGGCTTTTTATTGATTTTTGATTCGTGGTGCCTCCGGTCGGAATTGAACCAACGACACGAGGATTTTCAGTCCTCTGCTCTACCGACTGAGCTACAGAGGCAAATAAATGGCGACCCAGAAGGGGCTCGAACCCTCGACCTCAAGCGTGACAGGCTTGCGCGCTAACCAACTGCGCCACTGGGCCGTGTTTGGAATGCGTACGGGACTTTTTTTTGGTGGGAGCTACAGGGCTCGAACCTGCGACCCTATGCGTGTAAGGCATATGCTCTCCCAGCTGAGCTAAGCTCCCGCGTGCCGCCAAGCCAAACTGCATTGTTTTTTCGGCGACACTTGGTATTATATCATATCGCATTTCATATGTCAAGCGTTTTTTGTTTGTTTCAAAAATTTTTTAAGATTTTTTTTTCGCGAAATCCGGCTGCCTCTGCCGGGCGAATATATACCTCACGATTTTATCCCTAACAGAGTCGTTTATTTTATGGAACAGCGTGCGCACTTCGTAGAGGCTCTTGAATTCCGCACAGCGTTTCAGGCTCAGCACTTGCGCCACGGCCGGCAGCCCTTCGTCGTTGACGATGAGTATGCATTCCAAAAAAGCCCCTTCGTCCATTTCCCTATCCGGTTTGCTTTTGTACTTGAAACCGCCCGCGCTCAAATCGTCGGTGACAAGTTTCAAATATCCCTTTTCTTTTTCCAAGGCGCCTTGTTCGGCTGCCTTTTTCGCTTCTTTGGATTTTTCGGCGTCGTATTTCAGCCCGCCCTCGGAAATGAGGCGCTCGACTTTCAATATCCCCGAAATTTTGTAGTATATCTCTATGGCAAGCGGCATCCTGTAAAATTCGCGCCGCTGGTGGCGCTCAGGGCCGCTTGTCGGGATCATTTCAAATATGTATTTTTTGTATTTGCCGAGATTGCCCAAATCGGAAGCCATGTCCCCGATTTCAAATCCGTCCCCGGAGGCCGCTTCCCTTGTGCTCAATATTTTTGCGGTAAATCCAAACAGAGTTTTTTGCTGTTCGACATAAGTGACATCGACAATCTCGTTTTCGCCGTATTCGAGTTCCCGCGTCGATTCCACGCAGATCCCCGCCGTTATCAAATTGCCTTTTTGGGAAAGGAATTTTCCCGCGTATTTTCCGGACGGCTCGTAGTCGGGCGACGTTTTCGCCTGCCTTTCCTCGATCATTATCACTTGATTGCCGGAAAGGTCTATTTTTTCTTCATGTTCCCATTCTCGCTCCCATTCGCCGATTTCATTATTCACGGGCTCCGGCATTTTTCATCCCTCCGATGCTAAATGTTAAAATATTCGATTAGCCTTTTGCATAAGTTTTTGTGCGCGAATGCGAAAAAAAACCCGCCGAGCCGTGTGTCGCAAATAGCAAAACCTTGCAAACACAAGGGTGGCTTCTCTCCGGCACTTTGTGCTCCCAACGTCCGCGCCCGAAGCGCGGGAGGTCTGCATCCCCATGACGGAAGTCCGAATCCATTTTTTTTGCTGTTGGTTTTTATTCGCACACATCACTAACTTAGCAGGACTTTGCTCTCTTGTTTCCCTATTCCTCGGATTTGGAATCGTCTTCCTCGTCATAATCGATGTCTTGCATAAATTCGTCTTCGAAAATATCGGCTATGCGGTCGAACTCGTCGTCGTCCTCTATGGTTTCGAATACTTCTTCGCCTTCTTCTTCGACCACTTTCAAAATAATGAAACTGCCTTCTTCGTCGTCGATTTCATCTTCATCCAGCGGGGCGAGGGCGACGTATGACTGCCCGTTTTCATCGTGGCGTCCCAACAGCTCAAATTCGCTTTCTTTTCCATCTTCGTCGGTCAATGTATAAATATCCACTTCGTCCGGGTCGTTTAGCTCCATATCGTCATCAAAATTATTTTCCTGCATGGCTCCTCCAAATTATAAATATTATCAATGTAATCAAAAAATTTAAATCCAACATTTACATTTTATAACAAAAAAACAATTAAGTCAATAGTTTTTTTTGTTTTTTTGCAATTTTTTTACTTATCGCCAAATATCCGCAGCCCCCGTTATCTCCCGCGCGGATTTCATGCCGTTTGCCGCCATATAGCCCCCGATTCCCCCTATGACCCTCAAAACGGCCTGCGGGTCGCAAAACGAGGCGGTGCCTACCGCGACCGCGTCGGCCCCCGCGAGCATGAGCTCGATCGCATCCTCGGCGGTCGCCACCCCGCCCATTCCGATTATCGGCAGTTTCACGGCGGATCTCGCCTGCCAGATCATTCTCACCGCTACGGGCCTTATCGCGCCGCCGCTGAGTCCCCCCGTGTTGTTTTTCAAAACCGGGCGTTTTGTTTTTATGTCTATTTTCATCCCCACAAGGGTGTTTATCATCGACAGGCAGTCC
>WRJC01000092.1 GCA_009782405.1 Oscillospiraceae bacterium
TGGGGTGCGTGGATTGAAACTCAAAAAATATTTAGGAGAGTGAATTATCATGCATGAAATCGAAACGCTAAAAAAATTTTTGAATTTTCCAATCAGTTCAACGGCTAAAATATACGACGAATTCAAAAATATCGATGGCCATGTTTTTAGGGAAGAAGACACAAATGGAAAAGAACGCTTTTTATACATAGAAGGCAGGCTCGAAAACAAAGTCCTTCTCGTCGCCCATGCGGATACATATTACGATGTATGTTGGGACTATCCCCCGAAAAAACATATTGTTTTGCATGATGGTGATTTTATAAAAGCGGTGGACAAAAAAGGCGCACCCCAATTGTTGGGGGCAGATGACAGGGCAGGGGTCGCCATGCTTTGGCTGCTAAAAGACAGCGGCCATTCGCTTTTGATCACCGACGGCGAGGAACACGGGCAAAAGGGGAGCGAATGGCTGATTAAAAATAATCGGGATATTGCGGAAAAAATCAATTTCAACCATCAATTTATGATTCAATTGGATAGAAAAAACAAAAACGATTTCAAGTGCTATCAGGTCGGAACCGATGAATTCAGGGCGTTTGTGAAGAATAAAACGGGATACAAAGAACCCGATAAATCGTCATCGACGGATATTTGCGTCTTGTGCAAAAATATATGCGGCGTAAATTTCAGCGTTGGATATTATAACGAACACGGCTGCGATGAAAAATTGAATGTGCGCGAATGGCTAAACACATACTGTATGGTAAAAGAACTGCTTGCAGAAAATGATTTGCCCAAATTCTTGCTGCACGAAAATTTTGATATTATTTGAAGACATGGGACATTAAGTTATCCCTTAATTGTAGATGAACCAGAACTCGGACTTTTTTAGGGGGGAGACTTTCAAAATGAGAAACTTGTATATCTATTGCGAAAGCCAAACCGAAGAAAAATATCAAAACGAATAGGGATTGATGCGATATGCGCAGAATGTAGGCATTTTCGTGAGTGGATTGCCAAAATTCAAAGTTTTTAAAACAAATTGGCGGCAGGGCGGGCAATAAGTTTTGCCGCATAGACTTTGATAATTACAAAAACAAAACAGATACCTTTTTATCGGTATCCGTTTTGAACTTTGCTACAAATTCTCTTGCTCTCGCCGCTTCATCAACTCGGATGTTCTCTGTCATCATTCGCGCCGTATATTCGGTTATGTAACAGTTGTCAGCTTCTGCGTGATTGTGCTTTTGCCGGAACCGTTTGGCCCCGCAAAGACGAGTATTTCCGGAGCTTCATTCAAGCTCATAAACCCTCCTGCCGTCGGGATATTCGAGGAAAGGGCGATTTTGCACTTCGTCCCCTGTCGTGCCCGCCTTCGCGTATGCGTTCAATTTGTTTGTATATAAAAAGCCCCTCGGCGGCGACGTCATACCGCTTCGAGGCTTGGATTTTCGGGTGTTGAAATATTCATATTTTTATGGTACAATATAATTTGGAAGTTCGTCGTTCATGCGAAAGGAGGGATTCACCTGGATAAACCGTTTTGGGAAGAATCATACAAGGACGATAATGTTTCTACGTTTGGAACCGAGCCTAATCAATCGGTGCAAGAGTATGAGCATTTGTTTAATAAAGCGTGGAACATTTTAGAAATAGGTTGTGGAGAAGGTAAAAATCCAATATATTTAGCAAGCAAAGGGTTTACAAATATCAATGCTTTTGATTTGTCCGAAAATGGAATCGCAAAGCTGTCGAGAACCGCAAGCAAAAACAGCTTGTTAATTAACGCATGGGTACAAGATTTGCGCGAGTTCAAATTTGAAAAGCATTATGATTTGATAATTTCGTTTGGAACATTGCATTTTGTAGAAAAACGAGATTGGAAATCATTGTTGTCGAGAGCAAAAGAAAATACAAATTTTGGCGGCATACATATCATACAAATTTTCACAAATTCTGTTCCAGCGTCACCAGACATCGCACCCTTTGCAATAGGACTTGCGAATGATAAAGAATTAGAAAACTTGTATGCTGGTTGGGATATATTGGAATCAAAGTCCTATACATTCGAGGACGAACATCCCGGAGCACGGAAACATATACACGCCGCAGATAGAATAGTAGCGCGATGCAATGTATAAAAAACGAGGAAGCCAACAAACAGGCAACCTCGTTTTTTATGATGTAAAATTCTGCGATTTTATTTCATTTCCCAAATAATTATGCCAAGCCGTTTTGCTTCTTCGTCCGTCGGATAGCGGAGTTTGCCGACGGTTGATAGATAAAAGGGCAACGCGGCAATACAAGATATTGCTGCCGCCACAAAATTTTTTTCGTTTTCGGGCAGAAAATCGGGAATTTGCCCTTTTGCTTTTTTCATATAGCTTTCGATATAATCAACAAAATAATCATTGCCGAGTTCGGCTTCTATGTCGAGTAGAATTGCATTTAGTTTTTCGTATTCCTCTTTTTTCAAATACGGTATAAGCATAAAAATTTTATCGCTTTTCGCATGGTCAACTTTTACCAGACCCATTTCGGCATATCTCGCAATAAGTATTTTGTCATAGTCGGTTTCCGCATCAAAAATATCTTTGGGCGCTATTATCCTGACTATTCGCGATAGTTCCTGAAATTCCCGTCCCTGCAAAGCGTTTCTTCCGCCGGCTTGCGCCGTAGCATAATGAGAAATTTGAAGCGAGCAAATTTCATTTGGGATACACGGGTCGCACCAGCCATATTCTGCTGCTTTCCTGCTGAACTCTTTGACTTCTTCTGATAAGGCACTTATATAATCATCTTCTTGCAGGACAGCGCGCAGCCATGTTTCCGTGCCGTCTTTTCGTTTCGGCATACAATAAAAATATTCTTTTTTTTGTTTTATAATATCGTTGGATTTGCTTTCTAATCTGTATACTAAAAGCGGTATCAGAATCCAAAACAAAAAATCTCTGTCCAAATCCGCGCCGGCAAAGTTTATCGCTTTTATATCATCGTATCTTTTTTCGAGCGTTTCATATAATTTTGCGGCTTTATTTTTGATGTTATCGTAATTGTACTGTTTTGATATTTCAAAAAATGCCTCTGTTCTTATGAAAAAATTTGTTTGATATTTATTGCCATCCATGATTTTCATGTAATCCATGAAAACAAGCTCTTCTAAATGCGGCTCAATAAACGCGGCGGCGACCGATAACTTTTGCGCTATTTCTTCGATAGTCAGCGGCTTGCCGTAACATACATAACAAATATTATCGACAAGCCTGTACTGCCCGATTCCGCACAAATGAGTTTCGGTTCTTCCTTGCCCGTGCGATATTAATTTTACGGGTTTGCAATTCAAATTTTCGGTATTCATATTTTCGATTCTCCCTCTTAATTTTTTTCTTGTTTCGACTAAATGCCAGCGAACGGTGGAATCAGATATTTTCAATTCTTTTGATATTTGCGCGCTTGATTTGCCGTCGTAGTATGTCATCGTTATAATATCGCGGTGGAGCTTTGACAAGTACGCTATTTCCATTTTCATTTTTTCGATGAATACAGCGTTTTCGATTTCGTTTTGCAAATCGTTGTCATCGGAAAGATTGTGCATATCGTCAATATTTGCGCTGTGCCAATGCTTTTTATGTTTGCGGTAAAATTTAGACCAGCAGTGATAACAGATTGTATAAACGAACCCGTCTATATTTTCAATTTCAGGGTATTTGGGTATAGAAGTGAACAGGGAAATTAAAATTTCCTGCGACAAATCTTCCGCGTCATAAATATTGCCGGTTTTATCATAAGCGAAATTTAATATCCTTTTTGAGTATTTCCCGATGAATTGGTTGTTGAAAATATCAATAAATCCTCGCCGCCCTTTCTGCTTTATTTTGTAGAGGCGCCTCTATATATAAAGTGCCGCAATAATAAAGAACTGTTGGCAGAAATCGAAAATATTTTTTTACGTAAAAAACGGAGCGCGACATCGCATGAAGTGCGCCCCGGTTTTGTTCGGGCAAGGGTGAAGCGACACGGAGAGGTGATTGTCAACGTATAACATCTCTCTATCATGCCGAATTGACTATATGGCAATTATGGCATAAATCGTTCAGTCATATATGCGTCACGGTAATAAAAATATTCATCATCGCCGCACCCTTGCAAAATTATTTCATCATCGGTATGCTTCTGAACGCCCCAATAAATGCCGTGGTTTGTAACTACACATTTTCCATCGGAGCAATCAATATTTTGAAAATCGGGTATAGCGATATCGTTTCCTAAATAACAATGAAACCCAAACCACGGTTGAGTGTTGTCGGTATGATTTCGTATTCTAAAATATTGTTGCCCTCCAAAAAGACCATAATCAAACGGGACTGTTACTGACGCACCGCAATAAATATCTTCGTTTGTTTTTCTTATCATCATCACATATTCAAATTTATTTGTATTCATCGTAAAATTTATAGCGTCATCAAAAATATTTAATTGGTTTCCAAGTTTCCAATTTTTCAAACAGTACGCTATACCTTTTTCGGAAACCGTGGGCATTTGTGTTTCAACGGGAATTACTTTTATTTCATCTTTTTTAGATAAATCATCATCGGAAATTATATTTGATTTTTCATTTAAGATAGAGCATAACAGACTGTCGTTAAAAATATTTTCGTTCTTATTATTCATAAATGCGTATGCCGTTTTTTTGGTTTCGGTATTATGCTCGCAAACGGCAATAAGCAGTTCATCACGGTATAGTTTTGTTCCGAAAACATTATTTTCCTTGTAAAAAACAAGACAATACAAACTGCTGATTGCGATTTCATAATCCGATTTTGAATAAACGCCGTATTCCATAATTCAAATTTCCTTAAAAATATTTTTTCCCCTGCCGCCCGCTTTGAGTTCATGCCTTGCTTCTTTTAGGATATTGTCCTATAGTGAAACAAGTTGAAAAGAAACCACCCCGCCGACTTTGTCGGCACCCCTCCAAGGAGGGGAATTTCGCTCACCTTTCGGCGTTTTCTCTAATTCCCCTCCTTGGAGGGGTGGCAGATGCGTGAGCGTCTGACGGGGTGGTTTTCAAATAGAACTACTATAATATCGAGTTTTCAGAGCAAATCTTTGAAATCCGCGACAAACACGCGCCTCGCGCCATTTACAAATCCGTTGAATGCGGCATATCTGTAATCGGGCGACCATGCGGGGTGGGGGTCAACTCGCAGTGCCGTGGCTTTTTTTGCCGCAGCATTGCGTATATTGATGCGTACCGCCGTCTTTTCGGCGCCATCTTTTATATCGATAAAACGCAGGGGAACCGTGCCGTCTTGAAATGCCATGCTCTCCCATTCGTAAGTATCCGTCAGGATATGCCTGCCGTCGGGGTGAAGCGTGGGGTGCCCCGAACCAACAAGCGTTTCATGTATTTTTCGATAATTTTTTCCGTCGTATTCGACCTCCATGAAAAACATCCTGTTGTTTCCGTCGACAGCCAAATTCATGGACAATTTTTTGCCGTCAGGCTGCCATGTCGTATGGTGCCCGCCCTTGTACCATTCTTCCGGGCCTACCGCCACATGAATATCGCTCCCGTCCGGTTTCATCGTTATGATCCAGAAGTGCATATCGTTCGACAGCATATTCCAGGGTTCGGTTTCCGTTCTCTCAAATCCGCGCATTGAAAACATGATTCTGTCGCCCTGCGGGTTATATTTGCAGTGAAATCCGTAGCACTCGATATTTTTATACTTTTCTTTGTCGATATCCGCTTTTTCAAAAATTTCCTTTATCGAAACCAAAAGCCTGCATTCTCCCGTATCCGTATTTGTGGCATATAATCCGTCGTCGCCGCGAAATCCGAAGTTTCGCGGTACATATGCGTCGGGGACGACTACGCCGTATCCATGCTGCGTCCGTCTCATGCGTTTCATGCACGCGGAAATTACATGCTTTCCGTCAGGCGATATTCTGTAGATTGTGCCGCCCAACCGTTTCGCGCGTTTTGTGGCGGGATTTATTTTCACGCAAAACGGTTTCCAACCGGCGGGATCGACATCGTTGAAATACAGCTCGTCATCCGTCGCCCCCCAGTTTATATTCGCGCCCATTTGCGGTTCCCAGCCCATTGTCTCAGCGACAATATTTTCGGTTCCTTCGCATAGATCTATCAAAACTATCTGCGCTTTTTCGCCGGGCTCGGGCAAACGCTCTTCCTGCGGCAGCCTGAGGACGGCCATATATCTTTGCGATGGGCTGAACGGCGATGTGTCAAAAAATCTGTGGATGCACCTGCCCTCGTTTGGCGTGACGCACCATACCGGGACAATCGGGCCATATTCTTCATATCGCGGGAATTT
>WRJC01000093.1 GCA_009782405.1 Oscillospiraceae bacterium
TTTCCTAAAATTAATTTTACATCGGCTTCAGATTATTTATCGCCAGATTTGCGTTTCGTCCCGCAATGGATATAAAGCCATCGTCTAAACCAAATCCGCTCAGTTTTTGTTTCAGTTCCGGCGGCATTGTCAGAGAATCTGACGAAATTAAGGCTTGCGTTTCGGTTTCGTCCAATTCCAACGCATATACGATCTTTTTGGGCAGCGATACATTGACGGGACAAATTTCCTGACAGCGCAGGCAGCTTATCATTGTATGGTGCGCGTTTTGCGGTATCCATTCCGGCATTGCCCCATCAACTTCGTTATACATCGACAAACAGCGGGCGGCGTCAATTACAGTGCTTTGACCGATGGCTCCGGTCGGGCAGTTTTCTTTGCATAACCCGCACGCTTCACATTCATCTAAAAATTTTAGCGGCTGCGAATTATCTTCGCAGGGTATATCCGTATAAAAAGCTCTGAGATTGAAATAACTGCCTAATTTTTCGATATAGCAAATATTATTTTTTCCATAGCGACCAAGCCCGCTTAACACAGTCAGCAGTTTTTGCGATATTCCTCTTGTATGGGCGGTCTTATGGTCTTTGGTTATCGATTCCACTATGTCGTCAAACCTCTTTTGTTCGGTTGGCTCATTAAACGGCGGAGGGATTGGAATGGCAATTTGTTCCCCTTTTATGCTCAAAACGAATTGCGCGTAGTGACCGGGGTGAGCGATTATTAAAAACGACAACGGCTCAAACGGTATATTTGGCGGCTGATTATTTTGGAAATGCTTTACGGCATTTTGAGCATATGCAATGTCCTTGCTTTTTTCAAAAAGGTCGTCATACGATTTGTTTATTTGCGCGATGGCGTGATACGGCAAAAACGCCGCGCGAAATCCGGCGGATTCGAGATTTTTTATTATCTCAATGCTTGTTATGCAGCTTTGACTGATATTTTTTTCACTATTTTTCATTTTGGCTGTAATTCCTTCTTTTCGATGAATTTTATGATTTCATCCACAATTTCTTCCGGCGTTCTCGTGCCGTCCACGACGAGGTCGGAAACCGGCTTGTGCATTTCGGGCATCTTCGCGTATGTCGGGCGGGATCGCGCCAAATACCAGCGGAGTTCTCCGTCAAGCCCCGCAAGGCTCAATTCCTCTATATCAGCCAGCCCAAAATCGCTTTCTTGAGACCGGCTTGTGTAGTCGCGGATGATGCGCCGCGCCAGAGCCACGTCGAGGGGCGTGTCGATGAAAACGGTCATGTTTATGTATTTTCCAACGCAGTCATTCAAATAACCGAACGGGTAATCGAGAATGATATATTCATAAGGCTCGCTTAGCAGCCGCTCGATATCGGCGGCGACCGGCTTTGTGTTCCAATCATTGCAATCGAAGCCGTCTGCCGCCCATTCGTTGATGTCGCGGGTGAGATCGACTTCATCGCCGTAGTCGTCGAAGTAAATCACGGCGGAATTGGCAAGCCGCTCTTTCAAAGCGGCCACGATTGTGGTTTTCCCGCCGCCCGACTGGGCGGCGACGCTGATTACAAATGGCTTTTTCATATGCGTTCCTCCGTTTCCCGCTTAATCCTTTCCAAAAATTCATAAACAAAAAATTCGCTGAAAAATAATAATTATTTGGCAAGCGATGATTTGTTTTGAGCGAGTGCGGTATCAAGCAGAGTATAGATATAAAATGCTACATGAAATTTTCCCATAACTTTTGTTTCAATAAAAACAAAACCATGACGCTCGTAAAACGCTCGCGTTTTAGGGCGCAAAGCATCGGTTTCTAAACGAATCGTTTTTACTCCACGTTCCGTTCCATACCCTTTGAAAAAGCCCATTAGCGCGTCTGCGACGCCTGATTTCCGTGCGGCTTTTGTTACAGCCAGTTTATGAATGAAAACAGATTCGCCTTTTTTTACATTAGGCCAAAAGAAAGGGTCGTAATCAATCAATGCCATACACCCGGAGGGTATGCCATTCGCATAGGCGATATGAAAATCGCCAATTTGATAATTTTTAGAGAGTTTTTCCCATTTGACCTCTTCTACGCTCCATAATGGCTGGCTTATTTCGCTTACCCAATTTGCTGTGTCGAGTAAAATACTTTCAAGAATTGGAATATCTTCTATGACGGCTTGTTTTATTGTTATTTCATTCATAACTTTTTTTAATCCTTTCCACAAATTCATATACTTTTTCCGACCAATCCCATATACCAAGACCGTCCTGCGGGAGATAGTAGATTTTATCGGCTATTTTATGCCAAATGAGTTTTTCAAACTCATTTTTATGCTGCTCCGGCACAATACAGGCATACAGATAATCGGACAATATAAGCTCGTTTTTTACTTTTGCAGGATGGTTTCCGTCAAACACATATTGGGGATGCCGTATAATATCGCTGTACCGAAAATAAAACCGAACGCCGGGTGCGAAGTCTCTTCCTACATCATCTTCATTCGGCAGCCTGTCAAGCAGCCGTTCCATGACAAGGCGGTCACCGGCTTGGCAGTTTCCCCAAGCGAACATGATATAATCGAAATAGTCAGCCGGATCGCCGGCGGCGTTGCGTTTATCCGGGACAAGCTCATCGGCGGTTTTGCCGAATGCCAAAACTGCCGACAGCAGCTTTCCGCTTGATAATATCTTCCTGGCGTTTTCAAGGCTCGCCGTGTGGCACACAAACTCCGTCAGGCAGCCGTGCTGCCTGCAAGCGGTGCATTCGGTGATTTTCGCTGGCGGCAACGCACTTTCGACTGTTTCGGGGTGGGCGATTGTGGTGTTGACAATTGCCAATACATCGGCATTTTCGCAAATTATCTCGGTATCCCTGCCGTGACACTTTTCGTAATCCATAAACGCGATCAACTTCTTCAATTCCCACGGCGAAATGCGTGGGTAGTCCGATAAAACGAAGCAATAAACCCCGTTCCATATATACGGAAATTCGTGTTGGGCAATATTGATTTTCATGCGCGTTTCTCCGTTTCCAGCTTAATCAATTCACATAACCGCTCCCGCAAATTGTCCAAACTTAAAATTTCGTTCGGCTTTCCGAAATAGTCGCCAATAATAGCGCCGCCGAAATCATGGATCAGCAATCCGTTAAAAAACATTTCAATAAAACCATCAGCTGTATAATCACTGAAATAGCCTCTCAGTAAAAACGGGTCAAATTCAAACGCATATGCCGCAAGCGCGTGTTCGTATATAACCGGAGCAAGTACAGCGTCGGCAAAGTCTATTATGAATAACTCGCCCTCCGGCGAAAGCAGGATATTGTCTAAACACAAATCACCGTGGACGAATACGTTTTGCCCGAAGTCATGTGTTTTTATGTATTCAAGCCGCTCTGTTTTGAAGCGTTCGGGGTAATTGTCCCAACGTCTGTATCTGCCTTTGTCGTTGATTATGTCAATGCCGTTGAAAGGTTCGCAGGGTGTATTCATTTTATCGCAGATTTTCCGGAGTTTTTGCCCGATTAATATCTTTTCTTCGTCGCTCATTGTTTTTACGGCTTTTTCTAACTCCACGCCGTTTATGTATTCGGTTATCATATAACCGAAACGGTATTTATCCGGGGCAAATCCGTCTGCGATAAGTTTTGGGGCGGATACGCCGATTTCATTTGCGCGGCGCGTGGAAAACAATTCCGTTTGCAAATCAAGGGTTTGGTCAATGCCGCTTTCAGCCGGAGCGAATATCTTAACCACATAATCACCGACCTTAAACACGGCGTTTGTGCCGGGCGTGAGGTTTTCTATTTTCGCAACCGGCAGATTTTCTTTTCGCAGGATATGCTCGACCAACGGCGCAAAGGCAGGGATTGATTGAAAAATCTCGCCCCATTCCTGCCAGTTGTTTATATTTGCGGTAAACAGGTTCATAGGTTGATCCTTTCAGCAAGCCATCGTGAATCGACGAAACGCCGACTTGATCGCTTTCTTGTTGTCTTTCCGGAAATTCGCTATCGTTTTGTGGTCCGGCTTCAACTCCCCTATCAGCCACATTACCTCTATGTTTCGACTGCACTCCCGTTCTATCTTTCGGCTTGACCGTATCCCGTTGTAGTAACTGTACGCATACAGCTTCATCAAGTCCATAACAGAATAATCGCCGGAAGCGTCATCAAAATCAATTAAGACATATTCACCATTTTTTATTTTTTATTAGCTTCTTCGCCTGCAATAAATTCAAACAATATACCTATACAACGACCATCGGGAGTATCTATTTCAATATTCATGCTGCCAATGTTTGTCTGTATGATTTTGGCGGCAGGAAATTGTAGTTCTTTAAATATTCAAGAATTTCGATTGTTTGTAAAGCATTATCAGCATAAAAACTACGGTAAATTTTCAATACATATTTATTTTCCAAAAAGTAAACACGTCCTACACCATCTCGATGGAGTTGTATATTTTCGGCATTTACTTGGTATGATTCATTAACGATACGAATTAGATTATCATAATCTGTATATGAATTAATGAACATTTTTTCTCCTGTCCAAAATATAAATTTTTCTATGCGAATGTGTTATATAGCGCTACAATGGCAAAAGACGTACCCTTGCTTTTTCTAAATCTATTGATAAAATCGCGCCTTTTTTCAAATCGTCCGTATTTTTCAATAGAGCGGTCGAAATTAAATCAGCGGCTTTTTCTGATTGAAGAATCGATGCTCGTATCTGTGCCACGCTAGGCTTCGATTCATGCGTAACCGATAATATTGCGCTGAAATCCAAATCAAAAGTCAGTACAATACAATCATTATTTCGCGCGTACTCCATAATTTCTGTGTCTGTGGAATTCGGACTTCCAACGTCAGACCAGCGAAAACAGTCAACGCCTCTTTTTTTCAAAAGAGAAGTATACGTTAACGGAATATTCATATCAAGCAAAATTCTCACGCCTGTAAAATCACCTCTTCTTTTATGCCTACAGCCCAAGCGGCATATTGCAAGGCTTCTGTTACGTCGTCTTTTTTCAAATAAGGATACTCTGCGAGCAATTCATCAATATTTATACCCTCGCTGATTTGCATGAGAATCATACCGACAGTTACACGCGTTCCTTTAATACAGGGCTTACCCCCCATTATATTAATATCATGATTTATTCTTGTAAAACGCTCCATAAATTTCCTTCCCTTTCGTTATTGTTTACCGTATCTAATATAAATAGGATGTGTAAAAACTAAAGTCGATTATGCAACGGGCAAAATATAAGGATTACAATGTAAACCAAAAATATTTTAATAAAAATGGCATAAATGCAATACGCAACATCGAAATAATTATTTGGCAAGCGATGATTTGTTTTGAGCGAGTACGGTATCAGGCAGAGTATAGACATAAAATGCTACATGGAATTTTCCCATAACTTTTATTTCAGTAAATACTCTATTACATGCTCAAAAGATTTGAAAATTTGATTAGGCTGTGGGTTCATAATTCTTTTCCCATAATATTACCTCTGTTGTGAACCTAATTTGAACACTCCCACCGCTTAATGACTAACGTCATTTGAAGCGGGGGATTCCTGGCTCATCGTCCACGGCAGGTTCACTCACCCGTCTTAAGCGAACTCCCCAAGCGTGTCTTCGGATAGTTCCTACCCTAGTTTTTTTTATGCTGATGCTATACTAAAAAAGTGGACACGAAATCGAGGAGATGTGCCAGACGGAAAAAGAACGGCTCGTAAGGAAAAAACATCGGAAACCGAAAAATGGCTCAAGCCAAATTTTGCCGAATCTGTGCCGGGAAGGGGAACTCACGCAGCAATTCTACATACGCGGCGAGGACATAGCCATGGCTTCGAATGCCGCCACCGATCGACTGCTCCCGGTTTGTCTCCACTTTTCCGTGTCCAATTTTTTGACATAGCTTCAAT
>WRJC01000094.1 GCA_009782405.1 Oscillospiraceae bacterium
ATTTTTGCCTCCTTTTCTTGCTCGAGATTTAACGGTACGTTAACTCACAATATACTATTCCTCATCATCATCTTTCGGTTCAATAAAATAATCAATCTCTTTTTGAATCTCGCTGTTAAAAAAAGATTTGCGCCGTTCCAAGCGTTCTTTTGCCTCAATCATTATAGATTTGATTTTTTCCTCAAATTCTGCTTTCGGCGGTAAATGCGTCCAATACTCCGCAACGGCAATTCCCGCTTTATCCATTTCGAGAAGTTCAATCTTTTCACGGTTAGCCGTCGCACAGAGTATAATTCCAATCGGGGCTTCTTCGCCCGGTTGACGTTCGTATCTGTCAAGCCATTTTAAATAAAGTTCCATTTGTCCTTTATGCTCGGCTTGAAATTTTCCAAGTTTTAGTTCGATAGCGATAAGCCGCTTTAATATTCTATGATAAAAAAGTAAATCCAAAACTATATCTTCACCGTCTAAAATCATTCTTTTTTGCCGTTCCACGAACGAAAAGCCATGACCAAATTCGAGTATGAACGCTTCAATATCCGCGAGTATAGCTTTCTCCAAGTCCGCTTCAAGATAGTTTTCTTTTAACCCGAACACATCAAGCAAATATGGGTCTTTGAACACATTAAACGGAACAGTCGATTGTTCCGATAGTTCGGTATTAGCAATCTCGCGCCGTTCATACGCTTTACGCGATATTTGACGGCGTAATTCTTTTGTACCGTAATTTCGCGTTACTGCGTCATTTGCGTAAAATAACCGCGCTTCATCAGATTTTAACGATAATAATTCAATAAAATGCGACCAACTCAATTTTGCCGCCAGCAGCGGTAAAATCTCCAAGTCAGAAAATCGTTCCGCGAAAAGTGTCATGCGATAAATGTTTTTTTCAACAAAACTTTTTCCGTATTTTGCCACCAATTTTGCCGATAGTGTCGTCAAAATTTGTTTTCCGTAAGCGGCGCGTTTATTGCCGAGTACAACCGAATTAATATATTGCCCGACTTCCCAAAACATCAATGTGTTTTCATGATTAGCGTGAGCATAAGCACGATATTTTCGGTTTTCAATAATCGCCGCGACACGTTCAAACAATACAGTTTCATCTAAAGGTTCAATATCAGATTCGGCGGGAATCAACGCTCCGCTTGTATCTTTTTTCTTTTTTGCCATTCAGTTATTTCCCCCATCAATTATTATCATTACACATTACACCATATTTTAATATTACAGTTGTAAAAAAAGAAAAGGCCATCGGTAGGGGCGCGCAATGCGCGTCCGCTCGAAAAACATGACACAACCCGAGATCGATATGATGTATATGCACGGACGGCTAATAGTTCCAAATTCCACCCCATCGGGGCAAAGCTCCGCGATCATGCGGTCAAGTTCCGTCATCGGTTTCGCCTCCATTCAACATTTTTTCCAATAAAGCCGTAAGCAATAGCACGTTTGAACCGGAATAGCAATAAAAACTTTCGCCCTCATATTCAACGCCGCCGTATTCATGCTTCATGCGCGTACCTCATTGCTTCGCGTTTCACCTGTTCTATATATTCCCTGATATTTATTTCACCCTCAAGAATTTTACGCCCTATTTCCTCAAGCTCGCCGTCTATAACAAATCCTTCGATTTCCATGCTTGTTTTGGCGTTTTTAAGTATATTGACTAATTTCTTTTCGCTCATGATATCACGTCACCTTTATTATTCTATATTTTTGCACCCAAGGGTTTCGGAATTTTCATTTTCCCTCAATCTCCGCGATAATCGCGTTAATCTCCCTCCGCAAAATATCCTCGCGGGTCACGATGCGCTCAATTTCGGCGTTAAGCTCGCCGATGTCAACCGCTTCCCTCGTGTCCTTCTGCTCGACATAGGTGCCAACGGAGAGGTTGTAATCCTGCTCGGCGATGTCGCCGCTGGAAACAAGTTTGGCGAAATGGGGAATATCCTCTTTGTCTATGTATGTTCCGACGATTTTTTCAATGTTTTGCGGAGTCAGTTTGTTGTTGTTCGTTATCTTAATAAACTCCCCGCTTGCATCGATGAACAGGGTTTTGTTATCATTTTTTGATTTCTTCAACACCGAGGATGTATTGCTTGAAGTCCCAGCCGTCCACGCTCCCGCGTAGGTCGTTGGCGATATTCCAAATAATACGGTGCAGTTCTGCCCGTTCCTGTTCTTTTTTATTGTCTGCCACAATCAAATACCTCCATTCACATCATTAGCCTTCACTCGTGTTCCGTCCTCTCGATTACCGTGCGCTTCTGCAAGTCCGACAAATTGTTGAAATATTCGCTGTAGCCGCCCGTCCTGACTATCAGGTTTCCGTGCTTTTCCGGGTGCAGCAAGGCATCTTCCATGTCCTCGCGCGAAACGCAGTTCACCTGCAGCTGCATTCCGCCCTGCGCGAAAAACCCCATTATGAGCGGCCTCAGCGCGGTTTTGGCCGCGTTTTTTTGGATTCTGAAATTGACCACGGGCGTTCCCACGGCTTTTGACAATTTGAGTTTGGCGACGCTGTTCAAAAGCGCAGTCGGCCCACGGGAATCCTTGCCGTGGATCGCGCCGAGCGAATCGCACAGCGGTTCGCCTTTCCTGCGCCCGTCGGGAGTCGATCCGACGCGCTCCCCCGCCCCCGTATAAGTGACAAATTGAATCGAGGACGACACAAATCCCTCCCCGCCAAACAATTCGTATTCATCCAAACACCCAAATATCTTCCCGGAAAAATCAGCCGCCAATTCATCAGCTTCCAAATCGTCCACGCCAAAACACGGACATCTGCGAAGTTCCGAGTAGAATTCGGCGTCCTCGCGATCCAGCAGTTCGAGAAATTTTTCCGCAGCGTATTTCTTTTTGTCAAACACGAGCGATTTTACGGCCAAAAGCGAATCGATCACATTTATCGTCCCCGCGAAATTCACCACGCTCCAGTTATATCTCGCGCCGCCCGCATTGAAATCCTTTTGGTTGCCTATGCAGTCGTCGATCAGAAGAGTGCGCACCGGATGGGGGATATGTTCGGCGCGGTGCGCATAAAGCTCGTTGATCTCGCGCGCGGTCTTTTCCCCGGTTTTATATATTTCGCCTAAAAGTTTCCGGTAAAATTCCTCAAAGCTTTCGGCAAACGGCAGATTTTCCCTTAAATATTTTTCGAAAATCGCCGCCAAGTTTATTCCCGCGTCAAGCGAGCCTACATGCGAAATTCCCGCCAGCATCGTTTCCGTGCAGCCGCCCCCGTTGAATTGCAGCAGATCCTCTTTCGGGATGTCCGGAAATCTTTTTGCCAAAGCGGACTGATATAGGGGTTCGTTGTAAAACGCGGGCTGGCCGCAGCCCGATTCTATGTCCTCTATGGCCGCTTCCCATATATCGTCGGGCATCGACTCCGTCACCCTGAGTTCCAGCGCGGGCCTGCGCATTCCTTTCGCCGCTTTTAAGATTTGTAGCGTGAGCGCGTTGCAGCATGGCCCCAAGGCGCTCGACCAGCCGCCGCACATATCGACGTTTGAAAAGAACTCCCGGAATATCTCCGTCATATCCTCGCCGTTGTGATATTCGATTAGTTCCGCGTCGAGCCTGCCCGGATTGTCGCAGCCATCGACATAATACATGAAATTCCAGGCCACAATCGCTTCGTACAGATCGCCGGCCGGGGAAAACGGGACTTTTTCCAGCGCTCTGATCAGTTTCTCGGGCGCGTTTTTGCTTTTTACGGCCGCCAAAAAACGCTCGCGCAAAATATGTATCCCATCTGTTATTTCCAATAATCCTTCTTTGAAATCCCCGCCGGGAAGCGCGTTTATTCTCGCGATATATGAATCCAGCCCCTCTTTGGCGACGCGCTTGTAGTTCGGGTGCGAATGGGTGTATCCGTTTCCGCCCACGTCGTGCGGCGGCGAAACCCACTTGGGAGATATGAACTGCCCGTTCAGCAATTCGGCGTACTCCCCCAGTCCGTTTTCCCTCAGCAGCTTTTTCACATTTTCGGGGTCGCCGCTGCAGGTATACGAATAACTTGGCTGCATGATCGTTTCGTACCCCTCGTGCAGCCCGCCGTTCGGGTACAGGTTCCCGCCCCTGTACGGCGTCAATTCCATGAATTCCCAATATCGCCTCTGCGCCCTCGCATACCTATAGAAACGCCCGCGTTCCGGGAACTCCAAAAACCCGCCGGCATACGGCTCGTTTATTTTTAGAAACGTTTCGATTATTTTGTTCATCTTGCATAATCCTTTTTTTCTTTCACTCGATGTTTTCCTGCGCGATCCTCTCTAAGTTCATGGGTCCTATGGCATCAAATACCGGCGTATTTATCAATCCAAACTGCAATTTGATCACGCGGTCGGACAGGCTGTAAATGGCCGCGACATAGATTGTCGTTTTTTCGTCATCCCGTATTTTGATCAATTCGCTGAAATAGTAGTCTTTTCCATAATTTGAATAATCGTAATTTTGATATGTGACTCCAAACCCATATGTGTTGTACAGGATCCCCCCATAGGCGTCGATGGCATTCCATGCATTTCCCACATCCTCGTAGGTTATCTCAACGATCTCCACGATCACTTTTTTCGGTTCCTCGAAAAAATTGCCCAGGGATGGCACTATCATTTTCCCGATGGTTTTTTCCTGCCCCGCATATTTATACGATATGCCGCTATCGTCCATCGCTTTGGACAGCGATTGGATCGAATAGCCCGAGATAATCAATTCATCGCCCGCTTCGCTGACTTTTTGTTCATAAGAACTGGCAGCCGAAGTTTTCGCGCTTCCGTTTTCGAAAACGATGCTTCTGAGTATAGGCATTATCGGTATTTCGGGCGCGAATTTTGCCATATCCCCCAAGTTTGCGAAAAACATCAACGTGGCATTTTCTTTTTCGGAAGCAATCACATACATTTTGCTGCACAATTCATCATTTTCTTCCAAACGCCGGCCGAACGCCGCGTAAAATACGCCGTCTTTCAATGGTTCGAAACCTTTTGTTTCCTCGGAGATATATAGGCCCTCCGCGATCACTTCGGCAGTCATATCGTAATATTTTTTATACAGGGCTTCGACATCTTCTTTTTTCGAAAAAGAATAACCAAACATATCGTTTTTGCCGTCGCATATCATTTCTGTTCCGTCAAGGATATACGTAAAAATAGGGATACTTCTTCCATCGTCGCTTTTTACCATTTGCAATTCCCATAGATAGCCGCTGTATATCAGGGTGAACCCGTTTCCTTGAAAAGTTATATTTCTGATCTCGTCGGTAATTTCGAATTCGTCTAAAATTGCTTGTATGCTGTCTACAAGATCCTTCATTTCATCGGTAATTTCCATGATTTCGTTGGTCGGCATTTTGCCGTCGCGTTCCAAAATTGCAATGGCGCCATCCAAAATTTCATTTTTTTCGTCAACTTTCCTTTGTATGCAGCCAAAAAGCGAAAAACAACATAATAGCGCGATAATTGCGAAAAAAATTTTTGTTTGCGTGTTTTTCATCTTTTGCATAATCCTCCCAAAATAATGTTTAAAATTTTTTCGCGAAATCCACGTCGTCCACCGTAAACACCATTCCGTCCAAATAGTTCAATATGCCCGCATCGCTTTTGAAATTGAATTTTAGTTTGTACGAATAAAGCGCCTGCCAAAAAAATCCGTTCTTTTTGTCTGTTTTGAAATATTCTTTTGCGCCGTATTTTCCGTCCCCCACGAGCGGATGGCCCAAATAGGCGAAATGCGCCCTTATCTGATGGGTCCTGCCTGTGACCAGTTCGGCTTCGACGAGCGATATGCCTTCTTTTTCTTTTTGCACCCTGTATTTCGTTTTTATGATTTTCGCCCCTGCGAA
>WRJC01000095.1 GCA_009782405.1 Oscillospiraceae bacterium
AATGCAAATCATCCAAGCTAAGCCCTTGCAAAATACAATAAACCCAGTATCGCAAAAAGGAAAAATGGATTTTTTTGGCGTAAAAATAGGAATTCATGTAAGACATAAAACCTTTGGTGACGGAGTTATACGAAAATTTGATAACAGTTCAATTGTCGTATCTTTTGGTTCGGCTGAAAAAAAATTTCCGTTTCCGCAAGCATTTGAAGATGGTTTTTTGATCCAATGAAGTACAACGTCGTGAATTTAAAAATTTGCTGCTGTATGCAAAATGAAATTATTTTACCCCGTAACCGCAAAGAGGGTTGAAAAGTAGTTGCGTTCTGTGATATAATGGAAAAAGCCAAAATTTGAATAAAAAAACTTTTGTTTGATTTTTAATTCAAATCTCTGAAAACGGATTGCGAAATATCGAGCTGTGTAATGGATTTTGAGTGAATAAAGATGTATGAAGAAAAAAGTTATTTTTGCCCGATGGAAGAAAGAGAAATGTGGGATGCTGAATGTTATGACGTTCAAATGGTTTATTGTGAATTTATGGACGGAAAAATATTGGATTTTGTCTTGGATAAAAAAAAGCGGAAAGTTTCTGCGCCGCCTGTCCGTTTAATCAATTGAACCGATCGGCAAAAATGTCAATCAAAAATAAAAAAATATATAGACGCGAGGTAAAATGAAAATATGGATTTTGATATCGCACTAAACAAAGTCAGCGACAATGCATCGGCGAAAATGCTCGTCAAGGCCGGCCAGGACTGCGTGGAGACCTGCTTTGACCGGTATGAGACCCAAAAGACGCAATGCGGGTTCGGCAAAAGCGGCGTATGCTGCAAAATCTGCCATATGGGCCCGTGCCGCATCACCCCGAAATCCCCGAGGGGCATATGCGGCGCCACAGCAGACACGATAGCCGCCCGCAACTTTTTGAGGGAGGTGGCCGGGGGCACCTCCGCGCATTCGGACCACGGGAGGCATCTCGTGCTGAAGCTAAAAGCGGTCGCCAAGGGCGAAGCGCCGGGATATGACATCAAAGACGAAAAGGCGCTCCGGTATGCGGCGAAATTATACGGGGTGGAGCACGAGGAGAGGGACAAATACGCCGTGGCTCTGGATTTGGCCGATCTGTTCCTAAACGAGTTTTCGGAGCAGGAGGGATTTTTAAAGACGCTTTCACTCGCTCCGCAAAAACGCCAGGGCGTATGGAACGCAAGAGGCGTGAACCCCAACGGCATCGACAGGACGGTGGTCGAGGCGATGCACAGGACCACCATGGGGGTGGACCACGACTATAGAAACATATTAAAACACGCCGTCAGAACCGCGCTCGCCGACGGCTGGGGCGGGGCGAGAGTGGCCTCGATCGTCTCGGACATACTGTTCGGCTCGCCAAAGCCCGTAAAAAGCTCGGCGAACCTCGGCGTGCTCAAAAAAGAGACGGTGAACATAATAATCCACGGCCATGAACCCGCGCTGTCCGAAATATTGAACGTGGCGGTGGGCGACCCCGAAATCAAAGAATACGCGAAGTCAGCGGGGGCCGAGGGGATAACGCTTGCGGGGCTTTGCTGCACCGCAAACGAAATATTGATGCGCCACGGGGTTCCGGTGGCGGGCAATTTTTTGCAACAGGAGCTCGCGATCGTGACCGGGGCGGTGGAGATGATGGTGATCGACGTGCAGTGCTGCATGCCGGGGCTGCCCGACGTGGCGAAAAATTACCACACCGAAATAATATCGACTGCCGACATAGCCAAGACAATAGGTGCCGACCATTTCAAGATAAACGGAAACGACCCGCTGAAATCCGCGAAAGATCTCGCAAAACGCGCGATCGACAACTTCAAGAACAGGCAAGAGGAAAAAATCAATATCCCGTCGGACAAAGAGCCGCTGGTCGCGGGATTCAGCGTCATGGCGATCAAGCATATGCTCGGCGGCAAATACAGGGCCTCGTTTAGGCCGTTAAACGACGCTATCATCCAAAACAGGATATTGGGCGTGGTCGGTATCGTGGGCTGCAACAACACGAAATACAAAACCGACGGCTATACCAACATATTGGCCGCGGAGCTGATCAAGCGCAATGTGCTGCTGTTGGAGACTGGCTGCTCGGCGATAGGCTCGGCCAAAGCCGGCATGCTGAAACCCGAAACCGCGCTCGAGATCGCGGGCGAGGGGCTAAAAGAAGTGTGCGAGGCGGTGGGCATACCGCCGATACTGCATCTCGGCAGCTGCGTGGACAACAGCAGGATTTTGGAAGCTGCCACGGAGGTCGTGCTCGAAGGGGGGCTCGGCGACGATCTGTCCATGCTCCCGGCGGTCGGCGTGGCCCCCGAATGGATGAGCGAAAAGGCGATTGCAATCGGGAGCTATTTCATCGCCTCGGGGATAAACGTGGTGCTCGGCAACCCGCTTTATGTGTCCGGGAAGGTGCACGAATACCTGCATGAGGGCGCCAGGGAGGATTTCGGCGCGTGTTTCCATCTGATCGAAGACCCGATGCAGGCGGCTGACGCGATATGCGAAATGCTGATGCAAAAAAGGGAAGCCCTCGGCATAAACAAAAAAGCGGAGCGCAAACTCATGGACATGAAAGACAGGAGGGAGCTGTAATATGTCAAAATTAATTTGCTCGAGCGCGATCGACGGCGCGATCGAATGGGTCCTCAAAGCCGAAAAAATGCTCGGGGAGGCGACCGGGCAAAAAGGCCCGGATTTCCCCGTCGCCTTTCCCGACACCAACTACTATCTGCCGGTCATATACAGTTTCACAGGCAAAAAAATGCAGACTTTGGCGGATCTGAAAGATATTTTAAACGAGGCGAAGGAGCTGTTGCCATCGCGCCCGGCAAAAGAGGTTTGGCTGCCGTATCTCGGCGACACATTGGATGCGGGGATTGCGGCGCTGTTTGCCTGCGAGGTGATCGAGGCCTGCAAATATATAATCGGGCCAAATCCGGTGGATGGCATTTGGCTCGGAGCGGCAAACGACGTGATCATGCGCGAACGGGGCATCGAATTCGTCGACGGGACGGCGCCCGGCTTCGCCGCGATCACCGGGGCGGCGCCCGACAACCAGACAGCGGTGAAAATCGCAAAGGAGCTGCAGCAAAAGAACCTGTATGTGTTCATGGGCGGCTCGACCGGCGGCAAGCAGTTCGCCGAACAGCTGGCCGAAGAGGGGATCCAGCTCGGCTGGGAGACAAGGCTTGTGCCGTTCGGCTCGGATGTCTCGGCTTTGATTTATGCGCTCGGGTTCGCGAACCGGGCGGCGCTGTCGTTTGGCGGGGTCAAGCCCGGAGATTTCGAGGCGAACTTGAAATACAACAAAAACAGAATATTCGCGTTCGTGATCGCTTTGGGCGAGGTCACCCCGGACAAATACGCGGCGGCGGCGGGCGCGATAAACTACGGTTTCCCGGTCATCGCCGACACCGACATACCGCAGATACTGCCCACCGGGGTCTGCACATATGAGCACGTGGTCTCAAATGTGCCATATGATTCCATAGTGGAAAAAGCGCTCGAAGTCAGGGGCTGCAAGATAAAAGTGGTGGACGTGCCGATCCCCACCGCATACGGGCCCGCCTTCGAGGGCGAGCGCATCAGAAAAGAGGACACGCACGTCGAATTCGGCGGAAACAAGACTTTGGCCTTTGAATTTGTCACAAGCGTCGATGTCGATGCGATCAACGACGGCGAAATCGAAATAATCGGGCCGGACATAGACGAGGTCGAGCCGGGCGGAAAACTGCCGCTGGGCATATGGGTCGAAGTCGCGGGGCGCAAGATGCAGCCGGATTTCGAGCCGATACTCGAGCGCCAGGTGCACCATTTGGTCAACGGCGGCGAGGGCATATGGCATATGGGCCAGCGCGACATAGTCTGGACGAGGGTGTCGAAAGCGGGCTTTGCAAAAGGGCTCAGGCTTTCGCATTACGGCGAGATCCTGCACGCCAAATTTTTGGCCGACTACCCGGCCATCGTGGACAAGGTGAAAGTCACGCTTGTCACCGACGAAAAAGAAGTGGAAAAACGGCTTGCGGTGGCCAGAAAGGTTTATGACGAGAGAAACCGCAGGCTTGAAGCCATGACCGACGAATCGGTGGACACCTTCTATTCGTGCCTGCTCTGCCAGTCGTTCGCCCCAAACCACGTTTGCGTGATCACCCCCGAACGGCTCGGGCTGTGCGGCGCGTACAACTGGCTCGACGGCAAAGCTGCCTATGAAATCGACGAAACCGGCGCCAACCAGCCCTTAAAAAAAGGCGAATGCCTCGATCCGGTCAAGGGCATATGGCAGGGCGTGAACGAATATGTGTACGCAAACAGCCACAAAAACATAGAGAGCTTCACGGCGTATTCGATCATGGACCGCCCGATGACGAGCTGCGGCTGCTTTGAAGTGATATGCGCCTATCTGCCCGAGTGCAACGGGATCATGGCGGTCAACCGCGAATACCTCGGCGAAACCCCGATAGGCATGAGTTTTTCGACTTTGGCAGGAAGCGTGGGCGGAGGAAACCAGACCCCGGGCTTCATCGGCTGCGGAAAGGTGTTCTTGACCTCGCGCAAGTTTTTGTCGGCTGAGGGCGGATACGGAAGAATTGTCTGGATGCCCAAGGAACTCAAGGATCTGCTAAAGCCCGACATGGAAAAACGCTTCGCAGAGCAGGGGCTTGAAGGCTTCTTCGACAAGATCGCCGATGAGACAATCGCGAAAACGGCCGAGGAAGTAAAGGCATACATGGAAAAGACCGCGCACCCGGCGCTGAAAATGAAAGACATGGCCGAATATGCGCAGGGCGAAGAAACAGCTGCCGCCGCCGCAACCCCCGCCGCTGAGGCGGCACCCCCTTCGTCAACGAAGGGGGCTGAGCAAACCCCCGTCAGCGACGCTGTCGCTGCCACCCCCTTTCAAAAGGGGGCTGACGAAAGCGCTGTCGATGTCGTGGCCCTGACCGAAAAAATCACCGCCGAAGTCAAGGCGAACATGACAAGGGAAGTTGTCATGGATATAATCAAGGCGCTCGGCGAAAAATTTTTGGCGAAAAGCGATGTGGAATTTTATCAGGAAATAACAGCGGCAAAACCGGAAGAATCCGAAAAAGCCGCCAAAGCTCCCACAATCACGGCGGCAGAGCGGATATCGGAGATAAAATCGTTTAAGCTGCCGGTTGAAACATCCGAGAACTCGGTTTTGAGCGTGAAACTCGGAAGCAATCTGACCGTCGGCGGGGCGGACTGCATGCCGTTCCATTTGTGGGAGGGCACGATGCCCAACCGACCGGTGGTCGCGATGGAAGTTTTCGATACAGTCAGCGAAAAATTACCGCCGTCGCTGCGCGAGGTCTACGGCGATGCCTTAAACGATCCCGCGAAGATGGCCAAGCTGTGCGTCGGTCAATACGGGGCGGACGCCATAAGCGTCAGGCTGGAGGGCACGCACCCCGAAAAGGGCAACAAATCGGCAAAAGAAGCGGTTGAGCTCGTGGGATCCGTGTTAAAAGCGGTCGATGTGCCGGTTATTGTCACGGGGCACAGCAACTATGAAAAAAACAACGAAGTGATGAAAGCGGTCGCGCAGGAATATGAGGGCAAAAACCTGCTGTTCAACTGGGTGGAGCAGGACAACTACAAGACGATCGCGGGCGCTGCGATGGCATACGGCCACACGTTGGTGGCCCAGGCGCCAATCGACGTG
>WRJC01000096.1 GCA_009782405.1 Oscillospiraceae bacterium
GGCGCTCATCGCGGGCTGCGGCGGCGACACCAAGCTCTCGGGCAAATATTACCTTTCCTCGATGGAAGAAGACGGCGAAGTTCTCAACGTGTCGGAATTGGCCGATCTTGGCGTGGATTTTTCCGACACCTATTTAGAATTTTCGGGCGACAAGATCACGGTGTGCTCTTACGGCGAATCTGAAACATGCACTTACAAAATCGACGGAAAAAATATCGAATTCACTTCCGATGGAGAGACTTTGAAAGGGACGATCGACGGAGACAAAATCACCCTCGATATTGACGACGGCGCAAAAATGATCTACGAAAAGAAATAACGACGAATAAAACCGGCATAAAGGGGGGACTGTTTTGCGAAAGTCCCCCCTTTTGCTTAAAAATAAAGATACCGGGAGGCGATAATTTTGATTGCGAACACGATCACAAAGAAAAAAGAATGCGTGGCGATGATATTGGCGGGGGGTCAAGGCTCGCGGCTTTACATGCTCACGAGCAAGATCGCCAAGCCGGCGGTCCCGTTCGGGGGCAAATACCGGATTATAGACTACACGATCTCAAACTGCGTGAACTCGGGCATCGACGCGGTTGGGGTGCTCACGCAATATCAGCCGCTGCTTTTAAACGAGTATATCGGCAACGGGCAGCCCTGGGATCTGGACAGGCTCGAAGGGGGAATCACGATACTTCCCCCATATCAAAAAAACTTCGGCTACGACTGGTACACCGGGACGGCCAACGCCGTATACCAAAACTTTCACTATGTCGAGAGATTCGATCCCGATTACGTGACGGTCCTCGGCGGGGATCACATCTACAAGATGGACTATTCAAAGATGCTCGGGTACCACAAGGCAAAACGCGCGGACTGCACCATCGCGGTCATAGACGTTCCCATAGAGGAAGCGAGCCGATTCGGAATCATGAACATCGACGGCGAGGGGGCCATTTACGAATTCGAGGAAAAGCCGAAAACGCCCAAGAGCAACAAGGCCTCCATGGGCATATATATCTTCAATTGGGACAAACTGCGCAGATTTTTGATCGAGGACAACTGCGATCCCGAATCCTCAAAGGATTTCGGGAAGAACATAATCCCGAAAATGCTCGAGGCGGGCGAGAGAATGTTCGCCTACTCTTTTAAGGGGTACTGGCGCGACGTGGGTACTATCGAGAGCCTTTGGCAGGCCAACATGGATTTGTTGGATGAAGATGTGTTCGATGAAATGCGCGACTGGAAAATCTATTCGAGGACCACGGGAAAACCCCCGCACTACATAGGCCCCACCGGGAGCATGAAGAACTCGATTGTCTCCGAGGGCTGCGAGATTTACGGGACGGTGAGCCACAGCGTCATATTCCCGGGGGTAAAAATCCAAAAAGGGGCATATGTGAAAGATTCCATAATAATGGCAAATTCCGCAATCGGCGAGAATACCCAAATAGGCTATTCGATAATAGACGAGGGCGCAGAGATCGGCGAAAATTCTAAGATAGGCGGGGAAAGGTCCGGTTCTGCGGGCGTCACGGTCATAGCGAAGGATGTAAAAGTCGGCGACGGGGCCACGGTGGATCGGGGGGCCATGATCGACGCGGATGTGCCGGCTTGAGCGGCGGGGGCGCCGAATGTTTCACTGCTTCGCGCGAACTTGCCCGATGATGCAATCCAAGTCCTGCACGGCCTTGCCGCCGCTCAAGTAAGCGCGAATAAATTCCGCCTCCCGGAGAAGCAGCTTTGCGTCGACCGGCCGGGGCGCCGTTCCCGCGAGCTCCTTGTAGTTTTGCGCAAATATGCGCTCCATTGCCTCTTCGGGCAAGCCCAATCCGTGCAGCTTGTCGCCGAATATTTCGATTTCATCGTCGCGGGCCAAAAATTCTATCTCCATCGCGGCGTAGCCGTCGAGCGCGACTTTGCCGCCCGGCGCGGCCCCGTCGCCCACGACGGTCGAGTCCGTCGAATCCGTGCCGAAAATAATCCGGCGCCGGTTCTTTATGAAAAATTCGCGCCAAAACTGCGGGGCCTTCGAAAAATTCTCGTACATTTCGATGCCTGCGGTCACATCTATCGAAACCGAAGGGTGGGCGTCCAAGAATTTCTGGGCGCGTTCCGGGTCGCCGGACAAAAAGTAGAAATGCGCGAATATGGCCCGCAGCTTGGGGTGCTTTGCCAGCATATCTTCGACTTCGCCGTAATAGCGCTCAAAAGGCTCATGGCTCCCGTCATAAAACCAGCCGCGTTCGAGCGCCCAGGAGGGCACTTTTTCTTTGTCCCAAAATTCGGGCGGGTCTGCCACATGGAACAGTATCGGAAAACCGGTTTCTTCCGCATATGAATAAAATTCGTCATATGCCGCGTCGTTCACGGCCACTTTGAGCATTTTCCGGGCGGTCGGCTTGCTTTCAAGCATTTTTATGCCGTCAAAGCCAATTGCCCTCAGGTTTTTGGCCTGGGCCAGAAAGTCGCGCTTTGTTTTGTAATCGAACCCCCCGAAGGCGTAAGCCATGCCCGGGTATATGATTTTGCACAGGGCGCAGCAGAGATTTTGCAGAAGATCGCCCATGCACTGCAGGCTGAGCACCGCGAATTTGTCATAATTCAGGCGTTTGGCGAGTGTATGCAGCGGCGCGAAATTTTCGCTTAACTTGCGTATGTGCAGGTGCGCGTCGATAATTTCCATTTTGTTGCCCTTCTTTCTTTTTTGTCTTCCATGCCGCAATTATACACCATTCCGCAACCAAAAACAAGCTTTTTTTGCAAAATTTTACAAATTTCCCGTTGCATAAACGGCCGAGCTGTGATATAATTGAAAATATCGTTGATCAGGCGCAAAAAACCAAGGAGGCGAATAAAAAGTGCAGGAAGCTTTGGGAATTGTTTTTTCGGACATACATGAATGGGACATCGGGGCGCTGACCGCGAACCGGACGGTGGCGGCGATCCCGTTTGCGGGGCGGTACTGGCTGATCGATTTCGTTTTGTCGAACATGATAAATTCGGGAATACACAAGGTCGGGGTCATAACAAAGAGCAACTACCAGCCGCTGATGGAGCACATAGGCTCGGGCAAGGACTGGGATCTCTCGCGCAAAAACGGGGGAATAGCGATTCTTCCGCCCCACGGCGAGGACAGCAGGGCGGGGCTTTACAGGGGCAGGCTCGACGCGCTCACGCGGATCATGAACTACATAGAGAGCGCCCCGCAGGAATTCGTGGTGATGAGCGACTGCGACATGATCTGCAACATAAACTACAAGAACGTGATAAACTTCCACATAGATTCCGGGGCGGACATAACCGCCGTGTACAACGAGCATTACGTGGACAAGGAGAGCGCGGCCCATTCCACTCTATACACGCTTTCCGAAGACCCCAAAAACCCGCGCAGGATCACGGAAGTATATATCCAGCCCTGGTATGTCGAGGGCGGGACTTTCAAGATAAGCATGAACACCTGGGTGATGCGCAAGGACTATATGCTAAGTATGCTCGCCGGCGCGATCGCCACGGGCAAAACCCATTTTGCAAGGGACATACTGCTCGCCGAGGTGAATCACATAAATATACTCGGCTACGAGCACAAAGGATATGTGGCGCACATAAATTCGGTGAACAATTATTTCCGCTACAACATGGAAATGCTCGATAACGCCAAGCGCGCCGAACTGTTTTACATATCCGGCAAAAACATCTACACGAAAGTGAGGGATTCGGAGCCCGCCAGATACGGCGAGGGCGCGAACGTCACAAATTCGCTGGTGGCCGACGGGTGCGTGATTGAGGGAACCGTGGAGAACAGCGTCATTTTCAGGGGGGTGAAGCTGCGCAAAAACTCGGTTCTGAAAAATTGCCTGATTATGCAGGACGGCATAATAGGGGAGGGGTGCAGCCTCGAATGGGTCATAGCGGACAAGGGCGTGGTGGTGACCGACGGCAAAAAACTGGCGGCGGACAAAGAATATCTGATGTATATAACCAAAAACAAGAGGATATAGGGGAAACTAAGTATGAAGAAACTCAAAAAAATATTGTTTGTGTCAAGCGAGGCCGCCCCATTTGTCACAACGGGGGGGCTCGGCGAAGTCGTCGGGGCGCTGCCTAAAAGCCTTGCCGCAAGCGGCGAAAACATCGAAGTGCGTGTAGTCATGCCGCTGTATGGGGAAGTGGCGACGAAGTTCGGCGGCGATATGGAGTTTTTTGGGAAAATATACGTGGATTTGGGCTGGCGGCACCAGTATTGCGGCATATTTACGGCCAAAGCGGGGGATATCACGTATTATTTCATAGACAACGAGTACTATTTTAAGAGGGCGGGCTGCTACGGTTTTTATGACGACGGCGAGCGGTTCGCGTTTTTTTGCAAGGCGGTTTTAGACATGCTCGAAGCGGTGGATTTTGTCCCCGATATCATCCACGCGCACGACTGGCAGTCCGCGCTGGTTCCGGCCTATCTTGCCACCTCCCATTCGGGCAGGGAGGAATTTAAAGACGTCAAGACGGTTTTCACCATTCACAACATAGAATATCAGGGAAAGTACAGCATGGACATCTTGGAGGACATATTCGATATTTCATATGGTTTCAAGCATATTTTGGAATTTGACGGGGAGATAAACCTGATGAAAGCGGCCTTGGCGTGTTCCGATCTGGTCTCCACGGTATCGCCATCCTACGCCATGGAGATCCGCGACCCCGAATATGCCCGCGGGCTCGCGCCGGTCATAAAAAGTCAGGCCCACAAAATACGCGGAATACTCAACGGCATAGACACGCAAAGCTACGATCCAAAAAACGATTCTAAAATTTTCGCCCGGTACGATAGCCAAACCATCGAAAAAAAACTCGAAAACAAACTATACTTGCAGACGCTGGCCGGCCTGCAAAGAAACGAAAGGCTGCCGGTGATCGCCGTGATCACGAGGCTCGTGGAGCACAAGGGCATAGATCTGATCTTGGGGATAATGGACGAAATGCTCGCGCTGCCGCTGCAATTTGTGGTTTTGGGGAGCGGCGATGCGGGCTATGAGCGAAAGTTCGAGATGCTTAGCGAGCGTTTCCCCGAAAAAATGAGCGCGCATATCGGCTTTGACCCCGATCTCGCGAGGA
>WRJC01000097.1 GCA_009782405.1 Oscillospiraceae bacterium
AGCCGTTTGTATACTTTTTTCGATTCCCCCCCACGACTTTTTTCCGACTTCATTGGTCAATGATGGTCAATCTCCTTCACCCCGCTATTTCATTTTTCTTGTAATCTGGTATGGCCTTATTATATCACGCAAAAAAATAAAATTCAAAAAATTTTGGATAATACTTGTAAATTTTTTGTTTTTATGATATAATTTGCGTAAATATCAACGATTTATTTAAAATTTTAAAATGCGGAGGCGGCATCTATGTTAAAAAAAATCCCGGTTATCATTATAGTCGCGCTGATTGTCTCGTCGTTTATGCCCCAGGCGGTCATGGCGGCGGTATTGGAAGTGGACACGGCAAGCTCGGAACTGTACACGGACATATGGCAGGACAATGCCGACAACGACGAATCATACCCCATCGGGCAGGCGTTTTCAACCACTCCCACCAGAGGGGTCGGAAACGACGAAGTGGAAAGATTTTCCGTCAGCATGAGCGTCAACGAGGGCAGTATGGTGGGACAGCTCAGCAATTTAAATGGCAGCATGGTGAACAACGCCATATTCCCCTTCAAAGAGACGGTGAAACTCGACAGCGTGACTTGGAAATGGAACAACGGCGGAAGGAGCTATTTTTTCCTGTTCTACACCTCAACGGACAACCAGAACTGGACCGAGGTGGAGATCACCGGCAACGCCTCGAAAGTGGCGATCGAAAACACCTATGACGAGGACGGGAACCAGGACGGCCCGGGCGTCGAATGCTATGCCTCGGTTCCTGCGGGCATCGCCGACGACGACGACGTCCTCCCGATCACTTTCTCATTCAAACAGACCGCCGAGGCCAAATACTTTAAAATAGTCATGTTCGGAAGCGACGGTGAAACCGGCGATTTGGGCGTGAGGCATCAGTGGTTTTCCTTTAACAGCATGAAATTCGAAGGCGTTGTCGCGACGGCCGAAGAAGCGACCCCCGAAAGCCCGGCGGCCGATGATCCGGCTCCGGCGGATGTTCCCGCTGCCGCAGAAGACGCGCCGCCTCCGGCCCCGGCTCCCGCAGCCCCCCAGACGGGGGATGGCGCAATGATCTTCATCGTCCTCATTGCGGCGTTTGGAGCCGCATACGCTGCGGCAAGGCGCATCCGTTCGAATTGACGCAGGGCAAGTTCTAAAATATATATAATACGTCACAACAAACTCGCAAGTTGCATGCTTGCGAGTTTGCCGTTATATAAGGAAAATATTCAACCGTTACGCGAAATTTTTCTGCGCCAAAAAAATTTTAAAAACCACGAAATAGTACAAGCCACATTTCGCATTCATGCTCACAGTTATCATATTATACATTCTCTAACATACGCATGGAATCGTTGCGGCAATAATAAAATACGAATAAGGGGCTATTTCAAATAACGGTAATGTAAGATTTTGACGAAAAAATTTCGAAAGAAAGCGACCGCATATTTTATGATTGTCAAGGAGCGCAAAAAAATGCTTATCTGATAATCGGCAACAAAAAACATTTTCCCGATGAGGAATTTATCGTCACTCCGGCGGAATTTTTGGGAATGTGATGAACGCAAATCAACCGCACCAAAGCCCTCTTTGAAAAAGAGGGTGGCACGCGGAATGCCCGATTTGTCCCTATTAACCTGCGTATAATCCGCGTGACGGGTGTTTTTTTCCCCGCGCGACATCAGATCCACCGAAACACCCGGCCCTGCGGGGCCACCCTCTTTGCCAAAGAGGGCAAGAGATTCACTTCGGCGTTGCTTTCGCGATCATGCGCCTTTTTTGACTCGATTCTAAAATCTGAAATAGATAAACGGGTTGTATGCGCCCTGCGCGAGCGAGGCCAAGCAGTAGATGACGGCGAGCGCCGAGGCGACATCTATGGCATACGCCAATTTCCCGCGCTCCGATAAAAACCTTTTTATTTTCCCCGACACGGGAACAGAGCATATTATCCCCGCCGCCCCTGCGGCGATGCCAAGCGGCGTGAGCGCCCCCGAAGAAGCCAGGCCAAGCAGGCTGCCTTTTCCGTTCGCGCCGAACATCGTCGATAAAATCACGCCTATATGCCCCACCGATTCCGCCCGGAATATCACCCAGCCGAACATGAACGCGGCGATCGTGTATATGTTTCTGACAACCGGTATTTTCAAAAAATTCCTTTGCAAAACCAGTTTTTCCAAGATGAGCAGCGCGCCGAAATATACGCCCCAAAGAATAAATGTCCAGTTGGCCCCGTGCCAAAGCCCGGTAAGAAACCATACGACCATCAGGTTCAATATCCATCTGGGCATGGAAACCCTGTTTCCGCCAAGGGGGATATACACATAATCCCTGAAGAAACTGGACAGGGACATATGCCACCTGCGCCAAAATTCGGTTATGGATTTCGATATGTACGGATAATTGAAATTTTCGAGATAGTGGAAACCCATCATTCGCCCCATCCCTATCGCCATATCGGAATACCCCGAAAAATCGTAATAGATCTGCAATGTATAGGCAATTATCGCGATCCACATGCCCAGCGCGCCCGCCTTTGCGGCCTCGTAGCCGAGTATGGCGTCCGCTATTGCAGCCATGTTGTTTGCCACAAACACTTTTTTTGCCAGCCCCGCCGTGAAGCGCCTGAGCCCCTCGGCTATCTCGGGCACGTTTTCTTTTCTGTTTTCAAGCTCGCCGGCGATGGTTTTGTATCTCACGATCGGCCCGGCGATCAGCTGCGGGAATCCTGCCAGGTAGGCTCCGAGAAAAAAGATGTTTTTTTGCGCGGGGACTTCTTTTCGGTAAACGTCTATCACATACGAAAGTATCTGGAAAGTGTAAAACGATATCCCGATGGGCAAAGGGATATTTGACAGCGGCGATCCGGCGATCCCGAATATTCCTAAAATGAACCCGGCGTATTTGAACACGGCTATGAGAAGAAGGTTTGCTGCCGCCGCGGCTATGGCCAAATTTTTGCCGCTGCCGCCTTTTTTTTGGCTTATGCTGATTTGCATGGCGAACCAGTAGTTCATAGCTATCGAAAACACCATCAAAAATATGTACAGCGGCTCGCCCCAGGAGTAAAAAACCAAAGAAAAGATCAATAGCGCGATGTTTCTCGCAGCTCTCTTTTTTACGGCGAAATATACCAAAAAAAACAGCGGCAAAAAAAAGACCATAAAGGGCAAGCTTGAAAAAATCATGTTATTTCTTATCTCCGAATCTGTATAATTGTTTTAATTTCCCGTCTGGAGTTGCTCATATCTGCTGTAGCCGTAAATATTGAAGATCCCGGCCTGCGAATGCACCATGAGAAGCACGTCGGTTATTTTGTTGTCTTCGATATACCGGTTGTAGTCTATCCATTGCCCGTCCCAGGGCATATATACATATGTCCTGTCAAAATTGGCCGCGATGAGCCACACGCTCCAGTATGTCAGGGAATCGCCGATCACCATCAGGTTTCTTTTGGTGCCGTTTTCGTATTCGTACCGGTTTTTGATTTGGTAATAATTGACATAATGGTCTTCGTACATATTTTTGTTGTCGTCGTATCTGCCCGAGTCATATCTGGCCTCGCTGCTTTTCATGGCGAGCGAGGCGCTCGGGCTGCCGGGCAAATCGTACACATAAACGAAAAAATCCTCGTAAAACCGGCTGTATCCCGACAAAGCGGCGTATGATCCCCGCATTTTTATATTCGGATATTGTTTCGTTTCGATTATTTTTACAGGCTCTCCGATTTCCGGGGAATTTTTGGCTATCATTTTTATGACGTCGCAGTAAACGTCGTAGCTGCCGACGGAATTCCAGTGGTGGTCTGTCCTCCACTGCTTTTTGAGCTTGTCGTCCAAAGTGCCGATTTTGAAATAATCGATTCCCGCCGCCCCCTCGATGCGATCCAAAAATTCGTGGAACATGTCGTATGTGCATAATTCGTCCGGCATGACATCGTTGAAATATTCCTGGTCCTGCATTGTCCCGCCTATATACACATAAAAATCCACGTCCGAATTCGCCTTTATGAGCCTGTTCACCCCCTCGGCCTGATGGCGCATGGTTTGGTAAAGGGTGTCTTCGTCCGCTTTCATCACGGATTCCAAAAAATCATACGGCCTGATGGCGTAAAACTTTCTTTCGGGACCTTCCCCGAGATATGTGACGGTGAATTGCGGCAAAGGAGGCCTGGTTTCTTGCTGCGCCGCCTCTTCTTCGGCGTTTTCGGAAACGATTTCGCCGACGGAAGCGGCGCCGGTGGGATCGTCTTTTGTTTTCGGGGGAGGCGGGGAGAGTATATCGACAAAATCGACCTGCATCGAAGTGCCGGCGTCCCTCATGTTTCTGACTACGAAGTCATAGGCGGGCAGATAGTTCGTGTACAGGTTTTCCAGCCCGGCTTTTATCTCCTCTATTTTGTTGAGCAAATCCGCAAATGGGACATCTTCGTATACTTTCGGGTCGATATAGTTCCTGTTGTCGTCGAAAGACACCGCGTCCGCCTTTTCCAGGGCGAACATCGCGGGGCACCAAAGCAGCAAAAACAAAAAGGCCCCGGATATGATTGCAAGATATGCTTTGTCCCTCATTTTTACTGCCTCCGCGATAAAATCAAAATTTTTTTCAAGCCCTTCCATTGTATCATAAAAAATGACAATAATCAACTGTATCTTGCAGATAAAACAACGCCCCGAAAAAAGTTAATAAATCGTTTACAAAAAGTCCATTGACAATTACTACACGGTTGTAGTACAATGATGGCACTACACGCGCGTAGTAATAATTTTGGCGAGGTATATGCCATGAGGAA
>WRJC01000098.1 GCA_009782405.1 Oscillospiraceae bacterium
CAGCATTTCTTCGATCAGCGCCAATAATCTTTCGTATACGATTTTTTGCATCTCGATGCTGGCATCAAATACCTCGCCTTCCAAATCCATCATGTCGTACAAGTTTTGCTCCCTTGCGCTTGCGACCACCGCTTCGTTTATGTTATCGGAAAACTTTGCGTAGAAGCGCCTTTCGGCCTGATATATATCAAACAGATAATCCCTGCATTTCACCAAATCTTCGTATTCCTTTTCGTAAAATGTGGCAGCTGGGCCGAATCCTTCTATCCATGCGTTTATGTCCGACAGATACAAATCCAAAAACTCGATTGATTTTGGAAAATTTTCCAACCATCGAACAGCATGGCCGTGCATTTCCTGTCTGTTTCCCGGATATTTGTCATAGTAAATATCGTTGCACAAATTTCCCATCGCATGCATGGCGGCGATGTCTCCCCTTATCGAATAATTTTTTCCCATGACATATGTAAAAAAATAGCTCATCCTGAGCAAATCTTTTCTTATCGCTTCTTTATAGCCGTCGATATTCTCCAGAACGACCGTGTTCCTGTCGCCGTCCCAGCGTACGGCGTAGCCGACCGCCCCGGCCACCGCCCGCACCGGCAGGTAAGTCGTGCCGTCGGATATGAACGGCTCGACGATGTTGCCGTTCGCGTCCATTGGCTTGATCTCCCTGCCGTCGATTTCGATCTTTATGTCGTTGTAGTCCACCGTGATCTGCCTGCTGCCCTGCGTGGCAAGCGCGGTCGTCATGGTAGCCACGGCAAGCATCGCGGCCAGGAATCCGGCGACGCATGATTTCAAGCTGAATTTTCTCATGTGAACCTCCATTTGTTTTTATTTTGTTTTCACTCGTATTCTCTCGCTATCGTGTCGAACCCGCGCCTATATGCCCAATACTCCGGCGGGGGCTTTATAACCGTAACCTCGCCTCTTTTTGTAACAATCAACTAACTTTCGTATTTGGCGATTTTTTTCAAAAAAAATATTGAAAATTTCTAAATTGCGCGATATAATACATGCACGATGACAGAAGCGCGCCCAGAAAGCGCGGGGCAGTCACGCCAAAAGCGTATATTATTTTGACAGCACTATTATACGCTTTTCAAAAGCAAAAGTCAATAACCTTGTGACAAAAAAACGGAAGGAGGCGAAAACAAAACTTGACAACGATTCGGAAAACGCAGAAAGCCCGCAGCGTTGATAACTGCGGGCTTTCCTGCGTTTTATGGGTGGTGGGCGATGAGGGACTCGAACCCCCGACTCTCTGCACGTGAAGCAGATGCTCTACCAACTGAGCTAATCGCCCGTTTTTGGGATTTTTGCAATTTCGGCGGCGTTTTATAATGGTGGGCGATGAGGAACTCGAATCCCCGACCCTCTGCACGTCAAGCAGATGCTCTACCAACTGAGCTAATCGCCCGCGCCGATGGTAATCATTATACCAAAACTATTTTGGTTTGTCAATGCTTTTTTTTATTTTTTCAAAAAATATTTTGCCGAATTTATAAATTTCGGGTAGCTTTTTTTTTCAATATATGCTATACTTATGTGTAACGAATGTGAACGCCATGCGTTCAAAGGAGCCAAAATGGCGGCAAAACGGGGAAACGAAGAATGATACCCAAAATAAAAGCGAAAATAAAATTGAATATCATGTTCATCTTGCTGTTTTCCGCATACATAATCGTGAACACCGCCGATGTCGCCATTTACAAAAACGACATATACGATGTCGAAACCAATGCGAAAATAGGCCTTTTGGCGTTCGCCGGGGCGGTGTTTTTGGTTTTCGCCTTGTTTTTTGTTTTGTACCTGTTTTTGCGCGAAGTCAAAAATTTCCACAGGTACGTTTTGTTTTTTTCTTCCGCCGCATACGCCATGGTTTTGGTCGCGCACAAAAATTTGGATATAGCGTATAACATAGTGGTGCTCGCCGTGCTCTTCTATATCATAAGCTATTGTTTCAGCCGAAAAGACGAAGATGCGGAAAGCGGCCAAAACGGCATATCCCTTGACGGTTTGGACAATAAAATCAGCTTTAAAAGCTTGATGGCAATTGTCGCGATATTGGCGCTGGCATTTACCGCGGTTTTGAGCCAGTCGTGTATTTTGAGATACAGAATATTCTACGCATCCACGTACGATTTTGGCATATTCGCCCAGATGTTCGAAAACATGGCGAAAACAGGGCTTCAGCTGACCAATGTGGAGAGAAATACGGAACTCAGCCATTTCGCGGTGCATTTTTCTCCCATATATTACCTATTGCTGCCATTTTACATGCTTTTCAGAAGCCCCGAAAGTTTGATTGTGATGCAGGCGGCGGCCGTGGCGCTCGGGGTTTTCCCATTGGCTCTCATCGCCGAAAAATTTGGGCTGCCTCGCTCCGGCACGCTGCTTGTTTCGCTATGCTATTTGTTGTACCCCGCTTTGAGCGGGGGGCTTTTCTTCGATTTCCACGAAAACAAATTTTTGACCGTTTTGATTTTGTGGCTTTTGTATTTCATAATCCCCGGAGAAGACGGCAAGCGCGGAAAATATTTGCCTGCGTGCATTTTCGCCGCTCTCGTGCTAATGGTCAAAGAAGATGCGTTTTTGTATGTTTTTTGCGCGGCGGTTTATTTGGTGAGCTTGAAACAAAACGGCAAGTTCGTGGCGAAAAATATAATTTGCGGAATTTCGCTTGCAGCGGTTTCGGTTTTGTATTTCATGTTTTCCACATTTTATCTGCAGACCTATGGGCTCGGGGTTATGACATACAGATACAATTTATTTTTGAGGGATGTTGAAAACGGGTTTTTGCCGATGATCGCAAATGTGATAAAAAATCCCGCTTTGCTGCTTTCGAGCCTTTTGTCCGTGCCGGAAAAATTCGAGTTTGCGCTGTATATGCTTCTGCCGCTGTGTTTTTTGCCCTTTGTCAGCAAAAAACTAAATTTTCTTTTTCTCATAATGCCGATGGTCATCATGAATTTGGCCACCGACTATATCTATCAGTACGACATAAATTTCCAGTACACATACGGCGTCACGCCGCTGCTTTTTTTTCTGGCGCTGCAAAACCTTTCGAAAATCGACAGAAAGCATATGGCGAAACTGTGTGTGGCGATGGCGTGTTTTTCTGCGGTGCTGTTTTCATCCAAAGTGGTGAACCGCATACATTCGTACAATTACATATATGGCGCGCGCAGGGAAGAGTTTGTCGAAACAGAGGAAATGCTGGAAGCTATACCCATGGATGCTTCGATTTCCGCAAACACCTTTTTGGTGCCGCATTTGATAAAGCGCGAAAAAGTATACAAAGCGGAACTCTTCGAGTATGACTATTTTGCTTATGGCACCGAATATCTGATCAACGACCTGCGGGGCGTGGACATCGAACAGTACAAATACTTTTTGGAAGAAATCAGGGAACATGGCTATAGAAAAGTAGATGAAAGCGCATTCGTGGAAGTGTTCAAAAAAACGGGCGGCGATTAAGCGGGGGACATCGGGATTATGAAAAGCATATGGGGCATTATACGGCGCATAGATAAAAAAATCGACCTCAAGAAGTTTGTGAAATTCGCTTTGACAGGGGTTCTCAATACCGCCATAGATTTTTCCGTATACACGCTGTGCCTTGAAATTTTCAAATTGGACGTAAAAATAGCGCAGCCCGCCGGGCAGTGCGTCGCGATAATAAACAGTTATTTAGTCAACAAAAACTGGACTTTCCAAAGGCGCAAAAATTACAATATAGCCGAAATGTTGAAGTTTTTGCTCGTCAACGGCGGTTCGGTCGGGATAAATGTGCTCGGCGTATTTGTCCTGCACGACATTTTTGGCGTGGGCGAATATCTTTGCAAACTCCCAATTGCGGCCATAACCATAGTGATAAACTATTTTGGAAACAGGCTGTTTGTGTTCAGGGAAAACAAAGAAAGCGGCAGGGGGGAATTTTGCGATAAAATCGATAAAGATAAATAAAAACGACGCGAACCAGCGCATAGACAAATTTTTGGCGAAAACTTTTGAGAACCTGCCCGTTTCCATGCTTTACAAATTCATGCGTACGAAAAAAATCAAAATCAACGGGAAACGCGGCGAAATAGGATATAAACTGAATGAAGGCGACATCGTGGAGCTCTACATAAAAGACGAATTTTTGGCGCAGGGCGGCGATCAAAGTTTTTTGGGCATAATCCCGAAACTGAAGGTGATATACGAAGACGAAAACATATTGCTTTGCGACAAAAAGCCCGGGGTGATAGTCCATCCCGACGAAAACGAGGAAATAAACACCCTCGTGAACCATGCCACCGCCTATCTTTACAAAAAAGGCGAATATGACCCAAGCGCGGAAAATTCGTTCTCGCCCGCCCTTTGCAACCGGATAGACAGAAACACGGGGGGGATAGTGATCTGCGCGAAAAACGCGGAAACCCTCAGGATCGTCAACGAAAAGATAAAAAACGGGGAAACGGAGAAATCATACCTTTGCCTTGTTCACGGAATTTTCGAAAAAAAAGAAGGCATCATAACCGCTTATCATAAAAAGGACGAAAAAAATAACATCGCGATAATCGGCAAAAACAAATTCGCAGGGGCGAAAATCATAAAAACGAAATACAGGGTGCAAAAAGAAAAAGAAGGCATATCGCTCGTCGAAGCCGAACTGGTCACAGGCAGGACCCATCAGATAAGGGCGCATTTCGCCTAT
>WRJC01000099.1 GCA_009782405.1 Oscillospiraceae bacterium
CGTAATCCTTGTTTATATTATAACGCTATGAAAAATAAAAGAGTTAGAGAATTTGTAAACAACTTCGCAATATTTGGGGAAACATTCCGTAATATTCTTGCTTTATTGCCTTTTGATTCGTCAAAATTTACAAAGCGTTCATGATAAATATGACATACTGCTGTCATATACCTTTTGATATAATTATAATGAAAGTATGGATGTAAGGATTAAAAAATGATATTCGGATTCAAAATAATAGCGGGGATCCCGGAGGATCTGGCATATAAAATATTGGGCAATGCCGGCATGAAGCTGAGCCGGCACGCCTATGAAACGCCCATGCACAATCCAATCAGGGCAGTCATGGTGAATTCCAATGGCAATCAATATATTCTATGGCTGAACATAAATGCGGGCGTTTTGGCCGGCGGAAAAGAAACGCATGATATTGCATTTGTGAAGGAGCCTGACTTTTCGGTGCTGGATGAAAAATTCAAAATACATCTTGCCGACATATTCGGCGAAACGATTTCGGACAGATTGCCGCCGCTGAGGGCATGGGGCTTGCATACGATGACATACGGGATGGACATAAAAGTCGGGCATATCGCCGAAACAATGCGAGTGTTCGCCAAAACGGATATGCCCGCAGTAAGGCTCAGCCCGAAAAACGCGACAGGCATGAAAGAGCCGTATGAATCCGAATACAGAGGCAAACTGGAAATATACCCGAAAGCCGAACTTATACGCTTAGATAAGATTGATTGCAAAGAACCGCCCAATGATTGCGCAGCCGAAAAAAACCGCGATATAATCAGATTTTTATTGATAAACAGGCGGAGCGACATGGGATACGCGAAAAGATTCCTAAAAAAATTCGAGATGGATTTGTGGCGGCTGGAGTCATTTTTAAACCCGCTTGTCGTGACAAATGTATTCGCGAAATCATATTTTGACATGGTCGGCTGCGGCGACTTTTACAAATACGAAAAAGCCGCGGAAATCATCGAAACCAAAGTGTCGAACTTTCAAAACCGGGGGACATTGCTTGAATTATTGGATAAAATCAACGAAAAAGGCACGGTAGCGAAAGCGCGCGCGGCATCTTCGGACAAAACAAAATTCGCAAAGGATTTGAAACTGCTGCGGGAGGCGGGGATAAACGGCGCACTGCTCGACAAGGGCATGAAAATCGAGCGGATAGAAAATCCGCTCGGCGATATATTGGAAAAAGGAACTGTGTATTCGCAGTATTGATAAAATGTATCATTACCAAGTTACATCTTTATTTATTACATTTTCCTAAAATTATAGATATTGCGCCGTTCAAGCGAACTTATTTTGATTTCGCCGTATTTGCGCCATTTTGACGGATTGTGGAAATCGTCGAAATGCACCCCGCCGTTTTCGATCACGCAGGACAATTCAAGCCCGCTTGACCGCATAAGCTCAATATATGGCTGTATCGCCTCGTCATGAGGCACAGGCACGGATTTGAACGATTCTTTGCCGTCTTTTGTTTTCACGGCGGCTTTTTTATGTTCGATTTCGTCGTACAAAGCAAGCGACAATATGCCGTTGGGTTTGAGCAGCGGCACAAGACTTTCGATAAATTCGATTTTCGTCGTTTTGCCCCAATCGGATTTTGTGTAATTGAACAAACCGTGCAACACATCGTAAAGTATGATAAAATCTATGCTTTCCTTGTACTCGTCGAGCCCTTTTTCACTTGTTTTAAGAAATATAATATTCTTCAAGCCGTATTCCGAGGCCTTGGTTTCAGTATGGTTCAGAGCTTTTTTATCCAAATCAACCGCAATAACTTTCCCGCCCGGATTTGCCGCTATTGAAGCGGCAAATGTATAGTGTCCGTGCCCGCATCCCATATCGAGAACCGTCATGCCCTCTGTGATTCCGCACTTTTTCAATGTTTCCACTGCTTCGATTGTTTCAAATTTTTTCAATTCGTCCCATGCGCTCGTTTCAGTTGCCGGAACAGTCATGAACGATTTTATGTGTGATATGATTTTTTGCGTATTTGTCTGGGTTATCGGTTTTGTTGATGTTCTGTTTTCTTTGAAAGAACTCGGTTTCGAAAACGGATATATATAGTTTAGTATCTTTGATTGCTGCATGGGAGGCAGAGTGTGGAAAAATTCCGCAAGTTCCGCATTTTTATCAAACTCTGCCTGTATTTCTGCGGGTATATACGGTTTCCAGTCGGTATTTTCATATGCTTCGGGTATATATATTTGAACATAACTCAATAGCGGTATATTTTGCTTTTCATATTCGGCTGTCGAAATTACGCCGAGTTTCGGGTCATATATCATGCCGTCATGGTATACTGCGTTAACAGCCATATCATCATGCACAATCTGCAAGATGCAAAGCGGCGGGAGCAAATCATACCCTTCGAAAGCAAATCCGGCGAGGTATCTGCCATATAACAAGCGGTGAAAATCACCGCGAGCTTCAACATCGCCCAGTATCATGGCGGCACATAAGGTCAGGCTCATGTTATTGCTGTAAAAATTTGTTTTGCCGTCTTCCAACGGCTGAAAAACGATGTTTTCGAACGGGCGCGAGATATATTCTATATTGTAGCTCATTTGTTTTCCTCCACGATATGTATGGCGGCGGCTTTCCGTCGCGAACGGACGAGTTTGACTATATAAATAGTTCTACCGTTTTTGTAGCCATTCTTTGTCCGTAGAGTTTGAATGTTTCTATGCTTTCTTCCAAGCGGCCCGTGAGTGCGACAGGCCCCAGATGTATCACCGGATTTCCATAAGCAACGCCGCCGGAATAAGTGAGCATGCCATGACAAAGCAAGTGGTCGAGTATTAAGCGAATGCCGAGTTCGCCGCCGCCATGAACGTAGTTGGCGGTAGCGAAAGCGCCGCCGATTTTTCCGGCCAATTCATATTTAAAACATGGTCTTTCCAAAAAGCTTTTGATTGCCCCGCTCACGCTTGCGAAATAGATTGGCGTTCCCACGATTATGCATTTGCTTTCTTTTATCCACGCTTCATCTATTTTTTCGATAGGAAAAGCTCTGGGTTCGGCGTTTTCTACAATTTGCATGCCTTCGACGATCGTGTCTGCCATTTGTTTTGTATTGCCGGACACAGAATGGTATAGTACGGTCAATTTCATTTGCATTTCCTCCTGAACCTTAAAAATATTATTTCCGCTTATTTTGTTAATAAATTGTTATGTTGTTCATAAATATAAGCCTCATTATATTACATAAATGCAATAATTTCGTTCTATATCGTTTTTTACAAAAGTAAACCCCGCGTTTTCCAAAACCTTCTTTGACGATGTATTATCAGAGTAAACTACGCCATAAATCTTCTCCAAACAAAGTTCTCTCTTGCCCCATGTTGCGTATGCCCTTACAATCTCGGTTGCGTACCCCTTTCCCTGATGTTTTTCGCAAATGGCATAACCAATCTCTATACCTTCCAGTATTTCGCTCAAACTGACATGACCTATGTATTCGTCTGTATCTTTCAAAGCGACTATATACACATACGGAAAACCGCCTTTTTCATACGCAGAAAGGATAAACTCGACATTTTCCCTCGAAGCCTGCATATCCGCATAAACTTCGTTCGGTATCCCTTTTTTTCTCGATTCTTCCTGACTGTACAAATAGTTTTTTTCCACGTCTTCTATCGTATATTTACGCAAATACAATCTTTCCGTTTCTAACAACATTTTTCCATTCACCATTCTTTTTCCATGAATACCGCATCATTTCCGAAATTTTTGTATCCGCATTTTCCGTACAGCGCAAGTGCCGCCGTATTGTCGCCGCCGGTGTAAAGCCTCATGCCCATCGCGCCTGCTTCCCTTGATGCTTGTTCCGCCCGCATCATGAGCGAATACGCTATACCCGACCGTCTGTATTCCGGTCGCGTCCAGAGTTCATCGATAAAGAAATGTCCCGGAAATTTCGGGCTGCCGACTTTGGGTATATACACGGCTGAAACATATCCCACGAATTTACCTCTGATTTTGGCGGCGAAAATGTGTAGGTTTTCATTTGCGAGCGTTTTGAAAGTTTCGCCGTATTCACGCGGCAGCGCAAGTTCTTCGGTGGTTTTCTCTCGACCGTTTTTGCGTATGAACGTCAGGTCTTCAAACAAGCCATAATTGTTTTTATCAATTTTTTCGATGATAAATTCCATATTAGCCTCCCATAATTGTTATATTGCTTTTCATAATCGTCGCCTCATTGTTTTTTATTCCAGTTCTGTCACTTTCAATGATTTGACCGTGACCGTGCTGCCATGTGCGGCTGAAATCCTGACCAGCTCGCATATCTTTTTGTTTTGCGTGACCGCACGCGTTCTGTTTTCTGTTGCCGTCTGTCACAGGTCTGTCTTTACGGTTCGTTGAGGGTATCATCGTTTGTAAATCTATTTCATGCACTATTTCCATTTATATTCCTTATTCCTCCGCATTAAAATACCTTTCATAAATTCATTGTCAGGCATTACAAGCCGTTTTTCTTCTTCGGAGCAACCGATTAAGATTTTTATTTCGCTGTCCCTTTTCAACAAATCCACCGTGCAAATGATAGCG
>WRJC01000100.1 GCA_009782405.1 Oscillospiraceae bacterium
ACATCGACGACGGCATAGGGGAGCATGATTTCGGCGGCGCGGAATTCAACGTCGTGCTCTCGACCAAGCAGATGCAGGAGCCGTATTTCGTCGAGGAGCAGACGGGCTCGATCATCGACGACGCGGTTTACAGGCGAAACCTCGGCATCGAGGAACGCTTCAAGCTGAAGCTCGTGCTAAAAGATACCGGCGGGGATTGGGACGAAGTGGCCAGTGCAGTCAAAAAAAGCGTGATGGCGGGCTCGGGCGAATACGATCTCGGCCTGGTCCACACGTTTGCCGGGCTCACCGGGCTTGCTGGCAGCGGGTATCTATATGACTGGAACAAAATACCAAATGTCGATATGGAAAAGCCCTGGTGGAACAAAAGCATAAAAGAAACGCTCACCATCGCGGGCCGGCTCTATGTGGCATCCAGCGACTATGTGTACCAGCGGCCGGGGGTAATCTACTTCAACAAACAGATGATAACCGATTTCGAGCTTGAAAGCCCTTACAGCCTCGTGAAGAGCGGGGACTGGACCTGGGACAAGCTGGCCGAGATGTCCACGGACGTTTCGGCGGATTTGAACGGCGACGGGATATTCGACAAAAACGACAGGTACGGCTACGCGCACTGGCTCAATTGGCAGACAGTGCCGGTGATCCACTCCAACGGGCTTTTCCTCACCGAGAAAAACGACGAAGGATACCCCAGATACACCCCGTTCGGCAGCGAGAAGATGCAAAACGTGGTGGAAAAATACTATGATTTGCTGTATGTGGGAAACAGGACGTATATAATCCAGCAAAGCGAGACACTTCCCACAATCGGCACATACACGCCGCTGTTCGAAAACGGCCAAATATTGTTCCTGCACTCCAACACCGAACTTTTAAAGCATTTTACGGGCATCACCCTCGAATTCGGGATGATACCGCTGCCAAAATACGACAAGCTGCAAAAAGACTATCACTGCATGGCCGACACCCAGATGATGGTGGTCCCCGCCGACGCCGGGGATATCGGCATGTGCGGCGTCATATCCGAGGCGCTGTCGGCGTATTCGTATAAGGACGTGGTCCCGGCGATTTACGACGTGATGTATGCGAACAGGTATCTGCGCGACGAGGAATCGTATGAGATGTTCAACTTGATCATGAAAGGGCTCGTGTACGAGTTCAGCTGGACTTTCGGAGAGGGCAACGGCATGACATACGCGATGTCGAATCTGATGGAGCGCAAAAGCACGGATACCGCTTCGTTCTATGAAAAAAACGCCCCATCGGTCGAAAAGGCGATGGACAAGTTCATCGACAACGTGATGGGGCTGGAATAAAAACCATGGAAAAAAAAGAAAAAGATTTATGGGGCGTTTTGGATTTGTACGGCCTCAAAGCTCCGCTTGCCGTGAGGCAAGTCGAAAAAAAGAGAGTATGGGAAATCGGCGGCGAATATTTTTTGAAAAAAAGCGACAGGGAAGAAAAAGACATCGAAAAAATATTGGCGATAAACGGATTCTTGAAATCGGAGGGCGTTTTGGCGCCTGAATATGTCAAAACCGCCTCGGGCGCTCCATATGTTTCCATTGGGGGCGAAATCTATTCCCTGACGCGCAAAATATCGGGGGAGCATATAAGTTTTTCAGACCCTTTTGCCGGCGAATATATGAAAACGGGGCGCAGCATCGGCGCCGAAATGGCGAAACTGCACAAGGCGCTGAAAAAAATGGGGAATGAGGCCGTCTATGAAAGCGATCTGATGGGCGAGTTTGAAGCGCAGCTGTCGGAAATAAAAAAGGAAAATTTCGCTATCCCGCGCGAAATAATCGATTGCTGCCGCAAATTCGGCGACGAATTCCGGCAGCTGCCCAAACAGCTTATCCACAGGGACATCCAGTTTGAAAATATGCTTTTTGAAAACGGCGAACTGAAATGTTTTCTGGATTTTGACAGCAGCCAGGTAAATGCGCGTTTGTTTGATCTCGCCTATTTCGGGCAGTCCGTCCTTTTTGGGGGCGACTGCGGCAGCGGATTTTCGTCGAAGTGGGCCGAATTCTTCGGTTCGCTTCTATGCGGCTACAATTCTGAAAATATGCTGTGCGAAAACGAAATGGAATCGATGCATATGCTCTGCGTCATCATGCAGTTTTCCTTCATATCCTATTACCTGCGCTCGGAGGAAAAAAGGGGATTGGCTCCAAGGCGACTGGATATGATGAAATGGATGCATGCAAACGAATTCTGCTTTCGCGCTGCACAAGCCTGAAAATCCGCTTGAAATATATTTATGCCAGAAAGGATCGATGAAATGGACATATCCAAAACCGCCTGATGGCAGGGCAAGAAACGGGTGCAAGCCGAAAATTAACCAAAAAATAAAAGAGGAATAAATATGACCCTACGAGAAATAATAAACTTGCCCGAAGGTTACCATTGCGAGTTCAAAGAAGCCAAGAACCGCCAAGATATTAAAGAAGCGACCGAATATCTTTGCGCTATGTCCAACCACGGCGGTGGAAGGCTCGTGCTTGGCGTCACGGACAAACGTCCACGCAAGGTTGTTGGCAGTCAAGCGTGTCCTCAACCCGAAAGCACCGTGCGGCATTTTATGGATAAATTGCGTGTTCGTGTGGATTTTCAATTATATGAAAGCGAAAACGGTAAGCGCGTTCTTGTTTTTGAAATCGCAAGCCGTCCCATCGGAGTACCCGTACAGCTTGAGGGAATTGCTTGGTGGCGCGAAGGAGACAGCCTTGTGCCCATGCCCGAAGATGTGCGCCGCACAATATATGACGAAAGCGGGTACGATTTTTCAAGCGAAATTTGCCCCAATGTATCTATTGTCAATTTACACTCTGCCGCTATAAACAAGTTTCGTCAAAAATGGCGCGACCATACTCGTAACAAACGTATTTCAACTCTGTCTGACGAGCAACTGCTCCGTGATTGCGGCGCGATTACAGATAAAGGCGTAACATATGCCGCGTTGATATTATTCGGTAAGCGCGAAATTTTACAAAAGCATTTACCTCATTCGGAAGTGATATTTGAATATCGCTCAAAAGAAACCGCCGGGCCTGCCGCACAGCGAGAGGAGTTTACAGACGGCTTTTTCGCCTTTGATGACCGTATTTGGGAGCTTGTGAACCTCCGCAATGAAGAACAGCATTACCGCGATAAGCTGTACAGACACCCGATTATGACCTTCAACGAAGATGTTGTGCGCGAAGCCGTGCTTAACGCCGTCAGTCACCGAAATTATCAAATGGGCGGCAGTATCTTTGTCCGTCAATACCAAAACAGGCTTGTTGTCGAAAGCCCCGGCGGATTTCCGTATGGTATTACGGTCGAAAATATATTGAACAGGCAAAATGCACGCAACAAACTTATTGCAAACATTTTCAGGCTTTGCGGATTGGTTGAGCGTTCCGGTCAGGGAATGAACTTGATTTACGAAACGTCGATTAAAGAAGCAAAGCCATTACCCGATTTCAGCGGTTCTGACATTTCTTTCGTGATGATGACAATTAACGGGAAAGTAATAAACAGCGATATGCTTGCGTTTATCAGCAAGGTAAACGAGGAGCGATTGGAAAAAATGACGACAAGCGATTATTTATCGCTTTTGTTGCTTTTTACTCAAAATGGCGACGTAAAAATCGACCATACACATTATGAACACCTTGCAGAACTTGGAATTGTGAGGTTTATGGAAAACGGCATTGAGTTGATAAATAATGAAACAATTCTGCCAATCGACTGTCAATCGACTGCGACAGTTGATTGGCAGTCGATTGAACCAAATGACAGGCAAAGGCATATTCTTGAATTTATGGCTTCAAACGGCAGCGTAACGACGGCGCAGTTAGCTAAAATTACCGGGCTTACGCAAGGGCGCGTCCGCACAATATTACAAGAGCTTGCGGTAAAAGGTTTTGTGGAGAAAAACGGCGATTATCGCTACACAACGTACAAATTAAAGAAAACATAAACTGAAAATCGGAGAGGATGGTGAACCAAGTGCATTTTTTCAAAATATCACTAAAAAACTCGATGGTTTACCGTTGGTCGGTTCTGTTCTCCATTGCCGGCTCCGTCCTTTACATAGCCATCAGTTTGATGCTTTGGCGTTTCCTATATCGCGATACTCCCGATATGGTTTCTTACATGACCAAGTATACGATTGTTTCAAACATAATCGGGATGTTCTATGCCAGAGGGATCGCCGGGAGGATCGGCGGCAAAGTTTCAAGCGGA
>WRJC01000101.1 GCA_009782405.1 Oscillospiraceae bacterium
CTTTCAGGGATTCCAGCCGGAATGCGGGATGAAAATCGAGGAAATAGCGAAGCTCCGGAGGCGCGATGGCGGAAAGCTGCTTATTTTCGGCCCGTTCGCCGTGACCACGGAGCTTCCCGTGCTGAGCCCCGGCGAACTGCGGGAAAAGGTAAGGCATACGGCAGATCTGTGCAGGGATGAGGCGGATCTGGTTTTCTTCACCTCGAACACGATAAACCCGGATGTGCCCTACGAAAATCTAATGGCGGTCTACGACGAGATAAAAAAATACCGCTATTAAAAACGCGGATGCCGGACAGAGCTGACGCATCTGGTTTGTCTGGATGTTGGTGGTCAACAAAAAACATTTAAATTATTTTTTCCGCTGAGCGTACCGAAAACAAAACGATAAGAGCGAATAATCAAATTAAAGTGCCGTCCCTCAATTCGGCCACAATTCGCATGGCCAATGCCGTTCCGCCTTCTCGGGCAATGCCGTATTCATCGTTTTCATCTGAAAACCAAAAATACGTTTTTGTCGAATAAAAGCGCCGCATCGATTCCAGCATATCCAAATCGAATTCTTCCATCACGGCTTTTATAGCGTCTTCTTCCATGAATCGACGCACCACAAACACAGTATCTCTCATAAAAAATCGCTTCCCTTAAAAGTTAAGTTGTTCAATGCTTTTAAACTCGCCAAGCATAATTGATTGTTTTCGGCTTTGGTTTTTAATTCTTGGATCAAGCGGGTTATCGTGTAAATATTTCTGAGATATAAATCTATGCTGTCAAATATTTGATCATTGGCGACTTCCCCGATAATCACGTCATAATCATGTTTTATAATTTCCTTTGTGTTTCTGTTCAAAACCACAAAATTGATCCATGATTCATCTGCCGCTTTAAATTCTTTTATATTCAAACCGCTTAGATTTAGGCCATATTTGTTCAAAGTAGCGATTTCTCCATATCTTTTGGTTTTTTTTTCGGCCCATATTTTAGCTTGCTTGCGCAAAGTTGTGACGTAAAATCCCGCGCCGAAATCCAAAGGACGAATATACTGCATTATTCTCGGTTTTTCCACAATAGCGTTCGAACCGTGATAAACTTCAATTAGCGTTGAAATCGCCTCCTTTGTCGATTACAAATCCCTCCAGATCGTCGATAATGTAATATTTGCCCTGCGTATGCAACGCATCGTAACAATCTATTATATAGGGCGATACTCCGTATTTTTCAAATATATCGAATATGTATGCGCTTGTTTTGCCGTATTTTTCAGCAAGCGCATATATGCAAAATAAAAAGAAATGCAAAATTTTAGTTTTTTCCAAAATCATTCACCGCCCGATCGGATTATTCTTGATGTGGAAATATTTAATTCGTTTTCCCTATGCAAATAAAATCATACCACAAGCAAGCCGACAAATCAAGGGCAAAATGTAAATATTTCAGTTTCCAACCGGTATCGATCAAGGCAAATGAAACAAAAAAGGAGCTGCGAAAAATGTATCATTTTTCCTTTTATTCGTCTCCCATAGGGACGCTCACTCTTGCGCGCTGCGAAAGCGGCCTTGTCGGCCTATGGATAGAGGGGCAAAAATATCACGGGGAAACCATGCCAAAATCTGCGACGCAAAAAAATGACGCCATATTCGGCGAGGCGAAAAAATGGCTGGACAGATATTTCGCGGGCAAAAAACCGGATATCGCAGAGCTGGCGCTGGCTCCCATCGGCGGGGAGTTCCGTCAATCGGTTTGGAAAATCCTTTGCGAGATACCTTACGGCGAAGTCGCCAGTTACGGCAGCATCGCAAAAAAAATGGCGGCGAAAACGGGCAGGGAAAGTATGTCGGGCCAAGCGGTCGGCGGAGCCGTCGGGCACAATCCCATATCCATCATAATCCCCTGCCATCGGGTCGTCGGCTCAAACGGCAGCTTGACGGGCTATTCCGGCGGCCTTCGAATAAAAGCGAAGCTGCTTGAATTGGAGGGCGCGGATATGTCAGGCCTTTTTATGCCGAAAAAAGGCACGGCGCTATGAAAAAGCGAAATTTGTATTTATCTGCGCAAAAAAATAAAAATATTTTTAACAAATCGGATAACCGGTTTGTTTTTTTGCCGACTATATATGTGTTAAGGCTTAACGATAAAAACAAATCCAAATTAAAAGCGAGGTGGAACGGGTGAGCGAAGTTTTGGCTCTGCTCGAAAAAAAAGATTTCCTTGACAGCCTCTGCGGCTTTGCGTACAAGCGCACCAACAATTCCCACGAAGCCCAGGATCTATGTTCGGATATAATCCTTGCTGCGATATCTTCCGCGCGAAAAAATTCCGACATAAAAAATCCATACGCTTTCATATGGACCGTTGCGCGCCGGGTGTACGCCGACTATTCAGAAAAACGCAGGCTGTCCGCAAATTCGGCCGTTTCCGGATATTTTGACGAGGCGCTGAATGTGCGCTTTGATCCGATTGACGAATACGTCGAAAACGAAAACGACAAGTCGCAATTGAAGCGGATAATGCGGGAGATCATGTTTTTGTCAAAAATATACCGCGACGTGTGCGTGATGCATTACCTTGACGAAATGAAAATATCGGACATAGCGAAAAGGCTCGGCATAAGCGAAAACGCGGTCAAGCAGCGGCTTCACTCGGCCCGCGAAAACATCAAGAAAGGTGTGGAAAAAATGGAAAATGCAAATCTGACGCTCAAACCGGTGGACATAGCCTATATAGGCACCGGAAACCCCGTGGGAAACGACCCGTGCGAATTAGCCCATCGCAGCTTTTCAAAGAATCTCGTTTATTTGTGCAAAGATACCGAACGAAGCATAAAAGAAATTTCCGAAATGCTCGGCGTGCCGATGCCGTTCGTGGAAGAAGAGGTGAATATCCAGCTGCATGGCAAAAACGGATATTACGGTCTTCTGAGAAAGACGGACAGCGGCAAATACATTTCCAACTTCATAATCGTCGATTACGGCGACTGCATGAAAGTGAACGAAATGTACAAGAAAAACACCGACATCATCGCGCAGAAATTCGACGCCTACCTGAAAAAAAACGAGCAAAAGATCCTCGATATGCCGTTTTTAAACAAGCAGACCGACGTGCGATTTATCGCGTGGTCGCTTATATCACGGGTAAACTGGTGGTTTGCCGGAAATGTCGAAGAAAGCATAGCGAAAAAATATTTTTCCGATGTAACCCCGACTAAACGTGATTTTTTCTCATTTGGCATAGCCCATTATGACGACAAACCTTTTGAAATAGGATTTTACGGCTGCGATGGAAATACCGCATACGATATCGACGAATACGCAAAAGTGTTCATCTCCAATATCTACGGCAGACGCATACAAAAACATTTTAGCTGCGGACAAGATGTCTCGCAGGACAAGCAGCTTCGCCTGACAATCAGGGCAATCAAGGGGATTTCGCTCTCGTCGCTGTCGGAAGATGAAAAAGAAACGGCGGCAAAAGCGATCGAGTCCGGCTATATCAAAAAGGAAAACGACGCCCTGTACCCAAAAATCCTCGTCAGCGAAAGCGAAAAGATATACAGCGACATAATCGACGGGTTCATCGGCGAGACAAACGAGCTTGTCGAACCTGTCGCCGACGAGATGCACGGGTTCATCAAAAAATATGTCCCCGGGCATCTGATGGGTGAATACAAGCTTTTTGTAAAACAAACATCATGCGGGCTGCTCGACGGAATGATCGAAAAGTGCATCGAGCTCGGCACGCTTGTCCCGCCGGAAAAAACGCCGTCTGCCGAAGGCGTGGTCATGACGGTAGCAAAAAAATAAACATCGTCGCGCAAAAAAACAGCCCTGCCGTATTTCCGGCGGGGCCTGTTTTTTCAATTTCAAATAAAGGCGGAAGCTACTTGATTGGAGGGCGCGGATACGCGAAGATTTTTCGATATGTCCTTTGCCCAGCCGTTCAAATTCCCCGGCGTACACTGAGTAATATCTTCCGGTTTATCAAAATTATATCCGCAAAATATTGAAAACCGCTTGACATTGTGCGCCCGTTGGGTGTATAATGGGATATAAAGATATGGAGGTGTTTTGTTATGACCGAAACAAGGCTTAATGTTCGTGTAGATAATGCTACAAAAAAACAAGCAGAGGCGGTATTTGCCGCGCTCGGAATGAATATGAGTACGGGTATCAATATTTTTTTGGCGCAAGTGGCGCGTTCAAGAGCAATCCCTTTCGCTCTTGAATTAAGC
>WRJC01000102.1 GCA_009782405.1 Oscillospiraceae bacterium
AGCTTGCACCCCTGCGACTTGAAATCTTCGATTTTGGCGAGCAGTTCCTCCACGGTGACTTCAAGGGTTTCCGCAAGGCAGGCAAGGCAATAGAAACGGGTGACTTTGCGCCCGTGCAATTTTTTATTGAGCCCGATTTCGTTTTTGCCCAAAATTTCCTTGCCGCATATGTAGCAGCTCTTTTTTTCCATGGGATCACCCTATTTCATCAAAATCGGATTTGACGTTGAAGACGGGGATATCTTTTCCGCGATATTCAACATCGAGCAAGCTCAACTGATATTTGATCGTATCTCTCATTTTGCGGGCTCTGTCAAGGCAATACCGTTTGAATTCGCGGGCGGCGATGTCGCCTGCGCTGCGCACCTGCGGGAACAGCAATTTCAAATAGGCCGTGGCTATGCGCTTTACCGCTTCGGTATCGCGGGTGTCGGCGGCTTCGGGCACTTCGACAAGCTCGTCCGCGATAGCGCGATAACTCGTATCATCGCGCAGTTCGTGCATTATCGAGCAAAAATATTCGGAATTCAGCGCCCAGCCCGCAATTTTCAAATCGTCGTTCATGCGAGGGATGTTCCAGCCCTTGATAAAACCATGGAAACGCTCGATCAGAGCCGATTCGTGAAATACTGCCGGAAGTTCTTCGAACATATTGCCATACCCGTCTTCATCCATGGTCTCTTTTTTGATATTGCCGCAGAGTATCACCCCCGCGTTTCCGTCGACGCGATGGTTCCCTATATTGCAATAGCCGTTTTCGCAAAAAGATTTCAGAGCCCCGCGCATTTCGTCGACATCGGGGAAAGTGATCGTCTGCACTTCATCAAGGGTTACATAATCATTGTTTGCGACCAGCCCGTCCGTCCGTTTGGAAATATCGTAAAACATTTTGGCGCGGCTCATCACGCCGCCGCTCGCAAGCCATCCAAAGCGGCTCACTTGGCCGAACACATACGATTTGCCCGTCCCTTTCGGGGCAAGCTCGATGAGATTCAGATTTTTTTCGACAAATGGGAGCAGGCGGGTCAGCATAGTCAGCTTTTTTTCTTCATCTCCGTGGTATCCCGCCGCGTTATAATCGACCGCTCCCAACAGCGCATCTATCCATTCCGATGTGGCAAATTCGCGGCGCGCATCTTTGTAGTATTCCAAATCGATGGTATACGGGCAAAAAGTTTTGAAAGCGGCCAGTTTTATTTTTCCGCCGCTTTTGGCGGTTCCATCATCAGGGGGCCGGTAGCCTATCTCAACCATTCCCCATGTCTCGCGTCCCCGCACCAAATCGTCTTTACAGGTTTGCCATACGGATTCCTCGATGATCGTGTCTTTGTTTGACAAACCGAAATCGGGCAGTGAAAAAGACACTTCACCCGTTTTGATGTCGATGTCAACCGAAACCTTAGCGAGAAATTTCACCCGTTCGTGTTCGACGACCGCTTGATTTTTTATTGCGATCCAATCATCCTTGCGCGGCAGGAATTTCCGTACGAAGCCGGCCAATTCCTCGGAATCGAATTGGCCGTTTTCATCCTCGAATTTTTTTAAGAGCCAATCCCGCATAAAAGAGGGCAGGCCTAACGCGGAAAAGAAATTACTTTTTTTAAGATCTTTATATACGACCATTTCGTCAAAGCAATTTTTTAATTTTTCAATCATCGAAGGAACCTCCTAAAACAAATCATCAAAAGCGTCGTTAACTTTGCCGCTTTTTCCCTGTGCCTTAATTAAAATTTGGCCAATCAGGTTATCGCCCGAATATACATCCCCTTTATAGTCGCCCGCCCGTTTCATGTCCGGCATTTTCACCGCATAGTGGTTTTCATCGATTTGCGAAGCGGGATATGATTTTCCATTCCAAACCACGGAAACATCATTTGCGCTTGTATTTAAAAACAAGGTGATTTCCGTGCCTGTGCGGAAATCGGCTATTGCGTTTTCATCGACCAGTTTGACCGTGATGCCGCTGTTTTTCAATGTCAATTCGATGACGGGGACGATGGCCTCTTCCAGTGACGCTCCGCCGTGAACCTCGACATTGGCGGCGCGGCTGCCCGTAAATCGTCCATAATCGGCAAGAACCAAATAACCGTTTTCTTCGGCGGCGAACGGAAGCTCGCAAGGTTGAAATACTTTGCAGCAACGCCCCGAATGCTCGCCTTTGGTATCCGTTTCATATTTTTCCTCTTTGCGCCTCAGCACGGCGAGCCGTGAAGCTCCATGATCGCTTGCGATCAAAAAGCGTTCATAGCGGCGGCCGGCAAGATCTGTTGCCGCTTTGTCGATGACAGACGATATTATGTCCAATTCACTTGCGAGGTGAACGGGAAATTCATTTCGGTTGGGGAGATTGTCATCTGCGAAATTGTAGCCGCCCTTCTCTTTGTGTTTTATTTCATCGAGTCTCTCGTCTTTATGCTTGGCGCCGTTCCAGGCATCAAAAAAATCGCGATTTACAGATGTTATTGTCGGCAATTCCGCACGGGCGATGCTGATTGAAATTGATAATCCGTGTTTTTGGATCAAATTTTCGATAAATGCCAGATATTCGACGCCAAAAGAATCGAGCCAATACAAACAAGCGCCATTTTTGTCATAATTATCCAAAATCTCGTCCCTTGTCGGCAAGCGGTTGAACCTTCGCGGGCCGCTTGCGAGTTCATCGACTTTTTGCAAAAATTCGGATTCGAGAGAGTTTGAAAGCTTTTGCTTTTTGTACGATTCAAAATATTCGGTCAGCAATCCTGCGAGTTCGGGGCATTTGAAGACATATTTGTTCAGATAAGCCGACAAAGCCGGGTAAATATTTTCAATTTGCGGCACGATGCCATTTTTTGAGATCCACGCGATTATTTCTTCCTTCTCCACTTTTGTGCCGTCTGTCAATTTATAAATGCCCTCAGACACGACTTTTCGATTGTTTATTACAAAATCGGCTATATCGGACTCCGGAAATTTTTCGATAAGAGCTTTGCGCTCCCGGTAAAAAGAAACAAACCGGCTGTCCTCATGCGGGATTTCGATTATGGAATTCAGGATATTGGGGCAAAAATCTTCAAATCGATTCGTGTTTTCCAAAACAAACCGAAGATACCCGTTGGGTATGTCGGCAGAATTGATTTTCAAGCAAATAAAATAGAGCCAGTTGCGGTAATCGCCCCCTGCGGCGCGGGCGTAAAAATCCGATTCTATGTCGCCCGAAAATCCATATTTATCAAATACATCCTCCAAAAAACCATTGTTTTGATTGAGTTCCGTCAGCAATTCCGCCCAGCGGGCATCGTTTCCGCAAGACTTTGCCAAAACAAAGCTTTTCGCGAAAAATTTGATGCCCTCATAGGCATTGGTGATTTTATGTACGGTAAACAATGACTTGTCAAGATCTATGATCGTGTTTGCGACGACGTTCCCGCTGCGTCCGTTTTCAAGCTCCGCAAGCAGCGATTTGAATCCGGATAAAGCCGATAACCCAACGGACGGGGCAGCTAAGGTAAACGACAATCCGCATTCCGCCAAGCCGATGATGTCAAACCTCCGATTGTCAAAACGCGGATCGGATTTCAGTCCGGCGAGCTGGGAAGCGATTCCTCTTAGGAGCAATACGGCTTTCGCTCCGCCGACGTTAAAATCTTTCAGCCGCGAAAGGGTGCGGGCGGCTTCGTCATTTCCTTTGAGGGCAAGATATTCGCCAAGTCCCGTCACCGCGAATTTTTTGCCATTTGCGTTTATATCGGCAGCTTCTATATGCGCAAGCAACCCGTCGATATCCGGCAATTTGTCGTCGCCGCCGCAAAAATCGCTTATCTTGACGAAATCAAGCCCAAAAGCGGACAGTTCATTGAGTGCGGATTTATATTGACTGTCGCCGATAAACAAGAAGTATGGTGTTTTGACATTAGATGTCAAATATTTTTTCGCCGGCTCAAATTGCATGTTATCTCCCGCCTCCATCCGCCAATATTTCGATTCCGACTTTGATGTTGTCCCTGACGAGTTTTTTGAGATATTGTTTTAAGTGGGCATCATCCATATCATCGATTTTTGTCAAAACTCTGTCGCTGCCGCCGGCGTCGTATTCAGCCTCGGCAAGCTGTTTCACTTTATTTTTTACGCTTGGATTGTCGCGCCAGTCGTAAGCGTCAGGCGATAAGCGGTCAAGGCTTTCCCTGATTTTGCCGAAGTCGGATAGCAAAGCGCCGTATTCGCCTATAACGCCGCGC
>WRJC01000103.1 GCA_009782405.1 Oscillospiraceae bacterium
AACTTGGATTTTGTCGGGGAATTTGGAATTCAACTATTGCTCATTTTTTCTATAAATGCCTCTAAATTCTTCTGGACCGCGGGCGCATTCTTTTCATAAAAAGAGGCGAAATTCGTGTTTCTCGCCTGCATGAGATTCGTGCCCACCAAATTCAGGTCGCCCGTCAGCGAACTATTCATATAGCCGTAATCATATACCGCGCTGTCTTTGATATAATCGAGCATTTCCGCAGATTCGTCGTCGCGCGCAAATTTTATTTTCAGGGCTTTTTCATAATATGCGGGAATAACCGTCTTGTATCCCTCGGAGCACAACGCTTCGGCTATGATGCTTGTCCTTTCCAAGTCCTCCGCGGTGACCGGCGCCATGGCCATTCTCGCATTCGCTTCCACGAGCGCGTAATATTTAGGCATGTTCCGGTCATATTTCGGCATCGGCACAATTCCTATTTCATCGCCCATTTCGCGCATGGCTATCAAAGTGCCCAGCGTGGTGTTGAAAAGCAGCGCCCTCCCGTCGTCGAATACCGGTATGCGATCCGGATTTCCCCAAATATCGTGGTTGTCGCCTCTGACGCAAGCGGTCCCGCTGTTCAAGACATCAAAAAACTTGTCGATTATATCGACGGTGCGCTCGTTATAAATCGACAAAAACGGTATGCCGTTTTCGTCTTTTTTGATGACCCTGTCTCCCCCGACATAAAAAATATATGCCGGAAAACTGAATATTCCATGCGACTCCAGTCCGTACCTGTCCGCTTCCGGGCTCATTTTGCCGTCGCCGTTCAAGTCGGCCGCCCCGTTTTTGACAATCGAAACAAACTTGTCGAGCGTCCATTCGCCATCTACAACATCGGCATACGGGTATTCGACGCCCAAGCTTTGAAATAAATCCTTGTTGAATATCATGCAGGATGTGTTGCGAAGGCCGGTGTAGCTTATATCTCCCGCAGGGCAGTATAGCTTTCCAAACATGGCGCTGTCCCCGATGACATCCTGGTTCCACCATTGCCGGCTAAAATCCACAAAAGGCATATCTGCCATCCAATCGATTGCCAGGCCTTGGCCCGCATACATATATGCGATTATACCGTGGGTGAACATCAGGTCAAAAGCATCTTCGCCGGCTTGTATCGCTTTTGCGCCGTCCATTCCGCTGCTCCAGTCCTGGGGATAATAAACAGGCACGATATCTATGTTGAATCTTTCCTCGACGGCCTTGTTTCGCTTGTATACCGCATCGTCCGCTATATCCCCCGATTCTTCCGCTATATACATATCTTCATAATAATTTTCCTGGAGATATAACCGGAAAGCATATCCGCCGAAATCCCGCTCCGGCAAACCGTCGCCTATTTCTTTGTTTTCTTCGTTTGCAGTTTCGGAGATGCCGTCGCCGCCGGTTTTGTCTTCATCTTTTTTGTCATCTTGCTGCTGCGGTGAATTTGCCGTGCATGAGAATAACGCGAATACTAAAATGCAGACAAATGCCGCACAGTTGGTTCTGGCGTTTTTCAAAGTTTTCATACAATAAATATCCTTCCCTCAAATCTTTTTGTTTCATGGGCGCATTTCGTCGGTCAATTCTATGTCACGCAGCAGTCTCCCCGTTTTCAAAGCCTGTCCGCAAGCCATTGCCGCAACCTCTCCGAGCCGCATCATCGTCCTCGACAGCCGACAGCTTGAAGCGGCTATTTGGCTAAAGGACGCGCCGCGGCAGGCAACCGCCAGATTATCGATTTCATTTGGGATCATGCACTCATACGGGATCCCATAAGGTTTATCGACTTCGGCGCAAGCGGGGCCGCTTCCGTGTGAATCCAGCGCATGGTCGGCATAGGCGATGATTCTGTTTTTGAATTTTTTGCTTGGCAAACTCGCCAAAATGTCATTTTGCGTCAACACATATGCGCCCCTAAGCCTGTATGTTTCCCGGATCCCCGGAAGCGGAAACACGCTTGCCAGCCCATAACCCGCGAGGTCGATATGGGGATTGTGTTTCAACCAGTCCCAAAAACGGGAAACTCTTGAAAGGCAAACCGCTTCGGCTTTTTTTTGCGGGAGGGAAAAATATTCCCCGCCGCCCATTGTCGGAAGCATATTGACGTTGATGTCGCCGTTCGGGTAATAGTTCAAACAAACCCCGAGCTTGTTGGCAGCGACTGTTTTTTCAAACCATTCTTCCACATTTTCGGTTGCATCGATTTTATGTTCCGCGCCGCTTTTTGAGATGCGGAATATATAGCTGACTCCGTTCAGTTCAAACCGCTTTTCCGGCGGAGCCGAAATCTCATTGAACTCGTCCTTTGAATCGCCGCCGAATGCGACCGAGCATCCCGCCCGGCGCGCCAAAACGATATCCCCGCTGCAATCTATATAAAGGCTTCCTTCCACCGTTTCGCGCCCGTATTTTGCATTTTCTATGACAACCGATTTTATTCTGCGATTTTCGGCCCGCGCTTCCGCCAGCCGCCAGCCCGTTTTTATGTCCACGTTTCCGCGCTCGATCTGTTCGCGCAACGCATGCGCCATCGCTTTGTCGTCGAACATGAACCTTCTGGCATATTTTTCAGAGGCGTCGGCGAAACCTGCGCGGCGCAGCGTTTTCGCATAAGGATCCCCGCTGTCGGCTGAAATGCGGCAGCAAATTTTTTCGTTCGGGAAGCCGGGAGTTGATTTTTGCACTTGCCCTTCCCCCGAGCCCAGAAGTTTTCCGGCAAGGATCGCATGCAGATCGCCCTGGGCGACGCCCGGCTCAAAACAATTCACTCCTCCCACCACGGCTGTCCCGCCTATTTCATCATATTTTTCAATAAGCGCGACCTTCAAGCCGGATTTTTTCGCGAACCATGCGGCCGCGCCGCATCCCCCCATTCCGGCGCCTATGACAACTACATCGTAAACCATTCAAAATTTCCCCCATGACTTTCAAATCGGACAACGCTATGAGCATTATAGCATATCGGCGCTGTTTTGTCAACGGCAAATAAATCCCGAAAACATATTGACAAAGCCTGTGTGTAAATGCTACAATAAATCTCAGGAAACGACGATTTGGGATAGATTATCCAAAAAATCGAACAAACGGAGGAAAAATCGAAATGAAAATGACGGGAAGGGAGCGCATCATGTGCGCGCTGAACCACGGCGTCCCGGACAGGGTTCCGGCCACGCCCGACATATCCATAATGATACCCACGAAACTCTCGGGAAAGGCGTTCTACGACCCTATAGATTTTACGGCCGCGTATATACGCGCCGCGCGCTATTTCGGCATCGACGGCTGGATGTTCAACGGCTCGCTGAACTATAGGTACGATGACACCTGCCGCGAGGTGCGCTATGAGACGAAAGTGCTGCGGGACACATACGAGCAAAAGGAATATCTCACCATAATGCACACGCCGGAAGGGGATCTGACTTCCGTCACCGTGGCCCCGAGAGGCGTTCCGGCCACTTGCACGGAAAAGTTCATCAAGGACGTAAAAGAGCAGCATAAATTTTTGAAATACTTCTTCCCCGGGGTAGTGGGCTACGACAAAACGCCGTACCTGCGCCAAAAGGAGGAAATGCAGGAAACCGGCATGATATGCTGCTTCGTGGGCTGCCCGGGGCTGCACAATTATTACGGTTTCGCGAGCCTGGAGGCGCTTTCATACGCCTATTACGACTGCCCCGAGATATTTGACGAGCTCAGGGAAAAGCACGACAAAATCTGCGTGCGGCAAATGGAATTCGCGGCGGAAGCGAAAGTGGAGAGCATACTCACCGGCGGAAGCGGCTCGATAACGCTGCAATCGCCCGAAATATTCCGCAAAATGTCGCTGCCCACGATAAAAAAAGTGACGAAAATAGCCAAGGAGGCGGGAATTTTGTCCGGGGTGCATTCGTGCGGGAAAGAATACGACTTGGTCGAAATGTGCGCAGAGGAAACCGACCTGGACTATGTGAACCCGCTCGAAGTTTTGCCGCAGGGCGACTGCGAGCTATCCGATTTAAAGCAAAAATTCGGGGGCAAGCTCGCCCTGATGGGAAACCTCCACACTTCCGGCGTCATGCTCGGGGATGTGCAAACAGTTCGCCTCGAAGCCTTGCGCGCC
>WRJC01000104.1 GCA_009782405.1 Oscillospiraceae bacterium
GTTCGTGTGGAACATCTCGCCGCGGGGCCGGTCGATTCTTTCATATGTGTGCGCTCCGAAATAGTCGCGCTGCGCCTGCAGCATATTGGCGGGCAGCCTCGCGCAGCGGTAACCGTCGAAATACGCGAGCGCGCTCGTAAAAGCGGGTATCGGCACGCCGGCGACCATAGCCTCAGAGCAGACCCTGCGCCAGCCGCCCTGCGCTTTTGTTATCGCTTCGCAAAAAAACGGATCCAAAAGCAGGTTTTCGAGCCCGGGAGCCCTGTCGAACGCCTCTTTTATATTCCCCAAGAATACGGAGCGTATGATGCAACCCCCGCGCCACATCATCGCTATTTCGCCGTAATCCAGTTCCCAGCCGTATGTGGCGGCCGCCGCCTTGAGCAGCGAATACCCCTGGGCGTATGATATTATCTTCGAAGCGAACAGCGCCTGGCGCATATCCTCGACAAACGCTTTTTTTTCTTCGCGGTTTCCCGTAAATTTGGCTGCGGGCCCGGAAAGGATATTTGAGGCCTTCACGCGCTCGTCTTTCATCGCGGAAAGGCAGCGCGCGTAGACCGCTTCGCTGATCAGCGTGAGGGGCACCCCCTCGTCCAATGAAGAAACGGAAGTCCATTTGCCCGTGCCTTTTTGGCCCGCTGTGTCGAGTATCTTTTCGACGACCGGTGTGCCGTCGTCGTCCATGTAGCCCAAAATATCCCTCGTGATTTCGATCAGGTAGCTGTCCAGAACCCCGTTGTTCCATTCGGAAAACACTTCGCGCATTTCCCCGGCATCCATGCCGAGGTATTCCTTCATCAAAAAATATGCCTCGCATATCAGCTGCATGTCGCCGTATTCTATTCCGTTGTGCACCATTTTGACGAAATGCCCCGCCCCGTCGCTTCCCAGCCAGCCGCAGCAGGGGATATCCCCTTCGACTTTCGCCGCGATCGCCTGCAAGATCGGCCCAACGTGAACCCACGCCGCAGGCGACCCGCCCGGCATGATGCTCGGGCCGGAAAGAGCACCTTCTTCCCCGCCAGAAACACCCGCTCCGACATACAGCAAGCCTTTTGACTCCACATATTCTGTCCGTCGGATCGTGTCGGGAAAGTGCGAGTTTCCGCCGTCGATTATTATGTCCCCGGGTGAAAGTTCGGGAAGGATAAGTTCGATGAAATCATCGACCGCCTGACCCGCTTTGACCATCAACATTATTTTGCGCGGCAGCTTCAAATTGCCGGCGAGTTCTTTGATCGAATACGCGCCGGATATATTTTTGCCTTTTGCCCTGCCTTCGATAAAGTCCGTGACTTTTTGCGCGGTGCGGTTGTACACGCAAACGGAAAACCCCTTGTCTTCCATGTTCATCACGAGGTTTTCCCCCATGACCGCAAGCCCAACCAATCCTATGTCCGCTTTTTCCATATGAAAATTACCTCCTCACCCTCGCGTTTCCTTTGAAAATGTTCCAAACCATGTCTTCGTCGGCGGGCGTGGCGTAATCCTCCAAGACCGTGGTCGCCAAAGCCCCGCTCGCCCAGGCGAACTGCGTGGCCTTTTCGGGCTCCATGTTTTTCAGTATGCCGTAGAGCAGCCCCCCCGCGAATCCGTCTCCGCCGCCGATCCTGTCGAGTATCTGTATCGGGCGCGGATCGATAGTCGTCCAAACATCGCCAAACAGGGTTATCGCGCCCCACATATGCTGCTGCACCGAAATCACCTGGCGCAAGGTAGTGCCGTAAATTGAAGCGCTCGGATATTTTTGTTTCACGATGTTTATCATTTCTTTGAAATTTTCGATTTGCGCGCCTAAGTCGACTCCCCCCGCATGAGGTCCCGATATGCCCAAGGCGAGCTGGAAATCTTCCTCGTTTCCTATCAGAATATCGGTCATTGCGGCAATTTCCTCAAAGGCGCCGCGAAGTTCGGTTTCGCGGCCTTTCCAAAACGACTCCCTGTAATTCAAGTCAAAGGATATGAGGGTACCCCATTTTTTCGCAGCTCGCGCAACCTCCAAACAAAAACGGCTTGTTTCGGGGGACAACGCGCCGACTAAACCCGAAAGATGCAGTATCCCAACACCCTCATTGCCAAATATCCCGTCAAAGTCAAAATCCTTGGAATTCAATATACGCCCCACTTCCCCGGCGCGGTCGTTATGCACCCTTGGGCCGCGAGTTCCGTACCCGCTGTCGGCTATATTGAATTGGTGGCGGTAACCCCACGGGCCTCCCTGCGGTATGTCCGGCCCCGCGAAGTCGATGTTGCGTTTGCGCAGCTCCGATTTAATGAAGCTTGATATGGGGCTTCCCTGCACGAAATTCGTGAGCGCGAGCCCTTTTATGCCAAGCGAGGCCGAAATATTCAAAACATTTGACTCCGCGCTTGTGGCCTGCATTACATAGGTATTGCTGGTGTGGGCGGGGGCGCCGTTGGGCGGCGTTATGCGAACTCCCATGCTCGTCGGGGTTGCGACTCCGTATTTGCAGTTTTCTCGCAATTTCAGATTCATTTTTTATCATTCCCTTCGTTAAAAATATATTTTTCTATGACCTTCGCCACTCCGTCCTTGTTGTTGGAAGAAGTGACTTGCCGGCATAAAAATTTCACTTCGCGCGAGGCGTTTTGCATGGCCACGCCGAGACCTGCGTATTCCAACATCGAAATGTCGTTGTCGCTGTCCCCGACTGCTATCATTTCGCTTTTGCCGATTCCGTAGATTTTCCCGATTTCGGAAAGCGCGGCGCCTTTTGAAGATGCCGCGCCCACGAATTCCAAAAAATTCGGTCGGGAAGCGTAGCAGTTTACTCTTCCTTCAAAAAATTTTGCCATTTCGCCCCGATAGATTTTTATTTTTTCGGGTTCGTTTATCCACATCATTTTTGCGATGCCGGATTTGCCCCGCTTTTCCGGTTCGTCGATGATATTCAGTTTTGCGCCCGATATGTTCCGGTAATCCTGGGTTTCCGCGCAATCCCGGCTCACCCAAAGCTCTTCGTCGAGCGTCCACATGATCACCGGAATGTCGCGGCTTTTCCCGGTTTCGTAAATTTGCAGGGCGCACTCCAAATCAAGGGAAGCGGAAAACAAATTTTTTTTTGATTTTCCCATTATTGCCGTCACGCCGTTGAAAACTATAAATGGCATATCTTCGGAAAACAGCTCATTTACGCTTTCTGAGGCGATCATCGGCCTGCCTGTCGAAGTGACAAAAACAACCCCTTTTTTTACGGTTTCTTTGATCGCGGATTTTGTGCGCTCCGTCAATTTCGATTCGTCGTTTAAAAGCGTTCCGTCCATGTCGGCGGCGATAAGTTTATATTTCATTTCAATCGAAAGCCGTTACAAAAAATCTACTAAAACCTGATAAATAGAGACTTATTCCTCGTTCATCGCGCCCCGCCTCGCCGTGGCTACTACGGTTGATATGACGCTCCGGAGGCTTGACTTCCTGCGTAACGTGCAGTAGTGTATCTGATTCGCCTAAGCCATATACTCCGCAAGGTTGATCGATGCGTTCTAATCGATTGGTGTGAACTGCATGTGAACTGCGTTCACATTTGTTACACATGTCCCTATTCAGCGCGTGCCCGCATCTCGGGCAAATAAAGATCCTGTCCCTGAGTTTCAAGTCTCTTTTGATCTCCCCGCACCGCGAACATCGCTTGCTCGATGGATAAAACCTGTCTGCCTCCACCAGCTCGATGCCCCGCATTTTGCACTTGTACCCCAGTATGGTCACGAACATGCCGAAACACTGCTCCGCTATCGCCTTCGACAAATGCCTGTTTTTCATCATCCCTCTCACGTTCAGATCCTCGACGACTACCCTCGACGGCTTGGTTTTCGCTATCTTGGTCGTCGCCTGATGTATGTGGTTCAGTCGTATGTTGGCCAGCCTTCGGTGTATCAGCCTTGCTTCTCTCTCTGATCTCTCTATGTTTTTTGGTTTTTGTAAATTTGTATGCCCTTTCTGTTTTTATTTTGTTCTTTTCGTATTTTCGCGATATTTGCCTTTGCTTCCGCTTGAGTT
>WRJC01000105.1 GCA_009782405.1 Oscillospiraceae bacterium
CCTGATGTCGAACCCGTTGAGCGTGATCACCCCCTCCGTGGGGTCGTACAGCCTGCACAGCAGCTTGATCATCGTGGTCTTCCCGCTGCCGTTCTGGCCCACCACCGCCATGCGCTGCCCGATGTTGAACTTGAGGCTGAGGTTTTTGAGCGCGTATGCGTCCGTGCCGGGGTATTTGAAGCTCACATTCCTGAACTCTATATCGTACTCGTTGTCGTCGCGTTTTTCCACGCTTATCGTGCCTTGATACATATTGTTTGGCATATTGATATAGTCGAGAATATTTTTGATATATATATTATTGTGCGGGTAATCGGCAAGAGTATAAGCGCATCTCGAAATTCCCGAAACAAAACGGCTGACCGCTCCCGTGTACTGTAAAAACTGTCCTATCCCGAATGTTTTGATGAAGGCTTTCGCCGCGACATAGGCATATACTGCAATATTGGCCGCCGCGTCCGATATTATTTGGATGCTTCTGTATTTGTATTTGATCTTTTCACAGATTTTAAGATATGGGGCGTTTTCGCCGAATATTTTCACTTCTTCAAGTATTATCGGGGCTTGCTTATATATTTTTATGTCCATAGCTCCCGTGAGATTGTATATGCTTCCGTTGTAATAATTTGCGATCCTTGCGTTTTGTTCCATATCTTCAAGGGCGACGGCTTCTTCACCCATTTCTTTGCCGCGGCACCATATCGAAACTGCCGTATTTATAATTATGGCGGCCAATATGATTATCATCGAATACGGCGAATTTATGAATCCGACTATTCCCGAAAAATCGCCCGCCGCTTTCATGGCGAACATGCCCGCCGTAAGCGGAACGGCAAAAATCACGGTAAATAAACCGTCGACTATTCCTCCGAGATTCCAGTACAGCGCGGCAAAACCTCCGCCGACAGTATGCTGCGCCTGGTATATTTTATCCCTTAAAATACGGGTTTCGGGATTTTCAAGATGTTCGTACTGCATATTGTTGTTTATATCGTTGAAAAACAAATTTAATTTATTCCACCATTCGCTCAAATATACATTTTCCTTGGTTTCAATAAATCTTTTTACGACATTTGCAATCAAATTCAAAGAAACCGTGACAGCCGCATATATTATAAGAGTTTTCAAATCCTTCTTTCCCGTCAGTTCGGTTAAAATTTTTGCGGACATAAACAAATTCACAAACGGCAGGAAAGCGTTAAAAAGAGATTTGATTATCGGAATCCATATAAATCTTCCGTCTATTTTTAATAAAATTTTATATCCCTCCAAAACCATCGCAAATTCTTCTTTAAGGGTTCGATTTTGGCTCATATTCATGCCTCCCGTCTTTATAATAATGGCTTTGTATTTCGAAAAGTTTCGCGTATTCGCCGCCTTTTTCCATAAGCTCGTCATGCGTGCCGGTCTCCGCGATTTCGCCGCCCGATATCAATATGATCCTGTCGCAGAATCGCGTGCTTGCGAGCCTGTGAGAAATAAAAATCGAGGTTTTGTTTTTCGCGATTTCGTTATACTTCATATATAATTCGCTTTCGGCGATAGGATCAAGCGCGGCGGTCGGCTCGTCGAGGAGCAAAACAGGCGCGTCTTTATAAATCGCCCGCGCAAGCATCAATTTTTGCTGTTCGCCGCCGGAAAGCTCTGTTCCGCCGGGATTTATCTCTTTGACCAGCATAGTGTCCGCGCCGTTTTCAAGCTTGCCGATTTTTTCATTCATCCCCGAAAGTTCGAGGCATCGCTCAAGTTTTTTCATATCCGTCCGTTCTTTCGGGGCAATGGAAATATTTTGCGCGATTGAAACGGGCAAAAATCTGAAATGCTGAAATACTGCCGAAAATAAGGTGTAATAGTCGTTTATGTTATATTCGCTCGCTCCATGTCCATTTACGAGAATTTCGCCCTCTGCCGGAGAGTACATTCCGCAGATCAGCTTTACAAGCGTGGTTTTGCCTGCGCCGTTCAATCCCACAAGCGCGATTTTTTCTCCCGCTTCTATCTTTATGCTCACATTTTTTATTGCGGGGGTTTCTGTTTTGGGATATTTGTAACTCACGTTTTTCAACTCTATGCTCAAAGCGTCGGAGCCTGCGGGCACATCTATCCCTTTGCCATGATTGCTCTTGTTTTCAATCTCGAAAAATTCCCTCATATCGCTGTATTGCAGGCTTGCCGCATGAATATTCAGCCATGTGTCTATAAGCCCCGAAAACCACCCCGCAAATTGTCCTATCGCCGTGAAATATAGGACAAACTCGCCCGCGTTTATTTCTCCCGCCGCCGCTTTGTATATTAAGTATATATAAGCTCCGCCGTCCCTAAAAAAAAGTATCATGAAATTTATCAGTGCCGCGCCGAAATATCTGTGTTCAAAACCCTTTTTTACCTCATGCCATTCATCCATGAACATACCGGCCATTTTGCGAAACCATTCGTTCATTCCGTACAGCCTTATGTCCTTGCCGTGATTGAATTGCGTCGATAGGCCCGCCAAATACCAGATTTTTCGAAATACCGATATTCTTTTATTCTGGATTTTATGCTCGTAATTTTTTACGGATTTAATCATGAAATAATTGATAAAGACAGTTATGCCAAGCAGCAATAAAATCAGCGGATTCAAAATTGAGATCACTCCTGCAAAAAGCGCAAACGAAAGTATATTGATGACAAACAGAGTGAAGTATTCGGGCAGTTTCGCTATAGGGTAGCGGTCGCTTTCGCAAATTTGACCTACTCTGCTGTTTTTGTCCTGAAATTCAGGGTCTTCAAGCAGTTCATAATCCGCATCCAAATATTTTTGATACCGTTTTCTGCTGTAATACGCCCACATTTTGTAAGCTAACGTAAAAGAATTTTTCGCATCCATAAAATTATCCGCAAGGCCAAAAATCATAGTTATGCAAAGAAGGGCGGTTATGATTGCGATTATCTGTTGCATGTTATCTGAAAATTCCAATCTGTCAAGAATGATCGGCGGCGTATATAAGGCGATAACGGTCACTATAAAATTTATGGGGATTTTCGCCGCTGTCGCAATCACATGGCTTTTCTGCCCGTTTTGCCAAATATTTTTAAAAGCGTAAACCGTATTTTGAAATATATTGTATTTTGGCTTTTCTTTTTTCTTTTTTGATTCAACCATAAACAAATCCCCCGTTTCTGTTTTTATGCAAATATCATATCACAAAAACGCAAAAAAAGATACGCCCGGTACGCAGAATGCAGTTCTGGGTGCGTGAAATGCAGATTTCATAAAAAAAAATAACCCAAATATTGTTTTTTCCATTGTGCATAATCACATAAATTAGATTAACGTGTTTGGATAATATCTGTAGTTGACTTTCAAGAAAAAATATGATACATTATACAGTATACATTTCAAGTTTTTTGAAAGGAATTTTATATGAAGACGAAAACAGTCAGCGTGAATCGTTGGGGCAACGGCTTAGGGATAAGGCTGCCAAAAGAGTTTGTCGATAAAGTCGGCATTACCGAAAAGTCACGAGTTGAAGTAAGCGAAGCTGATGGGCGATTGGTGATAGCGCGGTCAAAAGAAACGCGCAAGCATATTCCCCTTGCCCAACGCTTAAAAGATTGGAACGGTGTTCCGGCAGAACCGGAAGATATAGATTGGGGCGGACCCGTAGGCGCGGAAGAATGGTGAAACAGGGGGATATTATAAAGATCAATCTTGACCCGAAAAGGGGACATGAGCAGGCGGGGTTAAGGTACGAAAATCGTAATAAAATCGCTCCAAACAGCAAAAAGCGAAAATTTAATTAAATGCAGAAAATTTATATTTTGAACAGGAGAAATGAAAAATGGAATACATTAGCAAAACAATAAACAGCACCGAATTAAGCGGTATTTTTGAAATTCCGCCTACGTTGCGCAATAGAAAAGTACAGGTTATAATTCTGCCTGTAGAAGATAATGTGCCGAACGAGCAAAAGCCCCAAAAACGCCAGCT
>WRJC01000106.1 GCA_009782405.1 Oscillospiraceae bacterium
AAACATCTTGCATTATTATTCAAAACATGGTATAATAATGCAACAAATCGATGTTTGGAGGTAGACAAGTTGGCGAAATTCAAAATATTTGTGGACGGCAGGGAAGGCACCACGGGGCTGGAGATCGAGGGGAGGCTGCAAAAAAGGGACGACATCGAAATTTTGCAGATAGACCCGGAAAAAAGAAAAGACGCGAGCGAGCGGAAAAAATATATAGACCGCGCCGACATCGTTTTTTTGTGCCTGCCCGACGCGGCGGCCAAGGAGTCCGTTTCGCTGGCCGATAACCCAAAAACCCGGATAATAGACGCGAGCACCGCGCACAGGGTGGCCGACGGCTGGGTTTACGGGCTCCCGGAACTCAGCGGAGCGCACCGGCAAAAGCTGCAAAACGCGCAAAGGGTTTCAAACCCCGGCTGTTTTGCCACCGGGTTCAATTTGCTGATGTATCCCTTGGTGAAAAACGGAATCGTCCCGGCGAGCTGCCACGTGAGCTGCCATTCGGTGACCGGGTACAGCGGCGGCGGCAGGCGGCTGATCGAAATGTTCGAAGCCGAAGAAAACAAGCAAAAATTCAACAGCCCCTGTTTTTACGCATTGACGCTCCGCCACAAGCACCTTCCAGAAATGCAAAAGCACAGCGGGCTGGCAAGTCCCCCCCTGTTCACCCCGATCATCGGAAAATATTACCGGGGGATGACCGTGGCGATCCCGCTATTTTTGGACGAACTGGAGACGGAGACGAGCGCGGCAAAAATAAACGAATTTTACAGAGGGTATTATTTAGGGCAAAATTTCGTGAAGGTGATGCCGTATGGCATCCAGGACGAATTCGAGGGAGGATATCTCGACGCGGAGGGCTGCAACCATACAAACAATCTGGAGATCATGACCTTCGGGGGCGACGGCTCGATTTTGTTGGCGGCCAGATTGGACAACCTGGGCAAGGGGGCTTCCGGGGCGGCGGTGCAAAACATGAACATAATGCTCGGCATCGATGAAACAGCCGGGCTATAAGGAGAATGGAACAAATATGGAAAAAAACATAAAGTTTGTCGAAGGCGGAGTGGTCGCGCCCAAGGGGTTTTTGGCCGCCGGGATCCACTGCGGGCTGCGCAAAAACAAAACAAAAAAAGACTTGGCCATGATTTTTTCGAAAGAGGGGCGAAACTGCGCGGCGGCGGCGGTCTATACCGAAAACAAGGTCGCGGGCGCGCCGATAACGGCCACGCGGGCGCATCTTCAAAACGGCTATGCGAAGGCGCTCATATGCAACAGCGGCATAGCGAACACGTGCGCCCCCGGCGGCCTTGACACGGCATATGCCATGTGCAAAATGACCGCCGAAGCGCTGGGAATAAATTCCGACGATGTGATCGTGGCCTCTACCGGGGTGATAGGCTCGCCTTTGCCCCTTGAACCAATCCAAAACGCGCTCCCCGCGCTGGTAGGGGCGCTGGGGGACACGGGCGAAGCGGGCGAGGGCGCCGCCATCGCGATCATGACCACCGACACGCGCAAAAAAGAATACGCAGTCGAATTTGAGCTGGACGGGCATCCGGCAAAAATCGGCCTGATCGCCAAAGGCTCGGGCATGATCGAACCGAATATGGCCACCATGCTGTGTTTTGCGACGACCGACGCCGCCATATCGCCGGAAATGCTGAAAGAGGCTTTGGGAGAGGTCGTCGCGGACACGTTCAACATGGTGAGCATCGACGGCGACACGAGCACAAACGACATGGTGAGCGTGATGGCCTCGGGGCTTTGCGGCAACGAAAAGATAACGGAAAAAAACGGCAGCTACGGCAAATTCAAGGAAGCGCTTTTTGCCATATGCGAAAAAGTCTCACAGGCGATCGCCTTTGACGGCGAGGGCGCGACCAAGCTGCTCGAATGCAAAATTTTAAACGCGAATTCCAAGCGGGACGCGAAGAAACTCGCGAAATCGGTGATAAAATCCTCGCTTGTCAAGAGCATGATGTTCGGCGCGGATGCGAACGGGGGCAGGGTGCTTTGCGCGCTCGGTTATGCGGGAGTGGAATTCGACCCCCTTAAAATCGACGCCAAGTTCGCCTCGGCCGCAGGCGAGATCGAATTCTGCAAAAGCGGCGAGATCATCGCCCTCGACGAAGAAAAGGCGAAAGGGATATTGTCTCGCGAAATAATCGAAATAATAATAGATATGCAAGCCGGCAATGAAAGCGCGACTGCGTGGGGCTGCGATTTGAGCTATGAATATGTGAGAATAAACGGAGATTACAGGAGTTAAAAAATTATGCTGATTTCGAATTTGGACAAGGCGAAAGTGCTGACCCAGGCGCTGCCTTATATTCAAAAATACAACAAAAAGACGATAGTCGTGAAATACGGCGGCAACGCGATGATAAACGAGAAGCTGAAAGAAGCGGTCATATCGGATCTGGTGCTGCTCTCGCTTGTCGGGATACGCGTGGTTTTGGTGCACGGCGGAGGATCGGAGATAAGCGATATGCAAAAAAAACTGGGCATCGAGCCGAAATTCATAAACGGGCTCAGATACACCGACGAGGATACGATCGATATCGTGCAGATGGTTTTGGCGGGGAAGACCAACAAGGATTTGGTGAACCTGATAGGGCTGCGCGGCGGGTCGGCGATCGGGCTCTCGGGGATCGACAGCGGGCTGATAAAGGCCAAAAAACTATGCGACGAAAAAAACGATTACGGATATGTGGGCGAGATCGTGGATATAGACATAAAGCCGGTGGAGGATCTGCTCGAGATGGGCTATATCCCGGTGATCGCCACGATCGCGCAGGGAATCGACGGCGGGGAATCCGAAAACCCGATCGACAGCATGGACATAAAAAAGAGCGCGGTGTACAACATAAACGCCGACACGGCCGCGGCAGAGATCGCAATCGGGCTAAAAGCCGAAAAACTGATAGTTCTCACGGACGTAAAAGGGCTGATGACCGATTTAAAGGACGAGGACACGCTGATTCCGGTGGTGAAAATTCACGAAGTCGCAAATCTGAAGAAAGAGGGCGTGATAAGCGGCGGGATGATCCCGAAAGTGGACTGCTGCACAGCCTCGATAGACGGCGGGGTGAGCCGGGCGCACATCATCGACGGCAGGATACAGCACTCGATATTGATAGAGATGCTCTCCGACGAAGGCATCGGCACCATGTTTTTGAAGTAATCATAGTTTCACAAATTTTTCCTCATTCTGATCGCGGCAAGAGGCTTGCCGCATTCCAGTATCTTCGTCTTGCCGTCCGGCGCAAACCCGCACTTCTCGTAGAAGCTGATCGAGTTGGCGTTTTCGGCAAACACCCATAGCGTCATCACAGTTTTGCCCTTGCTTTTGGCTATGTCATAGGCGAATTCCATCGCCTGCGTGCCGATGCCCCGGCGGTACCAGTCGGGATGCAGATAGATTCCGTGCAGCTCATAGACGCTGTCGTCCACGTCGTCGTCCTGCGGCGGCGCGACGCATATGTTGCCGACAGTTTTGCCATTTTGCTGGATGACCATATGGGGGTATTTGCCCTCGGCGAGCGAGTTCTGCCACATAGCCGGCCGCGTCGCGTTCTTTTCTTTGATGTACTCGGCGGGGATAATATCTTTGTACGCGACTTCCCAGGAGCGCATATGCACATTTGCCATGTCCGGCGCGTCGGCGGGCGTTGCGGGACGAATGGTGACGGGATTATAGATATAATCCAATTGAATGATATCTTCTCCCGTTATGAAATGCTTTGACGGGACGTTCCCGGCAGGATAAGGAGTATATCCGCAACGCGCCAAAATTTTCAGGCTTCCAATATT
>WRJC01000107.1 GCA_009782405.1 Oscillospiraceae bacterium
CCCCTAATACCCCTCGGACTCGCCTCCGGCGTGTCCGTTAAGCGCACCTTCCGGTGCGCTGCTGCGACTGCCCGACCTGCCTTGCGGCAGGCGAGCAGTCTATCTGTCCAGCGCGTAGCTTCGGGCCTGTCTGCGTGAGCTTTCGCGTTCCTGCGCCTCTGCGTCGATGCCGAGCAGCCGCGCCGCGTTGCCCCTCGCAACGAGAAGCTGGCGCACGTTGTCCTTCGCTTCGTGGTATCCGCTGTACAGCTTTTTCTTCTCAGCAAGCTGCGCCGCATATTCCTGTTTGAGCGATGCTATAGTCGGCAGCTTCTTGATCTTCATGTCGTCGAAGTGTTTTTTCGCCGCCCGGTGAAGGGTAATGTCGGCGCGGTGCGCTTCATAGAAGTCGGGACTCCAGCCCGACGCCTTGTACTTCGCATACACCTCCCGGGTCTTTCCGTATGCCCCGATATGCTTTTGCAGATCGGAAATCTCGGCCAAGCGTTTTTCTGCGGCTTTTATCCCCGTCATGCGCTTGTCGAACTCAGCGGACGCGGCGGAAGTTTTCGCCACGAGGTCGTCGTAGCTGTCGATGCCGTTGTCTTGCAGGAACAGCAATGTGCGGGCGGCCTCCTTCAGATTGAATATGCGCGCCCATCTTTCGTACCCAGAGCAACATTGTCAAGGGTGTGAATCATCGGAAAGATGTTTTTTACAAAAAAATAACGCCCGTAGGTTTCCCCACAGGCATTTTGCTTGATTAGATTCCCTTTTTCGTTGTGCGTTCTCTTTACTTTTACTGATTGAAAACGCTTATACTGTGCGATTATCAACAGCATACTTTCTCATATCAACCATTTTTTTCACGCATTCCACCGCCTCGGCATCGGGATTTACAAATCGCATAGCAAGGCTGTCAGTGCCGTTACAAACATTAACAAACTCTTTCCCGAATATCACTTCCGTTTTTCCCGGGTCACGATTACAATCTTCGCAGTTTCCACATTTAACGACATTTGCCCAAGCGATTTCTTTTGTGCGTTCATCAATCGGAAACCCCTCATATTCGTTACTATAATCGCCCACAGTCCAAACACCCCATGTGCGTTCCTTGTCATTTGGCGTATTTATGTAACACGCAAGATTGCCCTTGTAGTGTATTTCATATTCTCCATCATAAATCATTTCATTTGCCCTTAAAAACTCAGTAAAATTCAATGCGTTATTTAATGTATCGCCAGTAAAATATTCATTGAGAGCATCTTCAATCTTTTTTTCAGCCATTGTTTTTGTCCTCCCTAATAACCTCCATCATGCGCCGAATATCCTCTGAAATCGTGCCGCATTTACCTTTTTCAATCAAAAGGTTTTTTCCGGTCATGATATAGGTCGGGAACACACGGATATTATCCCAATAATATTCGTTCGTGCGTATGTAGCCCGTGGGTTTAGACGGTATAATGTTCTTCTTCGTTTTTGCCTTTGTTATCGTATTGACCGCCTTTTTTGCAACATCACCCATTAGCATGATAACTTTAAGATTCGGAAACAATGCAAGTTCGGCTTCCAGTAACGGAAGCTGTGCCCTGATGACTTCGGGGGCAGCCGTATAGCCTTCTTTTGGCGTTTTTAATGCAGTAGTAATATAGATTCCCAAATCAAGAACATCATGCATATTCTTAATGGTTACGCCCGCTCCTTCAAATAAGCCGAATGCGGTTCTCCTATTTTCCGGGTCGGGGGTTTCGCTATAAAACCAGTCGTCTGGATTTTTCGGAACCACTTCATTTATCATAATGACTTTGATTTTCGCCGGGTCAATATCGCAATCCGGGAATTGCATAGATTCGGTGGTAAGACCGTTTTGCTCGGCAATTTCGGTTAAATGTTTTTTTATATTCATATTTTTGAACCTCTCTTTTTTTAGTTTCCGTATTGACCTTTCACATAAGGCAGTATAGCCCATGTTACTTGGTCGGCGGTTATTGTTCGTGTATGAATTTCAGGCGGCCAGCCTGCCGTTTTCAAACAAGTGGAATAATTCTCGCAAGTCCAACATTTATCAATGCCTTTCCCTTTTCTGCAATGCGCGCTTTCAACGGTACAATCGGGAAAATGACAGCCATTGCAATTCTTTTCCCAAGCATAATCCCCATATACGGCTTTGTGGCACTCTAAAACAAAATCCCGTTCATCGGCGCTGACCGAAGTTTCGCCTTTGTAATGAACGCATAAATCACAACGATGTCCGCAATTTGAAATATAAATATAGTCTTTCGTAAAAGGCTTACGGTTGGGTATTTTTGAAGCAATAATGATTTCCTTGATTTTTTCGAGCGCGTTGAGATTGTCTACTTGTATGACCTCTTTTCCAATTACAAAATAGTAATGTTCGTTGCGTATATGTATAGTCAATACGATTTTATCGCCGTCGAGAAAGGCGAGTTCGTCTTTGCCGTTTCCTACTTCATCTAAAGCATATTTCCCACGCATGAAACGCATAATTTCTACGCTAACTTTTTTTAGCTGTGCTTGTTTGGTCTTATATTCGTTTAGCCTTGTTTCATTATCATAGGCGAGGATATATTCGTTATATTCGTCCATATCAAAATCCTTTTTCTTTTCTTCCGAGAATGACCCGCAGCGTTGGTAAAAAACTTCACATGGAAAATCGCTACAATCCCCGCAATGGTTTAAGTCTTTTTCAAGCACACATTTTCTAACAGGGCAGTCCTCATCGGACGGATTGTTTCTACAACCTTCACAGCTATCCATAACGGAAGGGTCAAGACCATAATACTTATTCCACATTTCCGCCAGTATTTTTCGTTGGTCGTTCTTTTCAACATTAGGCGCGTATGCTTTGCATAAATCACAACAACATCCACACATAGCCAGTTCTTGTTTTTTTAACATATTGATTCCCCTATCTCGTTTTAATCGGTATAAAAATATCCTGTTGGTATCTGTTAAATTTATTTGCAATATCCCACGGCAAAATTTCCTCAATCATTTCCGTGCGACCTTTATCCAAGTAGAAATCCTCGTTGTTGCTTATCCATTCTCTTAAAAGAATAAATGTATCATCCATGCTTTCAAAAAAAGTAGCGGCGATAACATATAAACCACCCGGCAAATTTTCGTCTTTGTAGACCGTTTCATTTTTGTAATCGTTCGGGATTTTCATTAGCATAACCCATTCATCGTCCGGCTCTTTTCGCATGAAGCAATCCCGCATACCGGGAACAGGCACAAAGCCATAAACTGAAAATAAGTTTTGTATATCGACTTCGCCCAGATTTTCGGCTCTCCCTGTTTTATAGCGGGAAGTCAATACACGCATGGACGGCAATCTGATAATCCGAATATCATGTAATTTTAACGCTTCTCGGCTTATTTCAGATAGTTTTTCAAATGTGACTGCTTCATCTTTTTTGACTGTTGAAAGCCGTTTTTCGGTTTCCTCATAAAGTAACGTAATGGCAGAAATTTTCTTTATACCGTTCATCAACATTTTATGAAGAAACTCGTCTACAAGTTTTCTTAATTCCGACAAAGCTGATATTTCCGTATCAAGGGATTCGAGCTTGTCCACAAACGCTTGAATCAACGCCGCCGTGTTTTCGC
>WRJC01000108.1 GCA_009782405.1 Oscillospiraceae bacterium
GATGTTTGGATTATCTGCTCGTTTTCGGTGTCTATGCTCGCGGTTGCCTCGTCGAGCACCAATATGGGAGGCGAAAACGCCACCGCCCTGGCAAAAGACAGAAGCTGGCGCTGCCCTGCGGACAGGGTGGCGCCGCGCTCCATCACGGGCTCCCCGTATTTTTGCGGCAGCTGCTGTATGAAAGGGTCCGCGTTGACGTATTTCGCCGCTTCTTCGATTTGGCTGTCGCTTATTTCGCCGTTGTTTAGCCGAATGTTGGATTTGATGTCGCCGGCAAACAAAAACACATCCTGCATCACCACCGCGATCGACTTTCGGAGCTCGTCGAGCCTGTACCGCCTTATATCCACACCGTCGAGCAGGATCTCGCCCTTTTGGATCTCGTAGAATCTCCCCATCAGGTTTATTATGGTGGATTTGCCGGAGCCCGTGGCCCCCACGAACGCGGCGGTCTCGTTGGCGTTTATTTTGAAGCTCACATCTTTTAGCACATAGTCCTCATCGTTGTAGGCGAACCATACGTTTTTGAACTCTATCTCGCCTTTTATCTCGCGGATTGGCTCCCCAACGGCCAGATCCTCCGAGTATTCGCCGCTGTCGAGCACTTCGAATATCCTTTCGGCGGACACGCGCCCCGCCTGGATGGTGGTGAATTTGTCGGCCAAGTCGTTGATCGGCGCGAAAAACTTTTTGGAATAGGATATAAAGGCGTACAGAACGCCGAACTCCAGCGCCCCGCCGAGTATGTCCCCGGCGCAGAACCATATCAGAATCGATATCGAAAGGGAGTTGACAAACTCGCTCGAAGGCCGGAACACCGCGTTGAGCCTAACCTGCGTGACGGCCGCTTTGTTGTATTCGTCGTTTATTTCTTTGTATTCCCTGTATTTTTCTTTTTGTTTCTCGAATATCTGCACCAATTTCATCCCCGATATGTTTTCCGCGAAAAATGCGTTTATCCGCGCTATCAGCGAGCGCACCCAGCGAAAATTCGCCTTCGCCTTTATGTTGAAAAGCGCGGTCGCGACCACGATGACCGGGATCACGCAAAAGTTCACGAGCGCTATCCGCCAGTTTATGGCAAGCATTGTGCCCACTATCCCGATTATCATGAAAAAGTCCTTGAATAAATCGATTATGACCCCGGAGTACAGCTCGCTTATCGCCTCTATGTCGTTTGTGACACGCGTCAAGAGGCTCCCCGTCGAGTTTTTGTCGAAAAATTTGAGCGACATATGCTGTATATGGGAAAAAATCTGCATCCTTATGCCGTGGATTATCTTCTGGCCCATATAGTTGAGCAGGTTCACCTGCACATACTGCAGCCCCGCGCCCAAAACGCAGCAAAACAAGTACAGCCCGCCCAAAAAGTATATGTTTACCCGCATGTCCCCTTTCCCGATGTAGTCGTCGATTATGATTTTGGTTATATACGGGTTTATCAGGTCCGCGAGGATTATGGCAAGCGCCAAAAACGCCGAAAGAGCAAGCAGCGGCAGCGCTGTTTTAAAATATGCGACCATCCTTGTCCATATGTTTTTTTTGCCTGTTTTGCCTTTGTCCATCAAAGCTCGCCTCCCCCGCCGTTTCCGAAAAATCCCTTTATGCTTATTTTTTCGCCGTCGGTTCTGTCATCTTCTTTTTTCTTGATTTTATCGCCGTAGATCTCGGTTTCTATTTTTTGCCTCTCGTTTTGCCTGTGATACTCGCCGCCTTTTTCGATCAGCTCTTCGTGGCTCCCCCGCTCGGCGATTTTGCCCTTGCTCAGATATATGATTTCGTCCGCGTTTTTCACCGCCGAAATCCTGTGCGAGATTATGATCCCGGTCCTGCCCGGCAGGATTTTTTTTATATTCGACAAAATCATGTCCTCCGTGGCGGCGTCCACCGCCGAAAGGCTGTCGTCCAAAATCAAAACCGCAGGGTTTTTGACCACCGCCCTCGCGATCGAGATCCTCTGTTTTTGCCCCCCCGAGAGCGTTATGCCCCTCTCGCCGATCACCGTTTCGAAATCTTTGGGAAATCCCATGATGTTCTCATAGACGCAGGCGAGTTTGGCCGAATCTATGACCGCCTCTTTTTTTATCAGCTCGTCGAAAAATTTTATATTCGCGTCGATCGGCGCGGCGAACAAAAAATTGTCCTGGGGCACATACCCTATGTTTTTTCTGAAAGCATCGGCGCCGCGCTTGTTTATGTCGACGCCGTCGACAAATATCTTGCCGTCCTCGATTTTGTACAGCCGCAAAAGCAGGTTCACCAGCGTGGTCTTCCCGGTCCCGGTCGCCCCGGTTATTCCGAGGGTTCCGCCGGGGGGCACATATATGGATATGTCCTCAAGCGCATTCGTCTTTGTCCCAGCATATGCAAAATCGAGGTTTTTTATCTCTATTTCGCCCCTTGCCACCTCTTCGGCCACGGCTCCGGGAGGATCCGCTATATCGCTTTCGGCCGAAAATATCTCGTCGAGCCGGCCCATCGAGGCGAACGCCTTCTGCCAGATCTCGACGATCCGGCCAAGATGCGTCATCGGCATAAGCATCATTGCGAAATACGTGTTGAAAACCACGAAGCCGCCGATGTCGATGTATCCCCTGACCGCAAAAATCGCCCCGAAAACGAGAACTGCGGAAAAGCATACGCCAAAGCTCGCCTGTATGGCGGGGTTTACTGCCGCCGAGGTTTTCACGTATTCCATCTGGAGCCTCAGCCGCTCACGGCTCGCTTCGTCCAGCTTTTGTATTTCGCTTTTTTCCTGCACATAGCCCTTGACTATCCTGATCCCCGAAAGGTTTTCCTGTATTTTGTCGCTCAAATCCGCGAAGGCGTCCTGAACGAGCGTGAATTTGCGGCGTATCTTTGAGCGCAGGGAAAAAATGACAAAGGCGGCGGCGATGACCGGCACGATCGCGATGGCGGTGAGCGTCAGATTTATGCTCGTCGCCATGACCACTATAGTCGAAAAATTCACCAGCACCCCCTCGACCAAAAACACGAACCCCATCGCAAACGCCATCCGAACCGCGCCGAGGTCGTTTATCACGTATGCCATCAGATCCCCGGTTTTGTGGCGGTTATAGAAATCGGGCGGCAAAGTTTGGAAATGGGCGAAAAGCCGGGAGCGCAGAAAGCACTCTATGTCCCTCGACTTGCCGATTATTATGGATCTGAAAACGAATTTGAGCCCGAACAAAACGAGCGCCAGCCCCAGCATCAAGAGCGCCCACCGCGATATTTCCGGAAGCGAGAGCCTGCCCTCCCCGGCGAAATTTTGATCCAAGGAGTTTGTTATATGGCCCAGTATCTGCGGGATTATGACAGCTGCGGCGCAGGAGGCGCACAGCGCCGCTATGCCGAGTATGTACTGGGGTATATTTTTTTTGATGTATTCCCCGAATATCATTTTGAGCGTGATTTTTTTTGACACAACAATCCCCCCTTGTTTTT
>WRJC01000109.1 GCA_009782405.1 Oscillospiraceae bacterium
ATCGTATTGAGCATGTTTGGGCTAATCTTAAATTTTGGCTTCAGTACAACGCGAAAAATTACATTTCTACATACAACGCTGTTACAGACTATTTTCGTTCGTAACAGCTATACTACGCCGTGATAAGAAGCGACACTTCCGCCGGCTCTGCGGCGAGAACACTCATATCATGGCTTTTGTCGGATGAGGGGCAAAGGATCATTTCGAATGCGGGTTTCGGCAATATCGCGAATTAACGGCATTTTGTCAATTTTGGAAAATCTTCCGGGCAGGCTTGACTTTTGCGGTCGTTTTTGGTATAATGGACAGCATAAGCGCCAATAAAAATGCCAAACTAAGGAGAAAAAAACCAAATGGACAAAGCAAAGAGAAAAACCGTGATCGCGGGCAACTGGAAAATGAACATGACGCCAAAAGAAAGCGTCGAATTCGCAAGGGAGCTGAAAGCTTCGCTCGAAGGCAAGACCCACTGCGAGATCGTGGTGTGCGTGCCGGACGTGAATATCGCCGCCGTGTCGGCGGAGCTGTGCGGCTCGAACATAAAGCTCGGGGCGCAGAACGCGCACTGGGAGCTGAAAGGGGCTTTCACCGGCGAGACCTCGGTGAATATGCTCGAAGAGTACAATGTCGAATATGTGATTATAGGGCACAGCGAACGCCGCCAGTTTTTCGGCGAGATAAACGACTCGGTGAACAAAAGGCTCAAAACGATCCTCGAGGCGAACCTCAAAGCCATAGTGTGCGTGGGGGAGCTGCTAAAAGAGAAGGAGCTCGGCATAACTGCGGAAGTGGTGTCGCTGCAGACAAAGGTGGCGCTGCGCGGCATAGCGGCCGGGCAGATGAAAAACGTGATCATAGCCTACGAGCCGGTTTGGGCGATCGGCACCGGGAAGAACGCCACGGCCGCCGACGCCGACCAGATGAACGGGATCATACGCGAGGTGGTGGCCGGGCTGTACGGGGCGCAGGTCGCAGAAGCGACCACGATTCAGTACGGCGGCTCGATGAATGCGGAAAACGCGGCCGAGCTGCTCTCCAAGCCCAACGTGGACGGCGGGCTGATCGGCGGGGCATCGCTGAAATGCAAGGATTTCACGGCGATCGTGGACGCGGCGAAATAGGGCGGATATCAAAGAAAGAAGAGGATGCATATGTCAAGCAAAACCTTGAATTATATAGATTTATTCGCGGGCGCGGGCGGCTTGTCAGAAGGATTGAGCGAAGCAGGTTTTCATGGTTTGTTTGCCAATGAAATAATTCCCGAATACGCCCAGACATATAAAAAAAATCACCCTTCCACAAATATTATAGCAGCAGACGTAAAAACACTCGACCCTGCGCAAATCATGAAAAAATTTCAAATCGAACGCGAGGAAGTTGACCTAATTGCGGGAGGTCCTCCATGTCAAGGATTTTCAATAAATGCCCCCGTCAGGTCAATGCTTGATGAACGAAATCATCTGTTCAAAGATTATCTTAGGTTTGTCGACGCTTTTGCTCCCAATGCCGTTTTAATTGAAAATGTTCCGGGATTGGTTTCTTTCGAAAACGGCAAAACGCTCCGCGCCATATTAAATGCGCTGTCCGAATTGGGATATGGCGCGGATGTTCGCATTTTGGGGGCGGCTTATTACGGTGTTCCGCAAATGCGCTGGCGAACAATAATAGTAGGATTGCGAGGAAAAAATGTACCCTCTTCCGTTTTTCCCGAGCCCATTTATCACGCCCCCGTCAAACCGAATTTCACCGCGACATTCAACGGTCGTTCGCTTGTAAAAATGCCTGCTTTGGAAACGAATTCAAAATTTGTTACGGTTTATGAAGCGCTAAGCGATTTGCCTCCGCTCAAAAATGGCGAGCGGGGAGAGCCAATCAAGGAATATAACGGCGAACCGTCTTGCGATTTTCAAAAAAGAGCCCGAACAGGCACAATTGGTGTTGTCAACCATGAAGCGCCGCAATTGTCGGAGGTAAACATAAAACGGCTTCAATACATAAAGCCAGGGGGGAATTGGACGGACATCCCCGACGAATTACTTCCAAAAGGCATGAAATTGGCACGAAAGTCCGACCATACCAAACGCTATGGGCGGATCGACCCAAACGGATTGGCTTCGACAATCTTGACAAAATGCGACCCGCATTGGGGCGCGTATTTCCATTATGAGCAAGATAGGTCATTTACTGTCCGCGAAGCAGCAAGACTCCAATCTTTTCCCGACCATTTTGTGTTTACAGGCACACAAGCGGGACAATTTGCTCAGGTTGGAAATGCCGTGCCGCCTTTGTTGGCAAATGCCGTGGGGCTGTCTATCAAATCAATATTGTCGGAGGATGCATGATGGCAGGTTATATTGCTGAATTTTTTGGCTATCGTTCAGAAGACAAATCGGAAAATGCGTTAAAATCGGCAGCAAGCGGTATTTGTCCGTTTTTGGGCAGCCAATGCGTCAAAATTTTATCCCGCGACGGAACCGTTTCCGGGGTTTGCGCAATAAAACAAAAAACTGAAAATTCGCCGAGCGTTATTTGCTGTCCGATTCGCCTTTATGCCGATAACTATAAAATGCTTTCTACTATTTCCAGTAATGCGTTTGGCTTAGATTTGAAGTTATACGCCGGGCGTGTTGCCGTTGAAAAGGCCAAAATCGAAAACGATGGCGCTGTCGCTGTTTTTGGTCGCGGTTGGGGCGGGGAATTAAGATTGCCGCAACGCGAAGGCATCGGTTCTTATTTTGTTGATTGGGTTTTGGCTCGATTGAATTCTTCTGGCGAACTTATTGAATTTACAGCTATTGAAGTACAGACCATTGATACAACCGGAAATTACCGGACAGCGCGAAAGGCCCTTATGAACCAACGAACAATCGTATCTGATACCGTAGGATTTAATTGGGAAAATGTTTCAAAACGAATCATACCGCAGCTTATTTACAAAGGACAGGTATTGCAGCGCGAAGAACTATGCCGAAAAGGCCTGTATTTTGTCTGCCCGTTTCCGATATATGAGCGTGTATTAAAACGATTAGGCGGAAAAGAACGCATACCCAAATTTCCGATGCAACCTGCTTCAGTGCATTTTATGTCTTATGATTACACAAATATTTCAAGTACCGATGGGTCTATATGTCCGATAGGCGTCACCGAAGAGCATTGTACGACGGTATATAAAATTCAAGAAGCGTTTTCTGCCGTGAACTTGCCGGAAGGCAATGTTTACCGCGATGCGATCATTCGATCATTATACGAATAGGACCTACAGCGCTTTTTTTGCGAACATGGCGTTTTCGGCGAGCATATCCTTGTGCTTTTGGTAAACCCCCACAACCGCGAAATCGCCCGGCTTTATGTTTTCAAAAGTCTCTTTTATCACGCTTTCCGCCACGGC
>WRJC01000110.1 GCA_009782405.1 Oscillospiraceae bacterium
TATTCGTCCACGACCCATTTTGTTTTGTCCGACGAATCTTTTTTGTAGCCGTAGGGCGGCTTGCCCGATATGGGTATGCCTTTTTTCCCTTTGGCTTGGAAAGCGGATTTCACTTTGCGCGAGCAGTCCTGCGCGTACCACTCCGCCATAATGTCGCGGAACGGTGTAAAATCATCTGTGCCTTTTGCGCTGTCAAGCCCGTCGTTCACGGCGATCAGACGAACATTTTTTTCAAAGCACGTTTCACGGAACAGCCCCACCCGCAAATGGTCACGACCTATGCGGCTCGAATCCTTGACAAGCAGGTTTGCCACTTCCCCCGCTTCTATTTTTGCCATCAACTCCTGCCAGCCGGGACGGTTCCAGTTCGTCCCGCTGTACCCGTCGTCGCTCACATGGATATACGGCGTTAAACCGTTGCGCTCCGCATATTCTTCAAGCAGGGCGCGTTGGTTTAGTATTGAGTTTGATTCTGTGTCCCTGTCGTCTTCGACAGAGAGCCTCTCATAAAGGATTGTTGTTTTTGCGTTGCTCATTTCTGCCTCTTTTCCGCAGTCCTGAACATTTACGGCACATAAAGCGTCAGGCATTTTTCTTCGCCTCGCTTTCTATCAGCCGGAGGAGTTTGTCCTCCATAGTTTCTTTTGTGTCGGGTTTGAAATATACCTCGACTTTGTAAACGGTTGAGCCGATTCGTTTCGTGAATCGGTTTGTAGGTGTAATTCGTTCGATGTTTGCTGTTGAGTTATTTTTTTGCATGATTCGGCTCCTCCTTTCAAGGAATATTTCCGCAAGGATTAGCCCCACATAAATACCTGGACTCTCTTTCAAGCCAACATATTTATTCCGACGGGCGCGTTGCGCCTTACCCGGACGGCGCGGAGTTGTCTCCGCGACGGAGTATCATTATCAGCTTCGGCGTTGTTTTCTGCCCGTGTCCGTGCCGTCTGCAACGGCAGGCGGGGGACAAGGGACGCTCGCCCTCTGTGGGGGTCTTGGCGTGACGCTTCCGCGAATGTTTGCGGTTTTCGGAAAAGTTTTTATACTTCCCCTCATCTATTTAGGCATTTGAAATTCAATTTGACAACCATTTTTGTGAAAATTTTTTCAAGATTTTTTTCAAATGGTGTAAAACTAAATTCTCCTCCTATCTATTTAGGCATTTGAAATCAAAAATTATAGTATATTTTCGTAAAAATTTACAAATTATTTTTAATGGCGAAAAAAATATATTCCTCTCCTACTTAATTTAGGCATCATACAAAAAAATTATCGGGTCTTTTCGTAAAATTGTTCAAAATTTTTTTATGACCGCCGGAACGGTGTTTGTCAAAGTGCATTGCGTAGTGGATTTTGTTTCGTCCATTCGTGCCGCAAATGGCTGAACTGCTGCTTATTTTGGGCAAAGTACACTTCGCCCCTTTTAAGTATATACGAACCCGAATTACTGTATTATAAAGTTTACCGCGAAACGCGCGTCGCTTTGGATCGACAATGAGGGCGCGGAATTTATGATCGACGACTTGATCACCATCCAATCGCGTTGCGGATTGCTGTGCAAATGGTGTACATATAAGGAATCACACGCCTGCGGCGGCTGCGTTGAAACAAACGGGCATCCCTTCCACGGCGAATGTCCTGTTGCGAAATGTTGTCAGGAAAAAGGATATACCCATTGCGGCGAGTGCGGTAATCTGCCGGGGGAATGTACCGACCCGGATTGTAAAAAGATAGATACGAACGGATTTTATGAATGTGGAGGTTGTCAAAATACTTCATGCGACAAATTATACCCGTATTCCTACAAAGACCCCGACCACGGCGACAATCCTCCGGGCGCGCGGGTTGAGGTTTGTCGGGTGTGGGCGAGGAAATGTGGATCATAACATAATCCAGTATCGTTCTTCAACATTGCCTGTTTTTTCGCTGATATATTCATTTAATCGGAGGAATCACCATGTCGATAGATCCATTTCTTCAAGAACACAAATACATAGACTTTTCGTCGCCGAACATCCAAGCGAAAGCGGCGGAGCTTTTCGACGGCTTGCGTGAAGATGTACAAAAAGCCAAGACCGCGTATGAATTTGTGCGCGATAAAATACCGCATACTTTCGATATAAAATCCGATATTATAACAGCCAAAGCGTCTGACGTGTTGAAGCATAAAACCGGCATTTGCCACGCGAAAGCAAATCTGCTGGCGGCGTTATTACGTTCGCAAAGTATCCCCACAGGCTTTTGTTTTCAACGCCTTACGTTGGCTGACGACGATTCGATAGGATACGCGGTACATTGTTACAATGCGATATATCTCAACGGGCGTTGGATCAAGGTGGATGCGCGGGGCAACAAGCCGGGTGTAAACGCGCGGTTTTCGCTTGACGAACCTATACTGGCGTTCCCGTGCCGCCCGGAATACGGCGAATACTTTTGGCCGGGTATATATGCCGCACCGCACGAAGCGACCATGCAGATGTTGGAACAGGCAAAGAGTTTGCAAGACGTGCTTGATACCATTCCCGACATGATTACGGAAGTGCCGGATATAGTGGAGGGATCATGATGAGCGATCACAAAATCATCTTCGATGCTATCGAGTGGGTAAACGCAGGGACAGGCGTGAGATACAAGGCGTTTGTCCACGGAAATCAACGACTGCGCCTTGTCGAATTTTCCGAAGGTTTTGTCGAGCCTGACTGGTGTAAGCACGGTCACGCCGGCATCGTGCTTGACGGCGGTTTCGCCCTTGATTATAACGGCAGCCTCGAACAATACGGCAAAGGCGACGTTATATTTATTCCGTGCGGCGAAGCCGACAAGCACAAAGCTGTGCTTGGCAAGGGCGAAAAAGTCACGCTGCTGTTATTTGAAGTATTGGAAGGCTGAACGTGGACATAAATAATCCGTGGCAAAAACTGCCGCATGATACATATGAAAAACATATGGGGCATGAAAATGTGAGGCAGCTTGAAATGCTGTCACTTCGCCTTGCCGTTCCCGCCGACGCGCCAGACTTGGCGGATTAGATTTTACAAAAAGCTTGGATTTACCGCGAATGGAGAGCGGCGAAAATTTAACTATGGCAAGATTCTCGACAGTATCAGAATGAGGAGGGACTTATAAAATGAAGTTCACAAAATACGATAGCATTGAATCTTTCGGCGCAGACACGCTTGAAATCTTGTTGGAAAACGAAGTGCA
>WRJC01000111.1 GCA_009782405.1 Oscillospiraceae bacterium
GTTTTTCGCTGACTTCGTCCATTTCCTTGAATCCCGCCATATTTCTTCCGATTTCTTCCTTGACTTCGATTTCTCCGTCTTCCTCGCTCATTCATCTTGACTCCTTTTTTGTAATCTGGTATAAGGCCATACGGCAAACATACGCCAAGTAAACGGATTTTGCGGGGGGAAAAGATGCGCGACAAAATATATCTTTGCACGACTTTCGGAATGTTTCTGATCATATTTTTCTGGTGCCCGGTTTTGTTTTTGATGGAAAAAGCGGGCCTTGTCGCAGTCGAGGATCTGGCCAACTACAAAGACCCCGAAAAAGCGTATTATTTCGACCGCATTGAACAAACCGTAAAAACCGCGCGGTACGGCGCAGTTCCCGACGAATTCAAAGACAGTTCGGCCGCCCCTTTTGTTTCGCGTTTATGCATGGACGCGCTCAACGGAATAGAAGAAGGCAAAGCGGCGCTCAATGCGGTATATACAAACTACCTTCCTTTTTATTTTGCCGTTTTGAGCTTTTCAAACAACGCCGGCAGAACGGTCCAGGACGGATTCGTCATGATGCTCTTTGATATCGAAAACAAACAAAACAACCGGCCTGCGGAGGAAAATTCCGGGTCGCCGGGGATTTTGGAGACCGGCGGCGCGCCCGTTTTGCCGCAGTTTGTCGCCTCGAAAATAAGCGATGCGGGGATGTTTCGGGTTTACAGGGTGCGTTCCGCAGACGACGAAACGGGTTTTTTGGATATATCGATGGCAATGCCACATGATCTCGCCTATGAGCATATGCTTGAAGAGCAATGGCACATAAACCGTATTTCGGCGGCAAACAAAGAGGTGAATTTTTTTGTTTTCATCGCGACGCGCATGCAGGATACCGCATACTACAACGAAATAAACCCCCATGAACCATCTACAAAAGATTTGTTCGACGATTTTATCGCCGGTTTGGGCGATGAGGTCGCCGGCGTTTCATGGCTCGATATAGACACGTTTGAAAAACGCATGGAACGCTGCTTCAAGACAGATCATCACTGGAACGCATGGGGAGCATATCAGGGATATGCCGCAATTATAGATATGATAAATAAAACCGCTCCGGAAATAGGCGAGCCGCTCCCCTTAAAAGGCATGATCGAGTTCCCGAATGTGGAATACAGGGGTTCGGGCGCGGGACGTACGAACACCCCTGTATATCACGACACATTTCAAGTCATGGACGTCGATTTGCCCGAAGGGCACCCAACCGAAAGGGTGCATTCGAAACTCGAAGAGTATTTGAGCGGAAAATGGGACATAGACAAACTGGGAAAAAACGATTATACAAGCCACTACGAAAATTTTTACGATACCCCGCAGATAATCACATACCCAAAAAACAATACCGGCAGGCGGCTACTCATTTTGGGCGATTCCTATGCTTATTGGGTCACATGGCTCATAGGCGCGAACTTCGACAAAACATTCGTCCACTATACCCTTTGGGAGCGGGATTTAAATTACAATGAATTTATCAAAGACAATGGCATAACGGACGTGCTCCTGTTGCAATATTCGGCGAGGACGCTGTCAAAAGCCACCTCTGCGGCAAAATATCTGGAACAGGTCATCACAGATTAAAAAGGCTCGACAAATCCAAAGGCGCATAATCACCGAACGCGGTACCACGCATATATATTCCAGCGGCCGGGCCCGTGCAGCGGCTTTCCGACGATGTCCAGTTTCCCGTCGCCGTCCAAATCAAACAGCGCCGCCTCGTGTATCCCCGTCCCCTCGTCTATTATGTGCCTCTTTGCAAAATTGCCTTTTCCGTCATTTTCGTACACCATGAGGCGCGGCGGCCTGATGATGTAGTCGCTGGAATTTCCCCCGCGCCGGACCGCGCCGATTTCACCGGCAAATATGTCGCAATGGCCATTCGAGCACAAATCGGCGGCGCCTATCGAGTGCGCGTCGAGCAGCCCCGTGTCTATCATATGCTCTTCCCAGTTTTCGCCGCCGTCGTCATTTGGCTTGAACCACGCCAGCTTACCCCCTTCGTCATGGCCGTATATGTATGCGTCGCCCTCCGCGAGGATTATTTCGTTTTTTCCGTCGTGGTCTATGTCGGCCACCAAAATCTTCGTGGTTATGTATATTTTGTCCGTGAAGCGCGAGGCTTTCCAGCTGCCGCTTTCCACGTTCCATTTGTAATATGAAGTGCCGCACACAATTTCAAGCTCGCCGTCGTTATCGACGTCCCCTATTGCCAGGCCTTCTTCCGGCTGTTTTTTGGATTTGGCCCATGTATGCGGCAAATTGGGCAAAGCGAGCCCGTCGGCGATCATCTCGAGGCCGGGCCAGGGCGATATGAACGGGTCTTTTGGCAGGGGGATGCAATAAATCGCCGTGCCGCCGCCTTGGTTGGTAAATGCCAAATATTTTTCGCCGTTGTTTTTTATTTCCCCGACAAGGGTATCGTGCATCTGGGTTTTCCCCGTTTTGGCGATTGTCCTGCGCGGCCAGTCTCCGCCATTTTTCCCGGGGTTCTCCCACCAGCACAATTCGTCGTTGGAATAATCCGAGCCGTTTATGATGTCAGAAAACCCGCTGCCCGTCAGATCGAAAACGCAGCCCCCGCATTCCTGGCCCCGCACGTCGGCGACGCGGTGCTTGATCCATCTTTCGCGGCGGCCCGTGTTCTCAAACCATGCCATTTCGCCGTTTCGCCCGCATACGACATAATCCGCCAGTTTATCCGAGTTCATGTCGCCAAGGCAGCCAAGCGTGTTCATTTCGCTTGCGCCTGTGCAATTCTCCAGTTCCCCTATGGCTATTTTCTCAAATATTGGTTTGGCCATCCCTGGTCGCGCCTCCTCAATTTAAACAAAGTTATTGAAATTATGTATCGATATTATGCCATTTTTTTGTTCAAATGTCAATGACATATTTCCAAATATCTAAATATTTTTGATATTTTCCCGAAAATTTCAAGCAAAATTCATCAAAATATGATATAATGGATTTAAAATAAATTTGCAATCATAAAGAAAAAAGGATGGCCGAAAATGGACAAAAAATATCAAACCGCCCCTTGTGGGCTGGAATGCTTCAATTGCGGCGTGCACGAGGAAAACATCACGGAAGAATACAAAATGAAGAT
>WRJC01000112.1 GCA_009782405.1 Oscillospiraceae bacterium
TTTCTCCAATACTTATAATAGTTTTCAACTTCATATCAAATTTCCTTTTTATAAAATTAATATTACCGCTAAATTTGCCCATTATTCCTGTTACGGCATCGCCCTCGATTCCTGCCGTCCGCAGAGGGCGATGTCCGAAATTATCGGGCAGCCGCCCAAGCACATTTGCTGCCATTCGCAATCGGAGCAGCGATTTGCGAAACGTCTGCGAAAACTTTCGAACTGCGAATGGTGCCATGCTTCCTCAATAGTGTGATTTCGCAATGATATTCCGTGGTGATTAATCGAAGTAAAACTGCAAGGCAGCATATTCATTTGGGCATCAATGTAACAACTGAACCTTGCGCCCTCGCACGCATCTATGGATTCGAATGAAATTTCCTTGCAATATGTGAGTATTCCGGGGGTCATGCAACTATCGACGCCGACTTTGAAGCGGTGGGAACGTTCTATTTGTTCGAAAAATTTTGCAACCGTTTCGTCATTTGGATCAAGGACGTTTTCCCTTTTTCCATAGCCGACGGGCTTGTAAACTAGGAATATGACTGCATTGATGCCCGTCGGAAAGTCGTCCTTTCCTAAGCGCTCTATGGCTTCTTTTATGGTGTTTCGGCTGAGAACGTAATGTATGTTTGTTTTTACGCCCGCAGCGACGAAGCGCTTGATTGCATCGATGGTGTAATCGCCGTGATACCAACTTACCGCCACCGCGCCGCAATGATCTTTGCTTTCTTTAATTGCCGCATCTGAAAGCCGATAGCCCGATGTGGTATAGTTGGGGACGATATTGTTTTCTCGACAAATCTTTAAAATTTGCCCGAAGTTCTCGTGCAAATCAGGATCGCCCCTGCCACCGAGGGCAAATTGATTTACGCGCCCGGCGCACTGCTCGGCTATGCAAATAAAATCGGAAAGCAGCATATTCGGCTTTGAAACGCTTGCGCCGCTTTGATAACAGTCCGTTCCCGACTGCGCGCATTTTCCTGAACGTCCATGTTCGCAGAACCCCATAATGCCTACGTCTATCAAATGCGGAAACTCTGCCATAAACGGGTCAATGCCAGTTTCGTTTCCGTTTTCATCGAGCACGCCGCTGCGCAAATAAAAACCTGTGGCAGTATCGAAAATAGTGCGAAATTTGTTTGCGGTATCGTAAAATTCAATCAACATCGCCGGTCTCCGCCCAATCCCAATACTGCTTGTATTGGGTGCTTCTTGTGTAATATTTGCCTTCGGTGTCATAAAAATTTTTGCCATTGGCATATTTTTCAATGAATTCTTGGATGCTCTCCCAAAGCGAACCGTTAAACGATGGTGTCTCATATTCCGATAACCAGTTTTCAAGTTCGCTTAATTCAACGCTGAACATATCGACAATCGACTCACATTCCGAATTCCACGCCAACAGCCAAATGTCTGTGGGAATGGTGGGGAAGCTGTCAATATGCGGAAGTACGCCGACAAACAATGGATACAAATTTTTTTCGCGCAAAATCCTGGCAATCTCCGATGAATTTTCAAAACAAGCAGATAGCATCAATTCCACTGTATTATAAATGAATTCGGCATCCTGTGGCAGGATCTTGTAAACGGTGTTATACAGATAGACGTTTGTTCCGCGGACATATTTGTTGAAATAACTGAAACTTTTGCTGTCCCGTGTGCTGTACGCCTCGAATCGGGGACCGCTTTCATATTTCCCTTCTTTCATGTCGGGGAAATACAGAGAATAGATTCGGTAAGAATAGTTTCGACTATAACAATAGTCGCCCGAATATTCACTGCCAAAAACACAATATTTTTCAATATGCTCTATCGTAGCATAACGGTCATGTTCGTCGATATGCCAAACCTCATCCTCATAGAACTGTTTGATGATTTCCGCTTCGTTGTTCCAGAATCGGCTGACGAGTTCAGATAGCTTCGCATTGTCTATGCGCTCGTCTATAGAATCGACATCATCTTCGCGATACGCCGCTTCCAATATTTCATCATCCACTTCATATGAACCGTTTACGAAATAAATGCGAGTTAAATTTTCGCCATCAACCGTATGCGAAACTTCTATCGGAATTCTAAAAGCGGATCCGTGGTGTACGATGAGGCGTTTCGCCAATATATAGCTTGATTCGCTGCTGTTGGTTACAAAATCTGTTCTGATTTTCATATACAATGCTCCTTTTTTTCTCATTAATGTTTACAGTTCTCAAAGTATTGCATCAGATTTTCACGCCCGCCAAAACCTCCATGATCGCTTTGAGGCTGTCGATGATGTTTTCGCCGCCCTTCAAAAAATACGAGACATGCGGTTTTTCGCCCATCGACAAAAACAGCCTGCCGTTCATGCGCGAGGCGGCGATCGTCCATTTTTCGAGGCTCTTTTTGCCGTAGGGTTTGGCCAAAACTCCCGAATACATGATTATCGATTTTGAGTCCTTGTTTTCTATCGAGTCGATGAGCTCGGCGCACGCGCTGTTTCGGATCAGCGCTATATCGATTAAATTTGCTGCGGGCTTGGGTATTTCGCCGAAGCGGTCGAGCAGCTCGTCCAATAAATCGTCGGCGTCTTCTTTGTTTTCCACGGCGGCTATTCTTTTGTATATCTCGATTCTCAGCAGCTCGCTTTCTATGTACCCCTTTGGGATAAATGCGTCTACCGCTATGTCGATTAAGCATTCTGTGGCTTCGGGCTCATAATCCGCCCCCTTCTGAAAGGCGGCGGCCCGCGCTTTCTGGTCTTCGGGCAAATCGTCGTCGAGCCCGGCGGCGGCGCTTTCGAAATCCTCCTCGGATATGCCGTATTTTTGCATCAGCTTCAATTTTTTCTTTTCCTCGGCCACCGCCTTTTCGAGGATTCTCACATACAGGTCATAGCCCACCGAGTCCATCTGGCCGTGCTGTTCCGCGCCTAAGAGATTTCCCGCGCCCCGGATTTCGAGGTCGCGCATCGCGATCTTGAACCCCGATCCGAATTCGGTGTATTCGCGTATCGCGGTGAGCCTTTTGGCCGAAATTTCGGATAAAACCTTTTGTTTCGGATAGGTGAAATAGGCGTAGG
>WRJC01000113.1 GCA_009782405.1 Oscillospiraceae bacterium
GTGCCGTGGGTCATGGTGACCGCCCTGTCGGGATGCAGCGCGGAGGCAAAGCCGTACTCCGCGCAGGCGTCGCGCAGCTCGGTCATGTCGTAGGCCGGCATCTGGAGCCAGACGCTGCCCACCCCGATGTCGCGGAAATCCTCGAACAGCTCGAGCACTTTTCCGCACGAATGGAAATGAATGTGGAGCCCCGCCGCTTTTATCGGGTCGGTCAGCCTTTTGAGCCGGGGTTTTATCGCGTGGCCGAACATCTCCTTGGACATGATCAGCCCGTTTTGGGTGCCGTAGTCGTCCCCGAAAGAAAAGCCTTCAACTCCCGCCTTTATCTGGGCGAGTATGTTTTCGAGGTAATAGTCGGTCAGCCTGTCCAAAAATTCGTTTAATTCCGCCGAGTCTTCATACAAATCCATCAAAAAATTTTCAAACCCGCGTATCGCCGACATGCGCTCGAGATAGGCGCCTCCCGCGCCCCCCATGGCGAAGTAGTTTTTTTTGAGGCTTTCGAAATGGGTTTTCAAGCCGTTTTGCGCCTCGGCGTCTTTTGTATAGGCCGGCAGCGCGGGGAACTTGTAGGCGGCCATATCATCTTTTGACTTGATCGGAAAATCCATGGCGTGGCCCATCATGCCGTATACCCGGTATTCGTAAGTGGCCCCCCAATCGTCTTTTCCTATAACGTGGTAGCGCCCGTCCGAGTCGAAGCTCTCCGGCGGTATGACGGGGATAGGCTGCCTTGCGAAGGCACAGAAATCCCCGGGATGTTTTTCGTAGAGATCGTTTAATTTTTCCCCGTGCTCAAAATACCCGGGGCCGAAATATGCGTACTGCACCGCCGGCCTGTCCACTTTTTTGCCCGTCATCGCGTTTATTGTGCGTTCGCGCGAATTCATAAACACGCCCCCCTCTACCCGTCCAGCTCCCATGCCGCAGACAGCATGGCAAGATAATTGTCCATGGGTATGTATTCCGGGACGCTGTTTCCGGTTCCGAGCGCATAGCCTCCCCGCGAACCCACCCTCTCGAGCATCTTCCTTGAGCGCTCCTTTACTTCCCCGGGGCTTTTCGTCACGATGAAATCCACGTCGATGCCGCCGATCACCGCTATTTTTTCGTGATATTTTTCATAAAAATCCTCGACCGGCATGATGGTGTCCTCATATGAGTGCCTGCCGTCGTATTTTATGAAGTCCACTATGTCGTCCATCACCTCCGCCGGGTTTCCGCAGGAGTGCAGTATGCACGGCTTGCCTTTGTTGTGCATTGCCTCGACGATCTTTTTGTGCCAGGGGAATATGTATTCCCTCATGTGCTTGGGGGAGAGCATGGTCTGCGTCTTGAAGCCCCAGTCGTCGTTTCCGAAAGCGGCGCCGATTATGCCGTACTCGGCCGCCAGCTCGTAATAGCGCACCAGCCTCTTTCCCACATTTTCGGACACATCGGAGACAAGCCCGGGATTTTCGTAGATTTGGTTGCACAGGTTGTCATAGCCCATTATGCCGATGATGTTTTCCAGCACCCCGCCCGGGCCCACCATCACCGCTTTTATGCCCTCGGGCACAAACGGCTCCGCTTTTTTCAGATGCTCCATGGAAAAATCCTCGGGATTTGGCCATTTGTATTCGTCGAAGCTCTTTTTGTCGTAGATCGCGGCCTCATGGTTTAAGGTCGTTGTCTGTTTGTGCTCCCTCGGCTTTTGGGGGAATCCGAAGCCCGAAGGCCAGGTGGTGAAATAGTCGTAGCCGAGGTTGGCGAAGGCCGAGGCCATCATCACCATGTTCGAGATGTCCTCTTTGCCCCCGAGACACTTCGGGTCGCAGAACTTGGTATAGATCGTGTGGTTCATGAATAATTCCATGAGCACGGGCCTGGGCGGCGCTTCTTTTTGAAGCACCTTGAGCAGGTTTTTAAATTCGGGTTTGCGATTCATAAAAATTATTTCCTTTCCTTGTTCTCTTTTGTTTTTTTTGTTTCCATTATCTCCCGCAGGCTTTCCGCGTAAGGCGCCCTTGCTATGCCGTACTCGGTGACGATGGCGGTGATCAGGGCGTTGGCCGTCACGTCGAAAGCGGGATTGTATACGTTCGCCCCGTCCGGGGCCATTCGCTTTTTGTACCACATTTCGGTCACTTCATGCGCGGGGCGCTGCTCTATTGTTATTTCGCCCCCGCTTTTCGTGTCCATGTCCAATGTCGAGGTGGGCGCGCACACATAAAACGGGATCCCGTAGTATTTCGCCATTATCGCCACCCCCGAAGTACCTATCTTGTTGCAGGCATCGCCGTTTGCCGCCACCCTGTCGCAGCCCACGAAAACCGCCTGCACCCAGCCGTTTTTCATCACCTGCGAGGCGGCGTTGTCGCAGATCACCGTGGTTTCTATGCCGTTTGAGCAAAGCTCGAAAGCCGAGAGCCGGGCCCCTTGCAGAAGCGGCCGGGTCTCGTCTGTAAATAATTTGAATCTGTATCCCCGCTCATGGCCGAGATGGATCGGGGCGAGCGCGGTGCCGTATTTGGCGGTGGCGAGCTGCCCGGCGTTGCAGTGGGTCAGAATGCCGTCGCCGTCCTTGATCAGACCCAGCCCGAATTCGCCGATCGCCCTGCAAACGCGGATGTCCTCGTCTTTTATCTCCAGCGCCTCCGCGAGCAGCGCTTTTTTGATCTGCGGGATCGGCAGAGCCTTGTTGGAGAGAACTGCCGCCTCCATTCTGTCGAGCGCCCAAAAAAGATTGACCGCGGTGGGGCGCGAGGAAGCCAGATAGTTTTTTGCCGACATGAACTGCGCGTAAAACCCGTCGAAATCCCCGGCCTCGATCGCCTTTGCCGCGAGGTAGGCCCCAAAGGCGGCGGCCACCCCGATTGCGGGAGCGCCGCGCACGCGAAGCAGATATATGGCCTCCCATATGTCCTTTTGACTGGTGAGCGAAAGCGT
>WRJC01000114.1 GCA_009782405.1 Oscillospiraceae bacterium
CAGCTTTTGTACGTGTCCCCCCAGAAATGCTCGAACAGCCCTATTCTGTCAGGTTTTTTGTGGGCAAAAAGAAGCGTTGCCCTCTCCACTCCCGTAAGTTCCGTCATTTTTGCTCCCTCCGATTTTTGAAATATATAGATAAAAACAAGCTAATCGCCTAACGCCTCAAATATATCGACCATTTTGTCGATTTCTTTTTGCAATGTATTTTGTATTTTCTGCATAGTCGAAATCAAATCCGTGCTGCCCTTTTCGAACAACGCGGTGAAATTGCCGTCCCTTATATAACCGTTCCATACGGTGTCGCCAAAATCAAACACGCGCGTATGAAACAGCAAATCGACCATCGCTTCCGATTCCACGTCGCGTGTCATTTTTGTTTTCAAGGAAACATCATAATACGCCGGAATCACATATTTCGCGGATTCGCAAGCCAGCGCCTCGAGTATTACGCTCGTGCGCGCAAGCGCCGCCTCGTCCGCTGATACCGGCAGGCAGAACAGCTCTGTCCAGTAAAGGCGGGTATAATAATTTTTCTGGTCCTCATTCAGCTTGGGAAACGGCAGAATGCCGAAATTTATTTCCATATCCCTCAAGTCTTTTATGGTATAGAAATTGTTGTCGAAGAACAGCGCCCTGCCGCTTTTGAATAAGTTCACGAGAACCGGGTCGTTTTGCACGTTCGGATTCGGCGCCTTGAACCATGCGTCATTGTTGCGCACATACGATATTATCGCATCATATACCTCGACAAACGAAGGTTCCATCGCCCCCAGATACGGTATGTCATTTTCATCTTTGTATATGGACTTCACGCCTCCCGCGATCCAGAACGAAGGCATCACCATCCTTGACGTGGATATAAACCCGTGACGGTCGTCCAAGGTGGTTTTTCCGTCGCCGTCCAAATCCGCGCGCGCCGTCAGGCAATATTCGGCAAATTTGGCAAAAGTCCATTTTCCCTCATGAACAAGCGCATATAAGTCGTCAAGCCCCAAATCGCGCACAAGATCCTTGTTGAACAGCAGCGCTTCCGTACAGTCGTATGCCGTGAGGTTGAACGCCCCCGAAGCAAAATACATTTTGTTTGCTATGGTCAGGTCTTTGTTCAGGTCTTGATGCCAATATGGTTTGTCCAAATCTATATGCGGGAGCCGTTTCACGGAATGAACAAGGCCTTCCTGCGCCCACGCATATGCGTTAGGCCCAAAAATGTTGATTATGTCGTAGACATTGTCCCCCGCCAGAATTGTTTTTTTCGGAGTTTCAAAACTCCAGCCGATCTCCCCGATATCCAGCGCAATTTCCTTAAACGTGAAATTGAACCGTTCTTCGATTGACCGGTTCCTTCTGTATATCGAATCGTCAAGGACGTCGCCGTTCTCTTCTTCAACGTCGAGGTTCCCGTAAAATACGTCCATCATGCATGACCACATGCTGAATTCATAGCCCCCGAAATCGTATTCGCCCAGATCATCTTCGGCAAATCCGTCCGCCGTTTCCTCCGCCGCTGTTTCGGATATTTCTTCGCCGGCAATATTTACGGCGGATTTATCCTTGTCGCCGCAGCTCGCGTATAACGGCGCCGCCATTATAGCGATTAGATATAAAGCGATAAATTTTTTCATATGAACCCCCCCTTGAATTTTCAGCCTTTATTTTTGTCGATCAATCCGTCCTTTGACAGCATCGATTCGAGCACCTTTATGTCGGTGGTCACATCGAGCATCTCATCGGTGAACATAAAGTCGAGTTCTTTTTCAAACGCCCTGTTGATAAACGGCAGGATTTCGCATACCTGCTTCTTTGTTTCCGTGGCGTTTTCGCCCGTGAGCTCATGGGTCTCGATTCGCCTGTAACTGTTCAGGATTTTGATGATTGCCGGCACATAATAGTCGAAAAACTGGGTCAGCTCGCTTGTTTTCTTTATGATTTTCGTCTCTTCCTTGAGCTGCGTCCGAATGGCGCACATTGTTTTTTCTATCCCCGACAATTCGCCCGATACGGCCGTGTCTTCTATGTGATTGTTCAAAAGCCTTATCTCCGACAAATGAATTTCGATTTTTTCCGTGAGCCGTTTCAGCTCGCCGTCGTCTGATGCATCAGGCTTTTCCGCCCTGTCTGTCAAAGGCTTTCCCTCGCGGTCAAGTAACGGCGTCAACCCCCCTCCGTACCCACATATATGCAAAAAATATGACACTCCTGTTTCTTTGTCCCGCAATATCCTGTTGGTGGACATGATGTCAATTTTTTCCTCCAAAATGATTTCGAACCTGGTCTCTTTCTTTTTGCCCATCGTTTGATTCTCCCTCCTGCCAATATAAATTACTGATATTATACAACAAAACCACATAAAAATCAATTGACAATCATTTATTTTTCAAAAAAACAAAAATATTTTCAAAAAAAACAATAGATTCGCGCCATGATGCATTTGACTTTTTCGCGGTTTTGCTGTATAATAATGATGAAAAACAGATATCAAAAAAACGGAGGCAGAAATCAAATGGACAATTCCTGCATATTTTGGTTTTCGGGCACAGGCAATTCGTTGCACGCGGCAAAGCGGCTGTCGGGCGAGCTCGGCGGAATCCCGCTTGCGCAGATAACAGACGAGCCGCCGGCAGATGCGGTCGGCGGCGAGGGCGCGAAAATCGGTTTCGTTTTCCCGTCATATTTCGGAAATATGCCCCGC
>WRJC01000115.1 GCA_009782405.1 Oscillospiraceae bacterium
GATAGCCCGGCGCATCGTGGTGATGCGCGAGGGCAAAATCGCCGAGATCGGCTCCCACGACCAGCTTCTCCTTCTCGGCGGCCTCTATGCCCATATGTACTCCGCTCAGGCCGGTTGGTACAAATAAATTGCAAAAATTCAAAAAACTTAAAAGACAGTTTAAATTATTGCGTTAAAATCCCGATATCAGATAAAAAAAACTGTGAAAGGCAAATTGCATGAATTACAGAAAAAACGAAAAAAACGGCGACGAAATTTCGGCTCTCGGATTCGGGTGCATGCGTTTCCCAAAAGACGAAAAGGATACCGAAGAGCAGATTTTGTTCGCCATCGAAAACGGAGTGAATTATTTCGACACCGCATTCATGTACCCAAGAAGCGAAGAAACGCTCGGGCGCATTTTAAAAAAAAGCGACAAACGCGACAGCGTAAAGATCGCCACGAAAATCCCGCCCCATATGGTCAAAAAATATGGAGACTTGGATAAAATTCTAAACCAGCAGCTCGCAAGGCTGCAGACGGGCCATATCGATTATTATCTCATGCACATACTGACCGATTTGAATTCTTGGAAAAGGCTCGCCGGCTTGGGCATTGAAAAATGGATAGAAGAAAAAAAGGCGGAAGGGAAGATAAGAAACATTGGATTTTCGTACCACGGCGGCAAAGAGGAATTCATAAAGATCTGCGACGCCTATTCTTGGGAATTCTGCATGATCCAATACAATTATTTGGACGAAAACAACCAAGCCGGAAAAAGCGGGTTGCAATATGCGGCAAAAAAAGGGATGCCGGTGATGGTTATGGAGCCGCTCAGGGGAGGCATCCTGGCCAACAATCTGCCAAAAGAAGCAAAAAATGCGTTCGATCGCGCCCAAACAAAAAAAAGCCCGGCCGAATGGTCGCTCGGATGGCTTTGGGACCAGCCCGAAATCACTTGCGTGTTATCCGGGATGAACAGCATGGAAATGCTGAAAGAAAACATCGAAACCGCATCGAATGCGAAAGCGGGGGATTTCAAGGACAGCGACCGCGAAACAATCGCAAAGGCGAAAAAAGCTTTTTCCGAAGCGATAAAAGTGCCCTGCACGGGATGCGGCTATTGTATGCCATGTCCTGCCGGCGTGGATATACCGACTTGCCTCTCATGCTACAACAACATCGTAATCGAAGGCAAAATGTCCGCATTTTCCAGATATATCATGCAGACATCGCTGAAATCAAAGCCCCAGATCGCTTCGCTCTGCAGCGGCTGCGGCAACTGCGAGAGCCGCTGCCCCCAAAAAATCGAGATACGAAAACAACTCAAAAATACAAAAAAAAGGTTCGAAAAATTTTTTTTCAAACCCGTTTTGTTTTTCGCGAGAAAGTTTATGAAGCTTTGATTTTTCACTCAAAATCCACTATCTTGCCGAGTATATAGTTTTTGCAGCCCGCTTCCGTTGTAAGGGTGAATCAGCATTCTTCAATCAAAACAGCGCGAGCGGGCGATCCGTCGGAGCCTTCCATATTCAGCGGAAATGCCGCCAGCAAATATTCGCCCGGCGGCACATCGGAAAGATTCAGCCCTTCGAGCGCGATTTTGTCCGCCCCGAGGATTATGAGGTGTATCGCCATGGGAGCTTTGGCGTTTCCGATGGTCTGGCTTTCGACGCCGACCAGCTTGACGCGCGAGTCCGCGATTTTTCGCGCCGCGCCTTCCGAAAGCTCGCAGTCGCCTTTGAGCAGCAGCCGTTCGCGGCATTCCCCTAAGAGGGGTGCGATTTCATTTTCGCCGATGAGCCCGCCAAATTCCGCGACGGTGCATTTTCCGTAAAACGCCGACAAGTCCAATTCGTCGACCGATTTGCCCCCTTCGATAAAATGGCAGGGGGCGTCGATATGCGTTCCGTTGTGGACGCACATTTGTATATTGGTCAGGTTGCATTTGTCATTTTCTATAGTCCTTACGCGCTCGAATTTCGGCGAAGCGTCGCCGGGGAAAACCCGGCAGGAAAACATCTCCTGCGTTATGTCCGTTATTTTTTTCATTGATATGCCCTCCGTATGTTAAAAATCCAAATCCTCGTATTTTACAAGATTCTCGTATGCTTTTTCCAGGTCTTTTTCAGTTGAGCGGGCGTTTGCTTCATAGAACGAACCCACATCCCTGCTTTTCTGCGCTATGACTCTGGGCACAATATATGCGGTATTGGTGAAATTGCTGTAGTTATATCCGAAATCATATACTGTATTGTTGAATATGAGTTGGAGCATTTCAAGGGATTCCTCGTCGCGCACTCCCTTGTATGTGATCTGGACGTCGTAATATATGGGAATGGTGTAGCGGCGGCTTTCAGAACCCAAAAGTTCCGCCACGATTCCCGCCATTTCGGGGTCTTTTGCATCCATGGGCACAAGCATGAGCCCCGCGTGTTCGAGGCTGATGTAATCTTTTTGCGCCTCGTCGTATTTCGGGTAGGGCAATATGCCGAAATCGACTTCCGAAGCGCGGAAAAACTCATTGGCCCCGGTTCCGGGCGAACCTATGGCGAAAAGCGCGTGGCCTCTCGGG